>DATLXH010000142.1:0-18520 GCA_035576005.1 Thermoanaerobaculia bacterium | reverse complement strand
GGATAGCGGCCTGTCTGCTTCGTTGCACGGCAATTTCGCTCCTTGACATAGTGTCGACTATGCCTTCGTCGCAAAATCGCCGTGCGCCTCGCATCCAAGCCCCTCTCCGCCGTCTCACGACAAAGGTCTGTGAGAAATGCGAGCTAGAGGAATTCGGCAGCTTTGCTGAGAGGGTTCGTATTTAGAAAACGCGAGAAAGTAACGGGTTGGTTCCGAAGAGAGGGGGATCGCAAATGGAACCGAAGGGTTCATCAGAGTGATTGGATTTTGATCTTCAGCGCGTGACAGACAGGAGTGTCTGTCCTACGTTTACCCTTCGTCGCGGTGACAGACAGGAGTGTCTGTCCTTCATTTTGACCTTCGCCGGTGACAGAGAGGAGTGTCTGTCATACGTTAGACCTTCGTCGCATGACAGATCAGAAGTGTCGGTCGTGCATCGGATCGTCAGGGGTCTTCGACACAAGGAGTAGAGTGCCGGCGGCACGCCGAGGGCGTCACTCCACAGCCGACGCTGTCAAATCAGCGCGCACTGAGCTCTTCGCTAAACGAATCGCTTCAGATGCTCGCGCCACCAGGGCCAGTCGTGTCCGAACTGGCCGGGCCAGAACTCGGCGTAGTTCCCGATCCCTTTCGACGAGAGCAACCCGGCGAATTCGCGATTCTGATTGATGAGCGAATCGTGCTCGCCGGTCGCGATGATCCACTCGTTCTGCGCCAGACGGCCGGCGGCTTCGTCGTCCATGTTCGGAATGTAGGCGACCGGACAGTGAAAGTAGCAGCTCTCATCCCAGTAACCGTCAAGGAAACGGTGGATGTCGTAGACGCCTGAAAAAAGGATCGCCCGGCTGATGACTTCCGGGTAGCGCGCTGCAAAGTTGGAGGCGTGGTACGCGCCGAAACTCGCGCCGTACACCATGAGATCTCCCCTGCCGGAGCGATGCTGGATGTAGGGCACCATCTCATGGCGCAAGTAGCCGTCGTATTGCTCGTGGCGTCTGACGCGATCCGCAGGATGCGCCCAGCTGTTGTGCCAGCTCTCACTGTCCACCGCGTCGACGCAGATGAGCTGCAGCTCTCCGCGATCGACCTTCTCCGAGAGAGAGCTGGTCAGATGAAAGTCGTCGTTCTCGAAGAACCGCCCCCCTGAGGTCGGAAAAAGAATGAGAGGACGTCCCGCATGTCCAAACCAGAGGTACTCCATCTTCTTATTGAGCCGCGGGCTGTCCCAGGCTCCGTAGTCTCGATGCATTCGGTCCGCTCCGTTGCTCTAAAGGTCGGCGATTCTATACGATGCGAGTCGACCGGGCACAGCCTCTGGAAGATGCTACCTCTAGTAGTAGCGGTTTGAGGGGCGCCGGACATTGGAATGTCCGGCCACATACGGGGTCTTCGGGCGAGCGGTCAGGAGGCAGTGACAATGCAGGAAAAGACGATTGGTCTCCTCTTCGGGATGGAGGACACATTTCCCTGGGCGCTCATCGATGCCATCAACAAGAGAGGTGCCGGGATAACAGCCGCACCGGTTGAGATCTCATATCTGATGGACGACGGGAAGTTCGACTATGACCTGATTCTCGACAGAATCAGTCATGAGGTGCCCTTCTACCGCACATTCGTGAAGTGTGCGGCGGCCTCAGGAGTCCGGGTCGTGAACAATCCTATCTGGTGGTCGGCCGACGACAAGTTCATCGACAACCTCATCGCGCAGGCCTGCGGGGTGGCGGTGCCGAAGACAGTGCTTCTCCCGCACAAACAAAACCCTCCGAACACGGAAGCGACCTCGTTCCGGAATCTCCGCTACGTCGACTGGGACAAACTCTTCGGCTACCTCGGGTTTCCTATCTTCATGAAGCCGGCTGATGGCGGCGGTTGGAAGGACGTCTACAAGTGTGATGATCGTGATCAGTTCTTCGCCGCCTACGATCAGACCCATACGCTCACGATGATGGCGCAGGAAGCGATCGACTTCGACGACTACTACAGATGTTACGTCGTGGGACGCACGCGTGTTCGAGTCATGCGCTACGACCCGCGCCAGCCGCATCATTTGCGCTATGTAACCGACCAGCCCGACAAGGCGATGGAGACTCGCGTCGCAAAGGACGCGCAGACGCTCTGCGAGGCTCTGGGATACGACATGAACACGGTCGAGTTCGCGATTCGCGGCGGGACACCATACGCGATCGATTTCATGAACTGCGCTCCCGACGCCGATCGCAACTCAGTCGGGGAAGAGAACTTCGAGTGGATCGTGAGCAACATGACCGACTTCCTCATCGAGACAGTCAATAAGCCCGCGCGATTCGAAGCGACCGGCTCGTGGCCTGACAAGATGAAGAGCTGGGTGAAGCGATGATCGAGGCCGCAGACCAGCGCCCTGGGGCCCCAGGCATGTCTCAGTGCTCGCTGAATCTGGACCGCGCGGGATTTTTGCTCAGCCTCTCAGGAGACCTATGAATCCACGCCCTTCATTCACTCTCGGGATCGAGGAAGAGTTCCAGGTCATCGATCCGAAGACCAGGATGCTTCGTTCGCACATTCAGGAGCTTTTCGCCGAAGGTGAGCTTCGTCTCAAGGACCAGATCAAGCAGGAGATGCACCAGTCTGTGATCGAGGTCGGCACGAACATCTGCGCGAATATCGCTGAGGCTCGCAAGGATGTGACGAATCTTCGAAGCGAGATCATCCGTCTCGTCAAGGAGAACGATCTGCGGATCGCCGCGGCGGGAACGCATCCGATCGCGCACTGGTCGAGTGTCGCAATTACGGACAACGAGCGCTATGCGCAGATCATCGAGGATCTGCAGATGGTGGCGCGGGCGAATCTGATCTTTGGTCTCCACGTACACGTTGCGGTGGAAGATCCCGAGACTCGCATCCAGATCATGAACGCCGCGCGCTACTTCCTCCCGCACATTTTCGCGCTCTCGGTGAACTCTCCCTTCTGGGTCGGACAGAACACGGGCTGGAAGAGCTATCGCGCAAAGGTCTTCGAGAACTTTCCCCGCACCGGATTGCCCGACTACTTTCGTTCGCTCTCGGAGTACGAAGAGTACGTCAAGATCCTGGTGGAGTCGGAGTGCATCGACAATCCGAAGAAGATCTGGTGGGACGTGCGCCCGCATCCATTTTTTCCGACGCTGGAGTACCGGATCTGCGACGTTCCGCTGCGGATCGACGAAACGATCTGCATCGCCGCCCTCTTCCAGGCGGTGACGCTCAAGCTCTGGAAGCTATACAGCAACAACATGGGGTGGCGACTCTACCGCCGCTCGCTGGTTACCGAGAACAAGACGCGGGCGGCCCGGTGGGGACTGGATGGCAAGCTCATCGACTTTGGACGTCGCAGGCAGGTGCCGGTCGAAGCGCTCATCGATGAGCTGCTCGAGTTCATTGATGATGGACTCGATGAGCTGGGCTCGCGGAAAGAGGTTTACTACGTCCGCGAGATTTTGAAGACGCGCACAGGGGCCGATCGGCAGCTTGATGTGTATAGGCGGACGAACAGTCTCGAGGCGGTGGTGGACTTTATCGTGGAAGAGACGGAGTACGGGACGTCGTAGTTCCATCGCCGAAGGCGATGCCCGGTCCCTCTCCCCGGCGGGGAGAGGGTGGTCGCGCCAGCGACCGGGAGAGGGGCCGCGAGAGATACGAAGACCGCGCTTTCTTCCGGAATGGCGAGACTTTCACGCCCCTCTCCCTGCTTCGCTTCGCTCGCTTCCCTCTCCCCGACGGGGAGAGGGATACGCCGCTTCGCGGCTCATCCCCTACTCGTTGATGGAGGAGGCTGCTACTCGTAGCCGAGGTTTGGCGAGAGCCAGCGTTCCACCTGCGCGACGGTCATCCCTTTTCTGGCAGCGTAGTCGGAGACCTGGTCGCGATCGATCTTTCCGACCGAAAAGTATTTCGACTGGGGATGCGCGAAGTAGAGCCCGGAGACTGAGCTGGCCGGGAACATGGCGAAGTTTTCGGTGAGAGTGATTCCGGCGTCCTTCTGGGCATTGAGAAGCTCAAAGAGCACCGGCTTTTCCGTGTGATCGGGAGAGGCCGGATAGCCAGGGGCGGGACGGATTCCACGATAACGCTCTTTGATCAGGTCATCGATCGAAAGCTGCTCATCCTTTCCATAGCCCCATTCGCCTCTAACCTGTTGATGCAGCACCTCTGCGAAGGCTTCGACCAGCCGATCGGCAAGGGCCTTGACCATGATGCTGTTGTAGTCATCGTGATCGGCCTCGAAGTGACGGGCGAGCTCATCCACACCGGTCCCTGTGCTGACGGCGAATGCGCCGATGTAATCCGCAACCCCGCTCTCACGCGACGCGATGAAATCGGCCAGCGCATAGTTCGGCTCACCGGAAGCTTTCGGCACCTGTTGGCGGAGCGTATGGAAGGTGGTGAGGACGGACGATCGCGAATCATCCTGGTAGACCTCAATGTCGTCGCCCACGCCGTTCGCGGGAAAAAACCCGTACACTCCATTCGCAGTAAGTAATCGCTCCCGCACGATTCGATCGAGTAGCGTCGTCGCATCATCGAACAGCTCTTTCGCTCGCGGACCTACCGTGGGATCTTCAAAAATCGATGGATAGCGTCCGCGGAGCTCCCAGGCCTGGAAGAAAGGGCTCCAGTCGATGAAGGGAACGAGCTTCTCGAGCGGAAACTCGCGGCAGACTTTCGTACCCAGAAAGTCCGGCTTGTCGGGAGAATCCGAGGCACGTCCGGCGACGAAGCGATTCGCACGAGCCTGAGAGATCGTGATCATGGGACGATCGCTCTGGCTGTTCTTGTGACGCTCGCGCAGCGACTCCTGTTCGATCCTGTTCTTGTCGTTGAGGATCGCACGCCGTTCGTCATTGAGCAGGTCGGAGACGACTCCTACGCAGCGCGATGCATCGAGCACATGCACAGTCTCATTGCTGTACGCCGGGGCAACGCGAAGCGCCGTGTGGAGCTTGCTCGTTGTCGCTCCGCCAATGAGTAGCGGCACCTTGATCTTCGCGTGCTCGAGCTCACGCGCGACATGCACCATCTCGTCGAGCGACGGCGTGATGAGGCCACTGAGTCCGATGACGTCGACTTTCTGCTCGATGGCCGTCGCAAGAATCTTCTCGGCTGACACCATGACGCCGAGGTCGATGACCTCGTAGCTGTTGCAGCCGAGCACGACGCCGACGATGTTCTTGCCGATGTCGTGAACATCGCCTTTCACCGTGGCGAGGAGCACTTTGCCACGCGCCCGTGTGTCGCCCGACGTCTTCTTCTCGGCTTCCATGTACGGAAGAAGATACGCAACCGCCTTTTTCATGACGCGCGCGCTCTTGACGACCTGGGGCAGAAACATCTTGCCCGCACCGAAGAGGTTGCCGACGACATCCATTCCAGCCATCAGCGGTCCTTCGATGATGGAGAGTCCCGTCGGGTAAGCCCTGCGAGCCTCTTCAACATCGACCTCGATATGGTCGGTCAATCCTCGGACGATTGCATGGGAAAGGCGCTCCTCCAGAGTTCCGCTGCGCCACGCGTCTTCTTTCTGCTCCACCCTGCCAGTCTGTTTGACCGAATCGGCGAATGCGAGGAGACGCTCGGTCGCGTCAGGCTTCCGGTTGAGCAACACATCTTCGACGAGCTCGAGCAGATCCTTCGGAATCTCTTCGTAGATCGAGAGCTGACCGGCATTCACGATTCCCATGTCGAGCCCGGCGACGATCGAGTGATAGAGAAACGCGGCGTGCATTGCTTCACGCACAGCCTTGTTTCCTCGGAAAGAGAACGACACGTTGCTGATCCCGCCTGAAGTTTTTGTCAGCGGAAAACGGCGCTTGAGCTCGCGAATCGACTCGATGAACGCGGCTCCGTAGCCGTTGTGCTCCTCCATTCCTGTTGCGACCGTCAGGACGTTGGGATCGAAGATGATGTCAGTCGGGTCAAAGCCTGCATCCTCAGTCAGAATTCTGTACGCCCGCGCCCCGATCTCGAGCTTCCTTTCAACACTATCGGCCTGTCCCCGCTCATCGAAGGCCATGACTACGACGGCGGCGCCGTAACGCCTCACCTGGCGTGCACGCTCGAGGAATGCCGCCTCTCCTTCCTTGAGACTGATCGAGTTGACGACCGACTTTCCCTGGACGCACTTGAGACCTGCTTCGATCACCGACCAGCGCGAGCTGTCGATCATGATCGGCACACGACAGATGTCGGGCTCGGAGGCGACGAGATTGAGAAACTCGACCATCACCTTCTCGGAGTCGAGCAGCCCCTCATCCATGTTGATGTCGAGGATGTTCGCGCCTCCTTCGATCTGCTGCTTTGCAATCGCGAGGGCGCCGTCGAAGTCTTTCTCGAAGATCAGTTTCGAAAACCGAGGGGAACCGGTCACATTCGTCCGCTCGCCGACCATGATGAAGTTCGAGTCAGGCCGGATGGTGAGGGGCTCGAGGCCGCTCAGGCGTGTGAAGCGCTCGGGGGAAGCAGGAATGCGGGGAGCCATCCCTTCGACCGCGCTGGCGATCGCGGCAATGTGCTCAGGTGTCGTTCCGCAGCAACCGCCGACGATATTGAGCCATCCGCTCTCGGCGAACTCACGCACTACGGCAGCCATCGCAGCTGGACTTTCGTCATAGTCACCGAGCGCGTTCGGCAGCCCTGCGTTAGGGAAGCAGGTCATATAGACGGGCGCGATCGAAGCGAGCTCTTCCACGTGTGGCCGCATCTCTTTCGCCCCGAGCGCGCAGTTGATGCTGATCGCGAAGAGCCTGGCGTGCGAGACCGAGTTCCAGAATGCCTCGACGGTCTGACCGGAGAGAGTTCGCCCCGAGGCGTCGGTGATGGTGACCGAAGCTATCACGGGGACTTTGCGCCCCCCTTCGTCGAAGAAGCGCTCGATCGCGAAGAGGGCAGCTTTCAGGTTCAGGGTGTCGAACGTCGTCTCGGGGAGGAGAAGATCGACGCCTCCTTCGATCAGACCTCTGACCTGCTCGTCGTACGCAGCAACGAGATCGTCGAAGCTGACCGCGCGGTAACCGGGATTGTTCACATCGGGAGAAAGGGACGCGGTGCGGTTGGTCGGGCCGATGGAGCCGGCAACGAAGCGGGCTCGCGCCGGATCTTTCGCGATTGCCTTGTCCACAGCGGCCCGGGCGACGGTGGCTGCTGCGACATTGAGCTCGTGAACGTACGGCTCGAACTGGTAGTCGGCCATCGAGACGCGATTTGCGTTGAAGGTGTTGGTCTCGATGATGTCGGCGCCCGCGTCGAGGAATGCTGTGTGGATGGCTTCGATGACGTCGGGGCGCGTGATCGAGAGGAGATCGTGGTTCCCTTTCAGATCGACCGGATGACCTGTGAAGCGCTCGCCGCGATAGTCCGATTCGGAGAGTTTGTAGCGCTGGACCATCGTCCCCATCGCGCCGTCGATGATGGCGATGCGACGTTTTACGAGCTCATCGAGAGTTTCCCTACTTCCGGTTGCAGCCATGAATCCTCGCAGTTCGCCTGTGACGATGACGATGTGTCAGAAAAACAAAAAGCCCCACGCTGGAAGCAGCAGTGGGGCCCGAAATCGACATCGAGTAACGAATCGTCCGGCGGCATCCTTTAGACTTTTTTTACCCTGGTTGCAAGCGGCCCCAACTCAATCCAGCGATGGTCACTGTATGAGAGAGCGGCATGGGGTGTCAAATGATGTGGGCGCGAGCCTGCCAGCTCTTCATCCCGAGCTCGATAGGGGGGAGGCGCTGTCATCCCGAGCGGGTTAACAGCGTGGCTCGTTGATGAGGAGGTGATGACACGCGGTTTGGACTGGCGCCCCGAAGGGGCGCGAATCCCTCTCCCCGGCGGGGAGAGGGTGGTCGCGTAAGCGACCGGGAGAGGGGCCGCGAGAGATACGAAGACCTCGCCCTTTCCGACGGACTGACGAGACTTTCACGCCCCTCTCCCTCTCTTCGCTCCGCTCGCTTCCCTCTCCCCGCCGGGGAGAGGGATACGCCGCTTCGCGGCTCAACCACGTCAGTCATCGTTTCTTTCTTTTAGTCGCGGCACGGTGAACGGAATGACATCTCCACCCGCTCAGCCTGTGCGCACACTTTGATACGATTCCCTGCATGTCCTCGACTCTGGCAGTTCCGACGCAACATAGTGATCCGGTCAACGCGCAGATTCTGGCGGTGTCGGAGGATAAGATCTCCGGCTTCCTCGAGCATCCATTCGAGGCCATTGCTGAGCAGTCCGGCGTTCCGCTCCCGGTGGTGCTGGAGCGAATCGAGGCCATGCTGCGAGCTGGAACGATCCGTAGGGTCCGGCAGACGATGATGGCGACGAACCTGGCGCGCGGTGCCCTGGTCGCGTGGCAGGTTCCCGCTGACAAGCTCGATGCCGCATTCGATTTCATGTTTCAAAGAGATCCATTCTCCGGTCATGTGGTCATCCGATCGACTGACGCCGCGACCCCCGGGTCAAACTATCGCCTCTGGACCACGGTGAAGGTCCCTCAGGGCTACTCGATTGAGAAGCATTGCGCGGTCCTCGCCGGACTAACCGGCGCCGAACATTTTCGTGTCATGCCTGCCAACCGGATCTTCGCCCTCGGCGTTGGTCATGTCCGCCGCAAGGGAATGGAGGTCGGCAGTAAATCGGATGCGCTGGCTGAGGTCCGCGATACAGAGATCGTCGAGTTGAACGAGCTCGAATGGCGCGTGCTCATGGGACTCAAGCGAGAGCTCGAACCGTCGGAGATCCGGGAACCGGTCTGGGATGCAAGAGCGCGTGAGGTCGGCGTCCCGCTGGAGACGTTTCTCGAGGTGGCTCGCGGTCTCGATCGCCGGAAAGTGATCGGACGATTCTCCACATTCCTGGAGCATGTGAAAGCTACGGGAGGGGGCGAGCGTGTCACCAGATTCAACGCCCTCTTTCACTGGGCGGTTCCTCCCGGTCGCGAGATCGAAGCGGGGCAGCAGGCCGGCCGGCATCACATCCTGACTCACTGCTACTGGCGAGAAGGAGGCGCGGAGTTCCGCAACGTCAACATCATGGCGGTCGCTCACGGGACGGAGAAGGATGTCGTGCTTGCGCACAAGGCTGCAATCGATGCGCACCTCGAGAGCGTCGGAATCGCCGTGGGCTATACGAATGTGTTCTGGGGCGGCCGAAGCGAGATTAAGCCTTCGGAGATCTCGCCCTTTGCTTATCGGGAGTGGTGCACGAGTGTCGGCATCGACCCGCAATCGATCCTCGAGTAGCGCGACTTAACAAGGCCGTACAGACCCTTCGCTGGCTGACGCTCACATCTCGTCGCTCTCGGTGCGTAGCTCGACGTCAACGTCATCTGCGCTCACGGTTACCCGAACCTGCCATGGGCGGCAACAGACGTGGCAGTCTTCCACGTAAGACTGAACCCGCCCGCCACTCGGATCGACGAAAATCTCGTTTCTTTCGCCACAGTACGGACATTCGACATCAGCGCGCATCGGGTCTCCTTCCACTCGTGGATGATGGGTGAAGATCGAGCGGCATGTCGTCCGGCTGGCGAATTGGGGACGAGCCAACTCTCAAACTGCTCACGATCCCCGCCGACACCGCCAGGGCGAACAACCCGGCTATCGCGACGAGGATCAATCCGTTTACGTCAATGGGTGTGGCTTCGAGCGCGGTTCGAAGAGAGACAATGAGTCCTGCTGACGAGGCCGACCCGGACCATTGAGGCAGGAGCAATGAAGCGGTGGCGCCGAGGTCCGTTAGTACTATAAAGACAACCAGAAGAGGCGAGAGCCATCGCGGCGCCGTTCCATGACGCATCACCAGAACTGCAATCAGCAGCGCCTCGAGCGGTCGCAACAGATCGAGGTACCACCCTTCCGCTCCGATGGCGGGGAATCCGCTGACCTGACGCGCGGCGACGGTCCCGCTCACGACATGGAAGAGCATCGCGGCGAGGAAAAACAATCCGAACGTGACGAGGGGGAGTGAGGACGGACGCGCTTCCGTGTGGGAAGGTCGATCGACCAGCTGCTTCCGCCGCGCCAGTCGCGCCGTCGTGAGGATCGTCGCGAAGATCAGAACTGCTCCGACGTACCATCGAGCGGCCGGCTGGATGAAAGCCCAGCCGCCGGACCAGAGATGGTTGATGGAAAGTCGCTGCAGGTAACTCAGCGAGAAGGCATGGCCCGCGGCGCTCAGCCATTGCGAGGGAGAGCTGGAAGTCGCGGCGGTTGACTGAGCAAGCCCGGTGAATGTCCCGGAGGAAACTCTGTTCCAGACGACGAGCAGAGCGGTCATGAAAAGCGGAAACGCTACGGCCACGCTCCAGAGAGAGAGCGGAGAGTGCCTGCCTCTGCCCGGCACGCGTTCTTCCGACTTGTCGCTCGGCCGAGTCCGCCCCGAGAGCCACATCGCAACAACCGCTGCCGGGAGTGCGGGCAGAAGAGTCAGCTTCGTCCAGATCCCTGCTGTAATGGCAATTCCGAGCCCGGCGATGTGACGAAATCTCACGAGCGGCCTCGTCACCTCCACGAGGAGAATGCAGATGACCGCCATCAACGGCCAGGCGAGCGCGTCGTTCGTGACTCGGTCGACGAAAAAAAGGGTATTGGGAGCGAAGGTGACGATCGGGAGAGCCACCAGCAGGCCAGATCTCCCAACGGTTCGAAAAGCAAGCAACGCCGACAGCGGAACTACGAGAGAGGCGAGGATGACAGAGAAGAGCCGCAACGCGACGAGAAGATGTGCCAGGTTGCAGCTGCTGCATGCAATGGCAACCGGCGCGGCGAGATAATAGTAGAGAGGTCCCTGCTGCCGTTCGTAGTTAGGTCCGGTGTAGATGACACCCTTTCCTGAAAGAGTGCCTCCGGTCATGCGATCGTGTTCCGATCGCTTCGCTGCGCGCTCGCCATGGGTCATCTGCGACCACTCCCGGAATGACGGTGCCCCATAGCCGAGAAAACTCGGAAGAGTTCGATTGGCCTCGAGAATCAGCCCTGGAAAGCTTGGCTCGGAAAATCCTGGTGGACGTCCATGGTTAGCGACGAAGGTCACGTAGGCCAGGTGGAAAGGCTCGTCGAAGCCGTCCCACATCGGCGCCACGAGTGAGTGCAACGTGCCTCGCAGGATGAACGCGAGCCAGAGTGACAACACGAACCAGCGGAGGGGACGATCCGAGCGCATCATGGAGCCTGCGTCCCGGACCAGCTCACCGCTCGCCCTTCAGTCGGCAGCTCGAGTACAGGTGAGAGGTTCCATCTTCCATCACCGACATCTCTGCGCACCCGGAAGTACTGACGCTCTTTAGCGTCGGGGATCCTGTTTCTGCCCGTTGATGGAATCGGGTAGCGACCGTAGTAAGGATGGGTTAGAAACAGCCAGCTGCCTCCTTGCGCTGGCTCGAGATTCCAGACGAGGGCGTGCTGATGACGACGGAAGGTGAAGCTCAGCGGGATCGTCGCGTCGAATCGTCCGGCCTCGAGTCGAATCTGCTCTTTGTCGTCGGCAGTGAGCGGGGTGATCGCGGCGGAGGCCCAGTGGCTCTGAACGATGTTGCTCGTCGCCACCTCCCCACTCATCATCGGCTCACGACTCAGAACGAAGCGCGGCGCGAGGCCAGCCCCGCGAGTCTGGCGGAGTGTGCCCAGTCCGGCAAGGTACCAGCCCGGCGAGCTGGCGAGCAGAGCTGGCGCATCCGACTTCGCGCTCCATACATAACGTCCTTCTGCTTCCATCGCCGCCGTTACGGAGCCGAATTGCCGGAGTTGATAGAAGCTGGCGACCGCCAGAACTATGCAGAGAGCGATGTGCAACGCCATCGTCATTCGGGGGGAGAAGATGGACCGGCGCGATGCGATGGCCGTGGCGACAAGCAGAGAAAGAAACGCGACGAATGCGTATCGAAGCTCGAATCGCGCGGCGAGAGGAACGATCGGAAGAAGTGCAAAGAGCGCGAATGCGCCGACAGGAACTGCCCAGCGTCGACGGGAAACAATCAGACCTCCGGTTACGAGCGTGAGCAAGAGCAAGGCGCCGGCGATCATGACGGCCGCGGGAGAGCCGTTGAAAGACTCTTTCAAGATTGTGAAGGGAAGTCTCGCGATCGAAGCAATTGATGGGAGCTCGCCGTAGCCGCCGGGCGAGCCGAGCATCGTGGCTCTCCAGACAATGAAGATCGCTCCAGCTGCCACGGTTGGGATGAGACGCCGCGCCATTTCGCGGAATCGCACCCCGCGCCAGATCGCTTCGACCATCATGAGAAGAGGAAGCGGTGCGTAAATTTCTTTCGCGAGCATCGCTCCCAGATAAAGGAGAGCCGCGGCTATGTCGCTCCAATGGAAGAACGTCTCGGGACTGCGCGCCACGCCCATAGGCGCGCTGTCTGTTTTCCCCGGCCCACGACCGCCGCACTCCCAGAGCAACAGCGCACCTGACGCGAGAAGAAGCCCCTCGAGGTAGTGCCTCATCATCAGAGTGCGAGCGATGATGGCGGTCGGAGGGGCAAGGATGAACGCAAGGGTCGTAACGATCGCAATCGACTGGCGCGTGTAGCGACGCAAAAGTAGAAAGAGAAGGACTACGCAGAGCGCGAGGGCGAGGAACTGATGGAGATAAAAGCCTCGCGGATCGAGCTCGGCAAGCGCGAAATCCAGTTTGAACGACAGTGAGAGGAGCGGCGTGAACGTATGCGAAGCCAGGAAGCGGTAAGCATCCGGAGAGAAGAGGATGGATCCGGCGCTGTTCTCCATTGCATGGATCACAAGCTGGGGGTCGTCGTAGAGCCACCAGCCGTTGATCGCGTTTCCGTGAACGAGGATTGTGGCGAGCAGGAGAAAGGCTGTGATGAGAAACGAGGGAGTCTTCGGAGCCGAGGCTTTTGACGCGTCGCTGTCTGTCCACCCCATGCGAAGTCGATTGTAAGTCCAGGTGCCGCGAGGTCAACGCGAGACGGTAAATCTGTAATATCA
This sequence comes from Thermoanaerobaculia bacterium, assembly GCA_035576005.1. Taxonomy (GTDB): domain Bacteria; phylum Acidobacteriota; class Thermoanaerobaculia; order Gp7-AA8; family Gp7-AA8; genus DATLXH01. The sequence continues at coordinate 5,579 of DATLXH010000142.1, read as the reverse complement.
ATACAGGCAACTGCCTGATTGCACAGCTGCCAGCCGCGTAAGCGGGCGTTTTTCCTCTCCCCGGCGGGGAGAGGGTGGTCGCGCCAGCGACCGGGAGGGGGGCCGCGAGAGATACGAAGACTGCGCCTGACTACCACGGAGTCTCGAGACTGTCACGCCCCTCTCCCTGCTTCGCTTCGCTCGCTTCCCTCTCCCCGCCGGGGAGAGGGAGACGCCGCTCCGCGGCTCATTGATGTTCGCTCCGGTCGCGCAGTATTCGCGCACCCCGGTACAGGAGCCAGACTGCCCCCATCTGGATGACGTGGTAGACGGCGTTGTGATCGAAGGCGGCGCCGAAACCAATTCGGGCCTGTTGAATCGCTGATGCGCCGAACGCGGTGACGATGCCCGCGGCGAGCCAGCGGAACGCGCGATCGCTCCACCGGATGCCGCAAAGGAGCAGTACTGCAATCATCGACGAGCCGTAGTCGATGATCGGATAGATGAAGGCGTCGTGAGAGATCATCCAGATGAGATAAAAAACGAGCTTGCCGGCAGCCACTGCGATGAGCCAGCGCCGCATCGGCGGTCGCACGGCTCCGAAGAGCGAGCCCACCGTGAGCGCGAAGCTCGCCAGTCCAATGCTCCACGTCGTCCCAAGCCAGAGCAGTCCCGCACCGCGCTCGCCCACCGCCTCTCCGAAGCCGTGAAACGTCCCTCCAAGCAGCGCGGCGAGCGCCGTGGCAATCAGGGCCAGACCCCACAAGAGAACAGCCCGTTGTCGCTCGACGCGCCAGAGTCTGAAGAGCTGAGACGCCAGAACGATGCAGACGATCGCCAATACGTAATCCGTGAGCGTTGTCATCGGTTCGTGCATCTGCATCCCCTGCATGCTATCGCTTCCGCGCTGCCGGGCTCACCCGCATTTCTCACAGACCGTCGTCGTGAGGCGGTGGAGAGTGGTCTGGACGCGAGGCGCACAACGGTTTTGCGACGAAGGCATAGTCGACACTACGTCGAGAGCAACCGGGGCGGGTGTAGGGACGCAGGGCCTGCGTCCGGCACCCAGACATTCGCATCAGGAATTCTGCATCCCGGCATGAACCCTCGTCCAAAGCGACAGCCGACGACATCTTCTCGGTCAGGGACAGGGTACCGGACGCACGCCGTGCGTCCCTGCGCTCGCATTCTGTGAGAAACCCGGTTAACTCTTGTCCGCGACGACGATGTGCTCCCCCTCCGCCAGACGCTCGTTACTCAACGCGCCATGGAGATAGCGATCGCGAAGCAACTGTGACGTCGAGCGTGCGCTGAGAGTTAGCCCTCTCGTGTCGAGGAACGGAGCGAGCTCCTGTTCTTTCAATCCCCAGCGGAACGGCTCCCCTTTCCATGCAAGCCAGAGGTTCGTCAGAAACGTCGAACGCCTGAAACCGATTTTGCCGCGGGGCTGACGTTCCATGAACGAGAAGATGACGCGACGCTCTCCCCCTGATGCCGAGATCGACCGAAGAAGCTGGTCGACCTCGGCGGCCGACAGGTACATCAGAAGTCCTTCCATGATGAAGGTCGTTCTGCGGTCTGGATCGAATGATGAAACTTCGCGAAGGGCATCCAGCACCATCTGCTTCCGCAGGTCGACAGGGACGAGTGTGAGATTCGCAGGAGCCTCCGCATCCAGCCCTCGACGCTTGACCTCCTGCGTCGCCGGATGATCGAGCTCGAAAAAGTCCGCTTCCGGAAACTCTTCCGCCAGCCGCAGGGCGAGCGTGTCGAAACCAGCACCCACAACGACGATCTGCTCGAAGCCTTCCGACAGGGCGGCGCGGATTTTCTCTTCGATGTACCGTTTACGCACCACATAGTGAAGCCGGATCCCCGGAACAGACAACGCTTCTCGAACGGCAGCCACGCGGGCCCAGAACGCCGCGTAGAACTCCCGGCTGCAGCCTCGCTCGCCATGAGCCTCGTGAGCAAACCGGCTGAACCAATCGATCGATCTCTCCGGAAAGAGAGCGCCGAAGCGAGGCTGCCTCGCCAGAAAAACGAACGACTCAGCAATCATCAATGCTGTAGCGCTTGGCATATCTCTCATATCAGCCTCCAAACATCGCTGCGTAATTCCGATACCAGTCACTCTGAAAGAGCAGTCGCGGATCGTGCTCCTTCTTCTTCTGGAGGAACTGCGCGAATTGCGGATAACAGGTCTCGACCTGCTCACGGCGCGCAAACCGGTGGTACGTCAGGTAATAGCTGCCCGATCGCGCGATCGCCATGTCGATCAACCTTCGGAAAGCGCCGGCCGAGCGCGCGATCCCATCGGGCGTGTGCACGGTGTGGAGGTTGAAGATGACGCACGCGTACGGCTGCTTGGCCCACGCCAGGAACGACTCGTCATCCTTCTCGATCAGTCGGACGGTGCCGTAAATGATTGGTACCCCGCTCCGACGGAAATCATCCCGCGCCTCGAGCATGAAATCCGCCAGCCGATCCCGCGGGACGTAAATCTCCGTAATCACTTCGGTCGCGCGATCCGTCGCACGGGCCGACTGGTCGATCGAGCGGTGGTAATCGTCAGGGTAATAGCCCATCTGCTGCGTGTCAGACCAATAGACCTGACCCGACGTCGCGAGGTAATACGACGCGTAGCGGTCGAACGCTCCGGACTTGTCTGAATGAGCGAGACTGAGCAGACCGATCCAGTCCTCTTTCTTCAACTCACGCTGCGCGGCAATCGGCGTCGACTCGTCGACTGGCTTGTAGCACGCGAAAACTCCCTTTCGCATGAAGTCGTCCGAAGCGTCATCAATCGCGAACTGAAAGTCGCCGTAGAGATAGCCGTCAGCGATCCGCTCCTCGAAGGCTTTCGAGACGGTTGCGATGTCTTGGATCACTACGTCGCGCCGGACTTTCCGGCGTGGCGTCAGTCTCAGCGAGATCTTCGACACGATTCCAAAGAGGCCGTAGCCTCCAACCGCGAGCGCGAACAGCTCGGCGTTTTCCGAGCGGCTGCAACGAATCAGCCGGCCGTCGCTGGTCACGATCTCGAGGGCCTCGACGTCCTGGATGAATGGCTTCATCCGCAGGCCGCGACCATGAACATTTGCGGCTACCGCTCCGCCGAGGGTTAGACGGTCGGCGCCTGTCTGTTTCTGAGCAAAGCCCCAGTTTGAAGAGCCGTCTTTCTGCGTGTCGAGAAGGTGGCTGGCCAGTTCCGGCCATTGAATGCCAGCCTCGAGCTCGATGGTGCCGCGTGTGCGATCGAAACCGAGAACACGGTTCATGCTCCGCATGTCGAGAAGCGTCGTGCCAGTTCCGAATTGCTGCCCCCCCATCGCATGACGGCCTCCTGCGATGGAAATAGATTTTCCGGTGCGACTTGCATCCTTCACGATCCCGAGCAAGTCGGCTGCATCCTTTGGCGTGAGCACCGTCCGAACCTCGGTGCTGTTGAGCTGCGAGTGAATGTCGTTGACGAGAGTCGTCCTGTGTAGGAGCGGAGGCCCGGTCGCGCAGGCAGATGGGAGCATGGCAATCGCACCACTGGCTTTCAGGAAATCCCGGCGATTCATTGCGTCCTCCTGTAACGATAGAAGGATTGCTGTTTCCAGCGACGAAGTCGTGAGGAATGGCTGGGAAATTCATTGCGTGAGGAGGCGGATCGTCATTTCCTCACACGACCTAGCGGTGCGTGAGACAGACGCCACTCCGTCAACCGCCCCCCGAGTTGCTACCGCCTGTGGAGGAGGGTTCTTCGCCGCGACCTCATCACATGGATGGTCACATGGTCATACGCTCTTAAGCCGTTCCACAAGAGTCACTTGCAGTTTGATGTCTCCAGTGACATCACTCGGGAGACGACCACGATCAACTCTTTCTTGACGTCGGTTTTTTCCGCCTCTAGACTCAAGCTACCCACACCTGTCGATGAGTTTCGATCCACACAAAGACAAGCCCGAAAGCAGCCTCCCTCCTGAACGAAACCAGCGCTGTCAGGCACAGCGCTCCGACATACACCTTACAGACTACGAAGGAGCACCCATCTCATGGCTATAAGCGTTCCCAATGAAAAAATGAAAGCAGCAGAAACTGCCCTGACCCAGATTGAGCGCCAGTTCGGCAAAGGCTCGATCATGCGGCTCGGACAGCGCGAAGTCCTGGCAGTCAGCACAATCTCGACCGGCTCGATCGGTGTCGACGCGGCTCTGGGCGTCGGCGGCATTCCGAGAGGAAGAATCGTCGAGATCTTCGGACCGGAGTCGTCCGGAAAGACCACACTTTCTCTTCACGTGATCGCCGAGGCCCAGAAGGTCGGAGGCCTGGCAGCATTCATCGATGCTGAGCATGCTCTCGATGCCGAGTACGCGAAAAAGCTCGGCGTCGACGTCGACAATCTTCTCGTTTCCCAGCCAGACAGCGGAGAGCAGGCGCTCGAGATTGCCGAGATGCTGGTGCGGTCCGGAGCGATCGACCTGATCGTCATCGACTCGGTTGCTGCGCTGGTTCCGAGAGCTGAGCTCGAAGGAGAGATGGGAGACAGCCATGTCGGACTCCAGGCGCGTCTCATGTCACAGGCCCTCCGGAAACTCACCGGCATCGTGTCCAAGTCCAAGACGTCGCTGATTTTCATCAACCAGATCCGCGAGAAGATCGGAGTGATGTTCGGCAGTCCTGAGACGACCACGGGCGGCCGCGCACTGAAATTCTATGCATCGGTGCGGCTCGACATCCGCCGGACGAACCAGATCAAGGAAGGGGACGAGGTCGTCGGATCGCGCGTGAAGGTCAAAGTCGTCAAAAACAAATGCGCAGCACCGTTCCGCCAGGCAGAGTTCGACGTGATGTACGGCGAAGGGATCTCGAAGCATGGCGAGCTCGTAGACCTCGGGCTCGAGCACAAGATTGTCGAGAAATCGGGATCATGGTTTTCCTACGGCGACATGCGGCTCGGACAGGGCCGCGAGAACTCCAAGGCGTTCATTCGCGAGAATCCCGACCTCGATCGTGAGATCGAAGGAAAGGTACGGAAGGCTATGGGAATGGGCGGAGTCGAGCTCACGGTCATCGAAGGCGGAGAGAGCACAAAGAAAGAGAAAGTCGCGAGCGCCAAGTAGCGTCGCGCTGCGCTGCGTCTCGTTCAAGGGCGGCCCTCGGCCGCCCTTTTGTCTGCTTAGCGGGGTTGACTCAGCCGCGAAGCGGCGTTCCCTCTCCCGGCGGGGAGAGGGGTGTGAAAAGTCCCCCAGGCAGATCGCGGCACGAGCACAAAGTCGCCGTTTGCGCACAAGTCGCCGAAGGCGGCGGAAGATCCGTAGCACCCGGCTTCAGCCGGGTGAAAGACGGCGCAGGATTCAGAAGCCCGCTACGCGGGCTGGATTTCTCGGACTCGATTCACCCGGCTGAAGCCGGCTGCGAGGAATCATTGAAAGTCTCGCCACTCTCCGTAGAAAAAGTGCGTCTTCGTATCTCTCGCGGCCCCTATAGGGGTAGGGAGGGCTGGTAGGCCCCCCCTCCCTCCGAACCGTACGTGCGGATCTCCCGCATACGGCTCTCCGGTTGATGTTTCTCGTGTAGAGAGCGGATGAGCAGATCATGGGCCTCAGACA
>DATLXH010000141.1:0-27450 GCA_035576005.1 Thermoanaerobaculia bacterium | reverse complement strand
TTGTCGTGAGACGGCGGAGAGTGGCTTGGATGCGAGGCGCATGGCGATTTTGCGACGAAGGCATAGTCGACACTATGTCGAGGAGCGAAATTGGCATGCAACGAAGCAGACAGGCCGCTGTCCGTCGGCTCACGGCGAAGGACTGTGAGAAATGCGGGCTAGAAGCATCATGACGATTTTCGTTACAGCAGGTGACAAAGAGTCTCATCAGATCCTCCGTACCTCCGACTCCTCATAATCGCTATCTACAGCGATAATGACGGTAATGGCTGACGTCGAGAGGGGCAGAATTCCGTACATCAGTAAGAGCCCGCGCGGTGAGAAGGTGCTGATCATCGCACCTCATCCCGATGACGAGGTCATCGGCTGCGGCGGATTGATCGCGTTGCTCAGAAGGGAAAAACGGTCGGTTCAGACGATAGTGGTCACCGACGGGGCCGCAGCCGACCCGGAACAGTCGAGCGCTGCTTACCGGGAATCGAGAGAGCAGGAATGCGTCGCGGGGCTTGCGGTCGTCGGAGCGGATGCTCCACGATTTCTCCAGCTGCCCGACCGGTCGCTTTCGCATTCTGATCCATCGCTCCGTGACGCCATTGCACGAATCCTCAATGAAGTCCGACCCGACCTTCTCCTTGTGCCGAGTCCGGTAGAAATTCACCCCGATCACGAGGCGGTCTCGAGAGTCGTCTGTGAGTTGATCCAGTCGGAGCCGTCCCTTCGCGCAAGCATGCCGGTCTGCCGGATCCTTTTTTACGAAGTGAGCCAGCCCATCCGCCCCAACCTCCTGGTGGACATCACAGCGGTCGCCGAGGAAAAGTTCAGGGCCGTTGCGACGCATCAGAGTCAGACACGTCTTCGCGACTACGAGCGATTCGCGAGGGGACTCAACGAGTACCGCGCACTCTCGCTCGAGCCGGACGTGAGGTATGCGGAAGCGTACTGGGAGATTTCAGCATCGGAGCTTCGGGTCACGCCCTGGTCGAGGCTGCGAGAGTCCGTGAGCGGAAGTGCCACCGTAAGCGTCGTTTCGGAGACGGTCCCAATCACTGTAATCGTCCGAACGAAGAATCGGCCGCACTGGCTGAAAGAGGCTCTCGAATCGATCGCTGCGGGCGAGCATCCATCACAATTAGTAATCGTGAATGACGGCGGCTCCTCGGTGCAGGAGATCGCACGTCATCACCCCCGAGCCAGCCTGATCGAGCATGAGCAATCGAAGGGACGCTCTGAGGCAATGAACAGCGGCGTCGCGTCCGCAACCACTCCGTTTCTGGCATTCCTCGACGACGATGATCTCTTCTACCCGGAGCATTTATCGACTCTGGCAGCGGCGAGCCGCGTCGAGAGTTTCGTCGCTTATTACACCGATGCTGTCTCCACCTATCACTCCATCGATGAATCGGGACAGTACGCCCGCGTCAGCTCTATGCGCTCGTACGGCCAGGACTACGATCGGGACATGCTCCGATTCGACAACTACATTCCTCTGACCACTCTGCTCCTGCGCAGAAACGACTATCAATCACTTGGCGGCTTCGATCCTTCGTTCGATCTTTTTGAAGACTGGGACTTCCTCCTGCGGCTCGCGGAGAAGGGCGCTTTTCTGCGCGTGCCGAAAGTGACGTGCGAGGTCAGGCATTTTCGTGGGAGTGATGCCACGATGTTGAGCTCGCCCGAAGGGAGTGAGACATTCCGGCAGGCGAAGCTCCGGGTCTGGAGTAAACACGGGGTGGCAAGCGGTGCTGAGGAAACCTTACGCGCCTTTGAGGGGATGAAGCGTTCCTTACAGCAACTGTCACGAGCGTGGAGCGAGACGAATGGCAGCCGGCATCACCTCGAGCTCGATGTCGCGCGGCTCGAAGCGGACAAAGTTCTGCTGATCGGCCAGGTTGGCGAACGTCAGCAGCAGCTCTCCACGCTCGATCGCACGCTGGCCGAGCTGCACGCCGCAGTCGCGGCGCTCACTCGGGAGCTCGATTTGGCCAGAGCAGAGTCCGGGTCCCTGTATTCGCAACTGGGATCGCTGACTGAGACACTCGCGGCGCGTCATGCAGATAGCTCGAGCCTGCGCGTGGAGATCCTGCGGCTGAACCGAATCCTCGAGATGATCTATCAGTCCAAGACCTGGAAGTTGCACGAGATCGCCGAGCGCGCCCGAGGCCTCGTCAAATGAGTCGCGTACTTCTCGTTTGCCCTGAGCCATTGGGGCATCGACACCCTGCCGGGGTGGGCATCCGCTTCGTGGAAATCGCTCGCGCTCTCCGGGACGAAGGGCACCAGCTCATCGTGTTGAGTCCCGACTCCGGAGCAGTCGACGGCTGCGAGACCGCAGGCGTGGACCCCATGTCCCTCCGTAACTCGAGCCAGCGAAGCGATGTCGCGCTCATTCAGGGACACATCGGCAACGATTACTTTGCGCATGCGGCCGACATTCCGACTGCAGTCGACCTCTACGATCCTTATGTAATCGAGAACCTTCACTACTTCAAGACTCACGGCCCGGGGGTCTTCGATCACGACCGGAGGACACTGTTGCTTTCGATCGAGAGGGGCGACTTCTTCCTCTGCGCTTCGGACGCTCAGCGACATTTCTATCTCGGGATGTTACTCGCCTGCGGGAAGTTGACACCGCAGCTATTTTCCGAGGATGCGACACTTGACAATCTGATCTCGATCGTTCCCTTCGGAGTGCAGCCTCTTGTTAGTGCCGATCCCACTGTGAAATTCTCCCACCGTCTCATTTTTGGGGGCATCTACGACTGGTACGAGCCACGTCTGGCGATTGACGCAATAGCTCTGGCGCGTCGCACCCTCGACGATTTGACACTCACATTTACACATCATCCAAACCCCGGCACGACACCGCAGGGCAAGACAGCGGAAGCAGTTGCGTACGTCGCAGCGAAGGGCTACGACGGCTTCGTTAACTTCGAGCCCTGGACTCCTTACGAGGATCGAAAAGCGTTCTTCGACAGATTCGGGGCAGCATTGATCACGTTTCCTCCATCGCTCGAGACAGATCTCGCGATGCGGACGCGAATTTTCGACTTTCTCTGGGCCGGGCTTCCTGTAATCTCGAGTCCAGCTCCCGGAACCGACCCGATCCTCAAACAACACGATGCCGGCCGGACTGCCTCGAACAACAGTCCGGAAGGACTCGCACAGATCATTGAGGAGGTATTCACCCTCCCCGGACTCCAGCAGCAACTCTCCGACAATGCCCGCAGATGGGCCGGAACTCATCAATGGCCAGTCCTTCTCGAGCCGCTGTTGAGGTTCTGCCGGCATCCGCGAAAAGCACGCCAGGTTCAGAAGACGGCGCTGTATGAGCAAAGCCTGGTGAGGCCCTCGCTTCGCTCACAGATTCGCAAGCGGCTCGCCCGCATGACCCGAAGGATGTCGTCGTGACAATGCGCAGAGTGGAAAGGAAATGCGCAGCGTTGCGCCTGAGCCATGGGAGTGATCACCGGTGACTAGGCAACCGACGCTCCAGATCATCATCGTCACCTGGAATGGCAAGGAAGACACGATTCGTGCGCTCGATGCACTGGAGCCTCAACTTCGTTTCGAAGGCGGCGCTGCCGCATCCGTCATCGTAGTGGACAATGGCTCCACCGATGGAACGGTGGCTGAGATCGGTAATCGACCTCATCTCCGGATCATCCAACTTCCAGAGAACCGCGGATTCACAGGCGGGGTGGTGGCAGGAATCGCCGCATCGTCTGCGGACTGGGTCATTCTTCTCAACAATGATGCTGTGCCAGAACCGGAGTGGCTGGCGCGCTATCAGGCAGCCGCTGCTGGAGCCGCCAAAGACGTTATCGCTTTCGGTGGAAAGATCATCGACATGACCGGAAGCCTGGTCGACTTCGTCGGAGGTTCGATGACGTTCGATGGTCATGCGTTCCAGAATGGTTTTCGGCGCAAGTTATCGGAAGTCGAAGAGCCACGGAGCGGTGACGGGATTTTCTTCGCATGTGGCGGGAACATGATGGTCAGGCGTCGCGAGTTCATAGCTCTGGAAGGATTCGACGACGATTACTTCGCCTACCTCGAAGACGTGGATTTCGGCTGGAGAGCATGGCTTTCGGGCTGGCAGATCGAGTATCTCCCTGAGGCGCTCGTACGTCATCGCTCATCCGCCACCAGCAACCGTCTCGGAAACTTCGAGCGCGGCGTACTTTTCGAAAAGAACGCGCTGCAGACGGCGCTGAAGAACTACGAGGATGCGCTTCTGGGGTCAATGTCAGGCGGGCTCTTTCTGACCCTCCTTCACAGAATGCACCGATATGTGATCGATCGGAATCCCTACACGTCTGGACTGCAGCGATCGCCTCTCGGTTCGCTGCCGGCGAAGGACCCGCAACCCGAATCGTTCATGCACCGGGTCAAGCGCGGTCTGACGCGAGATAGCCAGCATCCTCAGATCTCCGACGAGCTCACCGTCATGCAGTTCCGAGCAATCGAGTGGTTCTTTGCCAACAGCGAAAAAATTATGGAGAAGCGCCGGAGAATCCAGTCGCGTCGCGTGCGTTCGGACCAGGAGATCTTCCAGCGATTTCCTCTCTTCTACATACCTACCTACCATGGCGATGACGCGTTGCTCGCATCGTCACTGTTCAAGTTTCTCAAGCCTCAGGTTCCTTCGATTGAGCGAACGCTCGCTGAAGTAATCCGCCCGTGATCTTCAGCGATTTCAAGCGACGATTCGGCGTCCATGGCGTGGGCTGGCGCAAGCTCTTGAGCTGGGGTGTTCATAATGTTCCTTCTCATCTCGAGCCCTTCGTCATTGCGACATGGGCTGCGATTTTCATGCTCTGGAGGGAGGGACGCAAAGGGGTCTCGAAGAATCTGCGTCTTATCTTCCCCGGCTCCTCCGAGATCGCAACGTTTTTCCGCGCTTACAGGGTCTTCGCCAGTCATGCGTGGAGCCTGTCCGATTCCTCCCGGTTTCAGGAACGTCGAACGATCCCCGATTGGGAGTTCGTCGGCTTCGATCACTTCCAACGCCTCATCAGGTCGAAGGAGGGGGCGATCATCCTGACGGCACACATGGGAAATTACGACCTTGGGTCGTTCCTTTTTTCCGAGAAACTCAAGCGGCCGCTTACTGTTGTCAGGGCGCCCGAAGCCGAGGAAGATACGGGCGAGTTCATCGACACGGAAAGGGAGCGTACGCTCTCCTCGGATATAAAAGTCGGGTACAACGCGAGCAGCGACTCGCTGGCAATCGAGCTGATTGAGACTCTTCGCTCAGGTGGTTTTGTTGCGATTCAGGGTGACCTGGTCTCGCCGACAGCCAGCGCAATGAGCAGCTCCCTGTTCGGAAAAAAGGTTCGACTGCCGGCAGGCCCATTTGCGCTCGCGATGGCGAGTCGGGCCCTGATTTATCCTCTCTTCGTCGTCAGGATGGGACGCAGGTCTTACAGAATCATCACCCTTCCGCCCGGCTCAGTCCATCGAACCGGACGGGACCGGGCAGTCGACTTACAACGTGCCGTCGATGCGTGGGCCGTTCAACTGGAGACAGTCGTCAGGAAGTACTGGTTTCAATGGTTCATGTTCACGCCCGTTGAAGAAGAGAGCGCCCGATGAGATGGCGACACCCCGCGGAGCGGTCACCCGCCAGACACAAGCTCGCGCTCTTCAAGCTGACAGCCTTCCTGAGCGCTGTCATGCAGGGCAGTCCCCAACCGCGAGAGGAGAATTTCGTTTTTGTACTTGATGAGGAGCAAAGCGCTACAGAATGCTACGCGCGCGGATTCGCGTTGCTCACAATTGTGACGGCCTACATCAGCTTTTTTTTTCAGCAACTGATCCCCTCAATCGGTTTTCCGACCGCGTTCGCATCAGGACTGGCAGCTGCCTGGGTTGCACTGAATACGGTTTTCCTGCTGATGGGGGTTCCGCTGGAGATGGTCAGGCGGGCCGGGCTGATCGAGCTGCGGCAAATGGGCTCGATCCAGACTGTCACGATCGATATTCTGGTCATGTTAGCGTCGGTTTGGGCGTACGTTCAGGACGGTTGGATTCACTATGCGGGAGTTCTCTGGTTGTCGGTCATCGTTTGCAACGGGCTGGCGCAGGTTCTGGTTTTACTTCTTGGTTCGAGAATCCGTGAAGTTGAAGCACGCCTGGGAGGAAACGAATTCGTAAACTGATTCTGGTTGGCGCCATCGTCGCTCCTTCGATCGCAATCCTGTTGTGGCGCTCCTCACCGCTTGCAGCAGTCGCGACTCTATTCGTATCTCATGTCCTGCTGCTTTATCCCACGCTCAAACCTGATTGCCAGTGGTTCGGGCCTGTCATCACGGGATTCCGGACGGATCGAAAGGAAGTCTGGCTAACCATCGATGACGGCCCCAGTGACGAGAGTCTGCCGCTGCTCGATCTTCTCGATCGTTACCAGGCGCGTGCAACCTTTTTCGTGAAAGGAGCCCTTTGTGCTGGGCAGCCGGAGCAGCTGAGAACGATCATCGAGCGAGGACATCAACTAGGCAACCACTCACAAACGCATCCGAGTGCCACCTTCTGGTGTCTTCCTCCCGGGCGGATTGCCGATGAGATCGATGGCTGTTCGGAATCGATCACAGGCGCGACAGGCAGGGAAGTCTCTCTGTTCAGAGCACCCATTGGTCACAAGAACCCGTTCGTGCACCCGATGCTGTCGAAGAGAAACATGACACTGATCGGGTGGAGTGCACGCGGTTTCGATGCTGTAGCCTCTAGTCCCGAGCGCTCCGCAGCGATGATTCTCAAAAACGTCAGGCCCGGCGCAATCATCCTTCTTCACGAGGGTCACATGGTTGATGGCCGATCGATGACCTATCGCTGCATCGAGCTCGTCCTGCAGTCACTCGCCTCAGACGGCTACGACTTCGTGATCCCCGCCGTTGGTTCGTTCGATACGGGAGCACGGAACGTCAGCAGGTGATTGTTGAAAGGAAGCCGGCCGGACAGCGGGATCACTTCGGACGAGAATCCAAGGTCTAGTAACGGCGCCTCAATCGCGGCCCGTGATGGAAAGTTGAGTCTATCGGCTTTCAACCACCGGATCGACGTCGCGAAGCGTTCTTCCAGCCAGGTAAGGCGATAGCGCAGACTTTTGTCGCGCAGGCATTCGCGCACGATAAGGTAACCGCCGGGCTCCACGCATCGCGCCGCGTTAGAGAGAACTGCGCTCTGGTCCTCATCCGACAGGTAGTGGAGCACGTCAAGCATCACGACGTCGCCTTGAAATATCACGGGCTGTCTCGCGTCCTGTCGAAGGAAGGTCGGGCGAGGAGTCCAATTGGCACTTGCGCGACTCGCCTGTTCGATCTTGCGCGGATCGTAGTCGAGACCGATGATGGGCCTGCTCGAGCCTCGCTGTAACAGATACGCAGCAAGCAAACCAATTCCGCAGCCGATGTCGAGTAATGGCGTTGTGCTCAGACCGATCCGGCGATAGACAGCCTCGTAGACCGGATCACTGCGAAGCTTGGCCTTGACGTATCCCTGAAGCCATCGGGACCGATAGGATTTTACGATGTCGTCGCCCGCGGTCATGGATTACCTGACCTGTCCTGAAAAGCGGAACCATAATTATTTCGCGGCGCCTTCGGCATCCGCTCAGTGAACATCGTAATCTCCTAGTGTGTAATACATCTCCCCTTCCATCGGCACCGGACGTTCGATGAAAAAACGGCACTCAATCGAATGGTCCTTCTCGCTGCTGAGCCATCCTGCGGCAGTAAGGAGTTGTCCAACAGGATGGCGGGTTGGGCACCACATCTTCACTGGAACGCCCAGGTCGTGCATCTTCGCAGTCAGCCCCAGAACGTTGCGTCGATCGATCGTCCCGCCCAGTTCCATGACGTACAGAACGTCTCCAGTCTCGCGGACGATGGCGCTCATCGGGCTGGAGGGCCAGCGACGATACGACAGCATTGAGTAGGGTTTATGGGGGTGTTCCAGATAGCGCCAGTGAAGGTAGGAGCGATCTCGCTCGGCTCCAAAGTCAAAATCAGGACTCTTGAACGAATCGAGCATCTTTGGAGTTAGCGTCGGTAATGGAAGTCTGCGACTCACACGATTCGCCGTCGCGTCGGTTCGTCCTTCCAGACTCTTTTCTTTGTGCCCCCCGAGCGACAACTCCGTCACACGCTCGATTGCTCGATAGCCAAGCAACCTCTCCCCAAGAATTCGATGTCGCTCTCCCGGGAAACCGTAGAGAAGCGGAGCGGCAAGAGGTCCGCAGAACATCTCGAAGAACCCTTTCACTGTGCGCACGAACACGCCGCCTCGGCCCATCCCGCCGCTGTATGTGGGGCTGCTCATAAAGTCGACGGACTGCAGGGCCCGATAGGACTTCGTTCCGTCTCGAAAGGTAACGGGAGTGCCAGCGCAATGACTGACCACCCTGCCGCCAGCTTCGCAGAGGAAACTCGCACTCCCGCGAGGATTGGAAAACAGCTTCCAATCCCACACCCGTTCATCCCGCTCGACTCCGAAGACTTCCAGAAAGAGCGTCGAGAGAGCAGGGATATCTGCGCGCGTGGCAGCACGGTAGGTCTCCACACCGCTCACGATCGCCCGACGCTGTTCAGCAGCGTCGTCGTTACAGCGAGCTTGGTGCACTGACGCTCTATGCGAGGAGGATCAGCGTGCATGCGTTGGCTCGACTGCTCTGATCGCGCGCAAATTTGACCGCGAGCCGGCCCGGCGTTTGGCGACAATTCTGATCGACCCCGATGGAAAGAGCGCCGGTTCCGGCAGCAGCTCCGCCGCACGGTCAAGTAACGCTGAAATCCAGCGAGGCAGATGAGCCGTTCGCTCTTTCATCTCGCTCCTGGTCAGATAGTGCGCAGGAGACGACGCATTCATGATCTCGAACCCTGAATGCTCCAGAAGTTCCACCAACGCCGCATGCGAGTAGTGAATCCTGTGGCGGGCGAACCGTTCTGTAAGTCGCGCAGCATGTGGCGCCGCGCGCAATGAACGACCGGCATCGGCCGTCTCGAGGACGAGGATGCCGCCCGGCTTCATGAGGTCTTTCGCTCGGGCAAGTGCGTCGTGCGGGTCGGCAATTTCACCAAAACTGTAGAAAAACATCAGTGCATCGAAAGCGGGACCGGTATTGACAAAGCTCTGCAGAATGGCGCAGTAGACTTCCCTTCCATTGGCCCGTCCATCTCGTGCATTTTCCGGCGAGACATCCATCCCTACATATTCAAAATCCTCTTGTAACAGCGCTCCCATCTCGCCGCGACCTGCCCCTACCTCCAGCACCCTCGAGCCGGGTGAGAGCAGCTTCGCCGTCGAGACCGCCCGTCGGCGAAGATTTTTGGGGTGTGACAGATGCCCCGTCAAGCGCACGAGTGCGTCGGTCCTCGTGTGGTCGTGCCTGCCGCTGCCGAGGTAGAAACACTTGCAACGACTACAGCTGCGGACGACGTGCTCGTCGGTCTTCGACACAGACCAGACTTCTGCGGAAAAGCAGACAGGGCAACGACTCGGATGGCGATAGGCAGTACGACGATTGAGGTGTCTGATTCTCGCCACATCGAACATTCGTTGAGCGTGTGAGACGAGGGAACGAATGCTTTGTTCGCCTCGGCTCAAATCGTGCCGCTCGATACGAAAACCGTACTTGTTTGCCAGAAAGAGCAACTCGAGCTCAACACCCGCGCCGTCAATCTTCGATTCAGCGAAAATGATGCGCGCTGCGATTGCCGAAAACACAAGCGCACAGATCGAGTCTGGAGTCGAAGAGTCGAGGAAGAGTCTCGCGGTTGCGCCGACGAGCTTGTTCGCTGGCTCGCGAAACCACGAGCCCTCAGGATCGGAGCCGATCGCGACTGAGGCCGCTTCAGAGTGGACCATCATGACGAGCGCTCCGAGGTCGTGGAATGAAGGTAGCCTGGCCGCGCTCAACAGGGCCAGCACCTCGCCTCTCGCCTCGCCTACCGCTTTGCGGGAGGCGAGGCCGGGTCCAATGCCCTTCTGCCACTCTACCCAACGGACATTCGGGATAGGGCGCGCCAATAGAGGGTCCGGGCAGAGGATCAGGACTTCGTACGAGAACCCCGAGGCACGGAACGCTTCGCCAAACGCAGAGACGGCGGTCAAATCCTGCAGGACGCCGCTCGGATCAGACACGATGAGCGAGACCATCGGAGACGTCATGCGACGATTTTAGCCCGAAATGATTTCTCTCACATCTATGGCGAGGGTAATCCCAATGTCCTTTAATTCAAAAACTCCGAGCCTGGTCTCTCATAACCACGTCTCGGTTTTCCCGCTCCCGCTCCCAAATTCTGAGCAGATTCTCGAAGCCCGACAAAAAAAACGCTGAACCTGATCGCAGTCGCGTCGGGAAGCGATACTCGAACGCATCGCGGTAGACGGGAGCGGGAGCGGACCACATGACCTTCAGTTCAGGCCATGCGCGCTAACGGAGTTGGATGATGTGCTCGGCCACAACTGAGAGATCTTTCCGCAGTAACGTCCTGAGGTAAAGCCGCGAGCCGATGAACGTGGATACGATCTCTTGTGGAACTGCGACTGTCGGCTCGCACGGGAAGTATCCGACTGCCGAGGAGAAGTCCGGTAACGGCGATAACTCCACGAGAAACTTTCGGGGATCCGACTCGAGAAGAAGCGAGCCCTCGATCGCTGTCTTCTTCGAGTGCCGCGCTCTCGAGGACGCCAGCGACATGAGAGCGACGGCCCACGACCCGTACCACTTTCGAAAGAAGAGGTTTTCCGACCGGGCGAATGCCGCCAACGATTCGGGGACCCGGCCGGCACTTTGATTGAACAGGTGACGGCAAAGGGCAGACGGCACGTGGGTGAGTCGCGCACCGTGATTCGAGACGCGTCTAGCGAAGTCGTTCTCCTCGAAATAGAGGTGAAAACGCTCGTCGAAACCACCGAGCGAGTCGAATAGCTTCGCATCGACACAAAGTACCGCACCGGAAAGCGTCGTGACTTCGTGTGGAGATGCTGCTAACCAGAACTGCAGCCGCTCGCGAGCAAGCGCCCTATCTCGCATGGATCTGATAAACGCGGAGTGCGTTGACAGAATCTGAGCGAACTTCGATGCAAGCGACGCCCGGTTCGCGGGGGGCAACAACCATTCTCCTCCGTCATCCCAGCTGAACCGCGGGCCGGCGACTCCACCTGTCTCGGTCACGACGTTGCAAAGCAGATTGATCGACCCTCGAGCAAAGACAACGTCGGGGTTGGCGATGATGATGATCTCCCCCGTACAGAACGGCCGGCCAAGGTTGATCGCTCCTGCATACCCATGATTCCGATCGCTGCGCACAATCGTTCCTGCTTTCATGGAGTGAAGACGCGCGAGCTCATCTTCACTACAGCTGTTATCCACAATTACAACCTCGAGCGGTTCAGAGGATGCGGCACGAGCACTTTCGACGGCTCCGAGAGTCAACTCTGCGGAGTTATAGTTGACGACGAGAAGAGATCGCGAGCCGCTCCTTCCCACACGGCCTGAGGCTGCGGCGCTGCGGGCGGTCACCTTGCCAGGCTCTGCGCGGTCTCGGACACGTGCCAGGTGTGGTCCACAGACATCATGCCGATCTCGAAACGCTCTCCGCGCATCGAGAACGCGGGACGAACATCCTTGCGATCGTAAACATGAATCGCGTTCTCGTCACCCGCGAAGACCACTACCGCATAGTCTCCACGGAGCAGGGGCACCTGCTTGAGACTCACGATCACCTCGTACAAGGTCTGGCCCGAGAATGGTTCGACAACGTCCGCGTGCGTGCCCACAGCGAAACACTGAGTTTCATCGGCCGCACGAAGCACTCCCGCCATCAGATGGATCGGAATTCCCGGATCAACAGACTCGATCACGACGTGCAATTGAATGTCGTCGCCTGTATTGAACTCAGTGGCCTGCTTCCCGCGACGGTCCGCTACCGTAACGCTACGGATCTGAACAGGAGAGCTGCGATCCGCAGCACCGGGTGACCGGTCGGCGGATTGCCGATCGCGCTCCATGAGCGCCGTTTCATAGGCGTGAACGACATCAATTGATGGACCGACCTGTCGCAGTGTTCCGTGATCGAGCCATAACGTGCGCTCGCACAGCGTTGAGATGTAATAAAGGGCGTGTGAACAGAAGAAGATCGTCTTGCCCCTCTGCTGGAAATCGCGGATCTTGTCTACGCACTTTTTCTGAAAGTGGCCGTCACCGACCGCAAGGGCCTCATCAATCACCAGAATATCGGGATCGACGTTCACGGCTACTGAGAACGCGAGTCGCATGTACATCCCCGAAGAATAGGTCTTGACCGGACGGTCCAGAAAATCGCCCAGCTCGGAGAATTCCAGAATCAACGGGAGCGCCTCGCGAATCTCTGAGGGCGACAGCCCGAGAACGGCAGCGTTGAGAGCGGCGTTATCGCGGCCCGAGAATTCCGGATGGAAGCCGGCTCCCAGTTCCAGAATTGAAGCGATGCTTCCAGCGATCTCGAGTGTTCCTGATGTTGCTGCGGTGACGCCGCAGAGAAGCTTCAGAAGTGTGCTCTTGCCCGCGCCGTTCTCCCCGATCAGTCCGATCGTCTCGCCTGCGCGGACATCGAAGGTGACACCTTCCAGTGCACTGAACGATTTGTGGCGTGGGCGTCGGGTGAGCGCCTCCAGGAGACGGTCAATGGGACGATCGTAAACCTCGTAATTCTTGGTCAGCGCCTGGGCGCGAATGGCGTATCGCATCACGTCCCATTTTAGCTTGCAATTGCTCGCCGTTCCTCTTCGCTAGTGAAGACAAGTGTCAGCCCAGGCGCAGAACCTTGCTCTGCAATGACAAAAACGGTGATGACGTATTCCGTCATCCTCAGTCGCTGTACTTAGGGGCGCGCGCGAACAACAGCAGAAACCGCTAAGCCCTTGTGGCCGGACATTCCAATGTCCGGCGGCATTCACGATGAGGCGCCTCTGAGGCGCCGGACACTGGAATGTCCGGCTACAAGGGCTGCTCATCACCGGAGCCTGACCGGGGCGTCACTTAGTGATCACACTCTGGCGGACAGCGCCGACACTCACCGGCACGCGTATCGCGCGTCGAAAGAATAAAAAATGGCGGGCCTTTCGGCCCGCCATGATCGTTTTAGCTGCCTGGAAACCTACCTCTTCGAACCACGACGACGCGCTGGCTGGCCGAGAACCTCAACGGAGAAGGGAATCGATGTGGCCGTCCCGAACGATCCGGTGACGATCAGCTTGACGTCATAACGACCGGCCTTGAGGAAGGTGTGTGTGATCGCTGCGGCTGTTGTCTTCGTGTAGATGTCTCCATCTCCCATGTGCCATTCGTACTTCGTGATTCCAGCGGTGCTGGCCAGTTTCGGAACAAACGTCACGGCCGTCCCTGTCATCGTGCTGTGAGTGCCCTCGAGCTCAACGCTAGGTTTCGCGCCGGTGCCTGCGAACTTCACCTGAACTGCAGGGGCGGTGATGAAACCGTTGGCGTTTCTAACAACGAGCCCGACAGAGAAAGGACCGGGTCCCACGAACACATGCTCAACGCTCTTACCTGAACCCTTCGGAGTCCCGTCATTGAATTCCCACTCGAAGGTGTCGCATGACTGGAAGTTGTACTGGAAGGCGGTAGCGACCAGGGTGACCTTCTCACCAGGTGTGCAATTTCTACCACTTGCACACTGGCTCTGGGCGCCCGACCACGTTATGTCGATGTATCCGCGAGGTGCGGTAGCGCACGCACCCGGTGTTGGAGTCGGGTTTCCATTGCCGCCGTTTCCGACGATCGTAACAGCCTGCGGACGACCATTGATGCTGCCGTTCACGCTCGTCACTGTCCAGGTCACGTTGTACGTGCCTGCCGTAGTGAACTGATGTGTGACGTTGGGACCGACCGCTGTTCCGCCATCTCCAAAGTTCCAGCTCACAACCTGACATGCCGGAAATGAAGCAACTGGGAAGCTGGTAGCGAAGAAAGAGACCACTTCGCCCGCGCCGCAGCTCGCGCTTGCGCTATTGCAGCTGCCCGAGGTTCCAATCATCGTAACTGACGTGTTCTGGGATGAAGGGAGGGCGGGACATGCACCCGGAGTCGGGGTAGGTGTTGGGGTGGGATTCGGGTTCTGCTGCGGACCAAGCGCCACACTTGCAGCTGCGGTGGCTACGCCGTTCGCGTTTGTAATGGTCAGAACTACGGTGTAAGCCCCGTTGGCCGGGAACGTGTGGGTAGGCCGGCGTTGTGACGATGCTGGAGTGCCGTCGCCGAACTCCCACGAGAACACATCACAATCCTGGAAGGCGTAGGAGCCAAAGTATGAGGCGAAGAACTCAATCGAGAGACCGCTGGGTGGGTTCTGCTGAACCGAGAGATTTCTCGACAGCGGAAATCCACTGCACGCTGGTTTCGCAAGAGACAACGTTACTGCGGCGGAGGTCTGACTTCCAACGGCGTTGGTGGCAGTGACACTCACCGAGTGAACGCCTTCCGAGAGAGTCGGAGTTGCGACTCGGGCATTGCCACTTCCGGGGACACCGTTCCACGAGTATTCCCAATCACTCTGATCCGCGTTCGTTGCAGACGTTGCGGTAAGTGTACATGGGCTTCCAACATTTGCGCAGCCCACAACAGAGATCATTGGGTTCGGCGGTACCAGCGGAAGCGTTGCTTCGCTGGTCAGATAGGATGCGCACGCCGGAGTGACGACGGCGGCCGCATTAACGGAGGCAGTAAGTCCGACTTTGCTTCCAGTCGTGATCGAAGATTTCGGTATTGAGAACGTGGAGCCAGTCTGCGTGAGCAATACCGCTCCCTGCGCGTCGAGAAGCTTCCATGTCAGCACCGGCGCGCTCGAGAGCACCCCTGAAGCGACGCGGGTAGTGCTTTCGAACGTTACAGTGTTGGGCGTGGACGACGCGATTCGGAAGGCGGCCGCGAACGGGCGAACCGTGTAGCTGACGCCTGTTACGCTCTGAACATAATGTGGAACGGCTGCGGGAACCACGCCGGCGTAAGGAACATAGTGAGCGTCGAAGCTCAGAGTGTGAGCCCCGCAGAATCCAACGGGCTGCGGAACGCCTGGTGCCGAGGCTGTCTGAATTGCGTCGAGCGTCCAGAGTCCATAGTGGCCCTCGACGGAGCCGTCTGAAGCGTCGACGAAACTGTCGTCAGCAATGATGGGAGCCGTGGAGACGCCCGGCGCAAGAAAGTGCTCCGTGTTCAGCAGGCGGACACGGGCGGTTGGAGCGAGGAGTGAGACCGTGATGATGTCGCTGATATTCGGATCGCTGGAGCTTCCGGCCACAACACTCTTGGGCGCCGTGACCTGAGCCAGAGTCGAGAGTCCCGCGAACTGGTGGACGACTGTCTTTCCCTGTTTGCGGTTCGCAGTCCCTGATTCGGGATTACCCATATCCCACACCACTGAAGTGCTCGAGTTGCTCGCAGTGGCTCGGAAGGTGACTGGGTCTCCATAGAATGGACCCTGACCCTTTTTCGAAGAGTGTGGGTTCTGAGTTCCCGTTCCAGCGTCGGTCGCAATTTCCGCGCGAACGGAATCGCCACCGATCAGTTCGTAGACGTCGCCGAGACCATGTGCGGAAAGAATTACGTACGTCCTCGTCCCCTGCTTCAGTGTGAGAGCCTGGGTGAGGTTGGTGTAACCGGGCGCGGGAACGTGGCCCGGCTGTGCCTGGCTGTAGAATTTTCTGAAGTAGCCGTTAAGAGTGTAAGGGAGGGGCACACCGTTCGCCATCTTGTAGATGCGCACGTCGTAGCCGTTTCCCTCTCTTCCCACGAGGGAAAGGTATCCGCCCTCACCGTATTCAATACTGTAAGGATTGAAGCCATCCAATGAGTGGGTCGATACCTCCTGATAGCTCGCAGCCACACCGGGGGTGAGCGGGGAAAAGATCGAGATACTCCCGTTCTTTGCTGCGTAGAAGTTGGTTCCATCGCTCGTAATCGCGCTGAACGAGTGGCCGATGAACCTTGGACTGGCGCCGTCGATGAGGGCCGAAGCGCTCTGCACGAAGAAACGCCCGCCCGTATCGATGCCACCCACGATGTCGCCATCAGTACCAGAGGCCTTGGCCATGGCGGGCGCCGCCAGCTCACCCCTGTCACTACGCAGGTTGCGAACCGGAGTATCGCCCGGGGCTGCGGGATTGGTCACGTCGTACGCAGCGACGGTCGAATCCCCGTCTCCAACGAGCGCATAGTAGGAAGACCCAACCCGTACAGCGGTCACGGCTTTCGGAACGAACCCGGTGCCCTGCCCCTGGGAAACAAATTTCAGTGATCCGTCATAACGCAGGATTCCCCATCCGAAAGTTGAGTAGGCAAGGTAGATGAAGCCACGGTCATCGGCATCAAGGTCATACAGCCGGTCCTGACCGTCAACTGTCGCGGTTCTCCAGACGCCAGACGTCTCTGCATAGAAATAGCTGTTGGGAACGAGCCACTTCTCCTGGTCCCTGATGTTGTACCCTTCCTGCCGTGGGCCGGAAAAGCCAAGTGAGAGCCCTTCAGTGGAGTCAAAGAGTTTCGACGGTTCGTATGCGGCGACGCCACTGCCCAGCATCATGAAGATGCGTCCGCCAGAGGCGATGGCGCCCCGGGCGCGGAGCGTCCGATATTGCTGATAGTCGCGGGTCGAGGTCGAATCGACGAAGCGATTCTTGAAGGCCTGAATGGGAGACAGAAACGGTTCCACCAGAAGCGTGGGATTGTTTGGGCATGCTGCTCCGCATGCCTTCTCCGTCGCGCTGGGGAGGACAGCGTTCTGGGCTTGTAGAACCGACGGACTGGCCAGAGCTGCCAACCCCGCCACCAACAGAAAACGTGTCACAGATTTCATTCCCCACCCCTTCTCATGCACGTTACCGACAGACATAGCTCGACTCTCCCAGAGACCGGTTTAGTTATTCAGGATATTTTAAGCTCATTACGCATAAACGTCGAGGGTTATTCCGATAGTTGCGGCAATTCTGCCTCGTTCAAAGGCGGTCCGAACTGGCGACGCACGCATTCTACTCCTCCTCGACCCAGACAGGCCTTTGACTCGAATCGGAAGACATTGGGGGTCAGGGCCAGCCCCAACATCAATCGCATCCCTTTTGCGCTGATGCAGTGGTATCCCGAGCTGTCGGGCATCCGAGGTGATCGCGTAGCTAGTTGTAGGGGGACCTGGAGCCTCGTGGGTGCGACCGTCGGTCTGTACGGTCAGCCCTTGAGGACTGCGCCCGGTCAGTACGACTGGACCGAGGATCTCGCATTCCGGTTCAGGCAGCACGAGGGAGCAAACGGCTCAGGCAAGCTCCGTTAGCAGCTGCCACGAAAGCGAGTTCGTCACACCTTGAGGAGCGTTCACGCCGTTTATCAGCGTGGAGACGCCTGGCGATCAGACGGGTATTGACGTGACCATATCGGACGACCCCTTTCGAGTCCTTTCGCCTCAGGGTGTCGCCTTCGCGTCTATGAGCGGGCCCTACCGACTGCAGGAACGCGACTCTCTCATGAAGTTCGGTCAAGGTTCTCCGAATCAGTAGGGCCAAAAGCCGCGGAGTCGAACTCACCACTTCTTTAACCAGACTCGCGTGCAGACGCAGGAATCCGGCAGACCATCGATGCCAGATCGCACACAAACAAAAAAAGGGCGGGTCGTTTCCGACCCGCCCTTGCCTCAACTACTGAGGTTGTGACTATTACGGAGTTGCATTGGTACCGTTGACCGCACCACCAGCAGGACCGATTGCAGGTCCGGCTGCCGTGAGACCAGTGATACCTGGACGCGGCGAACAACCATTGCCGAGATGCGCTGCATCAAACTCGACCGAGTAGCGGCCGATTGGTGCATCAGCAGCCTGAGTGATTGTGACCCAGTTCTGCGATACGCCAGGATGCGTTCCAGCGGCGCCACGAGGAGCCGAGAACGCAGTGCTTCCACCATTGTTCAGGTTGAGGTACATCCAACCGCCTACATCGCCACCAGGCGATACAAGCTGCGGGAATGCGCCGGAGACCGTGCCGCTGGTGGCAACGCTTACATCGGTCGATGACGTCTCAGGGAATCCGAACGTCGGTGGGTTATTGACCGGGCACGGTGAAACCTGGCAGCCAGGTGCAATGAAGGCTGAAGGATTCTCGCGCTCGTCAAAGCGGACAAGCTCAGTGGTTGGGATGTTTGCGTTAGCGGACACGAGGCATGCCTCTGTGGCCGTTCCGCTGGTGACACCCTCACGCCAGATGTTGAGGGAGGTGTTCATGCTGCCGGTACCACCCGAAATGAAGCGGGCGGCGAAGAGACCTGGCAGCGGCTGACGACGGTCAGCTTTGCGGTTCGCAGCCGGGGTGTAACGGTCATAGAACGTGAAGGGAAGATTGACCGTTGCAGTCGAGGTGGCGAGACCGCCCTCAGGAATTGCACGGATGTGAACCATTGGGTTACCACCAGCGTCGCCGGCCGCACCCGCGAGGGCACCTGAGCGAGGGTTGATTCTCTGATAGTCACCGATCAGAACGTTGTCGAAAAGGATTTCGTTCTGGTAGTAGGACGCAGTCGTTGGGAGTGTCTGTGAACAGGTGTTCGCGACGTCAACGGTTACGTACCCACGCGCAGTGCCGGTTGCACCACGGTTGCTGCCTACAACGCCTGTGCCGGTTCCCGGAGTCGGGCTCGGGCAGGTGCTGTAGCTACCGACGCTCAGAGCATTCTGGATGTCCAGAAGAAGCCCTGAAGCGGCAGTGGCACCAGCTGCTGGGGCTCCTGGGATTGCGCCCGGGAGCTGACCGCATGCGGCAAAGAAACCTGCAGTGTCAACACCACCACCACCGGCCTGGATGAAGTTTGGGTTCGCTGCGCGAGCGATCGAACGGGGACCGTTCGGTGAGAAGGGCAGGAACTGGGCTCCAGCCGTACCAGCGCCAGTCGGAGGGATCTGACCACGAGCGATGATGTCGTACAGGTTGATGCCCTGGACGTCATAACCAGTCAGGTAGATGTTGAAATCGAGAACCGGGAATGAACGGTCAGTCCAGATGGTCACGTGAGCGACCTGCGGGAACTGCGAAACGTTCGTGATCGTGAAGTTCGTGTTCAGCGCGTTGTTGCTTGGCTGACGGAAGTCCACTTCAAAGTACGGAAGAAGGAGAGTTGCGGCTGGTGCTGTGCTGATGTCGCAACTATCGTCATTGTTGGTCGTGGTCGGACCTGAGCCGACTGCCGACGCGCCGCCGGTGAAGTTGAACGCACCCGCGCCGGCTGCAAACGTCGCATTCGGCTGGATGAACATTCTTCCCGCATTAAGCGAGGACACCGGACCCGCGAAAGCAGCGCCTGCCGTGGTGACGGCAGCCACGAGGGCCACAGTAAAGATTTTTTTCATGTTTTTCTATCTCCTACGAACTGCATGATGGAATCACTTCTGATTCACTGAAAGACTTCTCCAACTAAGGGGTCAGCCCGACTCTACCATCACCTCCCGCGTCGATATTTGGTAACTGTTTAAAAGTCGAAGATCTGGCGAATTTTTCGATGCAAACGTGGAACTTGGGGGCCACACTACGTGACGACCCGAATGAAGTCAACAAGAATCGTGAGATTTATGACGATTTCTCATACTTTGTGATTAAAGGCACACGATCCCTACCGCCTCTCCGCGGTCCTAGCAGTTTGCATGCCTCCCTGATTAAGGTAGACGTTGATGCTCCCGTCCTTGACGGTCCCGGTCTCCCCCGTTTCGTACATGAGGATGATGTCCTGCCAGCCATCCTTGTTCAGGTCGGCCACTTTGACGTCGTAGATCGGGATGGGCGGGATGGTAATACCAGAGGTATCAGCCTTCTTGAATCCTCCCTTACTATCGCCCAGCAGAATGACGAGCCGCCTCGGATCACCCTGCACGAAGACGATGTCCAGGTTGCCATCCTTGTTGAAATCGCCGCGAGAAATGGCCCAGACTCCAAGTCTCGAGCCCCATCGCGCGATCGTTTCTCTCTGAGGCTTCCCGTCTTTCCAGTAGACCCGCTCAAGACCGACAGCAGTCTGGACGTCTGGCGGGGGGATGTCGTCAGCACTCACGAATTGTGGCCACTGACGGAAGCTGCTGATAATCACGTCCTCAGACTTCTTCGAGGTGAACTTCCCCGAGGTGAGTGATGTGTACGATGTGTAGAGAGGGAGCCAGTCGCGCTGGACCGGCTTCCATTTCGTTCCGCCCTCGCCGAGATAAAGGAGATCCGTACCCCCAAAATAAACGCTCGACCCCGCTACGTCGATCTTACCATCCTGGTTGAAGTCGCCGGTGGTTAGATAATCTCCTCCGACGTTCATCGTTCCCTCTGCGACGTTGAAGACTTTCCACGACTTGCCTTTCTGGTTCAGAAACAGCTTGATCCGTCCATCGGGCCTTGCCCGCTGCTGCATGACAGGACCCTCGGAGTTCGCCATGAGGTCAGGGTATTTGTCTCCGTTTACGTCCACTACGACAAGACGTCTTGTCGGAAAGTCGGTCGGCATCCCGTCGCTCGATTCCACGAACTTGCCTTTCCCATCGCCGAGGAACGCGATGACGCAACAGAGGTGGACAGCCGAAGCGAGGTCCATCTTTCCATCACGATTGAAGTCGGCCGCGACCGCACTGCCGTAACTGAGGGCAACGGGAAACTGGATTTGCCACTGACGCCAGCCACCTTTCCCGTTCCCGAGAAAAATTGCCGGGGCCGAGTCAGGACCACGCTGGGGCGGCACCACCAGGTCCAGCAACCCGTCGCCATTCATATCTGCCACATCGAGCGAATTCCGCCATGAGCCGTCCTGCGGTAGACCGTCTGAAGCCTCAACGAAGCGAACCATTTCGGTTGTAGTTCTGAAAGGCGCCTCAATGAGATCCTCGCGGAACTTTCGAAAGAACTTGATCTGCTCAGGATCGAGTCGCGTCAGAACGACGTCTGTCCGCTTGTCGAGACTCGGTGGTGGGGCCGTGACCTTCTCGGGTACGGGCTCCCAAACCCAGAGAAATTGATCGTTATCCTGATAGACCTCTCGCGCGATGTTCGCCCAACCGTAGGGCCGAACCCAGCCATCTTTCTGATCGAACTTCGGAAGTGACTTTTTCTTGTCGTACTTATCGATTTTGTATTCCTTACCCCACCGGATGTATACGCGCGTCGGATCGGGGTTCGGGCCAGGATCTTCCTTCACCCCCAGCCGCTCCAGACGCTGCTCAGCGGTTTCGTTCAGTGGAGCCTTGGGACGCGCTGCGGTCGCTGTGGGTTGCCCGGGTTGCTGCGCGAGGAGCTTCCCGAAAGAAATCATTACCAGAGGGGCCACTAGGACGAGTTTGCACATACTTCTCGGGAACATAAGGAATCTCCTTGGAATGCGACGACGAATTCAGATCAGGTCGGCCAGGACTGGCTGGAGCCGGCGAAAGAACGACAGTCCGGCAAAAAAGCATGTGGCTGCGACGACCAGAAGGAATACGAGTGAGCCTGTCGGAGGTAACGCCGCACCGATCAGCGCACTTCGGAACAAACCGAGCAGGGGCGTCAAAGGATTCCATGCGAAGACGCTCGCCCACCGTTGCGACACCACATAAAGAATCGGGCTCAGGTAGAACAAAAAAGAAAGCGAGAAGCCAACCACCTGCCCCACATCACGCAGCAGGACGTTCATACCGGCCACGATCCAGCCGGCGCCCACCTGGATGATCAACTGGAGAAGCACCGCAGCAGGAAGAAGAAGTGTCTGAGCTCCAAGACGTCCCTTGACGAGCAGGAACAGCATGAAGAGAGCGATTCCGATCAGCTGGAACAGAATCGCGGACACATTCGGGACAATGACGAGAATCTCACTTCGAAACGTGAGCTTCCGTACCATCTGCGAATTGTCGGTCAGACTCGTTGCCGATCGAGTAATTCCCTCACTGAATCCTATCCACGGCAGAAGCCCTGAGATAAGGAAGAGGGGGTACTCGTCAGGTGTCAATCCCCTGCCGCTGGGAATCATGAATGTGAAGACGAACCAGTAAAGGGTCACAAGGCTCAACGGCTGAAGGATGGCCCAAGTGAGACCGAGAGCAGATCCCGCGAAACGGGACCGGAAGTCGCGCTTGACCAGCTCGGAAAGCAGATACAGAGTAGTTGAGCGACTAGCTCGCATGTTGCGCATCCTCACAGAATGAAGCCTCGCCATCGGCCCAAGGGGTCGAGACGAGGACCTCGCCAACACACTCTGCCCAACAGCGAGTTCCCAGGACCGAACAGATGTTTTTGCGACCCCTCCTCACTAGCACCAGGCGTCAAGTGACGTTCTGCTACCGCAACGACAGGATTCGCAATACCATCCGCAATCGCTTCCCGGAGACCGTCCCTCGCTTGACAAGGGGCGCGAGAGTCCGTAGATTGCTCAATGGCAAGAGTCTATTTTCCTATAGCATAATTGTCAACGAACCCCCAATGAATAAGCCCATTCAACTCGAACTCGTCGGCCGCAAAATCCGGCAACTTCGACGCCAGCGTAAGTTCACGCAGGTCGAGCTTGCGCGTAAAATCGGGATCCACCAGTCCGATCTGTCCCGCATGGAGCAGGGCGAATACAAAGTAGGACTCGACACCCTGCTCAAGATCCTTCAGACCTTCAACCTCAGCATCGGCGACTTCTTCGACGATACAAGCCGGGAAGCACAGGTCGTCGAGAAGTATCGGGATCTGAGCCCTGCAGCGCAGAAAGAAGTCGACAGCTTCATCGAATTCAAGAGGAGTCTGGAGTTCGCCTCGCCCGAGGAGCTCGGGGAGGCCGGGAGGGAGGGTGATGATGAACTGTAATGTGGAACGCGCCGAGGAGCTCCGGCTCGCCGGCATGGCCGCGATGCGGACAAATGATCCCGAGCAGGCAGTGCGCAGCTTCGATGAGGCCCTCAGGCTCGTGGGTCGAGATGATGATCTTCGCGAGTTGATCGTCATCAATAAGGCCGGCGCCTTGATCGAGCTCGAGCGGAGCGGTCCCGAAGTGCAGCAGCTCACGCAGATCATCATGCGCCGGCGCAGCGCCAAGCACACGTTCCTCGCTGCCTACAACGTCCAGAACAAGTACGCAATCGAAGGCGACTACAAACGCGCTTCCTTCTATGCGCAACTCGCGCTGACCACAGCCGAGGCCGCGAGTGAACTGGAGTGGCGCCTCGGAGCCTTGCTGGCTCTTGGGATTCTCAGTGGTCTCGAGTCGAAGTTCACTGACGAAATTGCCTATTACGAGCGGATTCTCGAGCTTTCCCCAGAAGGAAGCGAAGACCTTCGTCTATGTCTTACGCTACAAAACCTCGGGTACAGCCATCTGATGATCGGCTCAACTGAAAAGGGACTCGAACTGATTCACCAGGCAGTAGAGATGATGGCGCGAGTCGGAGCCCAGGGGTTCGCACCGGAATCCTATCTCGACCTCTGTCTTGGCTACCTGGAGCTTGGCCGGTTCGATCGGGCTACTCACTACGGGGAGCTCGGGATGGAATGTGCCACCGAAGTGCGCCAGGTCCGTAATGCTCATTATCTGCTCGGTGAGGCAGCCTTCAAGGCTGGCGACACCGAGTCTGCTTCATTCCATTTCGAGAAGCTCGCAAAGTTCTACCCTGACTTTCCAAATCTGAAGAACCTGTTGTTCGCCATTGACCTGCGAGGGTTCGTAAACTTCAAGCTATGAAAAAACTCGGCTTTGCACTGTTCCTGTGGTTGTCATGCGGCCTGGCTCTCGCCGAGAGCGCGCCTCACGTGCTCGTTCTCGGTCGCGATATCCTGCTTACGAGTAAAGGCACGCTCTTTAGCGTCGAGCGGGTCGAGCAGAAGGATCTGGAAGACCCGGAAGCGGTCGCCTCGAATTTTCTCCGTTTGAAGGTAGATGAGGGAGACAAATCCAAGACATTCAACGTCCCGGGTACTCTGAGCGGCGGGACCCCCTCGAGCCCCACACTCGCTTTCGATTCCGAGTCCGACACGCTCTTCGTGTTCTGGCAGAAACAGCCCAACCGTCTTTCCAGTGAGCTCCTTCTCTGCAGTTTTCGCGATGGCGAGTGGGGACCAGTCACCTCGATCGACAACGCCGCCTTCCATCTCAGGTTCAATCTGAGGATCGGGGTGACCAAGTCGATTCAATATCTGCAGTCCAAAGGCGAACCGGTCACCAAACCCGGTGTTGTGGTACACGCGACCTGGTGGGATCAGTCCGCTTACGGAGAATCCGCGCGCTACGCGATGATCTCTCTCGAGAGCGGGAAGGCTCAATCGATTGAAGTTCGTGAGTTGATCGAGTTCGCCGGCGAGCGGACAAGTCAGGTTGCGCCAGACTTCAGTTCAGAGCTCGACCGCGACATCCTGCGCCATCCTGCAATCATCGAGTCGGCTGTTCGAGACTCGGTCGACGTGATCTTCGCCGACGTAGAGAAAAAGAAGTTCCACCGCGTGACCATTCAGCCGGTCATCCACGAAGACGGCAGGATCAGGCTTCCGATAGGACGTCATCGCGGCGCCTTCGCCGCACCGAGGACGTTGACCCTTTCCGACAGCGTATACGTTCTTCCCGGATCGTCTCCGGAGAACCTGCTCTTCTTTGCGAAGACCGGAAAGTCGCTCGAATACATCGTGCATACGAACCAGGGATGGTCGGCCACAAAAAACTTCCGCCTTGGCGAAGACCTGTCGACTGAGGCTGGGATCGAGGCGTTGAGAAAGATGATCGCTTCGCAGTAAAGCCTGGAACATTGGCTGCGAATCAAAGGGTCGGCTTGCGCCGACCTTTTTCATTGTGCGCAAGCATTACGAGCGGTCGTTCCACCCCGGGTGATTGTGAGTGCCCGGAGAGCCTAACGACCTGCTGCTCCTCCGCTCAACGAACGCCGACTGATTCACAGCTCTCTGGGTCCCTATGCGACGACCCAATCGGTGCAACCCGTCTCAAGAAGCAAAAAGCCGGCTCCTGGAAACAACTGCAGCGATCCTCTACAGGCGCGGCTTCGCGTTCTTGACCGAGACGATCATCCCGATTCCGACCAGCGCAAGGACGCCGACGGCGATCCAGACCGGAGGAACCACTTTGGTCATGTACGCCGCAATTGCCAGTGCGACGATCAGGATGACCCACCCGAGGAATGACAAGTTGAACCAGTTCATGTCGCATTACCTCCAGTATTCATGCAGCAACGAGAGTGCCCGAACGCTTCAGGGAACACACTCCGAGAATTTCTGACCACTCCATGGCGGCTTGCGCCACCACTCTCTTGTGGCTCGACCGCCCTCACCCGGCGCTCGACGCGCCACCCTCTCCCTCGGGGGAGGGAAAGGCTGGCTTCGTCGTGCGCGTTGAGTGCGCTATTTGTTGACGGCGATGAAGGCGATGATGAGGGCGTAAATTACGAGCGACTCGATGAGGGCCAGACCGATGATCATGGCTAGACGGATCGGCCCTGCTGCGCCTGGATTCCGGGCGATACCTTCGCATGCTGCAACGACGGCACGCGACTGACCGATTGCACCAGCTGCCGCGGCGATACCGAGAACGAATGCCGCGGAAACGATTCCCCAGCGAACTCCCCCTGTTTCCGTTGCCACAGCACCCTGCTGCGCGAATGCGGAAACCGAGGCGAGGGACAGAAGCGAGAACATCAAGATTGATTTAAAGTTTTTCAAGAACCGACTCTCCTTTTCTTTTCGTTGAACTCCCGAAGGCTATACGCAGTTTTTCGGTAAATCAGTGCTCTTCTACGGTGACGGCGCCACCGATATACACCATCGTCAGCATGATGAAGACAAATGTCTGGAGAAAGGCACCAAACATCCCGAGGCCCATCATCGGCCAGGGCATGATGAAGGGGAAGATCCCCATGAAGATCCCGGTGGCAGTGTGCTCCCCGAATATATTGCCAAACAGCCGCATGCCTAGCGAAAGAATTCGTGCGAGGTTGCCGATGATCTCAATGGGAAACATGAGCGGAGCGAGCAGGGCTACCGGACCCATGAAATGCTTGAGGTATTGGAACAGCCCCTGCGTCTTGATCCCCATGAAATTGTAGTAGAGGAACGCAGTAAGCGAGAGGGCAAAGGTCGTGTTTATGTTGCCGGTTGGGGGCTGGAGGAAATAGAACAGCCCGAACAGGTTCGACATGAAGATGAAAGCTGCGAACGCGCCGATGATGTAGAGGAAGCGGTCGGCTGACCCGTGCCCGATGATGTCCTCCATGAGGCCGCGGAGTCCGGAAACAATCAGTTCGAGAAACTGCTGGAAGCCGCCCGGCTTATCCTTGCTCAGATTGCGGGTCGCCAGCGGGAAGATGATCGAGCTGACCAGCAGAACCAACAGCGCCATGATGACGTGATCAGGAATCGCGAACGGAACCCCCAGCCGATGTGCCAGGTCGTTGACCGGCTGATAAAGAATCGAGCTTTCGTGTTCCATGATTTCTCCAGAATCTCAGGGTTGACGCCACAGCAGAACAACGGAGTAAAAAGCCTCCGCCATGATTCCGATTACGATGATCGAGAACCCCAACAGGATCGATAGAACATCAAATCGCGCAATGAAAATGATGACCGAAAGAGCCACTCCAAAGAGCACGAACCGTGAGAGGCTTCGAACAAGAACTCTGCGCACGCTCACTCGGAGGGAGTGCTGAAGAAGAGCAGTAGAAAGCTCTTCCAGCCAGAGAAAATTAATCATAACGACGACAGAACTGCAAGTCAATCCGAGGAGACCCTTCATATCTCGAAAGACGATCAGGCAGCCCGCGATGAGAACGTAGCCGATGCAGGCAAAGAGCTTGATCCGTTTGAGCGAACGGCGCTGTTCGTTGAGCTCGCGGGCTTCAGCGTCATCGTCCAAAGTCGTGGACTTCCGATGTCATCCGCTCGTTCAATTCTGATGAAACCCGACATCGAAAGGGCCGGCGCCGACAATGAGCCGCGAAGCGGCGTTCCCTCTCCCCGGCGGGATCGTCTCAAAAGAGAGATTCAGAAGACGTTCGTCATCCTGAGGAGCGCTTTTTGCGACGAAGGATCTCAAAATACGCAGATGGTGATTGCACAGCGTGGCATTTAGAGATCCTTCGTCGCAAAAGCGCTCCTCAGGATGACGAGTTTGCCCATTCCGGCTTTTTTCCCATCCTCTCAGGATGAAGAATGATTTCAATCTTACTTTTGAGACGATCTCCGGCGGGGAGAGGGAAGCGAGCGAAGCGAAGTAGGGTGAGGGGCGTGACAGTCTCGCGATACTCTCGGTTTCGATCACGCATGGAGAGTTGTCGGTGAAACAGAAAAAGTTTTCGTATCTCTCACGACCCCTATAGGGGTAGGGAGGGCTGGTAGGCCCCCCCTCCCTCCGAACCGTACGTGCGGATCTCCCGCATACGGCTCTCCGGTTGATGTTTCTCGTGTAGAGAGCGGATGAGCAGATCATGGGCCTCAGACATGGTGAA
>DATLXH010000140.1:0-2606 GCA_035576005.1 Thermoanaerobaculia bacterium | reverse complement strand
ACGGATAATAGGAGATTATCGGTTGCCAACGATTCGGAGGCTCATAGAGAAGTACTACCCCAAGCTCGTGGAAGAAGTGTCCGCCGCCTATAAGGACAGAGCGCTCGTAAATCTATCGCACTGGGATCCGTCATCAGAGTTCGCGTCGGTCATGGCGAGTACACTCCGTCCACCTGACGACGGAAGCGCGATTCCGTACCTATATTCTCCCGGCGACGCCGATTTGAGCCTCGCTATGGAGGTGACGGGCATTCGACGATCCTCCGTGATCACAACCGCATCGACCACCGCCTCCATCGCGGCGGTCTTGTTTTGGTTAGCCACGCGCGCGAGAAGCCTCCTCGTCGTTGCTCCCTCTTACTTCACTGTCGGACTGCTAGCCGAGGCACTAGGGTTTGACGTCACATTTGCGACGCTGCGTCGAACTCAATCCGGGTACGAGTTGCCCGATCTCCCCGATGCAGACGCGATATGGATCACGAATCCCACTTACTGCACTACGCACTATTTCTCGGACGAGCAACTGCGCTTCTTTCGGTCGTGGTTGGAGAGACAGAGACCCGTAATTGCCGATGAGGCCATGGCCTTTCCTGGCACCAACGCGGGTTCTTACCTCGCGCCTCATCGCCTTTTCATTGGAATGTATTCTCCGCACAAGGCGATCGGAATCAACGGACTAAAATGCTCTCTAATCGCTTGCGACGAAACCGTCCGTCCTGAACTGCTTGAAGTTTTCGATGCTTTCGTCGGGGGGCTGCCAATTTCAACGATGACCGCAGTCGCCCACTTGGCGACTCCGAACTTCCGCAAGTGCAGTGAAACGTACGTCAAATACGTCAGCCGCGCATATGAAAGGGTCAGCGAGGCAGTTCGACAATACGACCATGTCGAGCTTGATCGGTTCGCTTTGACGAGCTTCGTGAGCGCGTTCGTTCCTACAGTCCCTGCCAGCGCAGGCAGTGACAGAACCTTCTTGGTGGCCGGTTGCGAAAGGGCGAGCGCGATCGCCTTCCCCGCAACCATCCACGGTTATGGCCCTGAAGCAGGATTTGGGTTCCGGCTGAACTTGACGGCCGTTGACGATAAGTTTATCGCCGCGCTACATCGGTGGTGTCAGTATTTGGAGCAGGCGAAATGCTGATGGTCTTCACGTTCTCTGCAGTAAGTCCCTTGATCTGCGGATCCTCCAGCCATTCGGTGGCAAGTGCTTCGCCCGCCAGCCGCTTCAGTGGTTTGATCAGTGATGCAGAAACCGGGTCGCGCGGACGCATTGCCAAATCCACGAAGTCCTTCGGGAGCCGTTTCTTTACCAGCATCTCGACTCGCGCACGCGCTTCAGTCACGTCGAAGAGAACGCCGTTAATGAAGAAAAGAAAGATGCGCATAGCAGCTAGGGACACGAGTGTCGTCTGCACGTATTCAACCCACGAACCGGGATGCGATCTTACGCGAGATGAGGGGCCGACAATCGCCAAGCCGCTGATGGTGCCTAGAGACGTCAGCAGCTCCGACAGCGCTATGCTCGGTTCTCGATCGAACGTTAACTTCGCCAGAATTTCGGTATCTTCTCCGAGGGCCAGGATCCGGCCCGCATCACTCTGTTCAATAGAGTCGAGAGCGTCCTGCGAAAGCAGGAATGCCTTGTTCGACAGCTCACGCGCCGCTTCCGCGACTCGCGGCGCATCGATTGAATCTGTGTGCTCTGTCAAGTCGACAACCGCGGCACACCAGTGCATCACCTCGAAACACGTGGCCACCGGCATGCGGTGCTCAACCGCGAGTTCTTCCAGTAGCTTGGCGAGGAACAGGAGTTCCTCGCGATTAACGGGTGTGCCGCGCTCGATCACAATTCTCGAGGCGACGAGGTACTCGTGGAAAACGTGAAGTGGAGCTTCCGTCCCGAAATTGAGTTTTAGGACAGCTACTCCGATGCGCCAGCTGCGCGCTGCATACTGCTCGAGAAGATTGTTGGGTAAGTCTTTTGGCGCAGGAACTTTCTGCTCGGCGCCGAGATGAACATACCGAAATGTCTTCACATCTTCGATCGTCAGGCCGTAGATCATCCCTACTGACTCCGCGTTAACTAAGGAGTCCGAGAACCTGCACGCAGTCATGATTACGTACAGGAACGTGCAGTCGCCCATGTTGGTCGAGAAGAAAGACGTCCGGCGAACGATATTGTGAACAAACGTGGATTGCGTGAGCGAACACTGCTCGAACTCGCAGTCAGTCCATCTGTTGTTCGAAATCGCGCAGTCGTCGAACTGGATCGATCCTAAGCGACACGTGTCGAAGGTGCAGTCGGTGATGAACGCCGTCTCCACCTTACACGATTCGAAGCTGCTCTTTGCGAAAAGCGACGATCGCATGTCAATCGATAGATCACATGAATCAAAAGTGCAGAACTCAAACCGCGCCGCATCGAAGTCGGAACGTCGAAAGTTCACGCGTTGAAATGTGACGTTGCGAAACACCGCTCCGGTGAAGAGGCACTGCCTCAGGTCGGTGTCTGCAATGGTGAGATTCTCGAAAGTCTGGTACGTCAGATCAGAGTGCGGTTTGAACTGAGCCGAATGGCGATCCATCGATAATCTCCTATTATCCGT
>DATLXH010000139.1:0-27294 GCA_035576005.1 Thermoanaerobaculia bacterium | reverse complement strand
CTCCCGTTGCTCCCCACCCCGTGTTACCACGACGCAGTTACGGTCAGCTTCAGTCAATGAACGTTTGACCAGAAAGGACTTTCACCCTTCTGCTCGCGTGCGCTTTCGGGCGCACCTCCCGGTCGCTTACGCGACCACCCTCTCCCCGCCGGGGAGAGGGTTCGGGCCCCTTCGGGGCCCCACCACTGCTCACACAGAACCTGTTGGAGGCTTCGAATCGGACGACGCGCCCCTCGTTGCGGTCCGAAAAAAGTTCACGAACGCAGCCACAACCCCAAGACCTGTGAAAATGTAAGTCAGCCACGGGGAGGTGTTGAAAAGTTTGTCCATGCCCCAGCCCCAGCCGAAGCCGAGCGCGATTGCGATCGGGAACATGAGACCGAGCGAAGAGGCCTCCATGAGCTGCTTCGCCTGCGAACGCTGGTCGTCGTTCATGGATCCGGGGCGACAAGAGCGAGAAGAGAGCGAGAGGAGGTGCGCACCTGATTCAGAAGAGGCTGCGGGAGAATCCCGAGGATCAGCGTCATCACGAGGCAAATGCCTGCGCAGAGCTTGAGAGACGGGGTAACAGCGAACTCCACTTCTCCGCTCTCACGCAGATACATCGCAACGACGACTTTCAGGTAATAGAACATCGAGACCGCCGACATCAGCACCGCGACGATAGCCAGCCAGCCGTAACCGGATTTGATCGCTGCCGCGAAGAGGTAGTACTTTCCAATGAAGCCTGCAGTGGGAGGGATTCCACCCAGGGACAAGAGGAATACCACCATAGCGAACGCCCAGAACGGGGCACGCCGATGGAGTCCCTCGAAGTCTTCGATTCGCTCACCGGCATACTCGCGTCTTCGAAGCATCAATACGGTGGCCCAGATGCCGATGTTCGCGAAAACGTAGACGAGCGTGTAGACGAGAATCCCCTGGAGCCCGAGTTCGTTGAGCGCGATGATTCCCATCAGTCCGTAGCCCGCGTGGCTGATGGACGAGTAGGCCAGCATGCGCTTTATGTTGGTCTGCGTGATCGCTGCGACGTTTCCGAGAATCATCGAAAGAGCGGAAACGGTAGCGAGAAGATTGCCCCAGTCGAGCTGAAAGTCCGCGAGGCCGGCGAAGAAGATCCTGGCGAAAATCGAGAATGCCGCCACTTTTGATGCTGTCGAGAGGAACGCTGTGATAGGCGTCGGCGCTCCCTCGTAGACGTCGGGCGTCCAGACATGGAATGGGACAGCCGCGATCTTGAAGCAGAGCCCCGCCGCCACGAGAATGATCCCGAAGACGAGAGCGTCATTCGTCACCAGAATCGACAGCTGAGCCCGGATTGCGGCGAGCTGTAGTGAGCCGCAGACTCCGTAAATCAGCGTCATCCCGTAAAGAAGAATCGCCGAGCTGACCGCGCCGAGCACGAAGTACTTCATCGCAGCCTCAGTCGACTTCTCCTGATTCTTGTAGTAGCCGGCGAGAATGTAGCTCGAGAGCGATAGCAGCTCGAGCCCGATATAGATCGAGATCAGGTGAACTCCCGAGACCATGAAACTCATCCCGGTCAAGGCGAACGCGAGCAACGAGTAGTACTCCCAGGGCGAGTAGTTCGACTCGCGAAGGAAGTCGGACGACAAGAGCGAGACCAGGGCGATCGCGACAATGAAGAGAAGCTTGAAGAAGATCGCGAATCCATCGAGCGCGAACATCTTTCCAAATGCAAGCGATTGCGGCATGCCGACCACAGCAGTCGAGCAATAGATTACTGAAGCCGCCGTCACGGCCAGGAGAATCAGCATCACCGAGCGGGCCCACTCTGGACGTCCCTCCGCGCCGATCACCGGCGCCAGAAGAAGAAGACATGCTCCGATCGTGAGCAGGATCTCCGGCAGGAGAAAGATCAGATCGTTCGCATTCATCTCGGGAGCTCACCAGGAGCGCTCGCACTGGTTCCGCGGACGCGCGCATGTGCAGGCGCCTCCGCAGTAACGGGATACGCAATCTCCTCGCGATTCATATAGGTCGGATCTACCTTGCCAACGATGTAATTCACCGGCTTCTCGATGATCTGGAAAAACGGCGCCGGGTAGAGTCCGATCCAGAACATGCAGACAACGAGCGGAATCATCGTCCAGACCTCGCGCGAGTTCAGATCGCTCAGATTCTGATTCGCAGGATTCTCGAGAGGTCCCCAGAAGATTCGCTGGTAGAGCCACAACATGTACGCGGCACCGAGGACGATGCCGGTCGCTGCCGCCACGCCCCACCAGATGTTACGGTTCGCAGCTCCAAGCAGGATCGTGAACTCACCGATGAAGCCATTCAGCGTTGGGAGTCCGATCGATGAAAGCGTGGCGATCAAAAAGAATGTGGCAAAGAGCGGCATCTGCTTCGCGAGTCCGCTGTATTCCGAGATGAGCCTCGTGTGACGGCGCTCGTAGATCATCCCGACGAGAAGGAACAGCGCGCCTGTGGAGAGGCCGTGATTAATCATCTGGAGCACGGCTCCGTTGATGCCCATCGGGTTGAGGGCAAACATCCCAAGCATGACAAACCCGAGATGCGAGACAGAAGAGTAGGCAACGAGCTTTTTCATGTCCTTCTGCACGAGAGCGACGAGTGCCCCGTAGATGATTCCAATGATGGCGAGTGCGACCACCCAGGGAAGACATTCTTTCGTCGCGTCAGGAAGAATCGGCAGGGCGAATCGGATGAAGCCGTAGGTTCCCATCTTGAGCAGGACGGCCGCAAGGATGACTGACCCGGCAGTAGGCGCTTCGACGTGCGCGTCAGGCAGCCATGTGTGAAATGGGAACATCGGAACTTTGATCGCGAAGCCAAAGAAAAACCCGAGGAAGATCCAGAACTGAAGGTTCGGGGGAATGAGGTGTCCGATCCGGTGAAACTCGAGGACATCGAAGGTCATCCCCTTGTTAAGACCAGCGATGTTGAGCAACGGGATACCGCCGTCGTAATAGAAATAGAGCGCCAGGATCGACAGGAGCATGAGGACCGATCCTGCCAGGGTGTAGAGGAAGAACTTGATCGCGGCGTAGAGTTTTCTCGGCCCGCCCCAGATTCCGATGAGGAAGTACATCGGAACCAGCATGACTTCCCAGAAAACGTAGAAGAGAAAAAAGTCGAGCGCGCAGAACACGCCGATCATTCCTGTCTGCAGCATGAGAAGGAGGGCGTAGTACTCCTTCTGACGATGATCGATCGCGGTGAACGAAGAGTAAATCGCAATGAAGCTCAACAGCGTGGTCAGGAGTATGAGAAGAAGTGCGATTCCGTCGATGGCGAAGTAATAGTCGACGCCGAGAGAGGGGATCCAGCTCGAGCGCTCAGTGAACTGGAAGAGCGGAGCACCCGGGCTTCTGTCGAAGGCGAACCAGAGTGGAATCGACAGAGCGAAGTCGAGACCGGCCACGATCGTTGCGACGAGCTTGATTGCTCTCGTATTTTCTTTCTTGATCGCAAAGATGATGAAGAGCGCTCCCACGAGCGGGAGGTATGTGAGCACTGACAGAATAGGAAATCCTGAGCTGTAAAGAGCCATGTCCTATCCGTTCTCCTTGAGGTTCGTTACGGCTTGAGAAAAAGAAACACTGCGGCGAGAAGCACGATCCCCGCGCCCATCACCATTGCGTAGTTCTGCACCATACCGCTCTGGAGGCGCCTCAGAAGTCCGGAGCCTTTTCCGGCACCGGCGGCGACTCCGTTGACTGCCCCGTCGACAATGAACCGGTCGAAGAGCCATGACCCATGTCCGAGGATGATCACGGTAAGGTGACGAATCCCGTTGACTACCCCATCGATGATGTTCGTATCGATCCAGGCGAGGAGCCGGCTGAACAGCATGAGGGGGCGAATGACAACAGCCTGGTACAGCTCGTCGACGTAGTACTTGTTTTCGAGCAGTCGATGGACAAACGGAAAACGATTCGCGAGCGCGCGCGGACGCGACCAGGATTTATCCAGCCCATAGAATCGGCGAGCCAGCCAGATCCCGAAGAGCGCGACTGCGACGGAGGCCAGAATCAGGAACCAGTCGAGCGCGAGTGAGGCGTGCGGAAAATGATAGTGCTCCCCTCCAATCGGAAGGAG
The DNA here is from genome assembly GCA_035576005.1 of Thermoanaerobaculia bacterium. Lineage (GTDB taxonomy): Bacteria > Acidobacteriota > Thermoanaerobaculia > Gp7-AA8 > Gp7-AA8 > DATLXH01. The sequence continues at coordinate 23,208 of DATLXH010000139.1, read as the reverse complement.
GATCGGCTCGAGCCAATGCTGGAAGGGATTCGGTCCTTCGATGCCGAACGCTGCGAACGGGATACCGATCCATCCTCCGACGACTGATAGCAACGCGAGCACCATCAGCACACCGGTCATGGATATCGGGCTCTCATGCGGCGTTCCGTGAGCGGCATGACTGGCCACGCCGGCCCCTGCGTGAGCGTCGTCAAGAGACACCGAGTCTGAGATCAGATCGTGTCCCGCGTGCGCAGGCTCTGACTCTTCTCCATGCCCCCCAGCCGCACCTCGGTAGCTCCCCTCGAAGGTCATGTAATAGAGGCGGAACATGTAGAAGGCGGTGAACGTCGCGGCGATCATCCCTGCGATCCAGCAGAGGATCGGAACGTACATGAGCGGGGCGCCGAGCGAATCGAATCGCTTGATGAACGCCCCCGCAAGAATCTCGTCCTTGGAGAAGAAGCCGGCCAGTGGAGGGAGTCCGGCAATCGCAATCGTGGCGACCAGGAACGTCGCCCACGTCTTCGGCATGTAGCGCCTCAGTCCCCCCATCTTCCGCATGTCCTGCTCTCCACCACAGCCGTGAATCACGGAGCCGGACCCGAGGAAGAGACAGGCCTTGAAGAATGCGTGAGTCATGACGTGGAAGATGGCTGCAGTGAAGGCGCCGACGCCAGCAGCGAGGAACATAAAACCAAGCTGTGAGACGGTCGAGTATGCGAGGACTTTTTTGATGTCGTTCTGGGCGACCCCGATGGTTGCCGCGAAAATTGCCGTGGCGGCTCCGACGACAGCTACCACAAGCATTGCCGTGGGCGACAATCGGAAAAGCACATTCGAGCGAACGACCATATAGACGCCGGCCGTGACCATCGTCGCAGCGTGGATGAGGGCCGAGACGGGGGTTGGTCCGGCCATCGCGTCGGGAAGCCAGACATAGAGAGGGAGCTGCGCAGACTTGCCGCACGCACCAACGAAAAGGAGGAGACAGATCGCTGTTGCGATTCCGGTAAATCTTCCCGGTTCGGCGGCGGCAAGCGAGAAGACGCTCGTGAAATCCGACGTTCCGAAGTAGTTGAAAATGAGGAAAATCCCGAGGATGAAGCCGAAGTCCCCGATGCGATTCGTGAGGAACGCTTTCTTGCCTGCATCGGCTGCGTAGGTCTTGTCGTAGTAGAAGCCGATGAGGAGATACGAGCAGAGCCCGACCCCTTCCCACCCGACGAACATGACCAGGTAGTTGTTGCCGAGGACGAGCAGCAACATCATGAACATGAAGAGGTTCAGATAGGTGAAGAAGCGGGTGTATCCGCTCTCGTGCGCCATGTAGCCGGTCGCGTAGATATGAATCAGCAGACCGATCCACGTCACGATCATCAGCATGGTTCCGGAGAGTGCGTCAATCTGGAACCCGAGCTCGACGTTGAAGTTCGCGAGCAGGTTCCCGGCGACGTGTCCGGAGCCCGAGGGAATCCAGTTGTAATAGACGACTTCGAACGGGGTACCAGTACCGTGGGAGATGTAGGTGAGAAGCACGGCTGTGGCTATCAGGGCGGAGAGAGCGGTGCTGCCGACGGCGACCGAATTCGTGATGACCCGGTTCTTTGGTTGATCCGGGTTCATGACAGCGCGTACACCGTTGATGAGCGCACCGAGTGCCGGAAGAATGGGAACGAGCCAGAGGACGGAGCCGATGTTCATCGAGTCGACTCCGACGGCCCCGAAGGGGCGAATCCCTCTCCCCGGTGGGGAGAGGGTGGTCGCGTCAGCGACCGGGAGAGGGGTCGCGAGAGATACGGGGGCCAGGCTTTCATCGATACGCCCGTCGAGTACGTCCTGCAGTCATCGCGGCCGCCGAAGAGAGTAGCGAGACTTTCACGCCCCTCTCCCTGCTTCGCTTCGCTCGCTTCCCTCTCCCCGCCGGGGAGAGGGAACGCCGCTTCGCGGCTGGATCGCTCGATCAGACCGAATGCCGCCGTCCTATCCATTGAGCGCACGAGCCTCGTCGACGTTGATCGTGTTCTTGAGTCTGTAGAGTTGAATGATGATGGCAAGCCCCACGGCGGCTTCGCCGGCGGCCACGGTGATGACGAAGATCGCGAAGATCTGACCCTCGAGCGAGGCGAAGCGGTACGAAAACGCGACGAGGTTGATATTCACTGCGTTCAACATCAGCTCGATGCACATGAGAACCGTGATCATGTTGCGGCGCAGAATCACGCCCATCAGACCGATAGTGAACATGGTGCCGGAGAGCATCAGGAAGGCGTTGATGTCAGGCACCGGACAGCTCCTTGACTCGTTTCTCTTCCGCGGCGCGCTCGAGAATGAACGCAGGCGTGATTTCCTCTTCGTCGACCTCGAGCTCCCTCTTGCCGATGACGATTGCTCCGATCATTGCCACGAGGAGAAACACCGACGCCACTTCAAAAGGAACGAGGTAATCGCGGTAGAGCTGCATCCCGATCGCTTCGGAGTTTCCTACCGTTCTGGTACGACGGACCCGTTTTCGGGTAACAGTGCCATCAGCAGCCACGACTTTCTTTCGTACAGTGGTCTGGTAGCTTCTCAGTCCCTTCGCGTTGACCACCGGATCGCGATAAGCACCAGGTCGTACAAGCGAAACAAAGAGGATGAAGATCCCCAGACCAACGCCGATGGCTCCCATCCAGTAGGCGGAGAACATCTTCTCGTCAGGGAGATGCCTGACATTGATCAGCATGACGACGAACAGGAACAGCACCATGATCCCGCCGGCGTAGACCAGGATCTGTACCGCACCGACGAACTCCCCACCGACCAGAACAAACAGAATTGCAACGCACAGGAAGGTGAGAAGAAGGAAAAGAGCCGAATGAACGGGGTTTCGCATCGCCACGACCAGCAGCGATGAAGCAATCGCGATCGTCCCCACGATGAAGAAGATCACGAACGGGATGTGAGGCATGACCGCTTCCATTACTGCGTCGCTCCCGGAAGCGCCTTCTGGTCACCCTTATCGCCGTCTGCACTCTCAGCGGCGGGGCCATCGATGCCAAGGTACTTCGGTCGCTCGTCCCAGTACTCGAGCTCCTGCATGTTGAAGTAGAGCTCGTTCCGATCGAGTGCTGCCAGCTCGTAGGTCTTCGTCGTCAGCCAGATCGACTTCGGCTTCGTCGGGCAGGCCTCTTCGCAAAGCGCGCAGAACATGCAGCGCTTGACGTCGATGTCGTAACGGTCGAGGACCTTGAGCTTTTTTTTCTTACCGTCGATTTCCCGGGTCTCATCGTGAACGTCGATATAGATGATGTCGATGGGACAGGCCACCGCACAGAGCTTGCACGCGATGCAGCGGTCATACGAGAACCGGAACATTCCTCGGAAACGATCAGACGGCTCGAGTCGCTCCTCGGGGTAGCTGATCGTCACCTTCGGCTTGAACAGCTCCTTGAAGGTAGTCTTCAGCCCCTCGAAGAAATCGAGCAGCAGAATCGTGTCTGTCCATTTTGGCAGGGCCATCTCAGATTCCGATTGATTGCAGAGTCAGTATCACGAGTCCGGTGAGAACAATGTTGATCAGCGCCATCGGAATCATCCACTTCCAACCGAGGTCCATGAGCTGATCGAAACGGTAGCGGGGAAAGGTACCGCGGAACCAGATATAGACCAGCATGAAAAGCATGACCTTGACAATAAAGATCGAAACGCCGATGAGCGCGCCGATCACCCCCCAGTTCTGAAGGACCTTCGTGGTGAGACCGATGTTGAACATCGCCAGCGTCCAGCCGCCGAAGAAAAGACTCACGATCAGACAGCTGTTCACAAGCATCGCCGCATACTCGGCGAGCATGAAGAACGCGAACTTCATCCCCGAGTACTCAGTGTGGAATCCCGCAACGAGCTCCGACTCGGCCTCGGGCAGATCGAAGGGCGCACGGTTGGTCTCGGCGACCATGGAGACGAAAAAGATAAAGCAGCCAACGATCTGAGGAATCACATTCCAGAAGTGTCGTTCCTGGTATTGAACGATTTTCACCAGGTCGAAGCTCCCGCAAATCATCAGGACCCCGACGATGGAGAGCCCGAATGGAACTTCGTACGAAATCATCTGCGCGGCAGAACGGAGGCCGCCCATGAGGGAAAACTTGTTGTTCGATGCCCACCCGCCGAGGATGATTCCGTAGACGCCGGTCGAAGTGAGCGCGAGGATGAGGAGCAGGCCAACGTTGACGCGCGTGACCGCGAACATCGGCGGCGGGCCGAACGGAATGAGGCAGAAGACGACGAAGGCCGGAATGATGGGAAGCATGGGGCCGAGGAAGTACGCGACCTTCTCCGCTTTCGCAGGAATGATGTCTTCCTTGAGCATGAGTTTGATCGGGTCCGCGATCGCCTGAAAGAGGCCGTAAGGACCGACGCGGTTCGGACCGAGCCTGGCCTGCATGAATCCAAGCATGCGGCGCTCGATGTAGGTCATTCCTGCGACGATTGCCTGCACCATGACGAAGGCGATGAGGAACTTGAACGTCGGCCAGACGAGGTACCGCATGAGCGGCTCGGGGATGAGCGGGGTTGCGGCGAGAGTGAGGAGGATCGCGTTCATGCGGCGACACCGTTGCCAGCAGCGAAGCTTTGGAGTGCGGCTGCCGCAGCTGCCGCTTTCTCGTGATCCCTCGGAGTACATCCGATGAAGAGTGGCCCGACCTTTCGATCGGACTCAAAAGCGGCAGCTGCGGCTGCCGCACTCCAAAGCCTTCGGCCCGAATGTCTCACCGGTCCACCTCTCCGAGGACGATGTCAATCGTGCCGATGAGGGCAACAAGGTCGGAGACGAGGTGCCCTTTTGCCATCGCAGGTAAGGCCTGCAGATTGACGAACGACGGTGGGCGGACTTTGCAGCGATAGGCGGTCTGACTCTTTCCGTCCGAGACGATGTAGTAGCCGAGCTCTCCCTTGGGCGACTCCACCGAGTGGTACGCCTCCCCTTCCGGCGGCCGGATCACACGGGAGATCTTCGCCTTGATGTCACCTTCAGGCGTTGCTTTCACCATGGGGATGCACTGCTGCAGAATCCGGTTAGACTGCCGCATCTCTGCCATGCGCACGACGTAGCGGTCGTACGTATCTCCATTCCTGCCCAGCGGAACATCGAACTCGAGCTCCGGGTAGCACTCGTAGGGAAGGATTCTGCGAAGATCCCAATCGACGCCGGACCCGCGCAGAGGAGGTCCGGTGATCCCCCACTCGATCGCGTCCTGCGGATCGAGGACTCCTATACCGATCGTGCGCCGCTTCCAGATCCTGTTGTTCGTGAGAAGCGACTCGTACTCATCGACCGCCGCGTCGAAGATCGAAGTGAACGCTTCGAGGTCATCAGTCCACCCGGCAGGCAGGTCATAAGGGAGCCCGCCGATCCGCATGCAGTTGAGTGTGAGACGCGCGCCGCAATACGCTTCGAAAAGGTCCAGCACCTGCTCCCGCTCGCGGAAGCAATAGAAGAACGGAGTCATCGCTCCGATGTCGATCGCGTGAGTTGCGAGCCAGAGAAGATGAGAGGAGATCCGCTGGAGCTCACAAAGCATGACGCGGATGATCTGCGCACGTTTCGGAATCTGCCCCGTAACTCCCATGAGCTTTTCCACGGTCTCGACAAACCCGAGGTTGTTCGTCGCGGCGGCGACGTAGTCCATGCGGTCTGTGTGCGGGATGCACTGCGGGTACGGCATGTTCTCGAACAGCTTTTCCGTTCCTCGGTGCAGGTATCCGATCACAGGCTTCGCGTCGATGATCCGCTCGCCGTCGATGCGGAGGAGAACGCGAAGCACGCCGTGCGTGGAGGGATGCTGTGGCCCGAAGTTCACTTCCATCTCGTGAACGTTGAGCATCAGAGTTTCCCCGCCTGCGTCATGAGCGCTTTGAGCATCGATTCGGTTTCTGCTTCGCCGGGCACGCAGAGCGTGATGTCTTTCGACTCGCCAGTCGCCAGGGCAGCAGCGTAACCCTCGCAGTCCCAGCCGCAGGCTGTGCAGTCCGTCTGCGCCATGGCCGCGAACAACTTCGTTTTCAGATCGCCATCTTTGGCGAGCTCCATTCGCTGAGGGAGCGGCATGTCGGGATCATGGAACGGCGCCTCCTCTGTCGGCTGCGCCGAGGCCGCGACCTGAGTGGCAAGCTCCGGCGACGCTGTCCCGCCAGCACTCGCTGCAGTTGCGGGCAACTGTGCAATCGGCGAACGTCCGTAACGATCCCACTCACCGCTGTAGAGGTTCACGTCCTTCGGATCCTTCCCGGTCGACCCCGCTTTGGGGCCGCCACCTTCCGGGAAGACCTCGGGATAGATCCGGGCTCCCGTATCGATGCCACGCAGCGGGAAGTCTTTTCTCAGCGGATGTCCGTTGAATCCTTCCCACATGAGGATGCGCTCGAGATTCGGATGACCTTCGAAGACGATCCCGTACATGTCGAAAGTTTCTCTCTCGTGCCAGTTGGCGGTCTTCCATACTGGAGTGACCGAAGGAACCGTTACGCCGTCGGCTGCGAATACTTTGAGCCGCACTCTCGCGTTCCGGCTGTGAGAGTAAAGGTGATAGACGACTGCGAAGCGCTCGCCGCCGTGATTGGGATAGGTCGAGTAGTCGACGCCAGTGAGATCGACCAGATAGCCAAAGCCGTCACTCTTGAACGATTGGCAGACTTCGCGGATCCGCTCGCGGCTGATGTGCAGCGTCACCTCACCGGCAAATTCACGGGCGTCCGTGACGTCGGCAGAATGCTGATCCACGACTGCGGAGACAAGCGGGTCGCGCCGGATCGCATCAGCGGTTCTGCCAGCCGGAGCAGCCGCGGCAACCGGCGGCGGCTGTGCTGGCTCTGCTGTTGTCGGCTCGATCTCTTCGGTCATACTTTCGTCTGGTTCCTCGTCACCAGCAGCCCGCCGGACATGGAATGTCCGCGCGCGGGACTACTCAGGCTTCGTAGGGAAGGCCTGCCTGCTTCATCAACGACTCGAGCGCCTCGAGCGTCTCCTGCTCGCCGGGGACGCAGAGTGCAATGTCCTTCGTTTCTCCCGTAGCGATCGCGTTTGCATATCCTTCACAGTCCCAGCCACAGGCTCCGCAGTCGGTCTGCGCCATGGCGGCGAAAAGCTTTGTCTCCAGTTTGCCGCCCATTTCCTCAGCCATCGCCATCCGCTCGGGAAGGGTCAGCGTCTCGTCATGAAAAGGTGCGGAAGGGGCCGCTGTTTCGGGGGCCGCTTCCGCGACGGGCGCCGCGACAGTTGCGGCTGTCTCCGTGCCCTCTACGCCGTCGACAGGCGCGGGTGCGACTGCTACGGCCACCGCAGGCGTCGAGACCTTCTTCTCGACCTTCGCGCCCGCCGGTGCGCGCTTGACTCCCGACAACGGCGCGGGCTTCAGCTGAGCAGCCTGCTCGGCGCGGAGAGCAGGACCGTCATGAACAGGCCGTAACGAATCACGAACTGCTTCACGAGCAAAATCGTAAGTCTCTCCCCCTTTCCGGAGGATGTGCATCTTGTCGATCTTCTTCTGCAGTTCGAGAAGCCCCCACAGAAGCGCTTCCGGACGTGGAGGGCAGCCTGGAACGTAAACGTCCACAGGGACGAGACGGTCGACACCCTGCGTTACGGCGTACGTGTCGTAAGGCCCACCGCACGTGGCGCATGAGCCCATGGCAATGACCCATTTGGGATCGGGCATCTGGTCGTACAGCCGCTTGACGATGGGCGCCATCTTCTCCACTACGGTGCCAGCAACGATCATCAGATCCGATTGCCGCGGGGTGGCTCGAAACACCTCCGCTCCGAAGCGAGCCATGTCGTGTCGGGGATCGAGAACGGCCATCATCTCGATGGCACAGCACGCCAGACCGAACTGCATCGGCCAGAGTGAAGACTTGCGGGCCCAGTTGAAGAATTTGTCGACGGTCGTCGTGAGAATGTTGGGGTCGAAGCGATTTTCGATCAGACCCATGTCAGGACCTTCCGTCTCCAGGCGTAAAAGTAGCCGACAAGAAGGATCCCGAGAAACACAGCCATCTCGATCGCACCGAACCAGCCAAGCTGCTTGAACCGGATCGCCCAGGGAAAGAGGAACACTGTCTCAACGTCGAAGATGATGAAGAGCACCGCGATGAGGAAGTAGCGAACTGAGAAGCGGTGATCGAACGCCAGCGATGTAGCCGGCATCCCGCACTCGTACGGCTCGAGCTTGACCTTGGAGGGTCGCGAGGCGCGGATGAGGGGAGTCAGAATGAAAAGCGTCAGTACAGGCAGCGACGCCACAATGAGTGTCGCCACCAGGAGCACCGCATAGTTTGCCGTCATTGGTTTTATCTGATCCCGGAGAGCGTCTGTATTTTAGTCGGGGACCTTCAGGAGTCAAGCGGGTTGACCAGCATTTCTCGCAGACCTTCGTTGTGACGCGGCGGAGAGTGGCCTGGATGCTAGCCCGCACTTCTCACAGACCTTCGCCGCGAGACGACGGATAGCGGCCTGTCTGCTTCGTTGCACAGCAATTTCGCTCCTTGACATAGTGTCGACTATGCCTTCGTCGCAAAATCGCCGTGCGCCTCGCATCAAGCCACTCTCCGCCGTCTCACGACAAAGGTCTGTGAGAAATGCGGGCTAGACGAGTAGCAGTGGCGACGAACATATGGACTCTCTGTCGGCAAGCTTCAACTGAGTAGTTGTCGTTCGAAGCTCCACTCTTCGCCGCCCATATTCTTTACCTGCACCAGGACGCGCATCTCATCGCCGATTCCGTCGGGAAGGATCAGCCTCTGGGCCGCCTGCCTCTGCTCGAAAATCCGCAGCGTGTCCGCGAGCCCTTTCGACTCGACCGAGTGCGACGGAGTAAAGAGCGCGTGAGCCGCGACGCCGAGACTGAGTAGAAATCGAGCCTGGCGCGTGAAAGCCAACGTTGTAAAGCTCTCAGCCTCTCCCGCTCCGATAAGGTCGCTGAAATTCACATGAGCGGTCAGATCCTGCTCTCCCGGTCGATCAAGAATGTTGCGCGACACTTTGTGTTCCGCATATGCAGCCACGGTCCCGAAACGACGAATTCCCGGATTAAAAAGCTGCCCCTGCTCGAACCCGTAGTCAAAGGTCACGATCATCCCTCGGCCGACCGTGGAGGCAATCAGCCGGTACATCCGTTCCCACTCAAGCGAGATATCAGCGAACTGCCCCTCCTGGAGCTCGATGCGGCGGGCCTTGAAGTAATCGAGGAGATCCGCTGCAGGGGCTTTTTCGACCCAGGAAGAATCCGTGTCCGATACGCACAGCTCCTGCAGCTCGGACCCTCGCCGCACTACACGCGCGACAGGAAACGCATCGAAGAGCTCGTTACAGAAGACCAGTGTCGGGGCGCGTCCTGAGATCGAGCTCAGAGATGTTGAGAAGGTGATTTCGGGACGACTTGCGGCTACCGTCTCAGTACGCTCGATCGACCGATCGACTCCCGCAAGGCGTACCCCCTTCACGCCCAACTCATCCATTCCATCCGCGATCTGGGCAAGCAGCAACCCATCCCCGCAGCCAATGTCCACGATTGAGCACACCTCGTCGCCGCAGCGAGCCAGAAACTCCTTTCCCAGCAGAGCGAGTGCGTACCCGAAGACCGGGGAAATCTGGGGCGCCGTAACGTAATCCCCGTCCGTTCCCACGGGATTCTTTCGCGTCGCGTAGTAGCCACGAGCGGGGTCGTAGAGCGCCCGCTCCATGAATTCTTGGAAGGTTAAATGACTCACGTTGTTGATCTTATCAGTTTACGACTGCACGCGTTTCGCCTCGGCGGGGTGGCCGGCCACACTCCAGTCCTGGCCGCCATGCAGTCGCTGTCAGCCATATCGGGCTGGACGGCAAAAAAAGAGAACCAGCGAATGGCACTTCGATTGCGATGTGAGAGGTATCCAAACGGTCAAAAGTAGCAGTGACCTGCGGATTCAATCAAGGGCGACCGTTAAGCACGACCGCCTGTTTCCAGGAGGAATCATGAGACAGAATCTTGCAGTTTTTACCATCGTAGTGTTCGTCGCTAGCAGCACGCTGGCTCAGAGTCCCTCCACGACTCGCGATAAGACTCGACGCGGCGCCGTGGTCGGAGCCGTTGCCGGCAGCGTGCTCGGTGCGGTGGTTGGAAACAACCGCGGCGATGGCAATGCCCGTAGAGGTGCAGTGATTGGCGCTGTGGCAGGAACTGCCATCGGCGCAGGAATCGGCGCTTACATGGATAAACAGGAGCGCGAGCTTCGTCAGATCGAAGGCGTCGAGGTGCGCCGAACCGATGATGACGAGCTAAGAGTCACTGTTCGTAACGACGTCCTGTTTGATTACAACTCGAGCGGACTTCGATCAGAATCGCGGTCGGCCCTTCGCGAGATGGCGGACGTCTTCGCCCGCTACGAGGCGACCACCATTTCCGTTGACGGGTTCGCGGACTCGATTGGTTCGGACGCCTACAACCTGAGCCTCTCGCGTCGGCGCGCACGCAGCGTGTCGAATTATCTCGATACACAGGGACTCGACGGAGGACGACTCTCAGTGCGCGCATTCGGCGAGTCTCGCCCTCGGGCTTCGAACTCGACGGAGAGTGGTCGTCAGCAGAACCGCCGGGTTGAGATCCACGTGAAGGCAGACCGGGCCTGATCTTCGAAATCGGGCACATCCTTTGTAGCTAAGCAGCAGTTGGAACTTCAGGAGGCTTCATGAAGAAAATGTCATCACTGTTAATGGCGATCGTACTGGTCGCAGCATGCTCGAGCAGCGATCCGAACCAGAAAACCAAGAGAGGCGCAGGAATCGGCGCCGCTGCAGGCGCTGTAGCAGGCGCGATCATTGGCAACCGATCGGGCAATCCCGCTCAGGGTGCAGTCATCGGCGCGGCCGTCGGCGCCGGAGTCGGCGCAACCGTCGGTAGAAGAATGGACAAACAGCAGGAAGAGCTCCAGCAGATCGAAGGCGTCGAAGTCCAGAGAACATCCGATAACGAACTCAACGTCGTCCTCCGGAACGATGTCCTGTTCGATGTCGATTCATCGTCGCTGCGCTCGGATTCGCGCTCGACACTTCGCGACATGGCTGGAGTATTCAGCCGTTACAACGACACACAGATTTCCGTTGAAGGTCACGCCGATTCGAACGGTGAAGAACGGTATAACCAGAACCTCTCCGAGCGACGAGCCGGCACGGTCCGCGACTATCTGGTCGATCAGGGCGTGAGCTCCTCACGCATCGACGCACGCGGTTTCGGTGAATCACAACCGAAGTCGTCCAACTCCACTCCCGATGGTCGTCAGACGAACCGGCGCGTCGAGATTCGCGTTCGCGCCGCGTCGTAATACTGGGCATAACTTCCAGCCGGGCGGCCGCAAGGCCGCCTGGCCTTTCCCCTCTCCTGAGGGAGAGGGCGGCGCGTCGAGCGCCGGGTGAGGCGTAAAAACCTACGGGCGGAACTGTTCGGGTCACCGCGTTACTCTCCCTAACCCGCATTTCTCCCAGACCTTCGCCGTGAGACGACGGACAGCGGCCTGTCTGCTTCGTTGCACGCCAATTTCGCTCCTCGACAGAGTGTCGACTGTGCCTTCGTCGCAAAATCGGCGTGCGCCTCGCATCCAAGCCACTCTCCGACGTCTCACGACAAAGGTCTGTGAGAAAGCGGGCTAAATGAAAACAGCATCCATCAAGATCCCGACATCCGCTCGCGAAGAGATCATTCTCGTAACCGCCGAAGTGAATCGTGCCCTGAGCGGGCTCACCTCCGAGGATGGGATCTGTACCCTCTTCACGCCCCACACCACGGTGGCGCTCACCATCAACGAGGATGCCGATCCCGACGTTCGCACCGATCTGGTCGCCGCGTTCCGTGCCCTGATTCCGCAAGTTCGATTCAAGCACGCGGAAGGGAACTCCGATGCTCATCTGCTATCGGCGATGATCGGCGTTTCGATCTCGATTCCATTTGAACAAGGTAAGTTGCTCCTGGGACGATGGCAGGGTATCTACCTGATCGAGCTGGACGGGCCTCGCGTTCGCGAAGTCCGACTGTACGTTTGAGGTGTCGTGCGTCCCCGTCCCGAGAACTGGAGGCTTCAGCGCCCTCACCCGCCGCTGGACGCGGCACTCTCTCCCCGGGAGAGGGGAGCTAGCCGCATAGCGCGTTCATCGCGGATAGCCACAACCCGGCCTGGCGATCTTCTGTCATAGAATCGACGCCGATGAGTACGTTGAGGAATCAAAGATGATCGAGCAGTTCGATGTCGTGGTGATCGGAGGCGGCACCGCGGGCCTCGTGACAGCATCTGGCTGTACGCGCCTCGGCCGAAAGGTCGCGCTCATCGAGCGTGAGGCACTTGGCGGCGATTGCCTCTGGACGGGATGCGTGCCGACCAAGTCTCTCGTGGCAAGCGCCAAGCTGGCACATCAGATCGCGAACGGAGAAGCGTTCGGCCTCGAGTCTGCTCCCCAGAAAATCTCACCTCGAAAAATCATGGAGTCGATGCGCGAGATACGCCGCAACATCAGCCGGCACGACGCTCCGGAAAAATTCAGGAAGCTCGGGATTGACGTCATCGAGGGCGATGCGCGCTTCATCTCGAATCAGCAGGTCGTGGTCAACGACAGGACGCTGCAGTTCAAGGACGCGGTCATCGCAACGGGCTCACGGACGAGTGATCCTGGCGTCAATGGACTGAGCGAGGTCGGATTTCTCGATCACAGCTCATTTCTGGCTCAGGACAACTTCCCCGCATCTCTCGTGATTCTCGGTGGAGGCTACATCGCTACCGAGTTCGCCCAGCTTTTCCGCCGCTTCGGCTCAGAAGTAACCGTGATCGGACGCGGAGCAGAAATTGTTTCGCGCGAAGATAGTGAAGTCATCGTCCGCCTCAGAGAGATCCTCGAAGGCGAAGGAGTGAAGATCCGGACCGGGTGGAAGGCGACATCCGCTCGGATGAGCGGCTCGCAGAAACTCGTCGAGATAGAGAGCAGCGATGGGCGGAAGGATCAGGTCGTTGCCGATGAGATCTTCGTAGCGACGGGGCGACGGGGGAACATCGAAGGGCTCGGCCTTGAAGCAGCCGGCGTAAAGACCGAGCGGTCCTGGGTAGTTGTCGATCGCTACCTGCAGACGAGCACACCCAGGATCTGGGCGTGTGGCGATATTCATGGCGACCTTTTGTTCACTCACGTAGCGGCGTTCGAAGCAGTCAAGCTGGTCAGGAACATTCTCTTCCCGGGTAAGTCGGCGATCGACTATGAAAATGTTCCCTGGGCGCTCTACACCGATCCGGAAGTTGGTCACATTGGCCTGACAGAGTCCCAGGCCGTCGCCAGATTCGGGGCTGACAACGTCCGGACACTCAAAGTCGAGATGGCCGACGTCGACAGGGCCGTGGTGGACCGGACCGCGCTTGGTTTCGTGAAGTTCGTTACCGATCCCAAAGGGAAGATTCTTGGGGCGCACGCGATCTGCACCGCGGCATCGACGGTTATCGAAGAAGTGGTACTGGCCCGAAAGAAGGGCGTGAAGGTGGGCGAACTGGCTCAGCTCGTATCACCCTACCCCTCACTGGCGGACGCGATCGGGAAGACCGCAGCGCTCTATTATCAGGATCTGGCCACAAGCTGGATCGGCTCAGCTGGAAAAAAGATCGCGAAGTGGTCGCAGTAGCGCGTTAGGGTGCGGATGGGTTGGGCGGAGAGGTGGTGGTGGGTGGGGTTTGGGCGGGTGGGCGGTTCCCTCTCCCCGCGGGAGAGGGTCAGGGGTGAGGGTCTCACGCCCGAGATAGGATCGTGAATCGTGGCGAGAAGCTTCGAACCATCACGCTCGCACCGGGGAAGTAACAGAGTCGAGGAGCCAACAGGGACCCTCACCCGGCGCTCGACGCGCCACCCTCCCCCGCCGGGAGAGGGTGGAGCGCGATTAACTCGAGTTTCGTTTTACGCGTGCTTCTCGGTCCCGCTCTGGATGCGCATGCCGTAGAACGAGCGGTGGACGAAGTACATTGAGATCACGAAGAACACGATCGACAGAATTCTCGTGAGATCGCCCTGTCCGTTTCGTGTCATCTGTACTGCGAGCTCGACCGCGAGCAATCCGAAGAGCGTTGTGAATTTGATGACGGGGTTCATTGCCACTGACGACGTGTCCTTGAATGGATCGCCAACCGTGTCGCCCACGACGCATGCAGCGTGAAGGGGCGTCCCCTTCTCTTTCAACTCGACCTCGACAATCTTCTTGGCGTTGTCCCAGGCACCGCCGGCATTCGCCATGAAGAGCGCCTGATAGAGACCAAAGAGTGCGATCGAGATGAGATAGCCGATAAAGAAGAACGGCTCGAAGCAGGCGAACGCGAGAGTTGAGAAGAAGATTGTCAGGAAGATGTTGAACATCCCCTTCTGCGCGTACTGCGTGCAGATTGCGACGACCTTCTTGCTGTCTTCGACGGATGCGCGCTCGGCACCGGCGTCGAGCTTGATGTTGTTCTTGATGAACTCTACAGCGCGGTACGCGCCTGTCGACACTGCCTGGGTCGACGCGCCGGTGAACCAGTAGATCACCGCACCGCCGACTACCAGACCCAGAAGAAATTGCGGATGGAGAAGCGAGAGCTTGTCCGTATCGACTGTCAACCCGTCGGTGAGCATCACGATGATGGAGAAGATCATCGTCGTCGACCCAACAACAGCGGTACCGATGAGCACCGGCTTGGCTGTAGCCTTGAACGTGTTGCCAGCCCCGTCGTTCGCCTCCAGATGCTCTTTGGATCGCACAAAGTCCGGAGTGAAGCCAAAGTCCCGCTTGATCTCTTCACTGATTCCCTTCTTCGACTCGATCGTGGAGAGCTCGAACACAGACTGCGCATTGTCCGTAACAGGACCGTACGAATCCACCGCGATCGTCACCGGCCCCATACCGAGGAAACCAAAGGCGACAAGACCGAAAGCGAAGATGGCCGGGGCAATCATGAGGCCGCCCGGGAAGAAGCCGCTGATCCAGGCCGCGATGCCCATGAGGCCAGCGATCGCGAGCCCCATCCAGTATGCGCTGAAGTTCCCCGCGATGAGACCCGCAAGAATGTTCAGCGATGCTCCCCCTTCACGGGATGCTGCAACGACCTCTCTAACATGCGCCGATTCAGTCGACGTGAAGACTTTGACGAGCTCCGGAATGATTGCTCCCGCCAGCGTTCCACAGGTGATGATCGTCGAGAGCTTCCACCAGAGGGTCGTGTCTCCTGCGAGCTCCGGGATGAGCAGGTACGACGCCGCGTAGGTGACCGCGACTGAGAGGATCGACGTGAGCCAGACGAGGCTCGTGAGAGGCGCCTCGAAATTCATGGTCTCGGCGTTCTGGTACCGCGCCTTCGCCATGGCCTCGTTGATCCAGTACGAGACGGCCGAGGTGATGACCATCAATACGCGCATCACAAAAATCCATACGAGCAGCTGAACCTGCACGGTGGCATCCGCGACCGCGAGAAGGATGAACGTGATGAGAGCGACCCCGGTAACCCCGTAGGTCTCGAATCCGTCGGCCGTCGGACCTACGGAATCGCCAGCGTTGTCACCCGTGCAGTCGGCAATGACTCCCGGGTTTCGCGCGTCGTCTTCCTTGATGTTGAAAACGATCTTCATGAGGTCCGAGCCGATGTCCGCGATTTTCGTGAAGATTCCGCCGGCAATACGAAGCGCGGCAGCGCAGAGCGACTCGCCGATGGCGAAGCCGATGAAGCAGGCGCCGGCGTAATCGCGCGGCACGAACAGCAGAATCGCGAGCATCAGGATCAGCTCGACCGAGATGAGAAGCATGCCGATCGACATACCGGCCTTCAAGGGAATGGCGTAGGTAGGGAACGGCTTGCCGCGCAATGAAGCGAAGGCGGCGCGGGAGTTCGCAAAGGTGTTGACCCGGATTCCGAACCAGGCGACGCCGTAGCTGCCTGCGATACCGATCAGGCTGAACAGGACGATGATCACGACACGATCGACCGGGAAGTCACGCAGCCAGCCGAAGTAAAAGACCATGATCGTGCCGATGAAGAGCTCGAGCAGAAGAATGAATTTTCCCTGCGTAATGAGATACGTCTTGCAGGTCTCGTAGATGAGCTCCGAGATCTCCAGCATCGATCGATGGACCGGCATGTTCTTGAGGTCGACAAAAATCATCAGACCGAATACGAGGCCGAGAACGCAGACGAAGATGCCGATCAGGAGCAGGGTGGTTCCCTTGACTCCCATGAATAGTACAGAGCTCAAATCCGGCAGCACCAGGTCTGCTTCGCTTTTTGCCTCACGCGGATGCTCGGCGGCCTTTGACTCAAGGTGAGCCACGTCGGCGTCCGACGAGGGGTGCGCTTGACTCAAATCCGACGCAGTTGCCGGTTGCGCCTGAGCCAGCGCGCTCGAACTGTGCCCTCCGAGTAGCGTCAGAGTCAGCAGCAGGGGCACGGCCGAGAATCGGGCTAAGTGCCGGGACCACAAATTCATAATTCCTCCGTTGGCAGCCCCGCGGGGGCCGGGTGTTCATTGATCGACAAGAGGCAACCGTGTCGGACGTTCTGTCTGGATTTCGGGAAGATTTGCGGATGGCGCGGGAGCGACAGAGCGAGATGTGGAAGAGCAACAGGCTCACTGCGCCATCAAAAACGCGCGGATTCTACCGGAAAGTTGCGGGATTGTGCAGGAAATGCAGAATCCAGATCCAGAACGCAGAATGGGTCAAATCCGACACTTTCTGCGCCTCGGCACTTAACCCGCATTTCTCACAGACCTTCGCCGCGAGACGACGGATAGCGGCCTGTCTGCTTCGTTGCACGGCAATTTCGCTCCTCGACATAGTGTCGACTATGCCTTCGTCGCAAAATCGCCGCGCGCCTCGCATCCAAGCCACTCTCCGCCGTCTCACGACAAAGGTCTGTGAGAAATGCGGGTTCGGTCCACTGCATGCCACATCCTGCATTCTGCATTCGGAATGAGGCGCAGGCGTTGCAACCACAACCGTCGTGTCCCGACACCGCAGTCGACTCGCAGCGATTCTCCTTGTCGGAGGAGTCATCACCGCGACTGTCGTGTTCGCCTCGTCCACCACGCGTGACCGGGAGCACGCCCCCGGAGCCCTCGTCGTCGATCGCGTGCATCGTGAGGTCCATCTGCGCGCGACCGTTCATCCCGGCGCCATGCAGCGACCGTTTGGAGTCAAAGGGCATCATGCAATCGTGTGGAAGAAGGGGCGCGCAGCGACCTGGGCTCTTTTCCGAAGCGAGGCAAGTGACCAGGAGGTTCGTGCGGCACTCGAATCTCTCGGCGCCGTACCAGGCGAGAATCTCACGATTGCGTCCTGGACGGAGAGAGGGAGCGGAGAAAGTAAGGAGCCCGACAAACGGGTCGATGGCACCGCGATCAATGTTCGCGTCCGTTGGGATGGTCTCTCCTCGCCGGTCGAGCTCTCGTCGTTGTTGGCAGAGCGCGGCCACGAGACTCCGCGCCTAGATTTCCGATACGGCGGCAATGAGCGGTTTCAGCCCGAGTTCAAGTCGGGCTGCATCGTCTGCCTTTACTCATGTCCTGGCGGTGCAATCGGCAATCGCTCTCATCCCATTCGTGACTACGTCCGCGACGGCGTGGTCTATCAGGCGATCAGGAACCGGCTTCCTCGAGCAGGAAGCTCTGTAACCATGATTCTCAAACCACAACTGGAGGAACGATGAAAAACGCTGTCCTTTTATCTATGTTGAGTCTCGTCTACGGCATGGGCTGCACGCACACAACGATGTCGTCGCAGCCGGCCGCCACGATCAATCTCGAACCGAGGAGCGGGTCGAGCGCGAGCGGGACAGTCCGTCTCACGCAGATGGACGATGGACAGGTGAAGGTAGCGGTGGACCTGTCAGGCCTCACGCCGGGCCGTCACGGCTTTCACGTTCATGAGAAAGGGGACTGCAGCGCGCCTGATGCATCCTCCGCAGGCCCACACTTCAACCCAGGCAGCGCGCCTCACGGCGCTCACGGAGAAGGAAGCCACGAGGGTGACTTCGGAAATGTGACGGCAGACTCCAATGGACGGGCCCGCACGGAATTCATGACTCGATCCGTGACCGTCACGGAAGGTCCTGCCTCGATCGCCGGTCGCGCATTTCTGGTACACGCAGATCCGGACGACCTGACCTCACAACCTGCGGGCAATTCGGGCAAGCGGATTCTCTGCGGGGTTCCAACAATGATGACCAGCGCGATGAGGCCGTAAAGGAGATCAGATGCGAAGGATCTCGACTTACCTGCTGGGCGCAGCGCTCCTCGTCTCCTGCTCGACAACAGGGTCGGGCGGCGGGAGGGCCACCCGCGCTGCTTCAATGTCGGCGCGCGGCGCCCTGACGGTCGAAGTTGCACCGAACCCGATCATCGCAAATCGCGTCAGCGGCGACACCTACGACTTCCCCTTCGAAGCGGTCGTGCGGGAAACCGCAGGGGCGGCTGTCACTGTGCGCCGCGTTTCGGTGCAGGTCGTCGCCTTTGGCGGCATCCCCGTCTACTCAGAAAGCTACGGTCCGGAAGAAATTATCCGGCTCGGCTTCCCCAGCGTGGTGCCTGCGTCAGGAGAACTGCGATACCGGTTTAACCCTCGCAAGGAAGTTGCCGACGACCGGTTATTCAGCGCGGTCTCTGCGGAGCTGAAGGTCGAGGGGGTCGATGGAACGGGAGCTCGCACCGAGGCAAGAACATCGGTGACTGTCAGACGCTAGCCCGCATTTCTCACAGACCTTCGCCGCGAGACGACGGATAGCGGCCTGTCTGCTTCGTTGCACGACAATTTCGCCCCTTGACATAGTGTCGACCATGCCTTCGTCGCAAAATCGCCGTGCGCCTCGCATCCAAGCCACTCTCCGCCGTCTCACGACAAAGGTCTGTGAGAAATGCGGGCAGACCCCGGCTCCTCGGCACCGTCGGGGCATGACGGTGCCGAGGATCTAACCACGAGGATGACGCCACCGTTTCGCCGGGGGGTGCGCCATGCAGTCTCTCAGCTCGCTGTCGTTTTGACGCAGAACTGATCGAAAGCAGTTGTGAGCTCCCCAGCAAGATCGGCGGAATCCCTTCCCTCGATCTGATGGCGTTCGAGCATCTTGACGACCTGACCGTCGCGGATCAGCGCGATCGAGGGGGACGAGGGACGATAGCCGGTGAAATATGAGCGCGCCCGTGCCGTCGCTTCCGAGTCATTTCCTGCGAAAACAGTGATCATGTTCTCTGGAAGAACGGTGTGCTCGAGCGCTTTGGCAACAGCGGGACGTGCATTCCCTGCGGCGCATCCGCACACGGAATTCACCACCACCAGCGTCGTGCCTTTTTTTTCTGCTAGCGCTGCATCGACATCAGCAGCAGTACGCGTTTCCTTGACTCCGAGTCGCGTCAACTCCTCACGCATCGGTCTGACCATTGCCTCATCGTACATTCGGGACTCCTCCGTTCCTTCGTTGTGAGACAAACCCACTGGTATGATCGAATATTGCCCGCCCAGCAGCGGGGATAACGTAAAAAGGGCAGCCAGCGGCTGCCCTTTTTGTTCCTGTCGAATCGAAATCCTAGTGACGATGGTCCGGGTCAATTTTCAACGTCTGAACCATTGCATTGAGCACCGGGCTGTATCTCTCCGCTTCTTCCTCAGGAGTGATGAAGAGCAGGTAGATCAGATGTGCATCATCGAGCTGACTGGTCACTACCGTAACTCGCTCCGTGATGCCGGTTCCCGGATTGTTTCCGCGAAGGACGGCCGCCAGACCCTGCTCGCCCGATATGCGTACAGAGGTTCCCGAGTTCCTGACCATTTTGAGGTGCGGACTGCTCTGCATGAGCTGGCTGAGCAGGTCATCCGTAGCCTCGGTAATGCTCCCGTTGCCCCTGCGGGAGGATCCCCCACCGTAGAGGTTGTTGCGGCGCTGGGCATTTCCAAAAGGCTCGTAGTGATTCACGATGGCGCCATAGACGATTTCCGTCCGGCCGTCGAGGTTCCCAACACCACCACGGGGAGCAAAGGTGGCTCCCGTATCGCCCTGCTCGTAGACTTCCCAGTTCGACGGATACCCGACCTGATACACGCGAGAGGTTGCGGTGAAGCTCCTCAGATCTCTCGAGGGCGGTTCCACGCGTACCTGCTGCTGGGAAGAAGACCTGCGCTGCGGAGTCGATCTCGGTGCCGGACCACGCGTAGCGATCTGCTCCATGGTCTGGGCCGGACCCATACGGCGAAGCTCAGCCTTTACCGCTTCGTGACGCGAGGTCGTTGCGCCTGCAGTAGGTGTAATCCCCAGGATCGTCGACTCCTTGTAAATCCTATCCCGCCGATTCTCAGGAGCAGGGTGGCTCGAGAGCCAGTTCGCCGTCCTGCGCTTGTCGGTTTTGGCAAGTGTGTCGAAAAAGCTCGCCATGTCCGCGGGGTTGTAGCCCGAGCGCGCCATGATCTGCGCCCCGGTGATATCAGCATCTGTTTCGGCCTGACGACTGTACTTCAGGAAGAGTGCGTTGAGTCCGAACCCGCCGACAGCGTTGACGATCTGTCCGGTGTTCTGTCCCATCTTGCCGCCGAGGATTCCGCCGAGGATACCGATCCCGGCCTGCGTGAGGTACTGCTTTGACGCGTTAGCCGTACCGTGACGAAGCGCAGCGTGGGAGATCTCGTGAGCGAGAACGCCGGCAACCTCTCCTTCGTTCTTTGCCGCCTCGATAATGCCGCGGTTGATGTAGAGGAAGCCCCCCGGTAGCGCGAACGCATTGAGGTCAGAAGCGTCTACCACGCGGAACTCATACCGGAACTTAGGACCGGGAGCATTCGCTGCGAGACGCTGCCCGATCTCATTGACGAAATCGTTGACGCTTCCATCACGTACTGTCGGAAGCTGGCGATTCGCTTCAGATGCGGACTGGCGTCCGATCTCCACGTCCTGCTCCGGACTGAACATGTTGTAGCCGGACTTGACTTTGGTCTGGGCCTCGGCGAGGGCCGGCACCATGAGCAGGCTCAGCGACAACGCTGCCGCTACCTTCTTGATTCGAAATTGCGATCGATTCATTCGTGAACCTCCTATTGTCCGAGGCTGGTGATTGCATCGTTAATGCCTTGATCGCCTGTTAAAAACGAAGGACTTACAGCCACCTCAGTCATTGGGTGATCTCCCGAGGTTACAGTCCGTCCCCTCGAGATGCAGTTATTTGATCTTAAAGAGAGCGCCGAGGTCTGGGCAGGTGTAGGGCCGCACGGCGTGCGGCCGACACTCTTTAAACCCGGCGGGTCGATTAGCCGACGCTTGCCCGGCACCTGGTTTAACGAGAATCCGTTACGGTCGCCGAACTGCTCGCAAGCGCGAGCTGCGGAGTCTGGCGAGCGCGCCCTGATCCCGGGAGTCAACGACTCCGTCATTGTTCACGTCTGCTCCCCACGTTGCCGGGTAAGTCCCGAGGTGCACTTCGATGGTCTGGTTGCTATCGCCGTCGAACAATTCGAGCACAAGAGCGACAGCATCGCCCTCGTCCACTTTGCCATCGCCGTTCACGTCACCACGAAGCGGAGCTCGAAGCTGGTAGATAGCGAATCCGGTCGCAAAGTAGATCTCGCCCTTCCGATTCTGGGCAACGTCAATCACCGGCCCGTAATCGCCCGAGACGAGCGTGACAGGTGTCATGAACCTCGGTTCTGATGGACGAGGGAAATAGTAAATCGCGCCGGTAACGAATGCCGCTGAAAGCAGACCATCGAACGGTATCGAGTCGACTTTCCTGACCCGCGACAGCCCCGTTGGCGCTACCGTCTCGGTGAATGTGAAAACGGGAGCAACCGTACCGGGGAGTGGAGCCTGGTCACCGAACGTCAACGGCCATCCGGCGTTGTCACCCTGCGCGATGACGTGAATCTCGTCGCCTCCTTCAGGCCCGTTGTCCGATACGACCAGCTTTCCGGTGGGCTCGTCTACGACCAGATCAAACGGATTACGGAAGCCGAGTGCGAACACAGTCGCGGTGCCGTCGGGAGTGATACGGAAAATTTTTCCTGCTGGAGATGACATTGACTGCGCGAGGCTTCCTCCCCCGAAGTCGCCGATGCCGACGTAGACGGAGCCGTCGGCGGCAACGACGGGGTTCCCGCCATGGTGCTCCGACTCACAAAGTGTTCCTGAGTTGCAAAGAATTCGAGCAAGCGTTCTCGCCTGCCCTGTCTCGACGTTGACGATGTCGAAAGCCTCCGCTGTGAGATCCGGGACGATGTGATGTGTGACGACCTCGAATCCATTGATGAAAGCGATTCCGAGGAGCGCGGCGTTTCCATCTTTCGCGGTCTCCACCCGGGCAACCTCGGTCGCAATGCCGGAATCGACGCGATGGATCCCTCCGTCCGTGGTGGAGAAAAAGAGGCTGTCGCTCTCATTGAAGACGATCGAAGTGACGAAACCCGGAGCATCGGCAACCTTCTCGACGCGAAAGCCGGGAAGGAGGGCAGCCTGCGTGACCGATGCTGAAAAGAGAATGGAGGAAACAACAAGGGCAGACCAGACTTTCAAGATGCCTCACTGTGATTTGAAGTGTGCGACAGAAAACATTGACCGCCTGATCGCAACGGTCAAACGTCGCGGACAATTCGCGCGGCGATTCCCTTCTGTCGCGATTTGCTATCCTTGCGCCATGCAGCGAGAACCAGTTTCCAACGAATCTTCATTGTTTGAACCGCGTGCTGCCGAGCGCGTCGATAAGCCATGGGGCTACGAGCTGATCTGGGCCCGCGGCAGCGCGTATGTCGGAAAAATCCTCCACGTAAACGCAGGTCACAGCCTGAGCCTCCAGTACCACGAAAGGAAGGAAGAGACCCTGCTGTTGACGTCAGGAGAAGTTCGTCTCACCCTCCGGAGCGGCGACGACGAGCGCATCGTGATGATGCGCGAGCACGATGTCTTCCACATCCCGCCGCGACTGATTCACCGCATCGAAGCGATCGTCGATTCGGACATCACCGAAGTCTCCACGACTGAGCTCGATGACGTGGTGAGACTCGAGGACCGTTACGGTCGCAAGGGCACCAGCGAAGCGTAGCCCGCATTTCTCACAGACCTTCGCCGTGAGCCGACGGACAGCGGCCTGTCTGCTTCGTTGCATGCCAATTTCGCTCCTCGACATAGTGTCGACTATGCCTTCGTCGCAAAATCGCCATGCGCCTCGCATCCAAGCCACTCTCCGCCGTCTCACGACAA
>DATLXH010000138.1:0-38613 GCA_035576005.1 Thermoanaerobaculia bacterium | reverse complement strand
AGAGGGGCCGCGAGAGATACGAAGACCTCGCCCTTTTCGAAGGACTGGCGAGACTTTCACGCCCCTCTCCCTGCTTCGCTCCGCTCGCTTCCCTCTCCCCGCCGGGGAGAGGGATTACGCCGCTTCGCGGCTCAACGACGTCAAACAGTGAACCGGTGTCATCAGAAGCTATTTACCAGCGGGTGCGCTGCGACTGAGAGGAAGAAACGATGTGTCGTCCCTACGACACCCAGTGCGTCACTTCAATCGATTACTTCGCGCCACAGCAAGTCCAGTCAACGACGCGGCAATGTGAGATGTTGACCTGGCCTTTAAATCATGTTGCCAGACGCCGGAAAGCTCGACCCCCTGAGCATCCTCTTCGAGGACGAGGCGCTCCTGTTCGTCAACAAACCTCCCGGGATCGTGGTCCAGCGCGGATATGACGCCGACGAGCCAGTGCTTCTCGAACTGGCGCAGCAGTACGCGAACGAAAAACACGAAGAGTTGTTCCTCATGCAACGACTCGACCGCGGCACGAGCGGGGTGATGTTCTTTTCCAAGCTCTCGAAGATCAATGCGAACCTCACAAGGCAGTTCGAAAGAAAGCAGATCAGGAAAACCTACGTCGCACTCTCCGAGGGTCTGGTGGTCGGGCAACTCGTCGACGCGCCTCTGTCTCGAATCGGTCCGATCTCCTTCGGAGTCAGGCGCGAGGGACGAAGAGCGCTCACCCACATCGAGCCGATTGAGAGCGGTGCGAACGGCTCCCTGCTGCTCATCCAACTCCTGACAGGCCGCACACATCAGATCCGCGTCCACTTGGCAGCGATTGGAAATCCGCTCGTGGGGGACTGGCTCTATGGATCCCGTAACGCGGTCCGGCCGATGCTCCACGCCGCCCGCCTCGATATGCGCCATCCACTCTCAGGAGAGAGTGTTGCGGTCTCCGCATCCATCCCTGTCGACTTCCGCGACGAGGCAGGGAGCAGAGGTATGGTGGCAATGACCGATCGTGACCTGTCTCTAACCCGGCCAAAACTGTCATACGACGACTACAACCTGCTCTGATTCGAGGCCACATAGTCCCCTAAACTACTGGCCTGTATGTTTTTAAGTAAGATAGTCGAATAAAGCACAGGGCGAGTTCGTTACCCATATCCGTGGAGACAACTATGAAAACCTCGATCCGAATCGCCTTGTTCATGATGTTTGTTCCGCTGGTCGCATCGGCGCAATACAAAGATCTCGATGCAGCGATGTCCGGAATCACCCGCGGGTTCGAGCGAGGGGAAACGCAACAGATCATCGCCGGCATGACCGAAGGGGATCAGGTGATGCTCCAGTTCCCAGGCATCATTGAAGCTGATGGTTTCTTCGCGCGTGACCGGGCGTCATACATGCTCGACGAGCTCTTCAATAAAACCAAGCCGTCAGGTTTCAAGCAGAAGAGTGCAAGGAAAGTCAGCGCTGAGAATCAGTATCACCTCACTGCTGAATGGACAATCAAGCCCTCTGGGCAGAACGAAGCGCGCGAGCTCTACGTAACACTGAGAAACAAAGGTGACCGCTGGTCGATCGTATCCATTCGCTCCGGTAGTTGATCATCTTCCCACCCCGACACCATCACATTCCGGAGCGTTGCCGCGAAGGCAGCGCTCCGGAGCCGTCTTCCGAAGCAGTGCACAGAACTGGCTGCATGCACTAAATTACCGTGATGAAAGACCGGCGAGGTGATTGGCGGGAGCTCGCAGCGATCGCCGTTCTCAGTGCAGTCAGCTTCTCGAGACTGCTTCCCTTCGCGCCGGTACACCTGATTACAGTTGCGGTGGCGAGCGCGGTCGCGGCCATCGCGCTGTTCCTCCTGTCGCGCTCGGCGGTGGTTAGAGTCATCGCCGCCTTCCTCCTCTGCGCGGCGATCGTGGACGGCGCGACCTGGCAATATGGTCAGGGAGACCGTCAGAAGGAACGGTCCGAAGAGGAGCTCAGCAGACTTATCGGTGTGATCCGCCAGGCAGTCTTCAATCAGAGAGGCGACCTGGACGCCATCGTTCAACGGATTTCTCTCTCGCTTTACGGACGGACCGCCCCACCCTCACAGGCCGAGCTTTTCGCACTCCTCGAGCGTCAGGATTCCGGGGAGCATCAGGGGATCAGAATCCTCGATGAGAAAGGGCGCTCACTGGCATGGTGGGGCCAGGACCTGACGAGTCTGGATGCGACGAGCTATCAGTTCGGCGTGACAGCATTTTCGATACTGGAGCGCAAGTCGGTCGATCTCGGCGTGTCTCGCCTCTCCATCGAAGCTTTCACGCGGGTCCGCAATGACGGAGTCAGCGCCACCGATCTGATCCCGAGGTCTGCAGGACGGCGCGCCGGTTTACTTCGATTTCATTCAGGGACGCTGCGTCAGGCCTCGGGAACTACACGCTTCCTGGTCGATCGGCGTTCCGATGGCAGCCTTCTGGTCGACATCTCACCGCGGCGACCGGATGAGCTCTCGGCAGCAGCCTTCGCGCGTGGCAGAGCAGTCAGCTCGATCCTGCTGGCACTCGGCGCCTTCGTCGCACTTCTCGTATACCTGCGACGGACCCGAAATTCGTGGTCCGTGCGCGCTTTCAGTCCATCCAGTGCCGCGATCAGCATCGCTCTGGTGAGCGCGGCGCGAGTCGCGCTCCTCGGCGTGAATCCCATCGATGACCGATGGGGCCTGTTCGGATTCTCCGTCTACGGATCACGAATCGCCGGCCCTCTGACACGCTCACCGTTCGATCTTCTGCTCACGGCGATCACTCTCTGGCTCGTCGTCTTCTTCATCGTCAGATCGGTCTGGAAGCGACCCGATATCGCAAGAGTGGTGCAGGCGGGACTGCTCGCACTTTCAGCTTTGACCTTTGTCAGGTACATACGGAACCTGATCGAGAACGCAGCGATCTCGCCCATTCCCGATCACATCATCCCCTCGTCCATCGCGCAGGGCGTCCTGCTCTTCTCCACCCTCCTCGTTGCCTTCGCGATGATGCATCTGAGCGGATCGGCTGATGGAATGCGCGGGAGCATCAAACCGATGATCGCAGCCGCAGTGCTCCTCGTGATCGGACTGGCAACTGCTCCGGCTGTCGAGCTCAGGCAGGCAATGCTCCCCGTCGGGATCGCGGCCCTGTTGTCGATCGCCGTCAACATCGTGACTCGACGCCGCTTCGCGCGCCTTCTCCTTCGCGCTCTCCTCGCAGCCCTGGTGGTGTACCTGCCAGCGATCATATTCCAGGCTGAGGGATCGAGGAACTTTGTCGCGGAGACCTATGCGCCGTTCCTCGTTGGCGAAAGTGGGCAGTTGCGAACGATGGTCGAGGATGCGCTTGGAGACGACTTCCGCTCGATCGATTTGCGGAGCATCCTTCCCGATTCGTTCGACAAGGTCGATCTCGGCGACCTGTCCTATGCCCTCTGGAAGAGATCCGATCTTTCCAAGTGGCACGTGCCAGCGACGATCACTGTCAACGATCCGAAGGGAAATCTGATCAGCAGATTCGGCGTAGGACTTCCGCAGTTCAGCGGCCGTGAGTCGCAGGCGCGACAGGAAACCTTCACCCTTGGCAATCTGAGGCGTGACCTGATCCGGTTCGACTTCGTCACCAGCGGCGAAGAGCCATCGTCCCTGCGCGGCAGCGTGCACATCCTGAGTCCGACCGACCCGGGAGCCGCAGCCATCGGCGATGTCTACCGCGACTTTTTCAGGGAAGGTTCCGAAGAACCTGCCCTGCATACACCGGCGGAGCCTGCACTCTTCGATGCTCAGGGGAATCTGCATGGCTCGACTTCGGTCCGGCTGCCGAGCAGTCCGTCCTGGTACCTGCGCAGCATGCAGCCGGGCTCCGGGAAATGGATCCGCTCTCCTCTGAGCTCGACCTCGCGAATCTACCTTCGCCGGACCAATAACTCCCTGTTCGCATTCCCTCTCCAGCTGCCGACCACAGCGCAGCACTTGCGGCGCGCTGGCGGCGTAGTGGTCTGGGCGCTTGGGATGGCGATCGTTGCGCTGACGATCCGCCTTCTGCCTCGATTCATCACGTTCCTGTCATCCGCTCCCCGCAGTCTCAGTTTCCGGGTCCGCACCGCGCTCTCGCTGACTGCTGTCATCATCCTTCCCCTTCTGATCTTCGTCCTCTTCGTGCGCGCCTATCTGACGAATCGCCTGGAGGCGGACTATCTCGAGCGCGGTCAGATGGGGCTGAACACGGCACAGCGGGTGATCGAAGACTACCTCGCGTCAAGCTCCAGCTCCAGACCTGAGCAGGTGCTCGACGACGACGTTCTCACATGGCTCGCTCGTGTCATCGGACATGACCTTCACCTCTACCGCGACGACAGGCTTTTCGCATCGAGCCGCCGCGATCTGTTCACAGCGCAGGTAGAGTCCGACCAGCTTCCCGGCCAGATCTACGCGTCACTCGTTCTCCGCGGGGGCCAGCTCATCCGCGCTGAGCATCAATCGGGAGCGTCGAGATTCGTGGAGTTCTACAGCCCGATATCTTTAGCTCAGGGAAGCAGCTACACGCTTGCACTTCCGTTCATCGTTCAGGCTCGACAGATCGAGTCACAGGTCAACGATCTGGCGACGACGATTTATCTGATCCTCATCCTGATCTCCTTCGCTTCGATTGTGGTCGCGTTCGGCGCAGCCAGTGGCATGACGCGTCCCGTCAACTCCCTGATCGCGGGAGCGAGGGCCGTTGCCGCAGGCAACTTCGACCACAACGTCCGGTTACCCAACGACCCTGAGCTCCGCCTTCTCGTCTCGACGTTCACGGACATGGCGCAGTCGATCAGACGGCAACAGGACGATCTGCGTCACGAGCGTGATCGCCTGCAGACTCTGCTCGAGAGCATCAATGCCGCAGTCGTGGTCGTCGACGAGAGCTTGAACATCGTGACGACCAATCTCGCCGCTCGGAGACTCTTCACGCTCTCACTCACGCCATCAGGGCGTTTCGAGCCCGTCTATCCGGAGGTTCGCAGTTTCCTCGATGCCCATCGAGACAGGCGGGTCGAGTCGAAGGAAATCGAGATTCAATCTGACGAAGGAGCACGAACGTTCCGGTTCTCCATCGTTCCTCTTCCCGACAGCGGCGAGGAGATGCTCATCGGCGAGGACGTGACCGAGATTCTTCGCTCGAACAGGCTGGAGGCGTGGTCTGAAATGGCCAGGCAGGTTGCCCATGAGATCAAAAACCCGTTGACGCCAATTCAACTCACGGCCGAGCATCTGAGAATGATTGCTGATCGCGATGGACACGATCTCAAAGAACAGGTGCGGAGCGGAGTCGCGAACATCCTCAGGCAGGTAACGACGCTGAAGGAAACCTCGAAGGAGTTCAGCGACTACGCGTCACTTCGCCAGCCGAAGCTAGAATCGCTCGATCTTCGGCAGATGCTCGAGGAGCTCTCTTCCGATTACATGAACAGCCGGGACCGCGGAGTGGAGCTCCGGACTGACATCGGACCTTCGACGCCATCGCAGCTTCGCGCGGATCACCGGCTCCTGCGCGGCGCGATCGCGAACCTCGTGGAGAACGCGTTTCAGGCGACACCTCCCGGTGGCCACGTGACGCTCTCGAGTGCAGCTGTGGACTCGAAGGTGAGAATCTCGGTGACGGATTCGGGGGCCGGCGTGCTTCCCGAGCTGATGTCCAAAATTTTCGACCCTTATTTTTCCACGAAATCCACCGGCACCGGACTCGGTCTGGCGATTGCGCGCAAGAGCGTCGAAGAACATGGCGGACGCATTTTTGCGGAGAAGCGCGCGGAAGGCTTCACGGTTTCCATCGAGCTGCCGCTACGACGGTGAGAGGGAGTGCAGAATGCAGGAACATGTGATCCCGAGCGGATGTACGGCACACTGCGTCCCTGAGAGATAGAACCGAGGTGTCATCCCGAGCGTCGAGCGAGGGATCTGGGCGGGGGCCTCATGCACGAACGACGATTCCGAATCTGGACTCACAGCGTAAGGCCCCCACCCAGATCCCTCGCTCGACGCTCGGGATGACACTCCCGCAAACCCGCATAAACACTGGGGAGTTTCTTGGAAGCCTGGGCGTGTGGGTGGGAGGGGCGATGGATTTCGCATGCTTGTACTCAGAAGCATGAAAGAGATATCTCCTCGCCGGTCCTAACCGCCAGCGAAAGTAAGGAGCCCGAGGTTCGCGTCCGTCCGCGACGTTATCCGAGCTGAGTACGAGCTTGCGACATCCCTCGCCCCTCCCACCCGCGCGCCCGAGCTCGGGATGACAAAGCCGCGCATGCAAACCTCTGCCTCAACCAACATTGAGCCTGCTGCGTTCAAGATTCTGCATTTCTGCAGTCAGCATGGTGTGGAATGCGGGGTGCGAAAGTAAAATGCGCGACACTTTGATTTCCTCTTTCTCCGCTCCGCGCTTTGTGTTCTCGGTTCGGCTTTCTCTCGGCATCCTGGCTCTCTCGCTAACGCCCTCGTTGACTGAAGCCCGACCGACTTCCTACGAATCACTACGCGAGCGCATCAGGGAAGAACTACTCGATGAGATCAACAACGATCGTGTCGCAGCCAGGCTCGCCCCCGTCGTTCTGGATCCTCAGGCTTCGACGATCGCCGATCAATACTGCGAGCAGCAGGTTCGAGACCGATCGACCGGTCACTTTTCTCTCACCGGACTCTCCCCCTACATGCGCTACTCGCTCGGGGGCGGATACGACGGGTTGAATGAGAACACCGCAGCATGGTCAGCCAACTACGACTTCGCCGCTGCCGCCGTCCCGGCTCTTGTTCTCCGCTCTCATCGCACTATGGTCAGCGAGGCCCCGCCTGCAGATGGACACAGGCGGACGATTCTCGACCCGCTTGCCACGCACGTCGGACTCGGGTTTGCCTGGCATCGCGGTGAAGTTCGGATGGCCGAAGAATTTCTGCGCCGTTACGTCGGCTTTCTCGACGCATTACCGCGACACGCCTCGCTGAGCTCGCGACTGACCCTGCGGGGGAAACCAATCTCAGGCTATGAGGTTTCCGCCGTCACGATTCATTTTGAGAAACATCCCCGCCCCATCTCGCGCCGGGCGGCGGCCCGGATCAGCGGATATGGGCTGCCCACCCGCCGACGCGACTACCGCCCCCGCCTCGCCACGACCTACGCAAGAAACCCCGGGGGAATGATCGTTGCGCGAAGCGATGAGTACATCGACGGGAAGAATGGCGATTTTTCCGTCGCCCAGGACGGCACCTTCGCCTTCCCGATTCCTTTTCGGGATGGAATCGGTGTCTACACCGTCGTCGTCTGGGTTGCGAAACGGGGCGGCGGCGAAGCTTTTCCCGTCAGCAACATTTCAATCTTCGTGTCGAGTAGAGAGACATCGCACTCCAGATCGAGGTAGTGCCGGCGGTTGGTCCGGAAGGTGAAGGAGATTGACCTTTCTTCAACAGCTTCTTCGAGGAGACATTGCTTGGCATCCAAAATACCGAACCTCCACTCAATCTATGACTGCGTAATCATCGGCGGCGGTCCAGCCGGACTTACATGTGCCATTTTTCTCGGCCGTTACCGTCTGAGGGTTCTCGTGATCGACAAGGGCAAGCCGCGCAACTATGCGTCGCATGGAGTGCACGGCTTTCTCGGTCAGCATGGGATCAAACCGTTCGAGCTCCTCAAGCGTGGTCGAGAGGAAGCAGAAAGCGTTGGGGTCGAATTCGTGCAGTGTGAAGCTTCGAAGGTGGAAAAGGTAGGCGACAGCTTCGACGTCACGAGCGACTGCGGAGTAGCACGCGCTCGACGAGTCGTGCTGGCCTATGGTGTCAGAGACATCGTTCCTGATGTCGCTGAATTTGAGACGTATTACGGTGGAGGAATTCACCACTGCCCGGACTGCGACGGCTACGAAGTTACGGACAAAAAGGTCGGCGTGATCGGGTGGGGCAAACGGGTTGCAGGTTTGAGCCTGAAGTTGCTCCAGTGGACCACCGACCTCACGGTCCTTACAGATGGTCACGACATCGACCTCTCCCCGGAGGAATTGAGCAAACTTGCGGCCGAAGGGATCGGGATTCGAACCGAGAAGCTACGTTCGTTTACAGGTCTCAACGGTACGCTTGATGGAGTCACGCTCGAGGCGGGAGAGCGGATCGATTTCGACTCTATTTTCTTCACGATCGGCACCGAGCGTTCATGCCTGCTGGCAGAGGACACCGGTTGCCGGACAATCGAGGACGCCCCATGCCTCGACGTCGACGACGTGAAGCAGACCTCGGTTGAGGGCGTCTACGCGGTCGGCGATCTCGTTCCGGGATCGCAACTCGCCATCACGTCGGCAGCCGAAGGCGCAATCGCCGCGATTGCGATCAACAAGTCGCTGCTGCCGCCGTCAAGACGGGTCTAGCCCGCATTTCTCACAGACCTTCGCCGCGGGTTACAGCTCCCGTGACATCGTCTTTCCAGCTCCGGCAACGGAGGCCCCCATGCTTCATTCGCAACCCTCGCTGCGCTCCGCTTGCTTCACGGTATTTCCCCGACTCCGAAGTTCATTCTGCGGGCAGCGACGCCAGCCAGACATCACGTTCGATGCGACGTGATGCCATGACAAGGTTGCCGCCTGCGTACACCCTACCTGCCAGCTCCATGTCGCCGACCCAGAGCTGGCGCAACTTCATGCTGCGCAGATCGAGCAGCGCCAGCTCTCCGGGCCTCCCGACGATGAGGCGTTGATCGTCGAGCCAGATCGCGTTGTCGAAGCCGGGCGCGACTTTCGTGTAGTTGCGACCCGCGACGGAGTAGATGTAGATACCCTCCGGCTCAGTCCACGACGGGCCCGCGAGGCGCGTTCCGTCGGGTGACCATCCCTGCGGATGGAATCCGAGATCTCTCTGCTCCTTCAAAAGCGGCAGCATATCGACTTTCGTAATTGGGACCTTCGTCAGATCGGCAATCCACGAACCGGTGGCAGTGGTTGCCGCAAGCTGTCTTCCACCTGGCGAGAGGAGTGGAAAGAACGGCAGGTTCCCGGCCGGGACGTTCGAGAGTTGAGTCAGCCCGCTGCCGTCGGGGTTGATCGCCCAGACTTGATACTTGCCGCTGCGTGACGAGTAGAAAGCGATCTGCTCGCCGTCTGCCGACCAGCTTGCTCCGCGATCCCGAGCAATGTCGTTTGTGAGCTGGCGCATGTCGCTCCCGTCGCTCCGCATGACGAAAAGGTCTTCCTGTCCTTCCGTCGTAAAGGCAATCATCGACGCGTCGGGAGAGATCGAAGCCATACGAATCTGTAGTGAGCCGTCGAGCACCGGTTTATCGGCGAGGGTAACCGTTTCGGTCACCGGATCGACGCGTGCCGTCACGAGCGAGTTCGTCGTTGCCATCGTTTCGAAGCAGAGGCTTCGACCATCGGATGCTACCGACAACCAGCCGACCGAAGCGGCTGGTGCCGAAACCATCTGCGGCTCGCCGCGGCGTCTTCCATTCGTGCTGTCGATCGCCACGCGCCAGATCGACATCGTTCCGTTGCGATCGCTGGCGAAGTAAAGCCACTTTCCGTCTGGCGACCATGCAGGACTCCAATCGAGCGCGGTGTCGTCCGTCACAGCGACGATACTCTGCTTCGATCCATCCGCGGCGACGGTATAGATGTCGCGCCGGCCGGCGTCGTCGGCTGCCCAGTAGGCGATGCGCCGACCGTCAGGAGACCAGCGGGCCTGCATCACATCGTCGGCCAGCAGGATCTTCGGCACTCCTCCTCCCGCGTCGACGATCATCAGCGAAGCCTCGGAGCTGTTCCGGGTGCGCGGGTCAATCGTAGGCTCGTCTCGCGTGAAGCTGATCTTCATGCCGTCAGGCGACCACGCCGGGTCGAAACCAACAGTTGTGATCCGGCGCACGGATTCACCAGTCGCCCCCATGACGAAGATGCCTCTGGCGGTATGGAAGGCGATCTGGCGGCCGTCAGGCGAGAACGCCGGCGCGGCTTCAGCGGTATTAGGGCTTTGGGTGAGATTGATGGCGTTACGGCCGTCGACGCGCTGAAGGTAGATATCGTCATCGCGCACGAAAACGAAGGTCTCCCCGTTTGGAG
The DNA here is from genome assembly GCA_035576005.1 of Thermoanaerobaculia bacterium. GTDB lineage: Bacteria > Acidobacteriota > Thermoanaerobaculia > Gp7-AA8 > Gp7-AA8 > DATLXH01. The sequence goes on along the minus strand of DATLXH010000138.1, from coordinate 28,545 downwards.
CGATAGCCGGAGTCTTCTCGCTCCCTCTGTCGAAGGTCAGCTGTGTGAAACGTGGCACAGGCGGAGCGACGGCAGCGCGACGTCCGACGATGTAGGCAGCGGCGACTGCGGCGATCAGCAGGGCGGCGGCGAGCGCCGGAAGGGCGAGTCTCGCTACCTTATTGTTGACCGCGGGAGCTGCGGACATTCCTGAGTGACTGTTACTCGCGCCGCTCGCGCCGAGCGCTTCGAGGGCAAACCCGAGGTCGCGCGCGGACTGAAAACGCTCGCCTCGACTCTTCTCCAGACAGCGGCGAATGATACGATCGACGGCCGGCGGGATGTGCTGCGCCGACGAGGATGCCTCGGGTGGATCTTCGTGGAGGATGGCGTTCATTGTCTCGACCGAGGAGTTGCCGCGGAACGCGCGACGGCCAGTGAGCATTTCGTAGAGGATGGCGCCGAAAGCGAAGACGTCAGTGCGGTAATCGACGTCCTGTCCCCGAACCTGCTCTGGTGACATGTAGCCGGGCGTGCCGACGACCGTACCGGGAGAGGTGTCGCGCTGCTGGGTGCGGCTGTCGTCGCTGTCGGCGACAGTCAGCTTTGCGAGGCCGAAGTCGAGAATCTTCACCTGGCCGGCGGGGGTCACCATGATGTTCTCGGGCTTGAGATCACGATGGACGATTCCCTTGTCGTGTGCAGCGGCGAGGCCGTTAGCGATCTGGACCGAGACGTCGATCGCTTTGCGGATCGGCATGCGCGGAGCAGGAGTGGACGACGAGTCCTCGCCCATGCGCTCGCGAAGCGTTTCTCCTTCGAGCAGTTCCATCACGATGTAGGGGGCGCCGTCATCAGACCCGAGCTCGTGGATCGTGATCAGATTCGGATGATTGATGCTACCGGCGGAGCGAGCTTCCTGCTCGAAACGGCGAAGGCGTTCGACACTTGCGGCGAACTCCGGCGGGAGGAACTTGATCGCTACATCACGCCCGATGCGCGTGTCGCGGGCACGCCACACTTCTCCCATCCCTCCGGCGCCTATGCGCGAGAGGATTTCGTAAGGACCGAGCCGAGAGGAGGGAGCGACCATGACTGTTGGAAGGTGCGCAGTCTACGCAGGGCTCGCGCGCGAGTCGAGCGAGTTCCTCGAAGCGCTGCATGCGGCGAAGCGGCTTCGGCTTGAATCAATGGTTACCGACTCACGCTTCATTGGCCTCGCGAAGGCGCTCCATGTGCATTTCGAGGAATTCGTGGAGCGGCTTCTGTTCCGCGCTCGCCATGGGGAGGAAGCTGATGGCCGAACGAAAGACGTATTCGGACCCCTTCTGACCGCGTTGCACCTGAACGATGGAACGGAGGACCTGACAGGGAACGTAGATCCCGCCATAACTCGGGAAGATCATCGTCACAGCCGTGCCGGGTTGAATCGGTGAGCGATGAAGGACCGCCGCACCACGCAGACTCAGATCGATCATCTCGCCGTCGATGTCGGCCAGCTGCACCGGGATCGACAGGGTCGTGTAGCGCTCGTCCCGCCTTCGTTCCTTACTCATAGCTCACTGGCTGAAATTATAGCCCCGTAGCTCTGAATGTCTGCGCTGGAGCTCACAATCGCAACGGACGCACGCTCCCGCTCACTGCAATCTGGACTTGATCCGCTTGAGGAACTCATTCGCAACGCGCGCACCCTGGAGCTCGGCCGATCCCGCATGCTCGGCAATCACTCCGAACGCGATCCTGGGGTTGTCTGCGGGAGCGAACGCAAGAATCAAGGCGTCATAGCCTTTGTCCTGCTTGCCCGCCGTACCTGTTTTCATCGCTACCGTCAGCCCCGGAATCGCGACGCGCTTGCCAGTACCTCTGGGATCCGTGACCACCGCCTTCATCGCGGGGATCACCTTGTCGAAAACTTCTCGCGGCGCGACCTGCGTGCTGAACTCCTGCGCAACCACACCGACGGGCTCCCCGAGAATCGACCGGCGGCCGCGGAGGAGTCGTGGCACAGCGAACTTTCCACGGTTCGCGACCATCGAGGCGAGCATCGCAACGTGCAACGCATTTACAGTCTCGTGCTCGAGTCCCACAGCGAGATTTGCGATCTCGAAGCGGTTGTAGAAAGAGCCATGCGTGATTCCAAGCGGGACTTTCATAACCCCCAGGTCGGCGTTTCCGTCGAATCCTGCACTGCGAAGGAATCCCAGTAGAGATTCCCTCCCCAGCCGCACACCCAGATCAGCAAACGCCGTGTTACACGAAACAGCCAAGGCTTCATTCAAATCGGTCAGATCACCATGCACGGCCCAGTCTCTGAATTGCCTCCCGTCAACCATCAGCAGCCCTTCGCACTTCATCGGAAACCGCTCCGAGAAATTGATGCCGGCACTGACCGCCTTGATCGAAGTGAGAACCTTCATGATCGACCCCGGCTCGTACTTGCCCTCCAGCGCGAGATTCGACACTGGTCCCGAGGGATGACTGCTTGCAATTGCAAGAAGCTCGTTTGTCGATGGATCAATGGCAACCAGTGAACCGCGCAACGATCCCAGAGCCTCGATCGCGGCCTTTTGCACGAGGGGGTCGAGCGTCGTTTCGACAGTAGCTGCAGTCCCCAGTCGTGCGAGCTGCGACTCTACGGTCAACTCTCCACCACTCCGCGCTATGAGCGCGTCGAAGTTCTTGTCGTTGATCAGAAGGCCCTTACTCGCCACGTCGTACGTTGCGATTGCGTTCCCTGAACGGTCCAGCAGGAAGGGAAAGCGCCCTGACTGACGTTGTGCGACCGCCTCACTGATGACCTTGTACTTCGCCGCATCCACCGCCCCTCGGTCGACTGCAGCAAGAGCTTTGGCGGCTTCAGCGGATCGATCGAGTCCGACCAGCGCAGCAACCCTGTAGAGCGCAACCTCCGGGCCCTCACCTCGCTGGTGGACCGCTTTGTCGTAGGCAAGCAGCTCTTCATATCGCTGCGAACTGACGAGCAGTCTCGCTACCTCGGTTTTGTCGAACGTCGGAAGCCAGTCCGGCTTGCGCCGGGCCGTGCGATCAAGGAATTGCTGAGCCATCTGGCCCTGCCCCGCCGAGAGCAACGTGACGGCCATCGCCTCATCGTATTCAGCGGGACGCAGACGAAAACGTGACCATTCCTCGAGAGTCTCGTACGCTGCCTTGTAGTTCTTCTTCTCCCATTCGCCATGCGCTTTGCGGATGGGAAGACCGAGGACGAAGTAGAGAATCCCGAGAAGAGCGACGAGCGCGTAGAGGAAAGGATTCAGCTTCTTCCGATTCGGTTCCCGGTTCTTCATGAAGCCCCTCTCACGTTCGGCTGTTTCGCGCTGGCGGGTTTACCACACAAAGTTGCAAGTTGTCTGCCCTCCAACCCGCATTGCAAATCGAACGAGTGCGGGATTGATTGCCGTCCAGGATGACGGGACCTTGTCGTCACACTCCCCGGCGACGTCTGGCGCACAGCGCATATACTTTCCTCTCACCACAGGCCACACTACGCCTCATGGAGTGAAATGTATCGTTTCCCCACGCGACATCCTCCCCTGCAAAGGCTGCTAATCTATGCGCGGGTCCCTGAGGTGGGACTCGTCAAGACCCGGCTGGCCCGTGACCTTGGGGATGAGCGTACCCTCGAGGTCTATCACTCGATGCTGTCGGACCTGCTGTCCACCGTCGGAGTGTCTAACGACGAGTTACAGGTGGAAGTCCTCTGGACAGGAAGCGAGGCGGTTCGTGGCGAGCAGTTGAAAAGGCATTTTCCCGGGCTCAGTATCTCCATGCAAACCGGGAATGACCTGGGCCAGAGGCTATCGATCGCCTTCGCCGAACGGCTCTTTTTCCACGGAACCGAGAAAGTGATTGCCATCGGCGTGGACGACCCCTCTCTGACGCGTCGCGGCGTCGAGCTTGCCTTCCGGCTGCTCGATTCGTGCGAGTGGACGTTGGGCCCGGCCTCTGACGGTGGTTATTACCTCATAGGATGCCGCGCGCGTGCCTTTCGCAGCGAGGTGTTCGAGGATATCGAATGGGGTAGCTCGACTGTTCTCACTCTCACGACTGCAAAGATCCGAGCCGGAGGAGGCACCCTGGCATTACTACCTGAGCATCGCGACATCGACGAGTTGAGTGATCTGAAAGCACTCTCCGAATCGATCCCGGAACACGCCCGCCTGCTGCGGCAGACGATTGAGGGCTGGGGGTGGATTACTTGAAGGTAGCCACAGCGGAACAGATGCGGCGGATTGAGGCCGGCGCAATCGAGGAACTGGCGATTCCATCGATCGTGCTCATGGAGAATGCCGCGCTCGCGGTGATGGAACTACTGGACCACCGTTTCGGCGACGCTCAGCGAGCCGTCATTTTCTGCGGCACCGGCATGAATGGCGGCGACGGTTTGGCCGTCGCGCGTCACCTCACCAATCGCGGAACATCGGTCGACATTGTGCTGCTTGGAGAGGAGGACGCCTGTAGAGGTGACGCGAGAACGAACCTCGAGATCTGTCGACGGAGCGGGATTCCGATTCATATCGTGCGCGATGTCGACGCCCTGTCTCGCGCCCTCGCTTTGCCCACTGATCTCATCATCGACGCAATCTTCGGGACCGGACTCGCCAGACCCGCGGTGGAGCTGCACGCGCGCTGTATCGAAGCGATCAACGAGATGCTGCAGCCTGTCGTCTCAATCGACATTCCGAGCGGGCTCAACGCATCAGAGAGTCAGTGCTCTGGCCCCGCGATTTCGGCAGATGTGACCGTCACGTTTTCAGTCCCGAAGATCTGTCATGTCCTATCGCCTGCAGCGGAGAAATGCGGAGAGGTCGTGGTTGCGGATATTTCCATCCCGTCTTCGTCGGTTGATCGCGAGCGGATCGCACTGTCGCTCATCAGTCCGGCCGACGTCTCACTGATCGTTGGCGAGCGTGATCGTGACTCACACAAGGGGACATACGGTCATGTCGCAATCGTCGCAGGGTCGCCCGGGAAAAGTGGCGCTGCGATCCTCGCCGCACGTGGCGCTCTCCGAGGCGGGGCAGGCCTCATCACGGTAGTCACCGATCGCGAGAGCGCACAGATCGTTGATTCCGTCTCAATCGAGTCGATGAGCTACGCGACGCAGCTGTCGGCCGCTACGTGCGGGGATGTCGCTGAGATGATCAACGACAGAATGAGCGCCGCGGTCATCGGGCCTGGTCTCGGCGACCACGAATCGTCGTACGCGGTCATTCGAATGCTGGTGGCGACGATAGACTGCCCCCTTGTGATCGACGCTTCCGGCCTCAATGCGTTCGCGGCGAGAGGTGAGGAGCTCAACACGACCGGTGGCTCTCGCGTCATCACCCCGCACCCGGGTGAGCTCTCGCGTCTGATGAACGTTGCTGTAGCTGAGGTTCAGAACGAACGCATGTCGATGGCTCGCCGCGCGGCTGAGCTCACGAAGTGCGTCGTTGTTTTAAAGGGGCATCAGACGATCGTTGCGGACCCGGACGGTGAGCTTGCCGTCAATACGACGGGGAATCCTGGCATGGCGACCGGAGGCATGGGCGATGTCCTCTCCGGACTGATCGCAGCACTTCTCGCTCGCGGCGAGTCGCCATGGGACGCCGCACGCGCCGCTGTTTATCTGCACGGTCGCGCCGGCGATCTGCTTGCAGACGAGTACGGCGAGACAGGTCTGGCGGCGATGGATCTCGCGGACAGAATCCCCGCGGCGCTGCGAGGTCTGGTTCGATGAGCGTGCGCAGCTGGACCAGCAGGTCTGAACAAGATACCGCGGCCGCAGGTCGCGAGATCGCTCACGAGCTCGGTCAGGATGAAGTGGTTTTTCTTACCGGCGATCTCGGGGCAGGGAAGACGACGCTGGTGCGCGCGATCGCCGCTGAGCTGGGAGCGGACGGAGCCGAAGTGACATCGCCAACCTTCGCAATCGTTCATGAGTACCCGAGAGCGGACGGAAGCTCGATCGTCCATGTCGATGGCTACAGACTCACGGATCAACCCGACGAGTGGCAGCGGATCGGAATGCGCGAGCTGCTGAGGTCTGAGGGGGTCAAAATGATCGAGTGGCCGAAAGATGGATTTACGAGCTTCGCGCCCGCCTCAGCCGAGATAGGAATCGAGCTGGTCGACGGCGAATCGCGGACAATCACATTCACCCGGAAGCTGTAATGGGCCTCGTGCCGCCGAAACGCGGCGTGGCCTTGTGATCCCGAATGGATGTGTTGGACTTTTCTCAACGTGCCGTCAGTGAGAAACGTCTCGAGAGGGGTCGCCCTGAAAGGGCGAAAGAGGGTAGCCGGTGGTAAGCGCGAAGCGCGCGACCACCGGACTGTGCGCTCTACAAAGCTACGTCCGCCCTGAAGGGGCGGCAGAAAGCGCACCTGACAGGGTCCTCTGATAGTGTTCTGCCGCCCCTCCAAGGCCGGACCGGAGCGTCCGGATGAAATGCGCTCAGGTCTCTTTCCTAACAAGATACGACAGTGCCCGCGCGACCAGATCATCTTCGCCGGGCAGAATCGTCCGCAGGTCGAGCCCGTACCGGTCGTTCACGATCCGCCCGACGATCGGAGTCTCGCTGGTCAGAAGTTGACGTGCGATCGCGTCTGCTCCCCCTTCGGGCTCGAATGCAAAGGATGCAATCGTCTCGGCAGGTGTCGTCCCTCCGCCGACGAGGCACCTCGAAGCCGTGACCTTCCCCGCCGAAACCTCCATCAGCTTTCTCGCTCTGGCTTCCAGGCCGTCAAGCGGAGCGGCCATCATTCGATAAATCGGAATGGTGGTCTCCTGCTTGTCCGCCAGAAAAGCGAGCAACGTCGCAGTAATGATCGCGTAGCTTTCTTTACCCGCGCGGAGGGCCCTCATGAGTGGATGACGCCGGCAGCGTCCGATGATCTCTTCGGAACCGAGAAGCAGGCCCCCTTGCGTGGCGCCGATGAGCTTGTCCGTGGAGCACGTGACCGCATCTGCCCCAGCCTCGAGGATATTGCGGACCGTCGCAGCAGGTCGCAACCCATACTTCGAAAGATCGACAACGCGACCACCCCCTTCATCGACCAGGAGCGCGATCTTCTTTTTCTTTGCCAGAGCTGCCAGCTCTTCCACGGGAGTACTTTCGGTAAAGCCGACGATCTCGAAATTGGATTGATGAACTGTAAGGATTGCGGCGGTCTTTCGCGTGATTGCTTCCGCATAGTCACTGAGCCGGGTTTTGTTCGTGGAGCCGACTTCCCGAAGTTTCGCGCCTCCCTGCTCAATCACCTCAGGGATTCGAAACGAGCCTCCGATCTCAACGAGCTCACCCCTCGAGACCACGACTTCCTTTCCTCGAGCCACGGCTGACAGAAGGAGCAAAGTCGCTGCGGCGTTGTTGTTGGTCAGCAGCGCCGCCTCACAGCCGAACAGCTCCCTGGCAACGGCTGACAGATGCTCGTCCCTCTTCCCACGCCTGCCGGAGGTCAGATCGAACTCGAGATTGGAGTAATGCGAGACGATGTCTCCGGATTCGGCCCAGAGCTGCGGATCGATCGGAGAACGGCCGAGATTGGTGTGGACAAGGACTCCCGAGCCGTTAACGATCTTCCGCAGCGACCGCAAATCCATCTCTCGCGAACTGAGTCGCGCGGTCACCGCCTTGACCAGATCATCTCTGGAGAACGGGACCTTCGCGTCGCGGATCGCGCGGAGACTCTCGCTCACGATCTCCTTGACGCGGGTCCGCCCGAAAGTCTCGGACAACGGCAGGATGTCCCGGTCGCCGAGGAGCTTCTCCATAGAGGGAATCTGCTGCGGGTTCGTTTCTTTCGTGCCCATCCGTCCTCGGCCTCGGCAAGAGTACAGGAAAGCCCTCCCCGCACCACTCCCCGCTTCCGAATCGCATCTGAGCAGCTCCTCGTCTGCGACAGGAGGCAATGAACGAGGGCCTGGAGCGGTTTCCGGCAGAAGACGATCATGCCCGCCGAGCCCTTCTGTCCCATCCGCGATTGCTACACGAATTGCGGACCTTGTATTGTGGGCTCCTACCGATGATCCAACCTGACGAGATCGACGTCTTCGAGGAGTCCCTTCGGGTCCTCAAGAACAAGTACGATCAGTTTTTTGCCGGGATCCGAAGACTCCCTCCCACCGAGGATCGACGCCGTCTCGATGCGATGGTTCACGAGCTCAGCAAGACGAAAATTCGCGACAACGGCAGACGGTTTCGTCTGGCGACCATGATCGGTCGTCTCAACATGTACCGCGAGCTCTGGTCCCGCCGCATGCGTGAGCGTGAAGAGGGCCCGATCGAGTTCAGGAAACGGGCCGCCGCCATGGCAGCGCCTCTCATCGTGGACAAGCCGGCACCGGCGCCGATTCGACAGATCGAAACGTCTACGGCAGCTGATCCGTATGTCAAGGTGACCCCCGAGGGGAGCAGCGAGGCTATGCAACAGATTTTCTCGCTCATCACGAGTGAGCAGCGACGAATCGGGAAGGAAACAGGCATGACCCTCGAACAGGTTACCTCGATGGTGCAAAGGCAGACTGATACCCTGCGGGAGCGCTATCAGGTTAACGCAATAGCCTTCCGTGTCGAGACTATTGATGGAAAAGTGAAATTAAAGGCGAAACCGGTACAACCCTGAATATGAAAATTCTCTCGATGCTCTCGCTTCCAATCCTGCTCACGAGCTGCGTTCAGCTCGGCTCGCTCGTCGACCGAAAGACCCATGGTGAGAACCCGTACGTGGAGCCGCCCTTCTACTCTCGTTACCTCTCCCCTTCCAGTGCGCTCGACATCCAGATTCAGGAGCGTCTCGTCGGGCTCAGACAGAATCCGAAATCCGCAACGCTGCACAACGAGCTGGGGTCGCTGCTCGTTCAGAAAGGGTTTCCCAAAGATGCCGAGCGCGAGTTCTTTCGTGCGGTGGCGAATGATGATGAGTTCTTCCCTGCCTGGTACAACCTTGGTTTGATCCGTGAAGCTCGAGGCGATTTCGGAGGAGCTTCACGGGCGTTGCAGCAGACGATCAATCTCAAGCCGGGACATGCGGCCGCGCACTTTCAGCTTGGCCTGCTCGAGGAGAAAAAGGGGAACACCGATCGGGCAATCGAGCACTTCGCGAAGGCCTACTCGATCAACCACTCTCTGCTCAATGTGCGGGTCAATCCGCGAATCCTCGACAGCAAGCTGGTTGACCGCTCTCTGCTGCATCTTTACCCCAGTCAGCACACTCGTCAAAGTCTGCAGTTTCAACCCTCTCCAGCAGGCTATGCCGGACGCTCAGTAGAGACCGTCTCGCCGGAATCGCCTGCCGAAGCCATCGTGACCCCCACGCCGTCATCGACAGACCCGGTTGTGCAGACACCAGCACCAACTCCTGGCCAGGCTCCGCCGCCGCCACCTCCCACGCTCACCCCACCGCCCGCGCCTCCACCACTCGCCCTCCCGCCCTCAGGCCCGGGGCGACAGGGTTCGTCTCCGACTTGATCCGGCAGCCCTGAATCCACAATCGCTGTTCCGCGTCCTCGTGCACTCGCCCTGAGAATTTCGGCGCCATGCAGCGATGCCTACGCCCGCCCCTGGCGATCGTGGCCCGCAGTTCGGCCCCCTGCACTTACAATGGCAACGAATCGCGGCCTGTCTGGAGTCGCTCGTACCGTGCCGGAGCCGAATCGACCAACGGCTGTTGAATAGAGAGAAAGCCTTGCCGAAATCACTCACCATGCCTCAGCCAGCCGAACGTACGGCACTGCTGGGCTTTTCCGATATCGTGAAAATCCGAAACCGGGTGCTCGCTCTCAAGCAGGCTGGTACGCCCGTTCTCCAGCTGGAGGGAGGCGAGCCCTTTTCGCCAACGCCGACGTTCATCAAAAACGCGATGATGGCTGCTCTAGAGGCCGATCAGACGAGGTATGCGCCCTCCTCAGGCGTCCCCTCACTCGTCGAAGCGATCCGGGAAAAGTTGAAGGTCAGCAACCGGATTCTCTGCGACCCTTCCTCGATCATCGTCGTCGCCGGCGGAATGCACGGACTCTTCTGCACCTTCCAGGCGGCCGTCAATCCTGGCGACGAAGTGCTGTTCTTCTCCCCTTACTGGACGCCAATCAATGACCTCGTAACGTTCAGCGGTGGGATTCCGGTCCGGGTTCCGTGGGAAGAGGTTCGCGCCGGCTCACTGGAGGGCTCACTCAGGAAGCGTCTGACGGACAAGACTCGAGTGATCTACGTCAACTCTCCGTCGAATCCAACCGGTGATGTACTTCAGCATTCACAACTCGAAACCATCGCTCAGTTCGCAGTCGAGAATGATCTGATCGTTATCTCAGATGAGGCGTATGAAGACTTCGTGTACGACGGCGTCCACGAGTCAATCGGCTCGATACCCGGTATGGGCGACCGAACAATATCGGTCTACACACTCAGCAAGTCCTACTCGATGACCGGCTGGCGGATCGGTTATCTAACCGCCCCCGAGCCGCTGATGGCTGTCATCCGGAAACTGGTCCTGAACTCGGTAAACGGAGTGTCGACACCGACTCAGATGGCAGCGGTAGCAGCGTTTACGGATGAAAAGGCTCATGTGGATCACATGCGCAGCGAGTATCGAATGAGGCGGGACCTGCTGCTGGACGCATTGCGCAATGCCGGCCTCGATTGCCCTACCCCGCCGGGTGCGTTCTACCTTTTCGTGAATGTGAAGGAGCGGCTGGGAGCAGACTCATGGAAAGCCATGAATGAGATGCTCGAGCGAACCAGCATCGCCACCGTTCCCGGAGTGGTCTTCGGCCCTGAAGGCGAGGGACATCTCCGGATGTCGTATTCAATCTCGACGGAAACCCTGGAGCTTGTGGCGGCGGCGTTGATGAAGTTGTAGGACAGACACTCTTGTCTGTCTGGTCCAGCCACAAGGAGTTCCTGTTAGCACGTTCGACATGAGACAGACAGGAGTGTCTGTCCTACATTACTCAAGACAGACAGGAGTGTCTGTCCTGCACCGCAAAGCATTCTGACCCACCCACTGAGAGGACATTGTTGTCAGACCACAATTCATCGCTGCCCCCGACTGAAGTGCCAGAGAGCGACCTGCTCGCGATACGACGCGAGAAGCTCGACCACATCGCGCAGGCGGGTTTCGAGCGCTACCCCGGCAGGGCGACAACGGATACAACAATCCGGAAGGTCGTAGCCGGTCACGGGCACAAGTCGAACGAGACGCTCGAGAGTGAGTCGACGGAAGTCGCGATCGCCGGGCGGATCATGACCCTTCGCGACCATGGCAAGACCGCGTTCCTCGACCTCTCCGAAGGCGGGGCGCGCGTGCAGGTCTACTGCCGCAAAGACGCCCTGACAGAGAACGAATGGATTCTGTACGAGAACCTCGATCTGGGCGACTGGGTTGCCGTTCAGGGCGTGGTCTTCAGGACAAAAAAAGGTGAGCTCTCTGTGAAGGCGGCGAAACTCGATTTTCTCTGCAAGGCTCTCAGACCACTTCCGGAAAAATGGCATGGCCTCACCGACGTCGAGCAGCGCTACCGGCAGCGCTACGTCGATCTGATCGTCAACGACGACGTCAAGAAGGTTTTCGAAATACGAGCTTCGATCATCAGATTCATTCGCCGTTTTTTCGACACGAGAGACTTCATCGAGGTCGAGACACCTATGATGCAGCCGATCGCAGGAGGTGCAGCGGCGCGACCATTTGTCACGCATCACAACGCCCTCGACCTCGAGCTGTATCTCCGGATCGCCCCCGAGCTTTACCTCAAGCGTCTCATCGTCGGCGGCTTCCCTCGGGTGTATGAAATCAATCGCAATTTCAGGAACGAAGGAATCTCAACGCAGCACAACCCTGAGTTCACGATGCTCGAGTTCTATCAGGCCTACGCCGATTACCGGGACCTGATGACCTTGAGTGAAGAACTGCTGAGCGCACTCGTACGAGAGGTCAAGGACAGCGATGAGGTCGTCTGGAAAGAGCAGACGATTCGATTCACGACTCCCTTCGCCCGCTACACGATGAAGGAGGCGATCGCTCACTTCTCGTCGCATCGTGGCGAGGCCATCGCGACTGAGGTTCTGGAGGATCGTGCGCAACTCCTGCGGTTGATCCGCGAGCGATCTCCACAGGGAGCGAAGCTCAAAGAAGAGTCGGCGCTGACAGACGGACACCTGGTGGCACAACTGTTCGAGCTGATCGTTGAGGAGCATCTCATCGACCCGACCTTCATCACGGATTTCCCGGTCGAGATCTCTCCGTTGTCAAAGCAGCGGCCCGACGATCCGCGCTACGTCGACAGATTCGAGCTCTACGCGGGCGGGATGGAGATCGCGAACGCATTCTCGGAGTTGAACGATCCGGATGAGCAGGCGCGGCGATTCAGGATGCAGATCGAGCAGCGCGAGAGTGGCGATGACGAGGCTCATCAGGCTGACGATGATTATGTCCGCGCTCTCGAATTCGGGATGCCTCCTACAGCGGGAGAAGGCGTCGGCATCGACCGTCTCACGATGCTGCTCACAGGATCCTCGTCGATCCGTGACGTGATTCTTTTCCCGCTCATGAAACCTAGAACGTGAGGGGCTACGAGCTGGGGATTGCGGGGCGGTATCTCTGGTCGGCTCGAAAGCGCGCCCACACCGCCTTCCTGACACTCATCAGCACGCTGGCCCTGGCGGTGGGCGTCGCGACGCTGATCGTCTCCCTGGCGCTGCTGTCGGGCCTGCAGGGAGAGATCAAGGCGCGACTCATCGCCGACAATCCGCAACTGGTAATCGAACCCGGAACCTCGCGCACCATTCGCGACTCGGCCGAGGTGTTGAAACGCTCGAAACGTGCCGGCGCTTCGAAACTCGAGAGTGTCATCAGCGGTCTTGCCTGGGCGGCCAACGAACGTACGAACGCAGGAAGCCCGATCCGTCTCCGCTCATTCGATCCAGCACAACCACCCCGAGGTGAAAGCTCCTTCGGCCGGGTCTGGGAGCTTCCGGAACAGGACCCTTCCCGTTCAATCTCCGTCTCACGCGACTTCGCGACGAACCTCGGGCTAACGCTCGGCGACTCCATGATCGTAGTCGCGCCCAGGACACGGCTCACACCGATGGGGCCAGTCCCCCTGTGGAGAAAATTCACAATCACTCGACTCCTTCCACTAACAGGCGATGCCGAATCGTCCGACGCCCTCCTCTCATTCGAGGAGGCGTCTCATCTGTTCGACGCCAGGAACGAGCCGACTTCAGTCGAGGTTTTCCTTCCGTCGGACCACTCTACGGAAGCTCTTCAGACAAGCCTCTCCGCGGCCTTTCCTGACCTGGTCGTGAAGAGCTGGAAGGAGATCAATCGCCCGCTGTTCCTCGCTCTCCGGCTCGAGAAGATCGTCATGTTCGCGACGATCTCCCTCATCATTTTCGTCGCGGCACTCAATCTCGTATCGTGCCTCTCGATGGTGATCCTCGAGAAGAGACCGCAAGTCGGAGTTCTCCAGACACTCGGGGCCACAAAGCGATCGGTTCTCATCATCTTCCTCACCGTGGGACTTCTGGTTGGCTTGACCGGTACGATTCTGGGAAACATCATGGGATTGGGGGCTGCCTGGAGCGCCAACAGATTTCATCTGGTGCCGCTCCCGGGTGAGGTTTACTACATGAGCCACATCCCTTTCGCCATTGAGTCGGGAGACGTTCTCTTCGTGAATATCGTTTCCGTGGTGCTGTCGATTCTCGCGACGATCTACCCGGCCGTGATTGCCTCGAGGCTCGACCCGATCACGTCGATACGGGGCGGTTGACTCCGACGTGATGTAAGACCGCGCAGGGATGGCGAGAAGGAGCTGCGAAGCCTTTGGAGTGCGGCTGCCGCAGCTGCCGCTTTTGGTTCACGCCTGCGTGATCGCGCTTGAGAGTGGAACAGAGTCGCGGCGTGACTCGGAAAGCGGCAGCTGCGGCTGCCGCACTCCAAAGGCTTCGCCGCGAGTCTTCGAGGCCGCTTGGCGTTAGACAAACAGTCTAACCGTCGCTATCGCGCCGGCATCGTCGCTTCTTTTCTGATCCCCTCGCCCAGGCGGGCCAGGCCAGGAATTGTGACAGGGAGGCGTCCTGAGATTGCAGACTCACCAAAAATCGCTCGCACAACCGCTGTCTGCATCACTGGCTGAACGCCGTACGCGGCGATGTATGTCTCGAGCGACGGCACCTCGCGCAGCAGATACGGCGTGCCGAACGAGACAGCGATTCTGGGCACATTCAGCGTTGCAATCTGCTCGAGAACTCGCCTCGCAACGTCGGGCACTCCAACCTTTCCTTCTCCTGACCTTACACGAACGGTGAAGGCGACGAGCACTACATCAGCCGCGCGTGCCGCCGCCATGATTGGAAGCGTCGCTTCCTCGCGGGAGTTTCGATCGAGAACAAATCGAGTGTGAGGAGCTCGGAGCCTTGCACGCAATCCAGCATCAAGATCTCCCAGCGCGAAACCCGGCTCAGGGAAGTCACTGATCACGAGCTCGACAACCCTCGCCTCGGATCGTATCGGCAGCGCGCCTGCGCCCTCGCGAACCAGTGTCACCGCGCGCGACGCAATCTCCTGCGCTACGGCGCGATTTGCGGGAGGATCGAGCTCTCGAAAAATCGCGTCCATGTCGTAGGGCGTTGGAGCCAGGCGTGATTTCGCGAGAAGAATTCTCTCCACCGAGCGATCGATTCGCGCCTCCGTAATTCTCCCGCTCCTGACCGCTTCCTTCACTCCGCGGATCGCCGCATCGGTGTCGGGCGACTTGGGAAGGAGGTCGGCTCCCGCTTCGATCGCGCGAACTGCCGCCTCGCCCGGTGTGAAGTGATCGACCAGTCCGCCCATGTCGAGGGCATCCGTGATCACGACTCCTTTGAAGCCGAGCTCCTCACGCAGCAACCGATCGCTCATGGGCGCCGACAGAGATGCCGGCATGGTTGCATCGGGCGAGGCCTCCGAGAGATCTGCCGTATAAGGGTTCTCCCCTGCATCGCGAGTCTCACGGACCGGCGCCGGCGTCGCATCGAGGACTGGAACCGACAAGTGCGCTGTCATCACAGAGCCGACTCCCGCGGCGAACGCCTCGCGGAACGGAACGAGCTCGATCGCGTCAAGACGCGCACGATCGACTCTGAGCACCGGGAGCGATCGGTGAGAGTCCGTCTCTGTATCACCGTGACCGGGGAAGTGCTTGACCGTCGCCAGAACGCCCTCAGACTGCACTCCGCGGACGAAGGCCGCCACAAATCGCGCAACCGCAGCAGGATCTTCACCGAAACTTCTGGCGTTGATCACGGGATTGCCGGCGTTGTTGTTCACGTCCGCCACAGGAGCGTAGATGTGATTGATCCCCAGCAACTTTGCTTCGCGAGCGACGATCTGACCTTCCTTCTCCGCCCACGACGGGTCGCCCGTTGCGGCCACTGCCATCGGCCAGGGCCAGAAGGTAGCGTCAGGGAATCGCATCCCCATGCCGGATTCAAGGTCGGCGCTGATGAGCAAAGGCGTTGCCGCCTCCCGTTGCAGCTTGTGGTTCAGCCACGCGGTCTCATACACATCCGAGACGAACCAGAGGACGCCCCCAACCCTGTTGTCACGAACCTGGCGTAGGAAGCGCTGGTAGGCGGTCGAACCTTCGTTCATGAACGTGCCGTGGCCCGCAAAGACAAACAGTTGTCCGATTTTCTCATCGAGCGACATCGAGGAGATGAGACGTGCCCTTCCTGGCGCTGCCATCGCGTCACCTCCCGGTTTCGTACTCGTCGAAGGCGATGAAGCGCATGAGCTCCCTACCATCACAAGGGTTATCCAGACAGCCAGACGCGATGACACCGTCCTTGTTCGCCGCCAAAAAGTCCTACTCATGTCGTCTGCTCCTTCCTCGTCAACATCGCCGCCATCGAGCCGACAGCGAGGGTCGTCAGGCTTCCAAACACCGTGTACCACGGCCACGCGATCGTGGTACCAAACTTGAGGGTCAGCACCAGCGCAATTCCGCTGAACATTCCAGCGAGTGCTGCAGAGGGACCTCCACGTCGCGCAGCAGCAAGCAGAAACACCCCGAGGATCGGGCCATTGAACAGTGACGCGATCGAAAGCGCGGTATCGACTGCTGATCGCGCCTGCTGACCCATGGCCAGAGCCACCAGGATCTGGGCGGCGCCTGCAATGAGAATGACGACACGCGATACCCTCAGGTAATGCGTGTCGCCGCGGTCACGAACCAGCGGCCTGTATAGATCGGCGACCGCTGTCGAAGCGATGGAGCTGAGGGACGACGACATGGCAGCGGCGAAAATTGCTGCGATCACCAGTCCCGCAAGCCCCGAGGGGAGGTGATGTGTGATGAAGTCTGGGAACACCTGATCGGGCGCGCTGAAAGGAGCCGCTGCGACCCCGGTTGCGTATCCCGCAATTTTGTCGGGCCGGTAGAAGGCAAACAAAAGCACTCCGATGAAGAGGAAGCCTACGAACTGGACCACGATCACGGCCCCGGAAGAGAGCAGTGCCAGCGCGGCCTTTCTGGGCCGGTCGGTGCAAAGGTAACGCTGCACCATGTACTGATCGGTGCCGTGAGTGCTCATGGTCAGGAACGCCCCGCCGATCACGCCGGCCCAGAAAACGTAGGTGCGTGACATGTCGAATGCAAAATCGAGCACCCGGAACTTTCCGTGAGCGGTCCCGAGAGCGACGGCCGCTTCCAGGCCTCCGGGGATCCGGTCGATCAACACCACGGCAGCCGCAATCGCGCCGGCGATGTAGATTCCCAGCTGTACGACTTCAATCCAGACGACAGCCTCGATACCGCCGAAAAACGTGAAGATGATCATCACGATGCCGATCAGAACGATCGACGCTGCAATCGCACCTTCAAGGCTCGTGGTCATCGAGAATGCGCGCAAGACCGCGGCCAGGACAATCGCGGTCAACAACAGACGGACTCCATCCGCGATCGTTCTCATCACAATGAAGAGCGAGGCGGCGAGTGCTTTCACACGCAGTCCAAACCGCCCTTGAAGCAGCTCGTAAACGGTTGAGAGCTCCCCTTGAAAATATGAGGGAATGAAAAGAATGCAAATGACGATGCGGCCGATCAGGTAGCCGAACACCAGCTGGAGAAACGTGAAATTCCCACCACGTGCGAAGGCGATGCCGGGGACAGAAATGAACGTTACGGTGGAGGTCTCCGTGGCGACGATCGAGGCACTGATGGCCCACCATGGAACCCGCTTGCCGCCGTAAAAAAACTGGCTGGTGCTCTGCTGTCGCCGGCCGAACCACCCCCCTGCCGCTATGACGCCGGCCAGGTAGCCAAAGATTATGACGAGATCCAGAGTGCCCAAGCGGGGGGATTATCGCACGCGAGGGTGGCGGAGCCGGTTCCAGGTAACTCCCAGTCTTTACATGGAGCTTCGCCAGGTTGACAGTTCGCCCTCAAGGGGCGCGAGAGGGTAGCCGGTGGTAAGCGCGGAAGCGCGCAGCCACCGGGCAGTTGGCTTTTGGTTCCTGTCCGCCCTGAGGGGCGGCAGAAACTTCTGAGAGGGCCATGTCAGCAACGCTTCTGCCGCCCCCTTCAGGGCGGACGTAATTTCGTGGCACGTCAGTCCGGTGGTCGCGCGCTTCGGCGCTTACCACCGGCTACCCTCTTTCGCCCTTTCAGGGCAGGACGACAACTCGCTTCCTCCTGGCGGTACGCCGCGGCTCGCTACGGCATACGCCAGAGATGACCGACGTCTCTGTGCTTACCCTCGTTCAGGAGCTAGAACACTCGCTTGTAGGTGTAGATGAACGCTGTCGGTTTGCAGCTCCGGATCGGTGGGTCGAACCTGGACTCACTGAGCTCCCGCTGCGCCGCGCCGGCCAGGTCGCTGCGACCCGTGGCATTGGACACGACTCTGGTCGCCGTCACGATGCCGGCCGCGTTGACGTCCGCTTCGATCACAACCAGTCCATGCGCTCCCTCCCGCGAGAAGAGCAGGCGCGGTGGTTTGGAGAAAGCGTAGGAACGATCGGCGGGACAGCCCGGCCTGCCGGCAGCGGACCTGGAAGGCCGGATAGCTCCAGAGTCCGCTGACGTTGCAAGAAACCTCGTTGCGACCCACCCACGCAACGATGCCGAACGCACCTCGGTCCACCCGTCAACTGACGCGAGAACTACCACAGGCGTTCCGCGCTTGAGCCTTGCCACGATCCGCGCATCGGCAGCTGGACTGGCTCGCAGATTCAAAGCCTCCGCCTGCACGAACAACGTGCGCGATTGCGAGGGAACTTTCTCGACTGCCACCGGTGCCGGCTGCACCGGATTGCGCGCGGAGCTGCATGCGAGGCAGAGAGCGAGGAGCAGTGACCGCAGCGAGTAACGAATCAACAAGATGCAAGTATGCCGCTTGCCGGGGCGACGGTTCAACGTTGGAATGCCCCGGTGAGCATCGTTGTAATATCCGCGGCATGTTGGACGGGAAAGACCGCAGACAATTTCAGCGATTTGATCTGGAGACGCCGATCCGCGGCCGGCTGGGGACGGCTGAAGTTTACGTGAGGGACATCGGCATCCTGGGCAGTCTCATCAGTCACGACGCCGTCCTCGAGGTTTCGGACAAAGCACGGCTCGTCTTCGTGTGGGAAGGAGCTTCCATCGAGCTCGAGAGCGAGGTCGTCTACAGCTCCGGCGAGCCGTTCTTCGATCCCGAGGCGACCTCGAGGACGAAGAAAAAACGTCACTCGGGACTTCGTTTTCATGAGGCGGTCGGAGATTCCGATGAAGCGCTTCGCAAACTGATTGCTCACTGCGCAAAAAAAGCTCTCGGCCTGGACGCGGCGCGAGCCCTCGTGTTCACGGAGACGCACACAAACCGAACGGCTCTCGAGGATCGAAAGAAGGCCGAGGCAGCTGTCGGGGCCACGGGATTTCGAACCTATCGCTTCGAGCGGTCAGCATGGCGTAAGACAACATCGGATCACGCGACCCAGCCGTCTGATGGATTCACCGTCCCGGTCGGGGAAGATGACGATCACGTTCAGCTACTCTGCCGCGCATTCGAATCAGCGGGGGAAGATGGGCGAAAATCCATTCGGGCGCTTGCCGAGCTGAGTGTCAGCCAGGCGAAACAGCTTCCCCCACGCGCAGGGTAACGCTGGGAGTTCGTAGCATCGGGAGAGTAGCGTGTAACGCGCGTGAAGGGTGATGGCGCTCGGCCCCTGGGGGACCGGATTCCTCTACCCGGCGGAGCGTCTCAAAAGTGAGCTTGAACCATTCGCATCCTGGGGTCTGTTTAAAAAGTGGGACTGGGTGAGCTCGTTTTGTATACCCTTCTTTGAGGCGATCTCCGGCGGGGAGGCGGTGGTCGCGTTAGCGACCGGGAGGGGGACCTGGAGCTCTCAGTGATCGAGACGAAGCGTGGCTCCATCAAACGTGGGGAGAGCCGGCTGACCCAACAGGTAACCCTGCATCTGAGGACAGCCATTAGCGCGGAGGAACTCGAGTTGGCGGGTCGATTCCACACTCTTTCCGACCACCCTCAGATTCATGGCGTGGGCAGCCGAGATCATCGACGAGAGAATCGCGTCATTTCCTTTTTCCGAGGCCAGCCCGTGAAGAAGGGAGGAGGCTATCTTGACTTCATCAACGTGCAGCTTCCGCAGCGCAGAAAATGAGGAGCTGGCGGTACCGAAGTCATCAATGGCCACCTTCACTCCAAGCTCCTTGAGGGCGCCGATCGCGCGCATGCTCACAGGGAAGTCTCGTGACACCGAGCTCTCTTGAACTTCAACTGCAAGCAGATCGGGAGCGAGGTCAGCATCCTCGAGCGCGCGCTCGACCGTCCTGGTTAAATCTACATTCTGGAACTGACGCTCCGAGAGATTGACCGACACTCGCACCGGAGACCCGAAATCCTGCCAGGCTCTCGCCTGCCTGCACGCAGTTCGCAGGACCCATTCGCCCATCGGCACCATCAGACGGGCCTCTTCAGCGACGTTGAGGAAATCCGCCGGGGTGAGAAGCCCCCGATCCGGATCCTCCCAGCGAATCAACGCCTCCATTCCTACGACATTCCGTGTGCTCGTATCGAACATCGGCTGGTAGTAAACGAGGAACTCCTCGCGCTCGAACGCGCGTCGCAGGTTGTTCTCCAGCGAGAGTCTTTCGAGAAACCGCGCGTTAGTCCCCGGAGTGCAGAGCTTGTAGCCGTTACGTCCCGAGTTCTTGGCGCGATACATGGCGCTATCTGCGTTTTTGAGCAACGTCTCCGCATCTTCGCCGTCGCGGGGAAAAATCGCGACGCCAATACTCGCCGTGACATAGACGTGATGTCCTTCGAGCACGAACCGGTTCGAGATCGACTCGAGGACCTTCGACGCCACTCGGGCTGCATCGTCTTCATGCGCGAGCTCCGAGAGCAGGATCGTGAACTCATCTCCTCCGGCGCGCGCTACGGTATCCGTGACGCGGACGCAGTCTCTCAGACGGTTCCCGGTCTCCTCGAGAAGCAGGTCGCCGACCTTGTGTCCGAGCGTGTCGTTAGCCCTCTTGAAATGGTCGAGATCGAGGAAGAAGACAGCCATATTGCGACCGAAGCGCTGAGCAGAAGCGAGAGCGACCGTGAGTCGATCGCCGAACAGAGTCCGGTTGGCCAGACCCGTCAGTTCATCATGATAGGCCGCGTACTCGATGTGCTCCTCGATCTGCTTGCGCTCACTGATATCGCGAGAGTAGGCGAGTACCTCGCGACCTGCGCTCGACTCCACCGTGCCGCTGGTAGACTCGACCCACTGGTAACCACCATCCCTCCGTAACATCCTGTAACTGAATGCGTGAGGGAAGGGCCCGTCTAAAACTGCGGCCAGATATTCACGGATCGCGGGGACGTCATCGGCGTGCGCATACTCGTAGATCGAATGACCGAGCATCGAGTCGGGAGCAAATCCGAGAAGCCGGGTGCTTACCGGGGAGACGTACTTATAGACGCCTGCCTCTGTCTGCCGGGTAATGAGGTCGCTCGAGTGGTCGGCAATCTCCCGGTAGAGAGCTTCGCTCTTGCGCAACGCTTTCCGGCTTCGCGATTCCTGCGCCAGTAGAGCGCAGCACACGAGGAACAGCCCGGTTGCAATGGCCAGAGCAATCAGCGACGGATTCGTCAACGAGTGCGTTTCATTGAGAATCGCCTGCAGGATCATTCCAGTCACGCCGTCGGTTGGGTACATCGCGATTCCGATGCTCGTCGTGACGTGAATCTCGTCGTCCTCGATTACGAGCGGCTGTGTCAGTCGGTCGAGAATCTTCCGGGCCACCGCAGCAGCCTCCTGTTCGGTAGCAGCAGGCAACAGGACGGTGAACTCGTCGCCGCCTACTCGCGCGACCGAGTCTTCTTCACGAACGGACTCGACGATTCTTCGAGCGACGCGTTGGAGCAGGATGTCGCCCGTGGCATGGCCGAGCGTGTCGTTGATCACCTTCAGGTCATCGAGGTCGAGGAACATGACCGCCGACTGGAGTTGCGCGCGCTTCGCGTGAGCCAGTGCAACATTCACACGATCCTTGAAAAGCCGGCGGTTCGGCAGGGCAGTGAGGGCGTCGTGATACGCCTTGTATTCGATATCCTGCTCCGCTTTCTTGCGGTCGTTGATGTCGAGCAGAATGCCTTCGAGTGTGGCGGCCTGGCCGTTCCGCCCTTCCACGAGCCGCACGTTCTCCAGAGCCCAGACGGTTTCTCCATTGCGGGCCCAGAGCTGAACTTCTTCGTTGGCCACCGTGCCTTCTTTTTTCAAACGCTCGATGATGGCCTGACGTTCGCGCCGGTCGGAGTAAGCGATGATTCCACGCTCGGTCATCAGCTCATCACCCGAGTCGTACCCGAAGATCCTGGCGCAGGCGTCGTTGCAGCTCAGGAGTTGTCCCGAGATACGAGCCACGTAAACGCCGGCAAGATTTCTCTCGAAGAGAAGTCGGTAGCGCTCTTCGGAGTTGCGAAGAGCATCCTCCGCACGCGTTCGTTCGTCGATCTCCTCGCGCAGTTCCCTGGTTCTGATTTCTACACGCGACTCGAGACTCTGGTTGAGGGTCTCCAGGGCCACTTTCGCTGTCCCCAGTTTGTCGACCATCACGTTGAAAGAGCGCGCCAGCTGTCCTACCTCGTCGTCGTATGTCACGGTTGCGCGATGGGTGGTATCGCCGGCCGAGATCAACTCCGCCGTCTGTGCGATGCGGCTCAGAGGACCGGTGAGAAGGCGACTCAGCGCGAACACAGCCAGAACACCGATCGTGAAAATGAGGAGACTGACCAGTGCGATCGTGGCCCGGCTGCGCCGGATCTGCTCGTTCACGCGGTCGACAGATAGACCCGCGAAGATCCTTCCCACGGCCCGACCGTGAAAGCGGACTGGCACCGTAGTCTGAAAGATTTCGCCTGTTGGGGAGAATCCACCGCGCACTTCTCTATGCTGCATCGTCCTTGGAGCCGCCTGCGCACCACCTGCCGGGCCGAGTGGCAGTTCATCACCGTCGTTCATGGGGATTCGACGGAACTCGTACTTCTCCGCGACCTTTTCGTTGAACGAGGTAAAGAGATTTCCGCTGGCGTCGAAGACGATTACGTAAACGAGGTCAGGATTTTTCCGCATCCCCACGAGCGCTTCCGCGACTCGGGCCGGATCGCGCTCTGAGAGCCCGGGTCCGAGACTGAAGGCGGCCATCTCGGTCAGGCCGTAAGCCTTCTCCACCAGAGAGCCGTTCGCCTGGTCTTTAAGCCTGTTCGGGAAGTAGGTGAAGATGAC
Source organism: Thermoanaerobaculia bacterium (assembly GCA_035576005.1). Taxonomy (GTDB): domain Bacteria; phylum Acidobacteriota; class Thermoanaerobaculia; order Gp7-AA8; family Gp7-AA8; genus DATLXH01. The sequence goes on along the minus strand of DATLXH010000138.1, from coordinate 5,806 downwards.
CAGAGAAATGAGTCCGATGAGCAGTGTCATCAGTAGTGCCAGTTTCCACCGGACTGAGAGTGTCGAAAAAAAGTTCAATCGACTGCTCGCTTGAAGTTATGCGACTTCATTTCGATCTTGGCGGAGCAAACAGCATTCCGTGAAAAAATTGGGCGAGCTCCCGAGCTCGCAGCGCGTGATTTTCATCACGGAAATGACCCGCTGCCGCTTATTTTTGCAAGAGATTTTGATTGTGCGGAACGGGCCGATGGAAAGCTCGCATGGATCCTGATATTCGACACGTTGCACTCCGTCGTTGACTGGCATATTGACTGGAAAGATCCGGTTACTGTCTCGGCAACCAATTCTCTCCTCGCAAAGACCGTTTGATGCTCCTGGATTACGCAACGTTCAAGATCTCGGAATCCTCAAGTATGCGCCTACTGCTCTCGTCACTTCTAACCGTCTTGCTCTCATTGCTGGCGGTCTCTTCCCAGGCAGCGACTATCAGCGGAACTGTCAGAAGCGCGGCTGACGGTCGGGACCTCCAGGGAATGACTGTCGCTGCTTACAGTGAGGCAGGAGTGCTTCAGTCGTCCGGGGCGACCGACTCGAAAGGGAGGTACTCGCTCACCCTTTCGTCAGGCTCCTACAAACTGCTCGCGTTCGACCCGTTGGGGGCCTTCGCAACCAGCTTTTATCAGGGTGCCTCCTCGTTTGAAAGTACCGTGGCACTCTCCGTCAGTGGCTCTCAGACTCTGTCCAACATCGATTTCTCGTTGCAACGGGGTGGAAGGGTTACCGGACGAGTGGTCACCTCCAGTGGCGCACCCATTGCCGGGGCGGTAGTGACGGCATACAACCTCGACGGGTCTCGAAGAGCGTTTACCTTCACCGATGGGAACGGACGGTACTCGCTGGTGCTCGCTCCCGGTCAGTACAAGCTGGCGGCTTTCGACGAAGGTGGCCTGTTCGCTCCCGAGTTCCTGGTTGGCCAAAGCACATTTGTCGCGGCCTCAGTGATCACTGTCTCTTCGGATGTGACCCTGGCGGGCTCCGACTTTGTTTTAGGTTCGCTGGCTAGGGTGACAGGAACGGTTCTGGAGAGCGGGACCTCACGACCGCTGGCGGGCCTCACCGTAGCGGCGTACTCGTTGGAAGGCGCGCTCATCACAATGTCCACCACGGATGCGCTGGGCCGATTCGCGCTCTCCCTTCCAGCCGGCACCGTGAAGCTGGTGACGTCAGACCCTGCGGGCGTTTTCGCCACCAGCTTTTTCGAAGGGGCGGACTCCTTTGTGACGGCCCGTGCGCTGGTCCTCGGAGCGGGGGCGGCCATGGGAGTGGAGATTACAGTGCAGGCGGGAGGTCGGCTGGTCGGGAGGGTCACCGATGCCTCGACCGGCGCTGGGCTGTCCGGTATCACGGTAGAGGCCTACAACCTGAGTGGGACACAGCGCGCCACCACACTCACGGATGCCAGTGGTGCGTATTCTTTGTTCCTGCCGCCGGGTGAGTACAAGCTCGCTGCATTCGACAAGAACGTCATTTACGTAACGCAGTTCTTCCTGAATAAGGAGACATTTGCCTCTGCTTCGCGAGCGGTCGTTGTGGCCCGACAGATTGTCGGTAACGTGAACTTTTCTCTGTCCAGGGGAACCCGGGCCAGTGGAATGGTCGTAGACCTGATCACAGGACGGCCGATCCCGGGCATCACCATCGGCGCTTATGATCTGGCAGGCCTTCTCGTGGCATCAGGGACGACGGATGTCGGAGGACGATGGGCCCTTTCGCTACCTCCAGGCATCTACAAGTTTGTTGCGTCGGACGCAGGGCTTCGTTATGCGACGTCTTACTACAGCGAAGCTCCGAACTTCGAGACGGCACTCCCTGTAACGGTAGCGACGCAGCCCATCGACTCATTTCGCTTCGCTCTGCGACTGGGCGGGAAAATCTCCGGCTCCGTGATCGCCGCTGCTACGGGCGCACCACTGGCCGGCATCATCATCACCGCTCATGATTCGAGCGGCGGGATCGTCGGATCGGGCGTAACTGATGCCAACGGAAAGTTCGAGTTTGCCATCCTGCCTGGCGCCTACAGAATTATCGCCAGCGATCCGACCAACCGGTTCGGCAAGTCCTACTATCTGAATGCGCCGGGGTTCGAGAGTGCCACGCCTCTGAGCGTGTCGATCGGTCAGACGACCACTCCATTCACGTTTCAATTGCAGGCTGCTCGGTCCAGACATCGCGCCGTCACGCCAAAGTAGCGCCCCGGCTGCGCTCGCGCCATCGACGCTTCTGCGTCAGCCCGCATTTCTCATCACCTCTTCACCAGCGTCCTCACGCTATTAACCCGCTTTTGATGACGCCGGCTCACTGTCTGACGTCGTTGAGCCGCGAAGCGGCGTATCCCTCCCCCCGGCGGGGAGAGGGAAGCGAGCGAAGCGAAGCAGGGAGAGGGGCGTGAAAGTCTCGCCAGTCCGTCGAAAAGAGCGAGGTCTTCGTATCTCTCGCGGCCCCTCTCCCTGTCGCTTACGCGACCACCCTCTCCCCGCCGGGGAGAGGGATTCGCACCTTCGGGGCGCGAGTCCCGCCGGGTGTCATCACCTGATCACCAGCGTCCTCACGCTGTTAACCCTACAGGGATGACACTGCCTGCCGCAGTGAATAGCGGGAAAGCGGTGAGAAATGCGGCCTAGTTCCTGTCGACCTGATCAGCAATGCTCATCTCGGCCATGGTCCTGATGAGTTGGCGCTGTTCCTCACTCCCGGCGCCATAGGCTTCGCACAATTTGTTGATCTGGTCGTGCTGCTCATTCGCTGAGAGGGTAAAACCATCTTCGGGCTGAACCGGACTCTGCGTCCAACGTCGTTGCCACTGATTCTTTTGCAGCGTACAGCAGATGAAACCACGCTCGCTGACGAGTTTACTTTGCGGGATGAGGTGAGTGCTCCGTGACGCCGTTGAGACCTCTGCCCTGTTACTCGTGAGCATGCCATCGGTGAAGATCGGCATGTTCGTGACGTCGAACACGGGGACGACCCCCCGGGCATTCGCAACCTGCTCCGCGAGCGCCCGCGTAATGTGAGCTGTAACCATTTTTTTGAAAGTGAGGGCCGATTCGTCCGTTGGCTCGGTCAGAAGCAGGCCTGACTGATACACGGTGAGCCCGTCGTCTCCGGGGCTGAACCTGTGGACCTTGCAGGAGACGATGCGACATTCGGCGGAAACCTCATCTCCTTCCCACTGGAACCGGATCCGGCTGATGGTGCCGGTCGCGACACGGTTGTAGTGCTCAATGCGCGCTCCCGCCGCACTGATATCGATGAGCACCACACCCATGGTTCCCAGACGACCGATGATCGGATGGGAAAGGCGTATGCGCTCAATGCTTCGACGTTCGGCTCGTGGTGCCAAGGATGCGTTCACCTTCACGCACTCTATTCGAAGAGAGTGACGGGGTCGTGATTATGGCCGTGAAAACCGCGTTACCGGGATTTGATTCAAAAAAGTGATCGCGTCATGAATCCTCCTGATCTTCCTGTTATGTTGTTACAATCAGCGCCATTACCGCAGGTGATGAGGGTAGATCTCGGGTTGAGGGTGTGATGGGACGGGGATGGATCGATCGAGAAACCGAGCACGTAGCGCGCAAAGCGCGGCGTCGTGCCCACCTGCATGATGCCGGCTGACGACCCCGCCTCGCTGATGCTTCCGGGCGGTAGAGCGTTGGTTGCTCTGCTCATCACCGTCCTGCTAGTCCGTTTCACGCGATCGGTCGAGAAACGTTACGCGACACCCTGGATTCGAAGCTGGGCGGCTCTGTCGATCTTTCACGTTGCGGCCCTGGTATCCATTCTCATCGCCTCGACACAACCTGCCGCACATCTCTATCGCCTCGGACTATCAGTGGCAGGGTCGGCTGGCGGGCTCTTCCACGCGGGCCTGATGCTTTGGGGCGCGGCCGAGCTCGCGAACCGGCGGCCGTTCAAGCTGAAATCGCGCAAGCTGATCCTGCTTGCGCTCGCAGGAATCGGCATCACCGTTCCTCTTTTTCTGCTTGTCTTTCCCGACGAGATTCGTTTTCAACTGATGCTCCCGGACGCTTTGCACGCGCTGGTAACCGCCGCTGTCCTGGTCGCGTCGTGCTACCTCATCAGGCATGCAAGGCCTCAGCAGAGCTCTGCGTTACTCATCTTCAATCTGGCGTTCCTGGCCTACGCAACACTGCAGCTTGCGTACGGTGTTACCGCTCTGATCGCGATCTCGCGGAACAGCGCCATTCCTCTGGCCACTCATTTTTCGGTGGCCGACCTCTTCATGCAGCTGTTCACCGGCCTGGCCATGGTCATCGCCATTCTCGACGACCAGCGCGATGCGGCCGTCGTCGCTGCCTCGCAGGTAGAGCACATTGCGTATAACGACCCCCTCACCGGACTCCCAAACCGAGCCCTTTTCTTCGACCGCCTCATAGTCGCGCTCTCCCACGCTCAGCGACATCAGCACAAACTCGCCGTGTTGTTCCTCGATATGGATCGATTCAAACAGATCAACGATTCGTTGGGGCACTCAACGGGCGACGCACTCCTGAAGATCGCGGCCGAGCGGCTGCGCAAGTGCGTCCGGGAAGAGGATACGGTCGCGCGCTTCGGGGGCGACGAGTTCGTCGTTCTGATTCAGATTATCGCGAGAGCCGAGGACGCGGGCCGCATCGCCCGTAAGATTCTCGACGCCATGGGCGCTCCCTTCACCCTCGGCGAGCGAGAGCTCGTGATCAGCACGAGCGTCGGCATCACACTCTTTCCCCCTGATGGGCAGGACGCCGAGACCCTCGTGAAAAATGCCGACACCGCGATGTATCGCGCAAAGCATCTCGGCGGCGACAACTATCAGTTCTACACCGCGGCAATGAATTCAAGGGCACTCGAGATGCTCGAGCTCGAGAGTGGGTTGCGGCGTGCGGTAAAGAACAACGAGCTTGTTCTTTACTATCAACCGCTCATCGATCTTCACTCGGGCGGCATTGCAGGCAACGAAGCGCTGATCCGCTGGAATCATCCGGAGAAGGGTCTGCTGCTGCCGGACAAATTCATTCAGATGGCCGAGGTCTCAGGCCTCATCATTCCGATCGGGAACTGGGTGCTTCGCGAGGCGTGCCGGCAGGCCAAGTTCTGGCAAAGGCAGAAGGGCGTCGATCTCTTTGTATCCGTAAACTTGTCAGCCCGGCAGTTCTACCAGTCGGATCTCACCGAGCAGGTCAGGAGCGCGCTGGAGGACGTCGAGCAGACGGTCCGAATTCTCAAGGAGCTCAAAGTTCTCGGAGTACGGATTGCGATCGACGACTTCGGGACCGGCTACTCATCGCTCGCGTATCTCAAGGAGTTCCCGGTCGATACCTTGAAACTCGATCAGTCGTTCCTCAGGGATCTGATCGCTCCGCAGGATGCAAAGCTGGTCAGCGGCGTGATTGCGCTGGCTCACAGCATGAACCTTCAGGTTCTGGCCGAGGGAGTCGAGACACTCGGGCAGCTCGACTTTTTGCGGAACAACGAGTGCGATCGCCTTCAGGGGTTCCTGTTCAGCAGGCCGCTCCAGCCCGAGGCTTTCGACAAGTTCTGGACGCATCACAAAACGTTCAGCAAGATTGCGTAGGGGGATATTTGCCGCGGCCCCCGTGCGGCCCTTAGCCCGCATTTCTCACAGACCTTTGTCGTGAGACGGCGGAGAGTGGCTTGGATGCGAGGCGCACGGCGATTTTGCGACGAAGGCATAGTCGACACTATGTCAAGGAGCGAAATTGCCGTGCAACGAAGCAGACAGGCC
>DATLXH010000137.1:0-40656 GCA_035576005.1 Thermoanaerobaculia bacterium | reverse complement strand
AGAGGGTGGTCGCGTAAGCGACCGGGAGAGGGGCCGCGAGAGATACGAAGACCTCGCCCTTTTCGACGGACTGGCGAGACTTTCACGCCCCTCTCCCTGCTTCGCTCCGCTCGCTTCCCTCTCCCCGCCGGGGAGAGGGATGAGCCGCTTCGCGGCTCAACGACGTCAGACAGTGAACCGGTGTCATCAGAAGCGGGTTATAAGCGTCGAGCAAGGGATCTGATTGAACGTTCGACTTTGTGCGAACCTTACAAAGTTGCTGTCACATCGAGGGATTCGTCGCCCGAAGTCCGCGTGTGCACGGAGGAGCGACCGCTCAATCCCACTTCATCTGCGCACGCAGGGCGGTAATGTGAGCGGTGTGATGCCTGCCGTGCCACGTGTAGAGGGCGAGAAGCCGGTCGAGGGTCATCTCGCCGCTGTCGGGGTGAACGATGATCCCTTCGAATTGACTGGGGTCGATGGACTCGAGCATTGCCACCCACCGAAGATGCAGTGCCTCGAGCAGTTCAAGCGAGATCCCGATCGGCGCGTTCCGGGCGTCGTCCAGCTCAGCCCACTTCGCTTCGTCATAGGGCCGGATGGTGGGCCGGTCCTCAGTGAGTCCCAGCTTGAATCGCGTGTAGGCATTGAGGTGACTGTCTGCGAGGTGATGCACCACCTGCCGCAAAGTCCAGCCGCCCGGTCGGTAAGAAGTATCCAGCTGCTTTTCCGTCAAGCCTGTAACGGCGGTTCGCAAGACCGAAGGTGCCTTCGCGATGGCCGCGATCATTCCGGAACGTTCGTCGCTTGTTAGGGTCGCTGCTGGCGGTTGAAACTTCCCGATCGGGTACCGAATGTCTGGCGTCATGGAAGGGTCCCTGGAGAGGTAATTGGTTCACGTGGTGGATGGACAAAGATGGTCGCGGCCCCCAATGGGGAGTTACTGAGGCGGAGCTGGCGGGGTGGGCAACGGTTCTGCCTCGTACGTTACGCCGTGGTCCATGAGGAGAGGATATGGATTGATCGGCACGCCCTTCCACCACTCTCTCGTCGGCGGCAGCAGCATGACTGCGAAATGGAGATGCGGGGCATTCGGTGCCGCGTTCCCGCTGGTGCCGACGTATCCCAGGACTTCTCCCTTTGTAATCTGCTTTCCTTCCTTCAGATTGGGAACGTAGCTGTCGAGGTGGGCGTAGTAGTAGATCAGGCTCTCGTCCCTGCTCGACTGATAAATCGTGATCCCCCCTGCGGCACTGAGGAACAGCTTCCGAATCTTTCCGTCGACTATGGCGACGACAGGAGTTCCGCGCTTTGCCATGATGTCGATCGCTTCGTGACGACGTCGGCCACCACGAAGGTCGTTGAAGTGGTCGCGCAGGGAGCTCTTCTGCATTCCTGCTACGGGAATCGCAACGCTTCCTTCAGATTGTTGTGCTCCGGCGGCGACTGTAGCGGGTCTGGGCTGATACGCGGGAGCCTCGTCCGGCCGGTCCAGCGGCGCTGACTTGATGACTGATGAATCAATTTCGGCGGCGATCTCCCGCGCGAGAGTCTCGACCGGTTCCCTCTTTGCGGGTTCTGCTTCTTCCCTGACAATGGCCGTCGGGGCATCGACGACCGGCCGCAGCCGGCCCGATGCCTGAAGAGAGAAAAACAGCGTCAGAGCGCCGCTGAGGGCTCCAATGAGAAAGCTCAAGATCGTTCTCGACACCGATGAGGCTCTGCTGTTCGTCATAACGAGACCTGCCGCACCAGGATTTGAATCTCCATAGTTTACGGTATTACTCGTTTGCGGTCAGATTGCGACCACTTGTCTGTTACAGAAACGGGTTAGAGGAGCGCGTGTTGAATCCATCTTCCTCCATCATTTTTTCCGGCCTGATCATGCTCGCGCCTTTCGTTCAGGCCGGGCAGGCGGAGCCCGGGGTGCCCGAAGTTGCACAAGGCAGGTCCGCCTCGTCTGTCCCGATGTTCCGACCCGAAGCGATCGGCGCTCACATCCGGTTCCTCGCTGACGACTCTCTCGAAGGTCGCTCCACTGGTTCCCGAGGCTTTGCAATTGCCGCACGATATGTTGCCAGTCAGCTGGCTGCAGCGGGTTGTCAGGCAGGTGGCGATACGGGGACGTTCTTCCAGACCGTAAAACTTCGCAGGGTTGAGCTCGTGCCCTCCGGCAGTTCCGTCACGCTGACCACTGCTCAGGGAGTCGTCGACCTTCTCCCGGGTCGCGATTACGTCATGAGTGGCGATCCCGTTCGCGAGAAGAGCTTCGTACGCGCGCCCGTAGTCTATGTCGGGTATGGGATCGTGGCGCCCGAGCTCGAGCATGATGACTACGACCTGATCGATGTCAAAGGTCGCATCGTTGTCTTTCTCAGCGGCGCTCCGGAACGATTCCCCGCGGATCAGCGTGCGTTTCACGGCAGCGCCCGCACGAAGGAGCTCACTGCCGTTGCCCGCGGTGCGGTTGGTACGTTGTCATTCCGCTCGCCGGTCGATGAAAGCCGCATTTCGTGGGAAGGGGTGCAACGGCAGTACGGCGCCGCAACAATGCGCTGGCTCGATTCCTCGGGGCGGCCGTCCGATGTCTCGCCCGAGTTGCAGGGCTCGGCTGTTCTCAGTCGGCGAGGCGCGGAAAAGCTCTTCCCGGCGGCCCCCAGGACCGTCGACCAGATGATCCTCGAGGCGACAGGAGGAATCGGGCGCGGGTTTGCCGTGCCCGTCGAAGCGTCGATCACGAAAGTAAGCAGTCACAGCTCGGTTCAGAGCTCGAATGTCATCGGTGTGATTCCAGGGGCGGACCCTGCACTTCGACACGAGACGGTACTGTTCAGCGGTCATCTCGATCACCTCGAGCCATCTGCTGGTGGCGGGGACAGCGTCTACAACGGGGCGTACGACAACGCATCCGGCGTTGCCGTGATGCTCGAGATCGCGCGGAAATTCGGCGCGGCTTCACTCCGGCCGGCCCGATCGATCGCCTTTGTCGCACTTACCGGAGAGGAAAAGGGTCTGCTTGGTTCGGATTACCTGGCCCGTACCGTACCGAAACCGCTCGGTCGGATCGTTGCCAACGTGAACATGGACACGCTGCTCATGCTTTATCCCATCGTGGAGGTCGTAGCGCACGGGGCGGAGCACTCGACGCTTGGTCCCGTGGCAGAGAGAGCTGCCAGACGTGTCGGGTTGACGGTCGTTCCAGATCCTTCGCCGGAAGAAGTCCGGTTCGTGAGAAGCGATCAGTACTCGTTCGTCAAACAGGGAATCCCTGCAATCAGTATCAAAGCAGGAACGCGAAGCGGGGATCCGGGCCTGGACGGTCGTGTGTTGAATCGAGCATGGCAGCGCACGGTCTATCACACGGTGGATGACGATCTGTCTCAAACCTTCGACCTCGCCTCCGGGGTTAGGTACGCGCAACTGGGCTTTCTGATCGGCGAGGAGGTCGCGTCGCGACGCGAGCCGCCGAAATGGAACGCAGGGGATTTCTTCGGTGAGAGATTCGGCAGGCGAACGCGCCCAGGTCGGTAGGGCCGCATACCATGCGGCCCACATTAGCGACCCATTAGCGACCCTTCTTGGACGATGGCTTGCTGGCAGTCCGCTTTTTGGATGCACCCTTTGTTGCGCTGCTCCGCGCGCGTCTTGCCTCGCCCCCACTGATTTCTTTGACGTCTCCAATATTCGGCGTCTTGCCCGTCACCATGGATGTCAACACCTCGAAGAGGACTACCGGCTGGGGCTTGTTGACTTCCATGTACATCGCTGTGTGAATGTCGACACCGATGAGAACCATGCGAGGGTCGTCCGGACTGCCGTCCATGTCGCCGCCCTCGTCCCCGAACCAGACACGCCAGTCCGGCGCGTATAGCTCATGAATCTTCTTGCGGTTGTCGACGATCTTCGCGATTCCCGAAACGGAGATCCACTCCCGTGTCCGATCTTTGTAATACGCGAGATTGACGTGAGGATCTTTTGATATCTCGCGGATCTTGTCGGCCTTCGTGTAGGTCACGAACCAGAGGTCTGCGCCACTTGCACGCTTCTGATTCGCCATCGGGCGGGAGACCAGGTGACCGTCGCGCCTGCGCGTGGTGAACATCGCCGTGTCCATGTCTTCGACAAAGTCGTAAAACTTCTTCAGCTTTCGGTTCATCGGTTCTCCTCGGAGAGAAGAGAGGTAGCAAAGCGACTGCCATGGGCGTGACAAGGCTTCGCAACCACCGAGGGCTTACCGCTGTGGGTGTCGGCTGCTCGACCTCATACAAAGAGAGACGAGATCAGCGCCGCTTGATCAGAGGGATCAGCGAGAGCAGAAGACCGAGTGTCAGCATCGAGAGAAGGACTTTGTTCTCGTCGACGAATGATCCGAACTGATTGAGCCAGTTTCTCTGGATCGAGCGGACGGCCTTGTTGCCGACTGTCGATTGGAGGTTTCTCGCCTGGCCCCGGGTCATGGCCAGCTTCACGTCAGATTCGAAGCTGTTCACCGAACGATACGACTCAGTGCCTGACGTCGCCCGACCAGTCTGTTCGTCAATTACGACGAGGTCGGACTCAGTGGGAACGATCGCCTTCTCGCCCCGCGCATTCTCGGTTACGTCGTAGGTGCCCTGGTCTGCGTAAAGAATCGTGGAACCGATCTCACGCTGTTTGACGAAAAGAACTTTCTCGTCACCCTGACGGAACTCTGGGATCCCTACTGTTGTCTGATGCAGGTTGCCGACGTGGCCACCTGGTGTCACGACCGTGACCTCGCCGACTGAGTTCCCTTTGAACGATTTCTTCACGGAGAACGTCGAGTAGGTCACGATCCACTTACCCGAGGGATCGAGTTGCGAGCGCGTCGACTTGCACTCGCCCAGAATGATCGCGTCTGCCTCGCCGACCTTTGCATCGAATTCGACTGCTCGCGCGAGAGTGGCGTGGGACGGCTCGGAGACCCCGACGATCAGCGCTGCGAAAGTCGCGGAGAGCGCTAGGGTCCTGAGGGGGAAGAAACCAGTGCGCGATCGTTTGAGGTTATTAGGAGTCATCGTAGCCATTACTAGCAATCCGGGGACCATAGAAATTCCTGGCGATGGGAATGCAACATCCATCGGAATAAGTCTTTCCAACGCTTGAGTTTGCGAGTTCGATGTCAGCCGATCGCAGTCTATCTTCGGGGGATGAGCCGGTAGGGGCGTCTGAACCGTGCGAGCCGCTGCCGTCCCCACCCGCGAACAATCCCGCGATCCGGCCCGCTTCGGAGCCGACCTGTTGCGGCTCCGGATGCCTCGATTGTCCATTCTAGTAACTGCGTCCGGTGAGTAACCCCCGCGTCTAGCCGCGGTCATCAGCAGAGCATCTACCCGGCCGAATCGCGAAACACTTCATCCCGCAACATCGCCTGGGGGAAAGCCGAAGCCCAGTCGAATCGTCGCGTACTCCGGATGCACCGATCCGTCGAGTCGCCGGATCACGAGCGGCTGTTCAATGACAGGTTTTCCCGTTGTGCCAGGAGCGAAGCTGACTGGCAGGTCGTCGCGCCGGGCAGCGGCAAACAACGAGATGCGCGGTGGATCTCCCTCACGAAAGACTACGTCGCGACGACGAAGAAGCGTCATCTTCGCCGCGACCAGAGCGCTCTCGGCGCGCTGCCGTTGATCGGTGGGGAACACGAACGCGAACAGGCCTCCGGTCGCGAGGATGCGTGACGCAGCGACGGCGTAGTCCGCGACGCTTCCCCGCACTTCCGTTCGCGCGGGGATCGCTTGTGGATGTTCCGCGAGGGTCGCCGTGCCTGGGGGGAAGTAGGGAGGAGAGCCCAGAACCAGGTCGAAAGGATCCTCAGCTGCGAGGACGCTCTCGTCTCTCAAATCCCCCTCGAGAATCGTGAAGCGCGACTCGACGCCGTTGTAGGCGACTGTCTTCCGTGCGAGTCGCACGGAAGCCGCCTGTGCTTCCACGGTGCAGAAAGTCGCGCCGGGCAGCCGCCACGCTGCGATCATAGCGACGGACCCGATCCCCGACCCCAGGTCTGCCGCGCGCTCGACTCGCGGAGCCCACTGCGTGCCGTACCACGCTGTGAGGACATCGTCGGTCGAATAACGATGGCCGTGCTCGTATTGGAAAATCTTAAAGTAGCCGGAAAGGAAATCGAGTGACTCGCCAGGGCCGGTGGCGACGCCGCCGGGCACTATGGGTCCCGGTCGTTTCCATCCGCGATACGAGTCATCAGGATCAGCCTTCGAATTCAACATTCATGCGTTACCGGAATGTTGAATTGTTGGTGAAACATTGCGCGTTCCTTCAATACCCCGCCGCCTGGCCGTCCTTGCGGGACTCCGACGCTCCGTAATAGACCTTCTGGGCATCATTCCACAGGATTGCCTGGTAACCGCCGTAGCCTCCGAGTCCGAACCGCACATCGTGGCCGCGCCGCATCAGCTCCTGAATGGTCTTTAACGGCGTTCCGGCCTCAACCTCAACGAAGCCGCCATCGGTCATCGACTCGCCCGTGGGCTCCGACGAGCCGTTGTGCTGCCATCGCGCCGCGTCTCCCGCCTCCTGGACGTTCATTCCGAAGTCGATCATGTTCACGAGAATCTGTACATGCCCCTGCGGTTGCATCGCTCCTCCCATCACCCCGAAGCTCAACCACGGCCTTCCGTCCTTCATCACGAACGCCGGGATGATGGTTTGGAACGGACGTTTCCCCGGCGCGTAGACATTGGCATGACCCGGCTCGAACGTGAACATCTCGCCACGATCCTGGAAGCCGAAACCAAGTCCGGGGACGACGATCCCCGATCCCATTCCGCGATAATTGCTCTGGATGAGGGAGACCATGTTCCCCGCGCCGTCCGCAGTCGTCAGGTAGATGGTGTCGCCCTGCATGAGTGCAGGATTTCCGGCGTCGATCCGTCGAGCGGAGCGCTTCGGATCGATCAGCTTTCTTCGTTCGTTCGCGTAAGCATCGGACAGGAGTTGTTTGACAGGCAGCCTGGAAAAGTCGGGATCGGCGTAGTAGCGCGCACGATCCTCGAACGCGACTTTTTTCGCTTCGATGAGCGTGTGCAGAAGCTCAGCGCTCTGCCAGCCCATCGACTTCAGATCGAACCCTTCGAGCAGCTGCAGCATCTGAAGTGCAGCGATGCCTTGTCCGTTTGGCGGCAATTCGTAAACGTCGTAGCCGCGATAGTTCACGCTCACAGGTTCGACCCAGGTCGACGTGTGACGCGCGAGGTCGTCCTTGCGAAGGTAGCCGCCGTTCGCCCTGAAGAACGCATCGATTCGGTCCGCGATCTCCCCTTTGTAAAACGCATCGCGCCCCTTCGCTCCAAGGATGCGGTACGTCGCGCCGAGTCCGGGATTACGGAAGGTCTCTCCTTTGGCGGGGCCGCGACCGTCAATCGTAAACGTATCTTTGAAACCACCGGGCTGCCGGCTGAGAATCGGCGCGCTTCGCTGCCAGTAATACGAGATCAATTCCGAGACCGGAAATCCTTCTTCCGCGTAGCCGATCGCCGGAGCGAGCAGATCGCGCATGGGGAGCTTGCCGAAGCGGGCGTGTAGCTCGAACCATCCGTCGACCGCGCCGGGAACCGAGATCGGCAAAAAGCCCTGCGGCGGGATGGTGGATCGTTTGAGCTTCTCGAGCTCACTTTTCATCTGGTCGAGTCCCAGACCTCGCGGTGAGCGACCGCTTGCATTCAGGCCATGGAGCTTTTTGCTCTTCGCATCCCAGACGATCGCGAAGAGATCGCCTCCGATGCCCGAGCCCGTGGGCTCCATCAAGCCGAGAGCGGCGTTTGCTGCGATGGCCGCATCGACTGCCGACCCTCCCTTTTTGAGGATATCCAGCGCGATCTGAGTAGCGAGAGGTTGACTGGTCGCTGCCATCCCATGTTTGGCGATGACCTCGGAGCGGGTAGCGAAAGGCTGACCCGTTACGCGATCCACTTGAGCGTGGAGGGTCAGTGCGTGGAGAAGAACGATGGAAGAGAGGCCGAGTTTCGTGCGCATGCCGCAAGTGTAGTGCGTCTCGCGTCGAGCGGCGCTTTAGCTCCCCTCTCCCCACGGGAGAGGGTGCCGCGTCGAGCGGCGGGTGAGGGTCCCTGTTGAAATTCACGTTTCAGATGGAGTTCTCACCGTCCACGATTCGCAGTCCGGTGTCTCGAGCGCGAGACCCTCACCCCTGACCCCTCTCCCGCCGGGAGAGGGGAATTACGTCACCCCGCGCTACAACTTTCTCATGCTCCTGGGTACCAGCACACTGAGCGAAGCAGGGTTGATCGTGAACAAGAGTTTCTCCGGAAGAAAGATTGGCTCACCGTCCACATGCGCGGGGCCCGCACTCTCTCGAACAATCTCCACCCGTTTTCCTCGGAAGGATGTCACGTGAGACGAGTCCTGAATCTGTCCCAGCAGAAGTTGTCCGAGGATCAGAGGGGCGGACAGGAGCGGGGCGTCGCCTACGACCGTCACGTCCAGCAGGCCATCCTGCAGTGAGGCGAGTGGAGCGATCTTTACATCGTTTCCGTATTGATTGGAGTTGGCAACGGTGATGAGGAAGGCGCGGGTATGGAGTCTTCTCCCATCGACAACGATGTCGTACCCGATAGCCTTGTAGCTACCGATCGAGAGCAGCGATTCCTTTACGTAGGTTTGCAACCCACGGACTTTGCTCGCGGCGAACCGTTCTGCGACGAGGGCGTCGAAGCCTACGCCTGCGATTCCGAGAAATGGATGCTCGTTGACGGTAGCTGTATCGAGCCGGGTGACCTTGCCGGTGAGGCTGGCGCGAAGGGCCGAAGTCACATTCAGAGGAATGCCGAGATGACGCGCGAGCCCGTTACCGGAGCCAACTGGTAGGATCCCGAGGACGAGATTCGTGTCGATGAGTCGTCGCCCGATCTCGCTCACGGTCCCATCTCCGCCGACGGCGAAGACGAGCTCGACTCCGTTCCGAATCGCCGCGGGGATGAGCTCGTCGAGTTGCTCTTTTGCCGAGCAGGGCTCGATTGTGAAATGCCGGCCGTCGGCGCCGTAGTGCTCCTCGATCAACCCGTGGAGGAGCTGTTGATCCCGCTTCCTGCCAGCCCGGGCATTCGTGATGAAGACAGTTTTCAAAGTCTCATTCCGATAGCGTCAGAGGCTGTGAAGGATGGTCTTCCCGCAACGTCACGGACTCCGTCATCTTGAGCGAATACGAAATAGCTCAAAATTTGTGACTGTCTCATTTCACGGTATCGCAACTCGAGATCCTTCGTCGCAAAAGCGCTCCTTCTGAGAAAACTCCAGCATTGATGCGGGTTTACGGCTGTGTCATCCCGAGCCATTTAACAGCGAGTGCGCTGCGGCTAAGAGAAAGAAACGATGTGTCTTCCCGAGCCTGGGTGTGTGGGCGGGAGGGGCGAGCGACCTCGCAAGCTTCTACTCCGGTCCCATCGACGCGACGGACGCCGCGCAAAGCCGCAGCTTCGGATCGCTGATGTCCCACTCTTGCGCGGTGTGCCTCCAGGTTTACGGTACCGAGTACAAGCTTGCGAGGTCCCTCGCCCCTCCCACCCACACGCCCAAGCTCGGGACGACATCCCGCCAAAGGGCCCGGCCGCCGGACATTGGAATGTCGGCCACATCCTCGGCCTCACGCGTGTCAGTGCCCAAGCAGCGCTTCGACTACGTCTTCCATCTTCATCCCGCGCGAGCCCTTGATGAGGACAATGTCGTCGGGCTGGACAAGCGCCGTCACATCAGCAATCAGCTGTTTCTTATCAGCGACGAAACGGGACTGCGCGGACGCCTTCGATCCAGCGCCCGCGGCCTTGTGAGCGTGCTCCATGTCAGCTCCGTGAAAGAAGGCGAATGAAAGTTCAGGCATCGAAGAGATCTTTTTTCCGATATCGCTGTGTTCACTCTTCGAGCTGGCGCCAAGCTCGCGCATCTCTCCAAGGACCGCAATCCTGCGCCCGCCGGCCGCAGGCTGCATGGCCGCCAGCGTGGCAAGACCCGCCAGCATGGAGTCGGGGTTCGCGTTATAAGTGTCGTTGATGAGCGTCGCGCCGTTTGCCGCCGTCACGATCGCGAGCCTCGCGTAGCCGTGGCCGGTCTGCGGCTCGTACGATTCGAGCGCGCTGCGCACGTTTTCGGGCGACACGCCGACGGTAAGTCCGATGGCGGCCGCCGCCAGTGCATTCATTGCCGTGTGGAGACCCGGGGCTTTCATTTGAACGTCGATCGGACTGCCCCCCGATCGATGATCGATGATGCGAAGCTTCGTGACTCCGCGCGAGTCCAGCGCGCCTGCTTTGCCTTCCACATTGACGCCAGGGCCTTGCCCGTACGTGACCTTTCGTGAGATTCCATTCGACACGCGTGCGATCTGCTCGTCCGACATATTCACGAATGGGATGCCGCCGCTGGTTTCCAGAAAGCGAAACAGCGCCGCCTCTTCCTCGGCGACTCCTTCAATTGTCTTGAGCAGCTCGAGATGTTCTCGCCCGACGTTCGTGACCACACCGTGCGTTGGCTGAAGGATGGCAGCGAGTTGTTCGATTTCTCCCGGTGCGTTGGTTCCAATCTCGATCACCGCGGCAGTGTGCTCGGCGGTCATCCTGAGCATGGTCGCAGGGACTCCGATGAGATTATTGAGATTCCCCTCGGTTCGAAGCACGGAGTACCTGGTCGACAGCACGTCGGACACGAGCTCTTTGGTGGTGGTTTTCCCGTTGGAGCCAGCGATCGCAACGACGGGGTATTGAAACGTTCGGCGGTGGTTAGTTGCGATCTCTCCATAAGCCTTGAGCGGGTCATCGACGACCACCAGAGGAAGAGAGAACGTGCTGCGATCTTCTTTCCTGAACCAGGCACGGGAAACGATTGCTACGGCGGCACCACGCTCAGCGACTCCGGGAAGGAAGTTGTGGCCGTCGAAATTCTCGCCCGACAGGGCGATGAACGCTTCACCCGGCTTTATCGTTCGCGAGTCCGTTGAGTAGCGTTCAATCGGCGGTGCAGCGGTAGCTGACTGCTGCAGTTCTGCGTTGGTAAGAGCCTTCGCGAGCTCTTGTACATTCGTGATCATCTGGTCTCCTGCGCCCCTGGGTTTTCCTGCAACTCTTACAACTTTCGCGCCGTTGGCGTGGGGGGGATGTGAGTGCTGCGCGTCAGGCTCTTCGCCGATTCAGTCGAGAGGTTGTGGAGAGATCCAGGCGCAGCCCGCTCAGTTTACCTGTAGGCGAGAATGTCGACGTTGGCTTGTGAGCGCAGCTGAGAAGTCCACCTCGAGACTTCCTGATGCAGCCGCTCCGCTTTGAGTAGAGAGCGGATCTCTTCGGTAGCCTCCGCAAGCAGCGGGATCGGGAGTCCTCTGGATCGCCGCTGGGCGCTCCACGTACCGCGATAGAAAGTATCGATCTCTTCGAGTGAAACGAAGATCTGAGGCGAGAATCGTTCTTCGATGTAAGCATCAACCTGAAGCTGCCGCTTGAGCACCAGACGCAACTCGTCGAGGGTCAGCTCTGATCGCAGCAATGCTCGCTCGAAATCCGCCTGCGAGGGAAACCGCTGGATCAGCTGCTGGAGCCGCGCTTCGATGGAATCCTTCGTGACGGCATCACTGCCGAACCGCTCAACGTCAGTGAGGCGCAACGACTGGGCAACCAGATTGTCGAGAATGCGGCGGCGGTGGTCGTCATCGCTCTCGCCGGTCTCGCGAGGAGTGACTTTCAAACTGACGATCTGGTTGACCTCACTGAGGGTGATGATCTGACGCTCCACCACAGCAGCGATCCTGTCGACGATCACGGCGGAGCCCGATCTGGCGATCGCGAGGAGGCAGAAGAGCAGGGCGGTTACGCGGACGACCACTCGCATGAGCGACAAGAACAGCCGAGGGTTGGGAAAATGCCCTTTTCAGACCGGATCGTTTCCCTCCAGCCCGCATTTATCGGCGGGAAATGCGGGTGAGCCCGCATTTCTCACACTCCTTTGTGGCGAGGCGGCGGAGAGTGGCCTGGATGCGAGGCGTACGACGGTTTCGCGACGAAGGCATAGTTGACACTATGTCGAGGAGTGAAACCGTCGTGCAACGAAGCAGGCAGGCCGCTATCCGCCGCCGCAGCAGAAGGAGTGTGAGAAATGCGGCTAGCCCGGCGGGGAATCGCTTCTCCCCGGGAAACCGTTTGACACATTGCTGCCCGATTCCTTAACTTGATCGAATCACGGCCGGGGGAAGTACCACCAAATCATGGTTTTACGATCAGACACTCATGAAGACGACCTGGACGGTAGATCGCGAGAAGTCCTCCGCGAGATCGTGATGCAATACATCGCGAGCGGGGAGCCGATCAGCTCCCGTTTCCTGGCGCGCAGCGGCGGCTTCGGCCTCTCGCCGGCGAGTCTGCGCAACGTCATGGCGGATCTGGAAGATTCGGGGTACGTCTACCAGCCTCACACCTCATCAGGTCGGGTTCCAACGGATCGCGGCTATCGTTTTTTCATCACGCACTACCTCAAGAACGAGAGCTTGAGTCAAAGGGAGCGTGCGTCGATCGACGACCAGGTCTCCCAGGTCAACGATCTCGACGAGGTCATGCACCTGGCGTCCCGGCTGCTCTCAGAGCTCAGCGATCAGATCGGCGTCGTATTCATGCCGACGATTCACCATCTCGTCATGCGCAGCATGAACTTCATCGCGGTCGCTGACGGGAAGATCCTCTGTGTCATCGTTGGCACCAACGGAGTGGTCGTCAACAAGATCGTGGAGACAGGCAGGAACTTCGGCGTGGACGAGCTCGAAAAGCTGGGACGATTCATCTCGGGCGAATATGGAGGAACGGAGCTGGACCTGGTCAGACAGCGCCTCGTATCCCTGCTCGAGCTCGAGAGGGCTTCGGAGCTCTCGCAAAAGGCCATCGCCCTGGGAATCGAAGTAGTCGAGGACATCATCCCGTACGAGCACGAGCTTTACGTCGAAGGCGCCACGTCAATCCTGAACAAACCAGAGTTTGCCGATGCAAACGCGGTGAGGAAAACTTTCCTCGCACTCCAGGAAAAGGAAACACTGGTCCAGATCCTGAACCGCTGTCTCGCAGAGGATGGACTCCAGATCTTCGTCGGATCCGAGAGCACATTCACTCACAGTCACAACTTTTCTCTGGTCGCCAGCAGGTACGGCTCGATCGCCTCACCGATGGGGCTCGTCGCAATCCTCGGCCCCACCAGGATGGAGTATGCGAGGATGGCGCCCCTGGTCGATTACCTTGGCCGGGCATTGAGCAGAAAGATCGAACAACGGGAGATAGCATCGTGACGGAAGACAATGAGCAGTCGTCATCGACCAATATGGCGGATGACGACACGTACGTCCTCGAGGACACAGGCGAGTCGCTTGAGGACTTCGTAGCAGAAACAGTAGAGGACGACAAGGGGGAGGAGGCGCCATCCGTCGCCGGTAGCCCCGTCGCATCCGGATCGTTGCATGGCCTGCAGGAAGAGAATCAGAAGCTCAAGGATCAGTACGTCCGACGGCTGGCCGACTTCGAGAACTACCGTAAGCGGGTCGAGCGCGAGAAAGGCGATTACTTCAAGTACGCCTTGAGCGAGATCATCCGGGAGCTCGTTCCCGTACTCGATAATTTCGAGCGGGCGCTGGTCAGCTCAGCAGGCGATCCTCCGAGCGAGTTTCGAACCGGGGTGGAGATGATCTCCAAACAGTTCTCTGATGCGCTCCAGCGCAGCGGCGTGCGGTCTGTAGGCGAATCCGATGTCCCGTTCGATCCGACGTTTCACGAAGCTGTGATGCGTGAGGAGAATGCTTCCGTTCCGAACAACACCGTATTGGACGTGTTCCAGAAAGGGTACTTTCTGCACGACCGCCTGGTAAGACCGGCAATGGTGAAGGTCGCAGTTGGTGGCCCCGACAAGTCCGAGCCTGAGTCACAGACCTCCTAGAGACTGAATGGGCAAGATCATAGGAATTGACCTGGGTACGACCAACTCCTGCGTGTCGGTCGTCGACGTAGCTACCCCGCAGGTCATCTCGAACCGGGAAGGTAGCCGCACGACCCCGTCTGTAATCGGTTTCACAGAGGACGGGGAGCGGCTGATCGGGCAGATTGCCAAGCGACAGGCGATTACCAACCCGTTCAACACGGTGTTCGCGATCAAGCGGCTCATCGGTCGCAAATTCGACTCCGAAGAAGTGTCGCGCGCCAAAGGCGTGCTCCCTTACCAGATTGTCGGAGCGACCAACGGCGACATGAAGGTGAAGATTCGCGAGCGCGATTACTCTCCTGAAGAAATTTCGGCTTTTGTTCTGAGCGAGATCAAGGAATTCGCCGAGGAGTTTCTGGGCGAGCCAGTTACCGAGGCGATCATTACAGTGCCAGCGTACTTCAACGATCTCCAGCGGCAGGCCACGCGGGATGCCGGAAAGATTGCGGGGCTCGAGGTGCTGCGAATCATCAACGAGCCTACCGCGGCCGCACTCGCTTACGGGCTCGAGAACAAGGCAAATCAGCTCATCGCGGTATACGACCTCGGCGGAGGAACCTTCGACGTCTCGATTCTCAAGATCGAAGACGGTCTTTTCGAGGTCCTTTCCACGTCGGGCGATACATACCTCGGCGGTGAGGACTTCGACAAGCGGATCATGGATTGGCTCATCGAAGGATTCCTGAAGGAAACGTCAATCGATCTGAAAGACGACCGGATGGCGCTCCAGAGGCTCAAAGAGGCATCTGAAAAAGCCAAGTGCGAGCTCTCAACGGCGGCAGAGGCACGAATCACACTTCCCTTCATCTCGGCCGATCAGTCAGGTCCCAAGCATCTGAACCGCGTTCTCACGCGACATGAGTTCGAGAAGATGGTCGAGGACCTCATTCAGAAAACAATCGATCCCGTGAAAGATGCATTGAAGGCTGCAGGAGTCCAGGCGTCGCAGGTGGACGAGGTTGTTCTCGTCGGCGGCCAGACGCGCATGCCGAAGGTGATCGAGGCAGTGCAGAATGCGTTCGGCAAAGAGCCGAACAGAAATATCAATCCTGACGAAGTCGTAGCAGTCGGGGCCGCCATTCAGGGAGCGATCCTCCGCGGCGATATCAAGGACATGATTCTGCTCGATGTGACGCCGCTCTCGCTTGGTATCGAGACGCACGGTGGGCTTTTCGCGAAGATCATCGAGCGCAACTCCACGATCCCGACAAAGAACTCCCTGATCTTCACGACGGTCTCCGACAATCAGAGCAAAGTCCAGGTGCACGTCCTGCAGGGAGAACGCGAGTTCTCTCGTGAGAACAAGTCTCTCGGGAAATTCGACCTGGTAGGCATCCCGGCCTCACCCCGAGGCGTCCCTCAGATCGAGGTGATCTTCTCGATCGATTCGAACGGCATCGTCAACGTGACGGCTCGCGATCAGGCTACCGACAAGTCGACCGGCGTCCAGATCAACTCCGCCGGAGGACTGACGAAGGACGAGATCGAACGGATCGTTAACGAGGCGAGCGAATTCTCCCGCGCCGACACGGCGCGCCGCGAGCTGCAGATGCTCCAGAACAAGGTCGAGGGAATGATCTACACCAATGAGAAAGTTTTCCGTGAGTTCGGGAAGCTCCTCATTGAGGCTGACCGCTCAAAAGTTCAGAAGTCGATCACGAACGCGCGAACGGTGGTCAAGTCGGACGAAAAACAAGTGCTCAACGATACGATTTACGACTTGCAGAACTGCGCGCGCATTCTGACCGGCGTGATGCTCTACGACCCGAGCAGAATCTCATCGTTCGACGAGAAGAAAAGTTAAAGAGCTCGACCCACGATGACGACGACGCAGAAACGGGATTACTACGAAGTGCTCGGGGTCAATCGAGACTCCGCTGTCGATGAGATCAAAAAGTCGTATCGGAAACTCGCGATCAAGTTTCATCCCGACAAGAACCCGGGGAACAAGGAAGCGGAAGAGCAGTTCAAAGAGGCCGCTGAGGCCTACAGCGTTCTTTCCGATGACGACAAGCGGGCACGCTACGACCGCTTCGGTCACCAGGGCGTAAGCGGGGCCGGCGGCGGATTCGACGGAGCCCAGTTCACCGACTTTACGGACATCCTCGGCGATCTCTTCGGTTTCAGTGATGCGATGGGTGGAGGTCGTAAGCGGGGCACTCGTGCTGTCCGCGGTAATGATCTTCGCTATGACCTCACGCTGAAGTTCGAGGAAGCTGTTTTCGGCAAAGAGGCATCCCTGCTCATTCCCCGGGCGGTTACCTGCCTCACATGCAAAGGCTCGGGGTCGAAGCCGGGCACACAGCCGGAGACCTGTGGAGGCTGCGCCGGTCGCGGTCAGGTTCGATACTCACAGGGATTCTTTGCGGTCGCCCGCAACTGCCCTCAGTGTGGCGGCGCCGGCAAGGTGATCAAGACTCCCTGCGCCGACTGTGCCGGGGCGGGACGCCTTCACGAAGAAAAGACAATCTCGGTGAAAATCCCTGCGGGGGTCGACGAAGGCTCGAGACTCAGAGTCGCTGCTGAGGGGGAGTCGGGACTCAATGGTGGCCCTTCAGGAGATTTATACGTTTTCATCAACGTAGAGGATCACGATCGCTTCTCACGCCGCGATTACGACATTCATTCCGAGCATCCCCTCTCTTTCACGCAGGCCGCCCTCGGAGCAGAGATCAAGATCAGGACCGTACACGGCGAGGAGACTTTGCCGATTGCAGCGGGAACTCAGCCGGGTCAGATGTTTCGTCTGCGAGGGAAAGGTGTTCCCTTCGTGGATGGCAGCGGTCGGGGAGACCATTACGTTCACGCGAGCGTGCATGTGCCGACCCGTCTGACTGACGAACAGAAGGCATTGCTCGAGAGACTCGCGGAGATCACGGGAGAGAGCGTTCCTGAACCTAAGGGCGTATTCGACAAGGTTCGCGAATTCTTCGTGAGCTGAGCTGCGCAAAACTCACACTGTTTATGCGGGTTCGCCGGGAGATGTCGTCCCGAGCTCGGGTGTGTGGGCGGGAGGGGCGAGGGACCTCGCCAGCTTGTACTCGGTAACGTAAACGTCGGGGCACACGGCGCAACAGTGGACCATCCAGATGGATAGGAAAGTGACAGGGGCAATGAGGGCTACTAATTGACTGACTTCCGCGGAACGCTGTTTCTCAACACCAGATCAGGGTCGTCGACCGATGCCGTTCTGTCTGAGGTAGAAGATCGCGCACGCGCGGAGTCCATCGAATTGATCGAGATCACCCACGGAGTTGATTTTCGGGCGGTTGTTCAGGAGCGACTCGCGGCGGGGCGCAAGCTTTTCATCACCGGTGGTGGCGACGGGACGATTCACCACATCGTCCAGGCGATGGTGAGTACCGAGGCAGTCCTGGGGATCCTCCCGCTCGGCACGATGAATCATCTTGCCAGAGATCTGAACATTCCTCTGGATTGGAAAGAGGCATTCAATCTGGCACTCGACGGTCCCGTTCGTCAGATCGATGCGGCAATCGTCAACGGGCGCTACTTTCTGAACAACATGATGCTCGGCGTCTACCCCTCCATGCTTTATCACCGCGAGCGACTTCGGGAGGAGGGAGGAAAGCTTCAGGCATATGCTCGCGCGTTGCCGCTGGCGATCCGCAGCTTTCCCAGCGTGTCCCTCGAGCTCGAAGCTCCGGGGCATAGCGAAGTCGTCAGAACGCAACTATTCGCTGTCTCCGTGAATCCCTATGATCTGACCAAGCCGGGCCTGATTGCCCCAAAATCGACGCTGGATCGTGGGAGGCTGGCGCTCTACTGGTTTCCTTTCTCGAATCGCTGGAGCTTTCTGTGGGTACTGCTGCGGTATCTGTTCGGCCATATCGATCGGGTCAACGGTTTCCGGGAAATGACAACTCAGAAGCTCCAGGTCACGGCGTCACGTCCGCGGATGCGATTCGCCATTGATGGAGAGGTTGTGGAGATGACCTCGCCGTTGAATATCTCGATCGTCCCATCCAGCCTCAACGTCAAGCTTCCGGCTCTTGCCGACGAGAAACTCACTGCCTCAGGAGCATGATCGCCGATTTCGAGCTGGAAGTTCGCTACGGTACCGGCCTCGACGTTGAGGATGAGCTGGAGACGATCCTCTACGGAATTGGATCGATCGGGTCGTACGTCGAAGAGGGGCCCGCGGGGTCGACCGCGCACTATTTTTTCAGCGATGAGAGCAGTCGGGCTGCGGGGCTCGTCGCTCTACGCCGACTCCCGGCTGTCACAGTATCGGCTGTCGACAATGAAAGGATCGATTGGCTCGATCTCTATGAGCAGTCACTCACGGCGATCGAGGTGGGTCATCGCTTCGTCGTCGCGCCCGACGAACGGCTCATCACGCCTTCATCTGACCGTATCGCTCTTGTCATTCCGCAGGAGCGTGCGTTCGGAACAGGCTCACACGAGACCACTGCACTCTGCCTCGAGATGCTGGAGGGAATCGACGTGGGTTCTTTTCGATGCCTCGATGTTGGAACCGGGAGCGGTATTCTCGCAATCGCACTCTCTCGTCTGGGGGCGGCGGAAGTTGTTGCGTTCGACAACGATACAGAAATTCTCGGCGTCCTCGCCCGAAACGCCCGGCGGAACGGAGTCACCTCCTCAGGCTTCAAGCACTTTGTTGGCTCGCTCGATTCGGTACAGGACGGGCGACTTTTTGATGTAACCGTGATGAATATCATCAAGGAAGTGATCGTGCCGCTGCTGCCGGAGGTTGAGAACAGGATGCGAGATGGAAGTCTCCTGATTCTCAGTGGTGTGCTGCTTACTGACAGTACGGAAGTCTCGTTAGCCGCAAAACGCTTCAGGTTCGCGATCATTGAAGAGCGATCTCGTGGTGAGTGGTGGTGCGGTCTTTTCCGAAAGGAAGCTACGCAGGCAACACACATGGGAGGCTGAATGCAGAGCAAAGCGAAGGACGTCGCGGAGTATCTCGATGAGCAGAGCGATGAGGTGCGGCCAGTTCTCAAAAAGTTACGCGCCCTCGTCCGGAAGAGTGTTCCCGCCGCGCAGGAAAGTATGCGGTTCGGGATGCCGACATACGAGGTCGAGGGTACGTCTCTCTGCTCCTTTGCTGTGCAGAAGGGCTACCTTGCCTTCTACATGTGCGACACGGAGCTTGTGGCGAAGTTTCGCGCCGAGCTCGGAACGAAGGACTGCGGGAAGAGCTGTATCCGATACCGGAAACCTGATGCGATCCCCTTACCCGTTATCGCTGAGATGCTCGCTGCCGCTGTCAAGCGAGGGCCTGAACATTGGAAAATGTAAGGGGAAGGAGTCGCTAGCTTCACGGTTCAGGACCGTCCGACGATGGTGCTGACAACGGCTGCTGCCCGTTCCGCAGCGCCTTCGCGGTTGCCATCGCCTACGGCTTTGACGATCGCGCTGCCGACCACCACGGCCTCGCAGTGACTGTGGAGGGCCGCGTAGTGCGCGTTGGTGGAGATTCCAAACCCGACTGCCAGGGGCCTGCTCAGACGTGACTTCAATTCTGGAAGTCTGCCGACGAGCGCAGGATCGAGATCTTTTCGCGCTCCGGTCACACCAGTCGTCGATACGTAGTAAACGAATCCGTCGGACATCTGGTCGACCAGTTTGATTCGATCCTCGCTCGAAGTCGGGGAAAGCAGGAACACCGTTTTCAGATCGCACCGCTTCATTGCTGCGCGTAACTCCTTCGAGAATTCCGGCGGCAGGTCTGTGACTAACACACCGTCACAGCCACTATCGGAAGCTGCCGTTGCAAATTTGTCGTATCCGAATTGAAGAATCGGGTTCAGGTACGAGAAGAGAATCAGCGGTATCTGGCTGCGCATCCGAATCGACCTCGCGATGTCGAGAACGTCAGACATCGTCGTCCCACGCTCAAGCGCGCGAAACGACGCCGATTGGATGACCGGTCCGTCGGCTATCGGATCAGAGAACGGGACACCGAGCTCGATGAAATCGGCTCCCGCGCTCTCGAGAGCCATCACGATCTCTACGGTCGTCTCCGGATCAGGATCTCCGCACGTGACGTAGGCCACGAGTCCACATCGCTGCTCGCGGCGGAGTTTGTCGAACGTTATGGCGATGCGGTTTTGCAAAGGGGACCTTTGTAGAACGGAGAACGGAGAATGCAGGATGTTGAATGTTGAATCAAACTAGCTTAGTACGTGCGGATTCGTTTTCTGCATTCTGCATTCTTCATTCTGCATTCTCCGGCCTCTCCATCCGTGCGACCTGAGGGACATCTTTGTCACCGCGGCCGGAGAGATTCACGATCACGACACTATCGGGCTTGATTGTGCCGCCGGTGCGCAGAAGATACCCGAGAGCGTGGGAGGACTCGAGCGCCGGAATGATTCCTTCAGTGCGGCAGAGGCGATGGAACGCAGCGAGAGCGAGCTCATCACTACATGAGTCGTACTCGATCCGTCCCTGCTCGGCAAAGTACGCATGCTCGGGCCCGACCGAAGGGTAGTCGAGTCCAGCGGAGATCGAGTGAGTCTGTCCGATCTGTCCCCACTGATCCTGAAGAACCATGGAGCTCGTTCCATGAAGCACCCCCCGAACCCCCCCGCTGAATCGCGCGGCGTGCTCCCCCGCGGCGATTCCCCGGCCACCCGCCTCGACGCCGACCAGCCGCACGCTTTTCTTCTCGAGGAATTCGAAAAAAAGTCCTATGGCGTTTGAGCCGCCTCCCACGCACGCCACTGCCATATCGGGTAACGCTCCAGTCCTCTTGACGACCTGACCCAGCGCCTCCCGTCCGATGACCGATTGAAAATCGCGAACAATCATCGGGTAGGGGTGTGGCCCGAGCACCGAGCCGATGATGTAGTGCGTGTTGCCTACATTCGTGACCCAGTCGCGGATTGCCTCGTTGATCGCATCCTTCAACGTGCGGCTACCGCTTTCCACGGGAACGACCTCTGCGCCGAGGAGTCTCATGCGGAAAACATTCGGCTCCTGGCGGACCATGTCGACCTGACCCATGTAAACGACACATTCCAATCCCAGAAGGGCGCAGGCGGTTGCGGTGGCGACCCCGTGCTGACCTGCGCCGGTTTCGGCGATGATCCGTTTCTTTCCCATCCTCTTTGCGAGCAGCGCCTGCCCCAGCGCGTTGTTGATCTTGTGCGCGCCGGTGTGATTGAGGTCTTCGCGCTTGAGAAAAAGTCGGAACCGGCCGCACTCGGCGGCGAACGCTGGAGCTTCGCTGAGCGGCGTGGGGCGGCCGACATAGTTGCGGAGGATCGAATCCAGCTCATCCCTGAACGAGCGATCCTTGCGAGCGGCGCGATACGCTTTCTCGAGCTCGTCGAGTGGAGCCATCAGCGTTTCGGGGACGTACTTGCCACCGAACGTGCCAAAGTATCCGTTGCGATTGGGAAGAGAGATTCGTCGGGCCGTCATCGGGTCATCCTCTTCTAATCCGCTCGAAGAGGTCGCGGATCTTATCGCGATCCTTGATCCCCGGACTGCTCTCCACTCCGCTCGAGACGTCGATTCCATCGGGGCGTGCCTGCCTCACCGCGCTTGCGACATTGTCGGCATTGATGCCGCCCGCCAGGAAAAAGGGTCTGGTACGACTGACAGAGCTCAGCAGGGACCAGTCGAATGCCTTGCCTGTCCCGCCCCCCTGGGCGCGATCGAGCGTGTCGAAAAGGAGCCAGTGCGCTGAGGGGTGGCCGTCGGTGACAGGTCGGTCTTCGTCGATGGAGATCGCTTTGATCACGGGAACAGAAACAGACCGGACCTGCTCTTCGCTCTCGCTGCCATGGAGTTGGACCAGGTCGAGAGGGACACTCGTGACCAGTTCCGCGATCTCGGAAGTGGTCTGGTCTCGGAAGACTCCGACGATCTTCACCCCTGCGTCGCCGGCGCTCTCACAACTGCGCGCTGCGGAGGCGACCAGGCGAGCCTGTTGGGGGGTAACGCAGCGAGGCGAGCCGGGCACAAAGATCAAGCCCAGGAATGAGGCGCCTTCCTCAACCGCGACAATTGCGTCCTCCACCCTTGTGATTCCGCAGATCTTGATCTCCATGATTCCGTACAGCAACGGCAGGCATCGTGCCATTCCGGGAGGCATCCTGTTCCTTCATTCGGCAGACCCTCGCCGCTGCAGATCTGGAATTCTGCGAGCCCCTGCCGGGCTGTGGGGTGGAGCTTTTCATCCAGAGAATGGCGCAATTGTCGCAATGGATGGTGGGGTATTCATAAAGGAGAAATCCATGCAAATTCGAAAGACATTAGGAGTAATCGTCCTGGCATCCGCGGCTCTCGTGGTCACTCCGACGTTCGCCGATCATGACAGCGGTCGGACTCATTCGCACAAGAAGATGAAGTCGATGAAAGGTAACTCGACGATGCGGCTCTGGAATGATGCGACGCGTCTTCAGGCGCTTCTATCGGACGTGAGCCACACAGCAAACTTCGACGGTGGAGTCTGGAAGACCGTTGGCAGCGAAGCGCTGGTTCTCTCCAATCGGATCTATGCGAACAGTGGCTCCTCGTCCGCGGCGCGCAAGCTTGCACGCGAGACCAGAACTCACGTTCGTGAGATGAGAAATGCGGCAATGAATGGCGACGCCGCTGGAGCCCGGTCCCACGCAGCGATGGCCGCGCCGATCGTCAATCAGCTTGTCGACTGGTCCGCTGACAACGCGGGTTGATCCTTCAGTTCGTTCAACAAAAAAAGGCGACCGAAAGGTCGCCTTTTTTTATCTCTTTTCCGAGCTGACTACGCCGGGTCCGATCGCCTCACATCAGCTGAAGCTGATCGACAGATTCGATCCTTCTTCCTGATAAATCGTGTCGACGAAGCGGATCGTGTTGGTCTTGCGAGACATGAAGAGCGACGACGTCCTGATTCCGCCGCCGAAGAAGCGCACGCCGCGGAGAAGATCGCCATCGGTCACTCCGGTAGCGGAGAAAATGATGTCGTCGCCAGACGCGAGATCGCTCGTGTCGTAGATCTTGTTGATGTCCGAGTATCCCATCTCCCGCAGTCGCTCTTCCTGCCACTTCTCGAGAGGACGCAGCCGACCCTGCATCCTCCCGCTGAGGCAGCGCATCGCGGCAGCCGTGATGACACCCTCGGGCGCGCCTCCGGTACCCATCGACCCATGGATGCCTGTCCCGCGCACTGCGGCCGCAATCCCGGCTGACAGATCGCCGTCGGTGATCAGCTTGATTCGCGCTCCGGTCTCGCGGATCTGCTCGATGAGATCTTCGTGCCGCTCACGCTCGAGGACGATTATGGTGAGCTCGTTGATATCGCGCTTGAACGCTTCGGCCATCTGATGGAGGTTCTCCTCCACCGTGTTGTTCAGACTGACGAACTTCGAGGCGGTCGGACCGACCACCAGCTTTTCCATGTAGACGTCCGGGGCATTCAGCAGACCCCCTTTTTCGGAGGCGGCCAGCACCGCGATGGCGTTGGGAGCGCCCACCGCGCAGAGGTTGGTACCCTCGAGAGGATCAACTGCAATGTCGACAGCCGGGTACTCCCGTCCCGACTCATCCTTACCGCGGCCGAGCGTCTCTCCGACGTAGAGCATCGGCGCTTTGTCGCGTTCGCCCTCGCCGATAACGATGGTCCCGCGCATCTTGAGCTTGTTGAGCTCTTCCCTCATCGCTTCCACGGCGACCTGGTCGGAGTACTTGCGCTTCCCGTAGCCCATCGTACGCGCGGCTGCGATCGCAGCCTTTTCGGTGACGCGGAGAAATCCGATCTCGACACTCGATTCCATTCACGCTCCTGATTACTATCGGTCGGTCAGTGATTCAGTCAGTAGCTCGCGAAGGGGCTGACGAGCTCGAGAACGAGCAAGTGATACGCAATGTCCGGAGAAATCGCCCATGCGGCCTGTGAAGGCGGTGATGCGTGATGAGGCTGGAGAATGCTTACGGTCTACTTGAGGACTCCTGCTTCCGCCGCTGCCGTTGCCGTCCCCTGACGCTCCGCCTCGGCGGTCATCGGAGGGTTGTAGGCAGGAATCCCCGTCACGGCCTCGCCGATGACGAGATTATGAATGTCGTGCGTCCCTTCGTAGGTCTTCACTGACTCGAGGTTGAGCATGTGCCGGATGACGGGGTACTCGTCGGAGATTCCGTTGGCTCCAAGAATATCGCGGGCGATTCTCGCGCACTCGAGCGCGATGTTCACGTTGTTCATCTTCCCCATCGACACCTGATGAGGCTTTAGCTTTCCCTGATCCTTCAGCCGGCCCATCTGCAGGGCCAGGAACTGAGCCTTCGTGATTTCGGTAATCATCCAGGCGAGCTTGTTCTGCACAAGTTGATGGGCGGCGATCGGTTTGCCTCCGAACTGAATCCTCTGCTTCGCGTAGTCAAGAGCCGTCTGGTAGACAGCCATCGCGGCGCCGACTCCCCCCCACGCGATCCCGTAACGGGCTTGAGTCAGGCATCCGAGCGGATGCTTTAGTGAGCTGGTCTCAGGAAGTAGGTTCTCACTCGGAATTCTGCAGTCTTCGAAAAAGAGTTGCGACGTGATCGACGCCCGCAGGGAAAACTTCCCCATGTGATTGGCGGTCGTGAACCCGGGCGTTCCTTTCTCGACCAGAAAGCCTTTAATTCCGTCCGTGGTTCGCGCCCACACCACCGCCACGTCAGCGATCGATCCGCTCGTGATCCATGACTTCGCTCCGTTCAGGATCCAGGAGTCGCCGTCGCGCTTCGCGTTCGTACGCATACCGCCCGGGTTCGACCCGAAGTCGGGCTCCGTGAGACCGAAGCAGCCGATCGCTTCACCCTTTGCGAGGCGCGGGATCCAGTGGTCTTTCTGTTCCTTCGACCCGTACGCATAGATCGGGTACATCACCAGACCTGATTGCACGGAGACGAACGAGCGAAGACCTGAGTCGCCACGCTCGAGCTCCTGCATGATGAGTCCGTAAGCGACATGACTCAATCCCGGAAGCCCGTACTCATTGATGGTGGAACCGAAGAGCCCCATCTCGGCCATCTTCGGCACAAGGTGGTGAGGGAAGACCTCATGCCGGTGTGCTTCCTCGATGATGGGAAGGATCTCGTCGTCGACAAAGTCGCGTACTGTCTGGCGCACCATCAGCTCTTCTTCGGAGAGAAGAGAGTCGAAATCCATGTAGTCAACGCCGGGGAAATTTGCCACGGAAGGCTCCTCGAATCGCAGGGATAATGAAGCAGATGGATGATAGCACCGGTCCCCCAGAGCCCCCGAGTGGGGTTGCAGGAGCTACGCGAGGGTCGCCCGACCTCGCTGACCAGTTAACGGTCGGAGATCGCAATCTCTGGCGGCCTGTCATCACAGTCTCAGTGATCGTTCTGGTCTCGACTCTCATCGTCATGTTTGCCGCGGGTCGCCTGTTCGATGAGCAGCAGATCTCCACATGGCTCACTTCCGTCAGGCAGCATTGGTGGACTCCGCTGGCTTTCGTGGCGTGCTACATCGGCGCCGCGCTCCTTCTTCTTCCGGTAACCTTTCTGTCGGTTGCAGCGGCCCTCGTCTGGGGTTGGAGAGTCGGAGGGGCGATTGAGCTCGTGGCCGCGACACTTGCGGCCGTGGTTCCGTTCGCGATCGCTCGCGGTGTCGCGCCGCCCTGGCTTGAACGAAGACTCGTGGACCGCTTCCCTCGGGAGCGATTCCGCGAAGAGGGGATGACACTGCTCCTTCTTCTCCGGCTCATCCCGGTAATTCCCTACGTGGCTCTCAATTATCTCGCCGGTTTCGCAACCTTCCGGTTTCGAGACTTTCTGGTCACCACATTCGTCGGGATGATCCCGAGCGTGTTCATCTTCGCGTATTTCGTCGATGCCCTCGCAGCGGGCCTCGTCACGCAGCAGCAGGTGTTTGTCCGGATCCTTGTCGCGGGCGCGCTGCTCGCGGGACTCACGCTCCTCGTTCGGCTGCTGACGCCGGCGATTCGCGCCCGGATGCGAGGGTGAATGTTTTTTCCAGGCAGCAGTTTCCCGCGATGCTCAGGCCCCACGATTCGCATCACTCCGGCTTTCGCGAGGTGTATACGATGTGCGAGTGGGGATAGCCTCGATCGACGCGACGCGATCGGAAATCGACGAACCCGGCTCTCTCCATCCGAGCCTGCACTTCGGCTCGCGTGTCATAAACGAAACCTTCACCAAGCGACACGCCGAGCAGATGATCGGATATGAACTCCTGCATCCGGGCCCATGCGAATTTCAGACGAGCTTCCGGATCGAGATCCTTGAGCACGAAAAGCCCGCCGGGGCGCACTCGGTCGAAGGCCCGTTGGAAGAGTCCCTCTCTCTCGGAAACCGGAATCCTGTAGGTCGCGTCGTAGATGACCACGACATCAAAAGTCCCGCGAATCGAGTCGTCGAAACCGCCCACAAACCGTACGGAAGGTATGGGGAAGGGGAGAAAGGATTTTCGGAGGTCAGGCTCGACCGCTACGACGGAATCCGCTCCAGACTCCATCGCCAGCGCTGCAAAGATTCCATGACCTGCCCCGATATCCAGGATGCGAACGCCTTGCTTGACACTGTCCAGCGTTCGGAGGAACGGGCACGTCAGAAAGCGGATGAGTACGTGAAGCCTCGCACCGCGGGGATGCTGTTTGAAAGTCCTGGTGAGTAGCCGGAGCGTTCGGAGGTAGGTCACGATCAGATGGGAAGATCATACAATCGTCCGGCTTGAATGCTCTCTCGCTTTCGATCGGTCGCTGGTGGACGCCATCCAGAATTCTGCTCCTGGTCATCGTTCTCTTCGTCTGCGTGCAGCTCGCTCCAATCCCGATGACGCTGTGGGAGTACGACGAGCCGCTCTTCGCCCAGGCGCTCATCCGGTACGACCCGCGTGTCCATCATCCCCCTCCGCCCGGGTATCCCGTTCTCGTCGCAATCGGGAAAGTCGCGAATTTCTTTTTGAAGGATCCTTTCCGCTCGCTCGTCACCACCAGTTTCTTTGCGAGTCTTGTCGGTATGCTGGGGTTCGCTGCCGCGTTCTCCCGCGCGAGCGGCCGCCTGGCGATCGGATTGAGCGCGTCGCTCCTGTTCTATCTGTCGCCTGCAATGCTGGTCCACTCGACCCTTCCCATCTCTGACCCGGCGGGGCTCGCATTTCTCTCAATCTCACTCTATCTGGCTGTTCGCCTGTTCGATGAGGGGCCGACGAAGCATGGTGCCGTCCTGCTGGCCTTGTTTGCGGGACTGACGGTAGGCTGCCGACCGCAGTACTGTGTCGCGATTCTGCCCATGCTCCTCGTGTCGGTCTGGCGACTTCGGACCTGGCGGTCGCGATTGCTGGCTGTGGGTGTGTTCACGATCGTCTGCCTGGCGTGGCTCGTACCGATGATCGAAGCCGTCGGAGGGCCCTCTCTTTCCTATCGATGGCTTGCGGGTCAGGGAGAGTATTTTCTGGGACATGACAGCGACATTTCTCGCGGTCGGAGCTCCCTCGGCGAGTTGCTGGTGCGCTTCGTTGCGCATCCGTGGGGCCCAAAACTTCTATCGCTGCCACTGCTTGCGCTCGCGGCGCTGGGGGCGGTTAGCGCAATCCGCGCTCGATCAAAAGCCTGGATACCCATCCTCGCGGCGGGAGCTCCGTATCTTCTCTTCGCTCTCGCCTTCATGGACCCGGCCGACGCAGTCCGGTACACATTGCCATCGGTACTCATGATCTCGTTCGCTGCGAGCATCGGACTTGCTCGACTGGCGGGAGGCAACCGCTTCGTGATCGCCGCGGCGACCGTCCTGATTGGCGCCTGCTCGATGGTGTACGTCAGCAGTCTCATCGTAGAGCGGTCCACGACTGCATCACCGCCGATTCAGGCGATCCGATTCGCTCTTCGACATCTGCCGGCTGACAGCATCGTGGCATACGAGCTCGCTCTGGGTCCCCACGCACTCCACCTCCTCGGGCGCTTTCAGCCCCGCCGAATCGACGAGGCACTGACCTCGCTGGTGGATCGTCCGGGAACTCCGCTGTGGCTCCTGACTGATGGCGGCAGCAACATAGCCGGCGCGCGAACATTCAGCTGGCGGTGGAGCGACGCTTACGGGAAGCTGACCAGAAATCACTACCGGACCGTGTCGCTCGTGCCCGTTCAGCCGGAACGACGTTACCTGCCGCTCTCCGGAGTCTACGCCTCCGAAAGGACGATCGCGGGGGAGGCGTGGCGGTGGCTAGACCAGAGCGCCGAGCTCGAGCTTCCTCGGCTGCATGGCGATCGGCTCGTCCTGACACTGTCACTCGCCGCCGAGACTCCGTTTCCAACGAATGAACTGACGGTTCTCGTTGATGATGTGTCGATAGGAAAGTTGAGCGTCGCCGCAGGACCGCCACGAGCAACAGAACTGGCGATTGGCTCAGGCGCACGCCGTGTAAAGCTCGTCTCAGCGAGATCTTACGTTCCGGCTCAGGTCGTTGGAAACCGCGATCCGCGGCGACTCTCAGTCAAGCTCCACGATCTCTCCACCCGTCAGAGCGTGAACAGCCGAACGCCGAGTGTGGAGCCCATGATTCAGCGCGGAGCAACCCGCCGCCAGGCCGCGTCCTCACTCCGCTAGTCCGCATTCTTACCTGAGTGAAGGAAGCGTGGCGGCGTGCAGGTTCGGAGCGCCCCCTTCCAGCCGGCGATACGGCCCCCTGGAAGGCGGCGCTCCGACCGATAAAGATCCTTTGAATCGGGGTCTGCGGGGCTAGCCCGCATTTCTCACAGACCTTCGCCGCGAGACGACGGATAGCGGCCTGTCTGCTTCGTTGCACGCCAATTTCGCTCCTCGACATAGTGCCGACTATGCCTTCGTCGCAAAATCGCGGTGCGCCTCGAGCCCGGGGACACTCCCGCCGCCGAAGGCGGCGAAAGATCCCGTAGCACCCGGCTTCAGCCGGGTGAAGAGCGGCCAAGCCAGACAGCCCGCGTGAGCGGGCGGCAGAACCGCGCCACAGGGCATCCACGCACCCGCCACTCTGTCGCCCGCTATCGCGGGCTGTTCGATTTTCTCCGCCGCATTCACCCGGCTGAAGCCGGGTGCTACGGGATCTTTCGCCGCCTTCGGCGGCTGGGCCACAGACTGGTGCCTCGCGCTTACGCCGGCTGGGCCACAGACTGGTGCCTCGCGCTTACGCCGGCTGGGCCGCAGACTGGGGCCTCGCGCTTACGCCGGCTGGGCCGCAGACTGGGGCCTCGCGCTCACGCCAGCCGGGCCGCAGACCAGCATTCGGTTCCTCCCCATTCCCGGTGCAGTATCATTTTCCTCGTGACTCCCAAGCCTTCCATCTCGCTCGTGATCCCGATGTTCAACGAAGAGGCGAATATCGAGCATGCGCTCGGATTCGCCGTCGAAGGGCTGGCGACTTACAGCGAGGACTACGAGATCATCGTGGTCGACGACGCGTCGACGGACCGCTCCTCGATGCTGGTGGATCAGGCCGCAGCAGCGAACCGGCGGATTCGTGTGATCCGGAATGACTACAACCAGAAACTCGGCAGCTCGCTTCGCGCCGGTTTTGCCGCAGCGAGCAAAGATCTGGTTCTCTACATGGATGCGGATCTCCCTTTCGACCCCGACGTCCTGGGCAGGGCAATCAGGGCTCTCTACGTGACTCGCGCCGACATCATCTCCGGCTATCGGCTGGATCGCACGTCTGAGGGTTTCAAGAGAACGGTCTACTCGTACTTTTATAACTTTCTGATCGGGATTCTTTTCGGGTGGCCTCATCGCGACATCAACTTCTCATTCAAGCTCTTTCGGCGCGAGGTGCTGCAGAGCATCGAGCTGAAATCCGAGGGCTCTCTCATTGATGCCGAGTTGATCGTCAAAGCGAAAAACCTCGGGTTCACGATCCAGCAGCTGGGACTCGACTACTTCCCGCGCACTCACGGCAACTCCACGCTGTCGTCCCCTGCGGTGATTCTCAAGATTTTCCGAGAGCTGATTCGACTGTTCCCCGATATGCGCCGTCCGCGCCGGAAGCCGCTATCGAATCGTCCCGATGCTTCCGTGTCTGGCAAGACGGCGGAGTCTGTTGAGGTTCTGAGCAGTTGAATGAACGGTCCACCAGCCGCCTGATTGTTACCGCAGACGATGTTGGTCTTCATCCTGGGATGACCGAAGGGGCAATTCAGGCCGCTGAACGCGGGATCGTCACTGCATGCAGCGTCGTGGCAAACGGCGCCGACAGCGATGCCGCACTTAAGCGCCTTTCCGTCCTAGGAATTGACGTGGGAGTCCACTTGACCCTCGTCGAAGAACGCCCGCTCTGCGCGCGTTCCGACGTACCCTCGCTCCTCGGCGCTGACGGCCGTTTCCTGCCAAGTTACCGGGAGCTCGCAGTTCGCTATCTGTCGGGACGAATCGCGATTGCCGACGTCGAACGTGAACTTCGCGCGCAGATCGAGAAGGTCCTCAGAGCCGGTGTCGCTGTCACCCACATGAACGGACATCAGCATCTTCATGTTCTGCCTGCAATCTTTCGAACAGTCCTTCGTCTGGCCGAGGAGTTCAAGATCGGATACGTAAGGATTCCTTCCGATCCCGTCGCTGGTTTCACCGTGAGATCGGCGGCGATTCGGGCCCTCAATCATCTTGGTGTGAGGGCGCGCCAGCAGGTCATTGAAGGGTCGATCCGCACCAACAACCGGACGATCGGAATCGTCGAGGCGGGACATCTGAATCGTGCGAGCATCGTGCGATTGCTCGACAGCGTCGAGGGCGTAACGGAGCTCGTCTGTCATCCCGGAATCGACAACCGAGCGATCGCCGCACGCTATCGCTGGCGGTATGACTGGGATTCGGAGACGGATGCTCTTTGTGACATCACCCTCAGACAAGAGATTGCCAGCCGCGGAATTCAGCTCATTGCGCCGCGGGATCTGTGAATTGGCAGCTGCACCTCCTGCTCGTCATTGACTCAAGCCCGCATTTCTCACAGACCTTCGCCGTGAGACGACGGATAGCGGTCTGTCTGGCTCGTTGCACGGCAATGTCGCTCCTTGAAATAGTGTCGACTATGTCTTCGTCGCAAAATCGCCCTGCGCTTCGCATCCAAGCCACTCTCCGCCGTCTCACGACAAAGGTCTGTGAGAAATGCGGGCTAGTCGGACGGCAGTCAGCGAGATGCATTGCATATAATCCCGCCCCTTTGCACCGCAGATGTGGAGGCCTTATGGAGAAGAAGATCGCAGTGATCCCGGGAGATGGGATTGGACCGGAAGTGATCCGCGAGGGGATGAGAGTTCTCGAGCGAATCAACAAGTCGGCTGATCTCGGGCTCGAGTTCGTTCCGTTCGACTGGAACGCCGACAGCTACCTCGAGACAGGGATCTCGATGCCCCCCGGCGCCATGGACGAGATCCGGGAGACGTTCGACGCTGTGTATCTCGGCGCGTTCGGCGACCCGCGGGTTCCTGACATGAAGCACGCGGCCGACATTCTCCTCGGCATGCGCTTCCAGCTCGACCTTTACGTCAACTATCGTCCCGTGAAGCTCTTCAACGAGCGGCTTTGCCCCTTGAAAGGCAAGACCCCCGACGATGTGGACTTTGTGATCTTCCGGGAGAACACCGAGGGTGCTTACGTCGGTATGGGGGGCCACTTCAAGAAGGGGACGCCGGACGAGATCGCCGTGCAGGAGGACGTCTCTTCACGGAAGGGTGTGGAGCGAATCATTCGTTACGCCTTCGATTTCGCACGCAAACACGGACGGCGATCAGTCTGCATGTCGGACAAGAACAACGTGATGAGATTCGGCGGCGATCTCTGGCTCAGAACATTCGAAGAGGTCGCAGCGGAGTACAGCGAGATTGAACATTTCCACATGTATGTCGACGCCTTGACCATGCAGATGGTCCGCGCACCTGAGATGTTCGAAGTCATCGTCACGAACAATATGTTCGGTGACATCATCACGGACCTGGGCGCGGCGCTCCAGGGAGGACTCGGCGTGGCGGCGTCAGGGAACATCAACCCCGGGAAGGTTTCTCTCTTCGAGCCGATTCATGGGAGCGCCCCCAAGTACGCAGGAAAGAACATTGCGAATCCTGCCGGGGCAGTCCTTACAGCAGCCATGATGCTCGAGTACCTGGGACATACGTCCGAAGCGCAGTCGATCGAGGATGCGGTGCAGAAAACGATTGCAGCAGGTGAGACGACGGCCGACCTGGGCGGAGCACTGGGGACGCGTGAAGCGGGTGACGCCATCCTTAAACATCTAGGGTAACGGGGCGAGTTGTGCGCTCAAGAGCTGGAACAGTGTTGCGGATATCATCTGTTTTACTCTGCCTGCAGACACGGGAATCATCAAGGAGCTCATGAAACCACCAGCCACAATTACCCTCACTCCCGGCAGGCGTGTCCTGTTTCTGACGAAAGACTCCGAGCTCATTCGTCAACAGCTAGAAGGGAGAGTCGATCTGCAGATGAAAGATCTTCAGATCGAAGATCTTCTCGACGACATCAACACGGATGCGATGACTCCGGCGTGGGTCTGTTTCAGTCATCGGCCGGAAGATCTGGCGCGCGATGCGTATGCAGGACTGATCGTCAACGGCAAGCGGCTGTTTGAGAGAGACGAGCTCATCAAAGGCAACTTCGAGGTGATCGTATCGGGCTACCGCAAGGGTGTCGGAAGCTCGCGCGAGACCGCAGTCCAGGCCGAGAAGTGGAGTGGGATCCACCTGGCGATCGCGGCGTCATTCGCGCCGATTCACGCGGGCAACAACAACAATCAGGGCGTGCTCATGGCTGATCACGATGTCCTCCGCCGTCTGCAGGCGGGGGAGGGAATCGCGCTCGAGGAGTTCTATCGTGATTACGATCCGATCACGCAACTGATTGTTCGTGAGGGAGGTCTCTTCCCGTTCGCGAAAGCGCTGGCGTCGGCGGAGATCACCCTGCCTGTTCCGCGCAACGAGCCGAGGCCTATGACGATGGGCGAGAAGATTCTCGCGCGGCACATGATCGGTGTGACCGACGACGCCCGGTATGTAAAGCCCGGAGACGCCGTGGTCGTAGGCGTTGACGGCGGCTACACGCACGAGTTCACTACGGCGCAGGTCCACTACTTCCTCGAGCAGGAGTACGGGGCTGCGTACTCGATCCGAAATCCTCAGAAGTTCGCCGTGTTCGAGGACCATCTCATCTACGCAGACGAAGTTCCGAAGATGCGGGCGTTCATGGAGAAAATCGAAACGCTCCGTACTCTGCAACGGGACTTTCAGAAACACACGGGCTGTCGTAACTTCTCTGCCGAGAACGGTGTCTCGCCCGGGATCTGTCACGAAGTTGCTCGCGAGTTCATCATCGACCCGGGCGACCTGATTCAAGCGACAGACAGCCATACCTGCATGGGAGGCGTGAACAACGCGCTCGCGTGGGGCGTTGGGGCGACCGAGTACGCCAACCTCGTTCACTCAGGGTTCACACAGGTGGAGGTGCCGGAGTCGATCCGCTTCGAGTTGACCGGTCAGCTGCGCGGGAACGTCACGGCGAAAGACGTGATGCTCTACATACTGCTGAACTACGCGAAGCCGCAGCTGACACTCAATCGGATCATGGAATTCACGGGCCCGGGCGTTGCGAATCTCTCACTCGACGAGCGGGCCACTCTCGCCAATATGGCGACCGAGTGTTCCGCCCGCACCGCGATCGTAGTTGCCGATGAGAAGACCTACGACTGGATCGCGCAGTTCCGTCCGGATGCAGACAGGGAGCTTCTCGGTTCGCTAGCGGTAGAGCCTGACCCCGACGCCGTGTATGAGGGCGGCACGCATCTGATCGACCTTTCGAAGATCGAGCCGATGGTGGCTCATCCGGGAAATCCCGATGAGGGAATTCCTTCCGATCCTACCAACGGCGCGTTCATCAGGGACATCGGGACGGTTGCCATCGATATCGCGTACGCCGGCAGTTGTACGGCGGGAAAGATCGATGACCTGATCTTCTATCACCAGGTCGCGAAAGAGGCTGTCGACAACGGGTTGCGAGTGGCGGAAGGCGTGAAGTTCTATATTCAATTCGGGTCGCTTGCCGTGGAGGACTTCTGCCGTGAAAACGGCCTGCTCGACACGTTCGAGCGCGCAGGGGCCACCGTTCTCAAGCCGGGTTGCGGCGCCTGCATCGGTTGCGGACCTGGTGTGTCGGAAGAGTCGGACGAAGTCACCGTGAGTGCAATCAACCGGAACTTCAAAGGTCGATCGGGCCCGGGCAGACTCTGGCTGGCCTCGCCACTCACAGTTGCTGCGTCGGCGTTCACAGGGCAGATCAGCGAGTACACGCCTGGGATGTTCGCGAAGATCCCGGTGGCCGGCTAACCGTTGTCAGGGCTCTCGGAGGAACGCCGTGGAGTCCTGATGATCGTGGGGGCCGCGCTGCTCTGGTCTACCGGAGGGATCGGAATCAAGGCGGTCGTTGAAGGCCCGCTGGTAGTCACGTTCTACAGATCGCTCTTCGCGGCGGTCGTTCTTTTCCTTCTGCTGCGACCGAAGGTTGTGAAATTGACGGTTCCCTTTGCGATCGCGACGGTCAGCTATGGCGCCTGTCTGACGACCTTCGTCATCGCGACGAAACTCACCACAGCGGCAAACGCAATTTTTCTTCAGTCAAGCGGAGTGATCTGGGTACTTCTTCTCTCTCCGCTGTTTCTTGGTGAGCGTTTCAGGATGCGGGACGGTATTGCAGTCGTGGTGGCTATCTGCGGGATGGCGCTCTTCTTCGTGGGCGAGCTCGAGCCGAAGAATCAGCTGGGCAATGCCACCGCGGCCTTGTCGAGCGTCTTCTTCGCTATGCTGATCATGTCGCTTCGTCGCGAGAGGGGAGCCTCGGCAGAGGCTGCAATCTGTTACGGGAATCTCCTGCTCGCACTCGCTCTACTGCCATTTGTCGCCTCGAATCTTCGGCTTGCGCCCGTCTCGATTCCGATTCTGCTCGGCCTCGGCGTTGTCCAGATCGGGGCCGCGTATGTTCTGTTCGTACGCGGCCTGAGCCACGTCACGGCCACCGAGGCATCTCTGATCGGTATGATCGAGCCGATAGCAAATCCTCTGTGGGTCTTTCTGTTTCTCGGGGAGCGGCCGAGAACCATTGCACTTCTCGGCGGAGCGATCGTGCTGGCCGCAATCGCGTGGCGGACATCAGGGAGCGAGGCGGAGGAGTTGAGGGAGCCAGGCGTGAAGCCGTCATCCTGAGTCACTGCACTACGGCGGCGCGAGTGATCGGTGAAAGAATCCGAGGTGTCATCTCGAGCGGGTGCACGGCAAGATGCCGCGACTGAGCAAAAGGAGCGACACATCGTTTTTTCTGTCGCGGCAATGTGAGATGCAGCCGCTTCCGAGAAACTCCCAGTGTTATGCGGGTTTGCTGGTGTCATCCCGAGCGTCGAGCGAGGGATCTGGGTGGGGGCCCTACGCTGCGAGTCGAGATTCGGAATCGTTGTTCCTGGATGAGGCCCCCGCCCAGATCCCTCGCTCGACGCTCGGGATGACACCTCGTTTCTTGTTCTCAGTCGCGGCACGTTGCCGTACACCCGCTCTGGACGACACAGCCGCAAAGCCACGTAAATGCTGGAAGTTTCTCAGAAGGAGTTGTGTAGAAACCCCGCACCCCCGGATGTGCTGTTCTACAAAGCATCTGAGAGGGCGTTAGAATGGCCTCCCGCTCCGCTCGGTTACTTCCTCTCGAGGGGTCTGGCGAGCCTCCTGCAACCCGTCACCCCGCAACGCCTCTTTTCGCTTAGGAGCCCGACAAATGGACTTCCGCCTTTCGAACGAACAGAAACAGATCAAGCAGATGGTGAAGGATTTCGCGGAAAGCGAGATTAAACCTCACGTCATGGAGTGGGATGAGGCGCAGCATTTTCCTCTCGAAACGATCAAGAAGCTGGGTGAGCTCGGAATGCTCGGAGCCATCTTTCCCGAAGAGTACGGTGGTGCCGGCCTCTCCTATGTCGACTACGTCAACATCATCGAAGAACTGGCGGTTGTCGACAGCTCCGTGGGGCTGGCTGTGGCGGCGCACAACTCCTTGTGCACAGGTCACATCTACCTCGCCGGCAACGAAGAGCAAAAGAAGAAGTGGCTTCCAAAGCTAACAACCGGTGAATGGATCGGCGCATGGGGATTGACCGAGCCAGGGTCTGGAAGTGACGCTTCGGGGATGCGTACCGTCGCTGTCAAAGATGGCAACGACTGGGTCCTCAACGGCACGAAAAATTTCATCACGAATGCGACTTACGCAGATATATCGGTGATCCTGGCCGTTACCGATCGGTCCGACCAGAAACATGGAATCACGGCGTTCGCGGTGGAGATGGACAAGAAGGGAATCCGTCCGGGGAAAAAAGAGAACAAGCTTGGCATGCGCGCCTCCGATACCGCAGAGCTTGTGATGGAAGATTGCCGGGTATCCGACGGGAACGTCCTGGGCAAGGTCGGGTACGGCTTCATCGATTCGATGAAAGTTCTGGATGGGGGGCGGATCTCGATCGGCGCGCTCTCTCTGGGAATTGCACGCGGAGCGTACGAGGCCGCGCGCGACTACGCGAAACAGCGCATCGCTTTCGGTAAGGCGATCTCGGAGTTCCAGGCGATCCAGTTCATGCTCGCGGACATGGCTACCGAGATCGAAGCCGCGCGGCTTCTTTGCTATCAGGCGGCGTCGGTGAAAGATGCTGGAGAAAAGGTCACGCAGTTGTCCGCGATGGCCAAGCTGTACGCTTCTGAAGTTGCCGTGAGGGCGACCGAGAAAGGCGTTCAGATCTTCGGCGGCTACGGTTTCATCAAAGACTATCCGGCGGAGAAGTTTTACCGCGACGTCAAGCTTTGCACCATTGGTGAAGGAACGAGCGAAATCCAACGGATGGTGATCGCGAGAGGGCTGTTGACGATGTAGCGAATCGCCGCGGGCGGCACCTCGCACGGGGTCACAGATCGTGCGAGGCGAAGCCTTTGGAGTGCGGCAGCCACAGCTGCCGCTTTCCGGGTCTTATCGCGATGCTGTCGGCATGAGGTGAAACACGTTCACCCGGGCGCGACACAAAAAGCCGCAGCTGCGGCTGCCGCACTCCAAAGGCTTCGCCCTGGGGTGCCTCTCCCCTATGGCAAGCGTCGAAAGTGTGTTATCAGAATCCGCTTCACTCCGTGAGATCAGGATGACTCAGAACAGCATTCAGGAATTGACGAACGCCATCACCAGTGGGCAGTACCGCGCGCTCGGACGCGCGATCTCGCTCGTCGAGCGCGATACGAAGGAGAGCGAGCGGCTGCTGGCTTCCATCTATCCTGCAACCGGTAATGCGCGGATCCTGGGAATCACAGGATCCCCGGGGGCCGGCAAGTCGACACTCGTTGCGGCTCTTGCGCGCTTTTACAGAAAGCAGGGGAAGCGGGTCGGAATCGTCTGCGTCGATCCAACGTCGCCATTCACAGGCGGGGCGATTCTCGGCGATCGCATCAGGATGACCGATCTGTACACCGATCGAGGCGTATTCATCCGGTCGATGGCCACCCGAGGATTTCTCGGCGGGC
Source organism: Thermoanaerobaculia bacterium (assembly GCA_035576005.1). Lineage (GTDB taxonomy): Bacteria > Acidobacteriota > Thermoanaerobaculia > Gp7-AA8 > Gp7-AA8 > DATLXH01. Next base: position 3,187 of record DATLXH010000137.1, on the reverse strand, counting down.
TGGCCAGGGCCACCAATGATGTCGTCGATCTTCTCGACGCTGGTGGTTTCGAGATGGTGCTCGTCGAGACCGTAGGCGTGGGACAGGATGAAGTGGAAGTGATCCGAACGGTTCAGTCGAACATGGTAGTGCTCGTCCCTGGTATGGGAGACGACATCCAGGCAATCAAAGCGGGGATCATGGAGATTGGAGACATCTTCGTGGTGAACAAGGCGGACCGTCCCGGGGCAGATAAGACCGTCACGGAGGTCACCATGATGATGTCGCTGGTCGAAGAGCATGGCGACTGGATCCCGCCAATCATCAAGACAGTCGCGTCAAAACCGTCTGGCGTCGAGGAGCTTGCCGAGGCTATCGAATCTCATTACAACTACCTGGAATCGTCAGGCGAGCTGAAGAGACGAAATCGTGAGCGCGTTCGGATCCGGATCGAAACACAGCTGAAAGAACGATTCATGGAACGCCTGGTAGGTGGGGCGATCTCCCGACAGGAGTATGAGCGGTTGCTCGACGATGTATTGGAGAAGAAAAACAATCCTCAGGATGCTGCAGAGGGCCTGATGCGAAGCGTCCGGTTTGACAATGAATCCCATATCGGCAGAAACCCCGGCACGATAGAGTAAGAACAGGACCGATGAAAATCTCTCGCGCATGGCTTAGTGATTACCTGGATCTCACCGATTTCTCTGACAGCGACATCGCGTCCCGGCTCACGCTGATCGGTCACGCAGTCGAAGGGATCGAAAAGCATGGTGAAGACAGTGTCTTCGAAGTGGAGTTCACGAGTAATCGAATTGACGCCATGAGTCACCTTGGTCTGGCCAGAGAGCTCTCTGCTGCGCTGGACCGTCCGCTCATCCGTGTGAAGCTCGCGCAGGCAGAACACGAATCGTTCGAGTCGGCTCCAATCAGAGTGACGATCACAGCCCCCGAGCTTTGTGCACGCTTCTCCGCGCTCCCAATGTCAGGGATTACAGTGCGTCCCTCCAGTGAGCGGATCCGCACGAGACTCGAGGCCGTCGGACTCCGACCAATCAACAACATCGTTGACATCACGAACTACGTGATGCTCGCAACCGGCCACCCGATGCACGCTTTCGATCTCGACCGGCTTTCCGGCAGATCGATTGAGGTGAGGAGAGCAGGTGCGGGGGAGTCGCTCGAGACTCTGGATGGAGTGAAGAGAACTCTTTCGGGCGATGAAGTCGTGGTCGCAGATGCGACTCGCGGAGTCGGGCTGGGCGGAGTCATGGGAGGCAGGAACAGCGAGATCACAGCCGCGACGAAAAACGTTCTTCTCGAATGCGCCTGGTTCGAGCCCGCGGTCATACGTCAGGTCTCGAAAAAGCATGGAATCAAAAGCGACGCTGCTTATCGGTTCGAGCGAAACGTCGATCCGAACGATACGGTTGCGACTCTGGAACTGGCGGCGAGCCTGATCGCCAGCGAAGGGGGCGGGAGGCGCGGCGACATGGTCGACAATGTCGCTCGGGAAATCCCACCCGTCTCGGTCGTGCTGCGTGCGTCCAGTGTCACGGAAATGTCCGGCGGGGCGGTGACGCTCGAGGAGGCCAGTGAGCTGCTGATCGCTCTCGGCATGCGCGTCGAGTCCTCATCGGATGAATCTATTGAGGTCTCGATCCCTGCGTATCGGTCCGATATCCGGGAGGAGATCGATCTGATCGAGGAAGCTCTTCGTTTCCATGGCTTCGATCGTGTGCCGTCTTCGCTTCCCCGCGTCACAAGTGGCGATGTGAGATCCAATCCTCTTTCCGAGCTGGAGGATGAGCTGCGCGACATCCTCCTCGAATGCGGTTTGACTGAAACTGTCCAGTACTCCTTCATCCGGACCGATCACAACAGCCTCTTCTCGTCAGAGCCGCAGGTGGCGATTCAAAACCCGCTCAGCGAGAATATCGAATCAATGCGGCTGACGCTGTTTCCGGGGCTGCTCGAGACTGCAACGTTCAACCGGAACTCCGGCACTCGCGACGGAGCAATCTTCGAGATCGGCCGGACCTATCACCAGACAGCATCCGGGACAGAGGAGCGAAGAGTGGCAGCGCTTCTCTTCTTCGGCACGCGCGAGGGGTCGAGCGCGCAGGTGGGATTCTTCGACGTGAAGGGCGTCCTCGAGGCCATCGGCGCAAGGACCCGGTCTACCCTGAGCTACCGTCCCCTCGAGACCGACTGGCTCGCAAAGGGTCAGGCGGCCTCGGCATTTTCGGGAGAGCTCGAGGTGGCGAGACTCGGTATGCTCGCCCGGGGCGTGAGAGATTCGTTCGATCTGCGTGGAGAGGCGGGAGTCTGCGAGATCGACCTTGCCGCGTTACTGTCTGCGCGCGTGACACTCGAGATGAAAGCTGTTCCGCGATTCCCCGGAGTCCCTATGGCGTTAGGGATCGTCCATTCGAACACGGTGCGGTATCAGGACCTTGTCGATGCAATCGCGCGCCTTGAGGTGCCGTACCTCCATGAAGTCGGCCTGCGCGACCGATTCATCCCCGACGATCGTACTGATGAGATCAAGACGACTCTCGGGATGTGGTACCAGTCATTCGACAGATCGCTCACGCAGGATGAAGTGGTGACGATTCACCGCACGCTCGGGGGCCAGCTCGCTGGCATGCTCGAGGTGCAGGTGCTCATTCCATAACTTGCGGCAGGGACCGGGCACACCATTGAAAGAGATCAGCTTTCGAGGAGAATGATTTGGCCAGAAAAAATAATGAAGTTGAGCAGTTGACTTTGAAAGGGACGGAAGAAGGGGAGATTCTCTCGCGGCTCAGCGAGAAGGTCGAGCGGGCAATCGGTACGATTCAGGAGCTGAGGCGTGAACGCGACGCGCTCAAAGCCAGGCTCGATGCTGCAGAGCAGAAAGTGACCCAGCATGAAGGTACCAGCGAGCGCTTATCAGCAGTCGAGGAAGAGCATGAGAGGTTTCAGGCCGAGCGCTCGGAGATCCGAAGCCGGATCGAGTCGATCCTCGTTACGCTCGAGTCGCTCGACGAGCCGGCCGGCGGGGCGGACGCGTAGGAGCCCGCACTTCTCACAGACCTTTGTCGTGAGACGGCGGAGAGTGGCTTGGATGCGAGGCGCACGGCGATTTTGCGACGAAGGCATAGTCGACACTATGTCAAGGAGCGAAATTGCCGTGCAACGAAGCAGACAGGCCGCTATCCGTCGT
>DATLXH010000136.1:0-6405 GCA_035576005.1 Thermoanaerobaculia bacterium | reverse complement strand
CGTTAGCCCGCATTTCTCACACTCCTTCGTGGCGAGGCGGCGGAGAGTGGCCTGGATGCGAGGCGCACGGCGATTTTGCGACGAAGGCATAGTCGACACTATGTCAAGGAGCGAAATTGCCGTGCAACGAAGCAGACAGGCCGCTATCCGTCGTCTCGCGGCGAAGGAGTGTTAGAAATGCGGGTCAGACCAGCCTGCGCAACTCATCGGGTTGGTCGGAGTGTTCGGCTGCGAGATTTACTCCCAGAAGTCCCTGACGAACCAACTGAGCCAGAGAGTCGTCGAGTGAAATCATCCCGGACTTTTTCCCGAGCGTTATCTCGTTCTGCAGATTCTCGAGCTTACCCTTCCGGATCTGGTTTCTCACAGCGTGTGTGGCGTTGAGAAGCTGCACGGCCGGCAGCATCCGGCTCTCGTCCCCCGCCCGGATCAGTTTCTGGCAAAGAATTGCGTGAAGGCTTAGCGAAATCTGTTTGTAAATCTGGGACTGCTGCTCTGCGGGATAAACGTCAACAATGCGGTTGATCGCCTGCTCCGGCGCGCTCGTATGCAACGTCGCGAAGATCAGGTGACCGGTCTCTGCTGCAGTGAGTGCGGTGGAGACCGTCTCATGGTCCCTCATCTCTCCGATCTGGATCACGTCGGGGTCCTGCCTGAGTGCTGCTTTGAGAGCTGGAGCGAAGCCGGGGGAATCGCGTCCGATCTCAATCTGACCGATCAACGAACGATCACTGACATGCTCATACTCAATGGGGTCTTCGATCGTGATGATCCGGCGCGCGGAGACGCGATTGATCTCGCCGATGAGAGCTGCAAGGGTGGACGACTTGCCTGAGCCCGTTGGCCCGCAAACCAGCACGAGCCCGCGTGTCGGCCTGGTCAGCTCCGACAGGACCGCTGGCAGGTGCAAAGCTTCGAGCGTGGGAATCCGGCTGGGGAGAACTCGAATTGCTGCGGCCAGAGATCCTCGCTCGCGATGCAGGTTCACTCGGAACCTGGCCGATCGTTGTCCAGCGCTCCACGTTCCGAGAGCCGACTCTGTTTCTTGATCGGATGAAAACGTCGCGCGGAACGCGAAGTCCAGAGCTCCCCTGCTCCGCAGCTCCTCGCCCCTGTTCGCAAGCTCGGCGCGAAACAGCACGGAGATATCGGCTTCCTCCAATCTCGCAGCACCAGAAAACTGAAGGGTGCCGCGTACACGGAAGACGGGAGGGGAACCAACCGCAAGGTGAAGGTCAGACGCGCCGAGGCGCTGCATTTGGGTGAGGTATGGAAGCAGTAATTCGTGGTTCGGCTCTTCTTGCACCCGCGCCTCACCCAGAGACCTGCTCTGAGCGGCCTTCTCGCGCGCCTCCGAGGCCTCGCGGCTGTTGAGCTCGGAAACGAGCCGATTGAGATCCGCATCCTGCCAGTAGTTAGACATCGTCGTCGTAGCCTCGCGTCAGCCAGCCCGGGAGTCGACGATCCATCGGCTGCCAGGCATTCTGCATACTGCATTCTGCATTCGACCTCCCGATCGCCCGAAAGGTTTCAGTGCAGGGTCGTTCGCGGAAGTCGAAAGGATACGAGCAGAGCCAGAAATGCGAATGCAGCGGCAATGAGCAGGGCCCGCCTGATCGCAAACGTTGTGGCGGCTCTTCGGAGTTGCGACAGACGCGGGGCGGCGCCCGAAGTAGTTCCCGGGAGCGCCAGGTCCCCGGAGAATGCAAGCTCGGAGGGTTGATATTGAATCGCGTGATTGATCGCCGCCCTGTCCGAAGCAGGAAGGGTGCGATCGGCATCGACTGATTGATGAAGGTTGCCGATCAGGGCCGAGAGCAGAACCGCGCCGATCGCTGCAGAGCCGAGGGATGAGCCGACCTGTCTGAAGGTATTACTCACGCCGGCAGCCTCGCCGGACTGTTTCACGTCGACAGCGGAGAGAGTGACATTGTTGATCTGCGCCATGACCAGTCCCATACCAATTCCGTACATCGTGAGGACCGGGACCAGGTGCCACAGCGGCATGTCGACAGCCAGAACGCCGCGAAGGAAAAGAAGAGAGGTCGCCGCGATCAGCACGCCTGTCTGGATCAGCCGTCGAGCCTGAAACCTCCGGCTCAGAATTGCGGCAACAGGAGACACGATGAAGAGCGCCGCCGACATCGGAGCGAGCATGAGCCCCGTGTGCAGTGCGTCGAGCTCACGGACAGACTGAAGGAAGACCGGAATGCAGAACATGACGCCGGTCATGGCAAGTGTCAGCACTCCTGTCGTCGCCGATCCCGCCATGAACTGCCGGTTCCCGAAGAGCTCGAGCGACACCAGCGGGGATCTCCCCGCACCGGCCCGTCGTGCAATCCACAGGAAAAATGCGACAAGGACAAGAACTCCTGCCGACGCAGAGAGAAAGGCTATGGAGAATCCCCCGGTATCCCAGGTCGTACCGCCGACGCTGAGCGGCCTTCGAGATCGGAACCAGCCGTAGGTCGACGATTCGATCATCCCGAAAACTACCAGGAAGAGCCCGAGAGCTGAAAGCAGTACGCCTACGACATCGAGCGAGCCTCTTCGGTCGTCCCGCCTTTCCTCGCGAACCAGAACGCTCCCGACGAGGAGTACCACAACGACGAACACGTTGATGCGAAAACCCCAACGCCAGCTGTAGTTGGTCGTTAGGAAGCCACCAAGAATCGGCCCGACCGCTGAGGCCCCCGCTGCAATCGCGCCCCAGATTCCGAAGGCGATGGCGCGATCGCGGCCTCGGAAGTTCTCCACCAGCAGCGAGGCCGTGGCAGGCATCATGAGGGAAGCGCCAACCCCCTCGATAATCGACTCCCCGATCAACAGGGTCCCGATCCCGGTACTGATCGAGGCGATGAAAGAGCCGATGGCAAACAGAATGGCTCCGAGCATGAACATCCGCTTGCGGCCAAAAAGGTCACCGAGCCGGCCACCCGTGACGGTCAGGGCAGCGAGGGTCAGAGAGTACGCGGAGATGACCCACTGAAGGCTCTGCAGATTTGTGTCGAGGTCCCGAACGAGTGCGGAAAGGGAAACGTTCAGCAGCGTGGTGTCGATGATGATGATCGCGAGCGCGAGGCTCAGCACGAAAAGGCCCGCCCACCGCTGCACAGCCGGTTGCGGACGGATACCCGATTCCTCGACGCCCCCTGCCGACACGAGGGCGAAAGGAACGCAAAGTGTGAGCCAGTGGACGGGGTCGTGAGCCCAGGGCCCGTTGTCACGTTTCGATCACGAGACACTTCGATCCGAATGAACCATGCCCGCAAGACGTTGTCAGAGGTCTTGGCCATCCCGGGCGAAGAAAGGTGACAACATCATGACCAGACAGCTTCTCTTCTCGACACTACTCACGATTGCACTTCTCAGTGGCGACCGCACGGTTGAGGCGGCGACTGCGAAGCCGGCAACTCCCGCCCTCGCGAAGGCCACCTTCGCCGGAGGCTGTTTCTGGTGCATGGAGCCCCCCTTCGACAAACTCAAAGGCGTGATTTCAACGACCTCGGGTTACACCGCAGGCAGCGTTGCCAACCCCTCCTACGAACAAGTCTCGGCCGGCGGGACAGGACATACCGAAGCGGTGCAGATTGTTTATGACCCGCGCAGGATCAGCTACGGTCAGTTGCTCGACGTCTTCTGGAAGAATATTGATCCTCTGACCGCGAACGCACAATTCTGTGACTCGGGAAGTCAGTATCGCTCCGGGATCTACTTCCACGATGAGGGGCAACGGCAGCTCGCGGAACAGACCAAACGCAACATCGATCAGTCGAAACGCTTCGATCGGCCCGTCGTCACGGAGGTCCAGAAGGCAACTCAGTTCTACCCCGCCGAGGAGTACCACCAGAACTACTACATCAAGAACCCAGTTCGCTATAAGTACTACCGGTACGGATGTGGCCGCGACAAGAGGCTCCAGGAGTTGTGGGGACGCAAGTAATCAGAGCACCGGTTCACCGGCAGACTCCCCGAGGCTCCTCGGGTCGCGCAAGGTAGGTTGACCGCAATCCAGCTCCACAACGCCGCAGCCCGTATTTCTCACAGTCATCCCGCCATTTACTGCCGCAGGCAGTGTCATCCGAGCGGGTTAACAGCGGGAGGACGCTGTTGATGAGGTGATGACACCCGGCGTGGACTCGTGCCCCGAAGGGGCCGAATCCCTCTCCCCGGCGGGGAGAGGGTGGTCGCGTAAGCGACCGGGAGAGGGGCCGCGAGAGATACGAAGACCTCGCCCTTTCGACGGACGGGCGAGACTTTCACGCCCCTCTCCCTGCTTCGCTCCGCTCGCTTCCCTCTCCCCGCCGGGGAGAGGGATACGCCGCTTCGCGGCTCAACCACGTCAGTCGTGAACCACCCTTCTTAACACCCTACTTTCCGCGATATCCCTTTCCCCTGAGGACCCGCCCTGGTAGTTTCCCCGTGAGGCGTCCACTGAGAATAATCGGCGTCCCATTGACCACCACATTGCTCACACCCTCCGAGTAACGGTGCGGATCCTCGTAGGTGGACAGATCCCGAACCTTTGCGGCATCGAAGATCACGATGTCCGCCTTCATCCCCTCCTTGAGGGTGCCGCGGTCCTTGATCGCAACGCGCGAGGCCGCAAGTGATGTCATCTTCCTGACGGCCTCCTCGAGAGTGAACAGTTTCTCGTCGCGGACGTAATGGCCCAGCACGCGTGAGAACGTACCGAAGGCACGGGGATGCGCTCCCGATTTTTTCATCTCCCCCACCACGGCGCCCGAATCGGACCCGAGAGATACCCACTTCTGACTGAGCGCCACGCGAACGTCTCCCTCACTCATCGAAAAGTAGATCGCAATCGGCGTCGCGTTTCCCGCCTCGAAAAGCCGCAGTGCAGCCTCGGCAGGACTGATCGTCTTCTTCTCGTTCTCCGTCATGAGAGCGGCGATCTCATTGAGTCGCTTCCGCTCGTACTGCTGGAAAGCCGGATTGGGAATCCTCCGGACAAGAATTCCTTCTGCCCCACCGATCCGTGAATAGAATCCGGACGTCGCGATCTCACTCGCAATCCTCGCACGAACATCCTGCTTGCTTAGTCGCTCGAGAAACTGGTCGTAGCCCCCTTCCAATGCCCAGGCTGGAACGATCGCAGTCAGTCCGGTCGATGTTGCAGTGTATGGATAGACGTTGGCAGCGATATCCAGACCCCTGGCTTTCTCTCTCTCAATCTTCGCAACGACGGCCGGCATTCGCCCCCAGTTCTTCCTGCCGCCGATTTTGAGGTGAAAGATGTTCAGCGGCATCCCGCCTTCACGAGCGATCCTGAAAGCCTCGTCGAGGGCCGAGTTGATCGTGTCGGCCTCATTCCTCATGTGCGTAAAGTAGCTGCCGCCATGCCTGGCCACGACCTTCGCCAGCCGGATGAGCTCACCTGTTTCAGCATAGACCGCAGGTACGTAGATCAGGGCCGTGGAAAGACCCACCGCCCCATCGCGCATCGCCTGGTCCACGATCGACTCCATCCGTCGCATTTCCTCGGCGTTCGGATCGCGGTCGTTCCTGCCGAGAACGATCTCGCGGGGATTTGTGGCCCCGACGTAGAACGCGAAGTTGATTGCCGTACCGCGGGATTCGAGGAACGTCATGTACTCAGCAAGACTCCTCCATCGAACCTCGGGAAATCCTGCAGGCCTCGTGCGATTCATCTCAGCCGCCATTGCGTCATCGATCGGTCCGGGGGATCGGCCTTCCCCAGTCACCTCAGTTGTCACCCCCTGCCGCACCTTGCTCTCCAAACTCGGGTCGATGAGCACCGCGCCTTCCGAGACCCCGAGGAGATCGATCAGGCCGGGAGCGACAATCTGACCGGTCGCATCGATCGTGGTTTTAGCCGTTCGCCCCGCCAGGTCGCCGACCACGACAATCGTGTCGCCTTTGATGCCGACGTCGCCGCGCACCCGAGGTGCGCCGGTGCCGTCGATGACGATGCCGTTTCGGATCGCGATGTCGAAGTCGGCCGCGCGTGCCTCCGCTGGAGCGGCTTCTCCGATCGAAGCTGTCGCAGACGACCCACGGGCAGGCAGTGACGATCGAGCCTCTCCGCAGGCCAGAGCGGTAAAGAGCAGAAGTACGGTTTTCGTCATGCTCCATTGCTCATGCAAAAGATGGGGAAGCTGATCGACGGCCCTCGCCGCCATTTGAGAGCTGGGACAATCAGCGCCACATTCGAGGTGGCCGTACCGTCCCCACCCCTGGCAACTTCCTGCGTTCATGCGGGCTTGCCGGGTTTCATCCCGAGCGGGTTAACCCGCATTTCTCACACTGTCATGTCGAAGTGCCGTAAACCTGTGGAAAATGTTCTCGATCGCATGATTGAGGAGGCAGTTGGCGAGTCGCGAGCGCGACATGCACATGAACGTGTGCATGTTGTGGTCGTCG
>DATLXH010000135.1:0-3104 GCA_035576005.1 Thermoanaerobaculia bacterium | reverse complement strand
GGACCTCGTCAAACGTTGTGATCAGCCGGTTCAAAGTTCAAGTCCAACTTGAGAGTTTGATCCTGGCTCAGAGCGAACGCTGGCGGCAGGCTTAACACATGCAAGTCGAGCGGGCGTAGCAATACGTCAGCGGCAGACGGGTGAGTAACGCGTGGGAACGTACCTTTTGGTTCGGAACAACACAGGGAAACTTGTGCTAATACCGGATAAGCCCTTACGGGGAAAGATTTATCGCCGAAAGATCGGCCCGCGTCTGATTAGCTAGTTGGTGAGGTAATGGCTCACCAAGGCGACGATCAGTAGCTGGTCTGAGAGGATGATCAGCCACATTGGGACTGAGACACGGCCCAAACTCCTACGGGAGGCAGCAGTGGGGAATATTGGACAATGGGGGCAACCCTGATCCAGCCATGCCGCGTGAGTGATGAAGGCCCTAGGGTTGTAAAGCTCTTTTGTGCGGGAAGATAATGACGGTACCGCAAGAATAAGCCCCGGCTAACTTCGTGCCAGCAGCCGCGGTAATACGAAGGGGGCTAGCGTTGCTCGGAATCACTGGGCGTAAAGGGTGCGTAGGCGGGTTTTTAAGTCAGGGGTGAAATCCTGGAGCTCAACTCCAGAACTGCCTTTGATACTGAAGATCTTGAGTCCGGGAGAGGTGAGTGGAACTGCGAGTGTAGAGGTGAAATTCGTAGATATTCGCAAGAACACCAGTGGCGAAGGCGGCTCACTGGCCCGGTACTGACGCTGAGGCACGAAAGCGTGGGGAGCAAACAGGATTAGATACCCTGGTAGTCCACGCCGTAAACGATGAATGCCAGCCGTTAGTGGGTTTACTCACTAGTGGCGCAGCTAACGCTTTAAGCATTCCGCCTGGGGAGTACGGTCGCAAGATTAAAACTCAAAGGAATTGACGGGGGCCCGCACAAGCGGTGGAGCATGTGGTTTAATTCGACGCAACGCGCAGAACCTTACCAGCCCTTGACATCCCGGTCGCGGACTCCAGAGACGGAGTTCTTCAGTTCGGCTGGACCGGAGACAGGTGCTGCATGGCTGTCGTCAGCTCGTGTCGTGAGATGTTGGGTTAAGTCCCGCAACGAGCGCAACCCCCGTCCTTAGTTGCTACCATTTAGTTGAGCACTCTAAGGAGACTGCCGGTGATAAGCCGCGAGGAAGGTGGGGATGACGTCAAGTCCTCATGGCCCTTACGGGCTGGGCTACACACGTGCTACAATGGCGGTGACAATGGGAAGCGAAGACGCAAGTCCTAGCAAATCTCAAAAAGCCGTCTCAGTTCGGATTGGGCTCTGCAACTCGAGCCCATGAAGTTGGAATCGCTAGTAATCGTGGATCAGCACGCCACGGTGAATACGTTCCCGGGCCTTGTACACACCGCCCGTCACACCATGGGAGTTGGTTTTACCTGAAGACGGTGCGCTAACCGCAAGGAGGCAGCCGGCCACGGTAGGGTCAGCGACTGGGGTGAAGTCGTAACAAGGTAGCCGTAGGGGAACCTGCGGCTGGATCACCTCCTTTCTAAGGATGGTTCTTCAGAGAGCTCACGCTCGCTATCGAACCGTTTTAGAAACATTCAGGGGCCATCAGTTTCAGGACTGCTGAGCTCCATTGGCGGGATTTCGCCGTCTTCGTTTCTCTTTCTTCGCGGACGAACACGCGCCAGGGGCTGCGCAGTGGATCGGCGCAAGCCGATCGCATGCGAGCAAGATCCCTAGTCCTTCAAAGGATGAGCGTTAGGGGCTTGTAGCTCAGTTGGTTAGAGCGCGCGCTTGATAAGCGTGAGGTCGGAAGTTCAAGTCTTCCCAGGCCCACCACTTTGATCGAGCGAGCATTCGTCTTCTGGTTACGGGGCCATAGCTCAGCTGGGAGAGCGCGTGCTTTGCAAGCATGAGGTCGTCGGTTCGATCCCGTCTGGCTCCACCAGCCTTCGCAGGCTCTGCCTGCTTCGGCCGGGCAAGCCGGCCGGTAGCGAAGGCTGCCACGTCTTGGCTCGAAGAGCGAAGACGGGCGCTCGCTGGATCCCGTGACCATGTCGTCGTCCGCGAAACATCACTTCGCATCCGTCGTTCTTACCAAGGACATGGCATGCGTGATTTCTGACATCGTAAAGAGGAGATCGATCCGAGTTGGATCGTGCAGCACTTGTGTTGCGCGAGACTTCATTATCTCCGGATCATTTCGGCGCTCGCTTTCAGCCGTGAGGCAGATAGCGAGTTGTAAATGATCCTTTTAGCCAAGCTTGACCGCCTGGCTATCGGAACGATCTTACGAAGCAAGCTGGTCTTTCTAATCAGTGTCCGGCTGCAGATAGCGTTCATCGAGGGCGCGTGCCTAAGAGATTTCGGTCTCTTGGCAATTCTGCAGACAACATTCTGCCGAGTGTGTGGACATTGATAATGAGAGCAATCAAGTGCCTTAAGGGTGTTCGGTGGATGCCTTGGCGCTGAGAGGCGACGAAGGACGTGCTACGCTGCGATAAGCCGTGGGGAGCTGCGAAGAAGCTTTGATCCGCGGATTTCCGAATGGGGAAACCCACCTTCGATAGCCGGAACTCCAAGACCTTTGGTCTTGGTGTTCGTACAGTGATGTCCGGAGCCAAACCAGTTCGGTTTACGCCGAGAGGTTTTGGATTTCCGGTTATCAAGAGAAGGTATGAGACTTCCGAATAAAATAGGAGGTTTCAAGCAAACCCAGGGAACTGAAACATCTAAGTACCTGGAGGAAAGGACATCAACAGAGACTCCGTTAGTAGTGGCGAGCGAACGCGGACCAGGCCAGTCATCAATGTGCGACAATTGGAATCTGTCAGGAAAGCAGAGCCTCAGAGGGTGATAGCCCCGTACAAGTAATGCAATCATTGATGCTCGAGTAAGGCGGGACACGTGTAATCCTGTCTGAACATGGGGGGACCACCCTCCAAGCCTAAGTACTCCTCAGCGACCGATAGTGAACCAGTACCGTGAGGGAAAGGTGAAAAGCACCCCGACGAGGGGAGTGAAATAGACCTGAAACCGGACACCTACAAACAGATGGAGCCCAAGATTCGTTCTGGGTGACATCGTACCTTTTGTATTATGGGCCAGCGACTT
>DATLXH010000134.1:0-30822 GCA_035576005.1 Thermoanaerobaculia bacterium | reverse complement strand
GAGGGTGGTCGCGTAAGCGACCGGGAGAGGGGCCGCGAGAGATACGAAGACCTCGCCCTTTTCGACGGACTGGCGAGACTTTCACGCCCCTCTCCCTGCTTCGCTCCGCTCGCTTCCCTCTCCCCGCCGGGGAGAGGGATTCGGCCCCTACGGGGCGCGAGTCCCGCGGGGTGTCATCACCTCTTCATCAGCGTCCTCACGCTGATGACCCGCTCGGATGACACTCTGTGGGTGTGTTAACCCGCATTTCTCACAGAATGCGAGCGTAGGGACGCACGGCGTGCGTCCGGTACCCTGTCCCTGACCGAGAAGATTGTCGGCGGCCATCGCTTGGGACGAGGGTTCATGCCGGGATGCAGAATTCCTGATGCGAATGTCTGGGTGCCGGACGCAGGCCCTGCGTCCCTACACCCGCCCCGGCTGCTCTGGACACAGTGTCGACTATGCCTTCGTCGCAAAATCGCCGTGCACCTCGCATCCAAGCCACTCTCCGCCGTCTCACGACAAAGGCCTGTGAGAAATGCGGGTTAACGGAAGAAGTGTTAGGAAAGCCTGGCTACAGCCAGACTTCCCTCGCGCCATCGATGAAGAAGAGTCCCGGCTTCGAAGGGGCGCCTGTCAGCTGACTCCAGAATGTCGCGTAATGCTCAACCTGAGCGCGGTAATACGAAACGAGGTGGTCGAAACGATTCCCGATGATGTCGGACTTGTAGTCAACGACGATCCATTGCGAGCCTTCGCGAAAAACCAGATCGATCGTTCCGTGCAGCAGGGTGTCGCCCGGCTCATCGAGCCCGAGACTCTTCGCATCCACCTGCAATGCGAAAGGAACTTCAACGAGACATTCAGGCGATCGCCGCGCGCGTTGCCATAGGTTCGACGACTCGATGGCAGTTACTGCATCCATGACGTCCTGAAGCTCGGCTGCGTCACGTTCCTCATCTTTGAGGAGATTCTCGGCATACAGGCGAACGCTCACGTGCGGCGTGCGTAACATCGCCTCGAGCAGGCGATGCATGACGCGGCCCCATGAGGTCCCGCGTCCCAGTCCCTCTTCGTGCTTGACGAGATCGGCCGGAGTCTTGTGGGATAGCTTGGTGATGGGAAGGACCGAGTAAGAAGCGGTCCGGGCGGCGTCGAGAGAAGCATCGATCTCGACACGTGCCTTCTCGAACTCATAGCGAATATCGGCGACCGATCGTTCGCCTGACGGCGCTCGGTTGAGAGAAGGGAGCGTTGCAGTTGGCTGGACTGCGAACTCCTTCCAGAAACCCTCCAGCTTTCCCGAGCTTCTGGGCTGAACTCCTGTAACGAGCACGCTCCTGGCTCGTGTTGCGGCGACGTAGAGCAGTCGCATTCTCTCCGCATTTTTGAAGCTCTGTTCCCGCAGCTGGAGTGAGTCCCACCCTTTCGGGATCGCCATCGTCGTCTTCCCTTTTTTGGCCGGAGGGATCGCGAAATAGCCGAGCGATTCGTCGGCTGTCCGGTCGATGATCACGTCGACTTGATGGATGAAGGGCTTGATCGGATCGATCAGAAAGACGACTGGAGCCTCCAGTCCTTTAACCTGATGAAGATTCATGAGGCGGACAGAATTTTCCCGCTTCGGATCGACGTCCATCTCCTCCACATCGCTCGACTCCTCGAGGAGGTGCTCGATCTCGGCCACGACTTCCGACAGCGATTCGCCGCGACTCGAGATCCGTCGCGCGAATGCCAAAGCCAGCAGAAGATTTCCGCTTCGTGTCCCTCCGCGCTCGTCAGAGGCCGCAAGGGAGATAACCCCGAGGCGGTCGAAGAGTCTGGCGAGTGTCGCTGCCGGAGGAAGCTGATGGGACTCGCTGACGGATGTGCGAAGTAGTTCGAAAGGTTTGATGATGCGGGGATCGATTCCTTCAGGCATCGGGCGAAAGAGCGAGAAACGGCCTCCTGCACGAGCGAACTCGTAAAGTGCCTGGTCGTCGACCCCGCAGATCGGCCCCCTGAGGAAGGCCGCAAGGGCGACCCCATCCTCGGGGTCGACCAGGCACTTGAGAGCCGGAAGGATATTGTGCATTTCCTCCGAATCTGCGAAGGCCTTTCCTCCGGTCACCTCGTAAGGGATTGCTGCAGCGTCCAGAGCTCGCGCGTAGATCGACAGACGTTTCCGCTCATTACTCACGAGCAGAATGTCTCCCCATTGAATCGGCCTGGGTCGCTCATCGTCGTCAATCGCCAGTCCGCTTTCAACGGCGCTGCGCACCCATTCGACGATCCATGTCGCTTCGGCTGTGGCTACTTCGTCTCGTGTGTTGCCGGATGTCGCGAGTACGAATGCTCCCGAGATGGATTCACCCTGCCGGTAGGGGACGAGCTCGACGTGAGCAGCCTGTTTCCCCTCCTCGACGTCCGCGCCGACGAACATGCGAGAAAAGTTCTCGTTCACGAAATCACAGATAGCAGGAAGGGAGCGGAAGTTGGTCGAAAGCTGCACCACTTCGCCACCATGACTTTCAATCTGCTGCTTGACCTCGAGATAGATCGTGATGTCCGCACGACGGAAGCGATAGATCGACTGTTTGGGATCACCAACGATGAAAAGGGATCCAGGTCGCGGTACGAGATTCCGCCATCGCGTCTCGTCGACGTCGGCGCCCGTTAGATAGAACATGACCTCGGCCTGGAGAGGATCCGTATCCTGAAACTCGTCGACGAGAAGGTGAGTAAAGCGCCGCTGAAAGTAGCGCCGGACGTTAGGATGAAGCTTGAGCAGGTCTCTGGCGCATATGAGCAGATCCTCGAATGAGAGGGTGCCGTTTCGTCGTCGTTCGCGGGCGTACTCGCGCACGGCGGGAACGAGGAACGCCATGATGATCCCGTGCACATGCTCCTTCCATCGCGTGACCGTCGGAGCGATCGTGCCGGTAGCGAGTGCCGCGTAACGCACGCCAAGATCTTTGGCGATCTTCTTGTCAGGCCACCGGTTCTGCGTTGGCTTTCTCGTCGGGTGGAGACCATGTTCCAGGAACACCGCTTTCGAAACGGGATCGCGGAGATCCTGAGTCCGCCGCCTCTGGATCAGGTCGACCACCATTTCCTCGAACTTATCGGGCTCCTTCCTCGTCGCGTCCGTTGGAAGGTTGGGCTGGCAGTCGTCCAGGAACTCGAAGAGCGACTCGAGAGCGTGATCGAGATCTGGAGCGCTCGTTTCCTCGTAGACCGGGACCACATCAGGGAATCCATTCTGCTGTCGGAACGCGGCCTTCAGGTCGGACGGAGAGATCCCGACTTTGCGAAGAGCGGCCATCCGGTGGTCGCCGAGGGCCGAGGCCCGCGCAATCCATTCTTCGAAGAATCGATTTCCCAGGAATTGTGCGTCGATGTCGTCGAGCTCCTTAAAATCAGGGTCGACGGCTGCCTCAACGGGGCGCTCACGAAGAAGTCTCGCGCAGAAGGCATGCGTCGTCCCGATGAAGCAACGTTCGATGTTTGTGATCGCAAGCGCAATCCGTGTTCGTTCTTCGCCTTCACTCTGCTCGAGCGATCGCTCGAGCGATTCCTGGAACTTCTCACGCAGATGTGCAGCGCTTTTGATGGTGAAGGTGATCGCCGCGATCGTCTCGACGCCCGCCCTGCCGCTGCGCACCAGACCGATCAGTCGTTGAACGAGACTTGTCGTTTTTCCAGTTCCTGCGGCGGCCTCGACGATCATGGTGACGTCGAGATGCTCGCCAATGGCGGACCGTGCCTCGCTGTCCGCGAGCGTTCCTTTCATCATCATGGAACGTCCTGCAGTTTCTGCCATGCGATGACCGCGGGATGGTCGGGATTGGCGATGAGTTTCCTTTCCATGTCATGCGCCGCGGCAGCCGGATCACCAGAGACCGTCTTGTAATCGCAGAACTTGCAGGCATCGACGCGCGGGTGCGGGAAGAATCCGCGACCGATCGTATCGAAGAGCAGGTTCAAGGCGTGCTCGAGCTCGCCATCGCCACACTCGCGCTGCAGACGCAGACCTCGACCCTTTCTGGTGGGAAAGTAATACCCGCTTTGTCGAACCCGCGCCTGCGCATCAGTTTTTTTGAGCATCGCGCAAAGTGCGCGGGCGTACAGCGCATGCTGAATCTTCGTTCCTCGGGCCAGCCTGCCGTTTCCTTCATATCCGAAGGTGCTTCCTGATTTGTAATCCCACACGTCCCATTGACCGCTCGCATCGTGAAAGTCGACCCGATCGATCTGGCCGCGCAGTTTGACCACGCGGCCGCCGCCCAGATCGAGCACGAAAGGATCTGCCATGGCAATGTCGGCGGATTCGTCTCTTCCCAGCCCGAAACCAACTTCGAAATACTTCGGAGTGACCTCCGAACAATCCACCTCTTCGACCGTCAGGAAGACATCGCACGATTCGAGGAGCTCATCCTTGCGCGTCTGAAAGGCTGTCTCATTGGGGGGCGGAACGAGCTCACGCCAACGCGCCACGGCATCCTCGGCGACCGCATGGAGCTTCTGGCGATGCGACGCTGCGGTGGGCCGTTCACCAGTGCCGCAGAGCTGCTTCATGAACGTTTCCATCACTTCGTGAAAGAGGCTTCCCGCCTCCATTGGATTGAGCCAGAGATCGGGGTCACGTTCGAGCTCTTCAACAGGCTCGATGAAAAGAATGCGCTCGAAGAAATGTCCGATCGGGCAGCGCGCCATCTTCTCGAGCTGAGACGCCGAGTAGACCCGGCCGTTGAAGCGCGGATCAATCTGCTCTGGCGGCGCAGAGATCATTCCGTCCCACTTCGTCAGTGCATCACTCGCCCGGGCGGTAATCGCTTCAAACGCAGACTCCAGCCATGGGTATGCCGCTCGGACGGCGGTGGGTCCCACGAGGTCGGTGCGAGAGAACTTCCGGCCGAGCCACCACTCGCTCCCGGTCAGCGCCGTCTTTTCATCAATGAAGCCCGCGGGATGCGGTATGGAATCGAGGACGTCGGCGTACGAAGCGTCGCCCTGGCTCCGCGACCAGCGAAATACCTCGAGAATTGCGTTCGCAGGGTAGAGCTCACGTCGCTCGCCGAGCTCGAGTGATGAGAATGACAGCACCACTCGCGTGCCGCTATCGACGCGACGGATCAGGTGAATGAGTTGCTGGCTCGTCCGTGCCGGCGCTTCACCGCGCAGGGGAAGTCTGCGACGCGGACCGATGGTCTCGTTGATCGCTCCGCGTTCTGAGTCCAGCAGGACCGGATCCTGAAGTCCGCTTCCCGGATACTTGGCGTCATCCAATCCCACGATCCATGAAAGTGGGCGTCCTGACCAGCCACCGGCGCGCACGGGTGCGAAATGCAGATGTCCGGGTCGAGGGTTGCTGGCGGCGACGTGAAGACTGGTGACGGCCTCGCGGAGTCGCTCAGTAGCGTCTGTGCGACGAATCAGGGCCGATGGCAGACTGGCGAGCTCGTCGAGCATCCGCCGAAGTCCCATCTGCGCCATGCCATCAATCTCACTTCGAACTGCAGCCAACTCAGAGACGAATTGAGATGTGGAGCGAGCGAGCGCCCCCATATCGATGCGATCCCCTTCGGCGACGTCCCGAGAGATCTTCAACAGTTGCTCGAGAATCGCTTCCACCGCACGCCCGCGCGCAGCGTTGCGCTCATGCGACGCTCGCTTTGCTTCGTCGGCCTCGACCTCGATGGTGCTCTGTTCTCTGATCCAGGCCTGGATGCGAGGGAGGTAGCGTTCGCGCCCCCACCCGATTTTCGCGTCGCGCACGATGCGGGCAAAGGACGAAGGCGACATGGGAAGCGACATGGGAAGGTCGTCACGATCGTCGCTGCGTAAATTGATTACACCTGTCTTCGCTGCGCGCTGCAGCGTCGACGCCTCCCATCCTTCTCCTACCCATCGCAGGAATGCGAGACAAGCCTGACCTGGTCGAGTGTAAGCAGCTGCGATCCCCTCAGCGAACGTCGTGGGAATGGCAAGCTCCGAAGTCAGCTCGTACGCCAGCGGCAGATAGCTTTGTCGATTCGTGTAAACGACCTCAGCTGAGTCGAATCGTCCGTTCTGTGCGAGGATCGAGCGAAACGCGGCTCGTAATTCGTTCTCCTCACCGATCGCGCGGACAAACTCAAATTGCGCGCTCGCAGCCTCGGGGCCGAGAGAGGCGACTTGTTCCGGGCTCGACAGTCCCTTGACCGGCGGTGCTGGCGGCGTGGGATCGACGGGAACTGCAGGAAGGCTTGTCGAAGGTGTGAGGAGGAACGGGAGCACACCCTGTTCCTTCAAGCGGAGCGTTGGTGAGCGGGTCGCGGAGTTGCCGACTCCTGGACGAGGATTGCTGTCGACCGGCGGTGCACTCTCCAGCCTCACGAGCTTTCCCTCTGTTGCCAGCTCGAGAAAGCGCTCCTCCTGGGAGGAGAGATCGACGTCCTCGAGCAGTCGCCAGACGGAATCGCCGCGCCACGGTCGCTTGTCGCTTCGCTCGAGTTTCTGAATCGCACGAGCGAGCACGCCGGGCCGATCGACGAACCGGCCGCGCGTCAGTTCATCCTCGTACGCGTCGACGATTGCGCCGAGGTCACGCGCTTTGCGCGGGTCCTCGAAGGCTGTGCTGGCCACGGTAGACAGGAGCACGCCCGCGAGGCGAAGGTCATCAACCGAACGCTGCACCGCACGATGAAGTCCGGGTCGATCGGCAAGCGACGCAAAATACGAGTCTTCGGGCAGAGCGCGGTCGCAGGCTTTCTCGATCAATGCGAGTGCCTGAGCGCGTGACAGCACCGTCACTCCTTCACTGGCCAGGTCGAAGCCGATCACAGCGTCGACCAGAGTGCGGATCGACTCGAAACGGAGGTTGACCCAGGAGGTGCCGCGATGGGCGAGCGCGTCGCCGATCTGATGGCCGATGGCGAGCGAAGGCGCAATGACGATCTTCTCGCCTGTCCGGTTGTCTGTGCAGAGGGTCGAGAGCTGCTCGAGAAGGGTAGGCAATGGGGAGTCTTTGAACCGGGAGACATGGTACTCGGGAACCCGTTCGAAAAAACTCGCTCCGATCGAGATCGACAAGGCCGACGGTCAGCGCGGATGGCGCGGGGCGACAGGGCGCTTCCTGCACCCTCCGCCGTCTTACGAACCGAAGGTCTGTGAGAAATGCGGGCTCGCGACGACTGCGGTATTCTCGCCTCGATGTCCGTCCGTCGAGCGACCCCTGCGCTGTTTTTCTCTTTCCTCCTGGTCTCCTGCGCGGTGGTCGATCTCGGGCGTAAGCAGCGACAGGCGCCAGTGCAGCCTGACATGGATTTCGCTTCGACGCAGGCAGTTGCGACAACGACCTCCGAGAGCGATCCGGCTGCGGAGCGGAAATATAAGAACATCCAGGTGCTGCGGGGGCTGCCCGCTTCGCAGCTCTACCCTGTGATGACGCACATGGCCAACTCACTCGGGGTCACCTGCGCGCACTGCCACACCGAGCACTTCCAGGAAGAGAGCAAGATCGAGAAAGAGGTCGCGCGGCAGATGATACGGATGACACGCGGCATCAACCGATCGCAGTTTCAGGGTCAGCCGATTGTGAGCTGCTATACATGCCACCGCGGAGCTCAGTACCCCTCGCCGGCGCCCCTGATCGAGCAGGCGGGATGGCAGAGACTCGTGAGACCTCCCGCAGCTCGCAAGCCCCTTCCGGAGCTCGAGTCCGTTGTCAGCCGCTACGAGAAGGCGCTCGCCGCGAAGGCTTCTCCGGAGCCATTGACGCGGTCTGGCGAGTTGATGCTTGTCGGCGGCCTGGATGAAAAGTTGACCGATCGATTCGAGCTGACGACGGGGCCTGACGGATCGCTTCGGCTTCGCACGGCACTCGCGGTCCCGCCCGCCGTTGAGGATGCGATGAGACGCTACGGCCTCGGTCGGATCGATCTCAAAGAGACGTACCAGAACATGAGTGTGATTCGTGGGGTGGAAGTGGAAGGGCGAGAGGCGTATGTGATCGCCGCTGACGCAGGCGGCCCGCCGGAGCGCCTCGCGTTCGATGCGGAAACGGGGATGCTGCTCCGCGCAGAGTTTGGAACCGTGACGGAGCTTGGGTGGGTGCCCGAGCAGATCTCATTCAGCGATTACAAAATGGTCGGAGGGGAGTTGGTCCCACAGACTGTCCGCTGGGCCCGCGGCGATTTTCTCGTAGCCATGCGTTTCGCAAACTGAAGGGGTTGACTCGCTGCCAGGACATCCAGTGTTTGCGCGGCTCTTCCTGGGTCTTCGCGAGCGAATGCACGGCAAGTGCGTGACTGAGAAAGAAACGAAGTGGCATCCCTCGCTCGACGCCTCGAATGAAGCTCTGTTGGACGAATCGGAGCGCCGCCTTCCAGGCGGCCGTACCGCCGGCTTCCAGCCGGCCACGGGTCGTAAAAAAGCCGGCAAGATGTCGGCGGTACGGCCGGCTGGAAGCCGGCGCTCCGAACGGGGCGCCGGTCCACGCCGTTTTTCAGCCCGCTTTCTACTTGCCGATTTTCTTACCGAGGTCTTTGATGGTGTCGCCCACTTTGCGACGGGCCTCTCCGAAACCTTCCTGCAGCTTGCCACCTGCTCGATCTCCGAGACCTTCGGCCTCCAGGTCACCGTCACCGGTTGCGCGACCGACCTTTTCCTTGATGACACCTTTCACGTTCTTCAGTTTTCCTTTGATCTCATCGTCGTTTGGTCCTGACATTGGCGTCTCCTCTGTAAGTGTTCAGTCCCAGGAAGGAGCAAACGGCGCGCCCGGACTGACGAGAACGCAGGATGCTGCTCATCGCCGCAGGGGATGGAATCAGCGAGCGCTTCGACGAACCCGCATTTCTCACAGACCTTCGCCGCGAGACGACGGATAGCGGCCTGTCTGCCTCGTTGCACGGCAATTTCGCTCCTTGACATAGTCGACACTGTGTCGAGAGCAACCGGGGCGGGTGTAGGGACGCAGGGCCTGCGTCCGGCACCCAGACATTCGCATCAGGAATTCTGCATCCCGGCATGAACTCTCGTCCAAAGCGATGGCCGACGACAATCTTCTCGGTCAGGGACAGGGTATCGGACGCACGCCGTGCGTCCCTGCGCTCGCATTCTGTGAGAAATGCGGGTTAAAAGGCTCCGCCAACTTCACGACGCGTCACGACAAAAGGCGCTCCAGGTCCTCGATCTCCATCTTCTGAAGAATGCTGTTCTCGCCGGTGATCACCGACTCCGCCATCGACCTCTTACGCTCCTGAAGCTCGAGGATTTTTTCTTCCACTGTGTTACGCGCAATCAATCGATACGCGAAGACCGGTTTCTCCTGGCCAATGCGGTGCGATCGATCGATCGCCTGCGCTTCGACTGCGGGATTCCACCATGGGTCGAGGAGGAAAACGTAATCCGCATTGGTGAGATTCAGCCCGACTCCCCCGGCCTTGAGGCTGATCAGGAAAAGAGGAGGCCCTGTGTCGGACTGGAACCTGTCGACCTCTGCCTGTCGATCGCGCGTCGCGCCATCGAGGTAACAGTATTTGAATCCTCTGGCGTCCAGCCGTTCACGAACGAACGAGAGGAACGAGGTGAACTGAGAGAAGACGAGCGCTTTGTGCCCGCTCTCCAGAACTCCGTCGAGCTCGTTGAGCAGCAGGTCGAGCTTGGCGCTCTCGCCGAGCTCGCGGCCGGCGATCAGACCCGGATGACACGCGGCCTGTCGAAGCCGCAACAACGCCTCCAGCACATGCATCGTTGATCGCGCCATCCCCTCAGCGCGCACTTTTCCGAGCAGCGAGCGCCGGTAATGCTCTCGTAGCTCTTCGTACTCCTGGAGTTGCGATCCTTCGAGCTCGCAGAACAGCGTTTGTTCCACCCGGGCGGGAAGCTCCGGTGCGACCTGCTCTTTCGTTCGGCGCAGGATGAAGGGGCGCACGGCGCGTGCGAGCTGATCACGTCGTTCCGGTGGGGTGCTTTTGGAGGCGAAAGTTCTGCTGAAAAATCTCGATGTTCCGAGCATTCCCGGATTGAGGAACTCGAACAGGCTCCAGAGCTCGCCGATGTGATTCTCGATCGGTGTTCCACTCAGAGCCAGACGGTGCTTTGCGTGCAGCAGTCGAACCGCCTTCGAGACCTGGCTGCCGGCGTTCTTGATGGCCTGCGCCTCGTCGAGGACCACGTACTGGAACTTGGCAGGCGCGAGACGCGTCGCATCACGGCGCAGCGTTCCGTAGGTCGTCAGGACGAGATCGTAGTCGGCGAAGTGATCGGTCCCGATGATCCGTTCGGTTCCGTGATGCTCGAGCAGGCGCAGTTCGGGAGCAAAGCGCGCCGCCTCGTTCTTCCAGTTGAAAAGCAGAGAGCGGGGAGCAACCACCAGCGAGGGGGCGGCCCCGGAGCCGCGGAACGAGTCGAGGAGAGCCAGGACCTGGACAGTTTTCCCGAGTCCCATGTCGTCGGCCAGACAGCCGCCGAGTCCCGCATCCTTCAGAAAATTCATCCATCCCAGTCCCTCTCGTTGATAGGGACGGAGCTCGCCCTGAAAGCTTGCTCCTTCCTGGATCGGTTGAATCGAGGCAGAGGCAATTCGGGAGCGGAGGGTATCGAGTGAACTTCCGAACGATAGTTTCTCCCGGGCCCCGAGGAGCGCGTCGATGAGCAGCGCCTGGGAGCTCTGAAAGCGCAGTGCCCCGTCGACGTCTTTCCCGAGCTCCCCGGCGATCGCGAAGTGCTCGAGGCGATCGCGCGGAATCATGCCGGTCGATCCATCTGCCAGAGTGATGGTTGACTGGTTCCGACTGAGCGCGGCCAGCAGGCGTGGCAGAGGAATCGTTTCATCACCGAACCTGGCGCCACCTTCGAGATCGAACCAGTCGATTCCGCTCTGAACTGACAACTCCACATCATCCGCACGCCTCAGGGCGCTTCCATCGAGCTCGATCTCCCATGCCGTGGCGAGCAGTGGCTCGATCACAGCCAGGAGTGAGCCGGAGCGGATACGGAAATTTCCGTAGTAGTCGCGGTTGATCGGGAGCGCAGCGAGTTGCTGGACGAAGCCGTTCTCCAGCTCAGGCTGGCGGCGGATTACGGTCCTGCCGTCAACCCATTGCCGGAGACGATCTCCCGACTCGACCTGCTTTGAGCCATACCGGAAGCTCAGTCGTCCCGACATCTCCGACGAGCTCGAGTCGCCCTGCAACGAGAGAACCGGCTGCGGCCGCAGCGCGCGGTCATCCCACTTGAGCTCGGGAGGAAGAATCAGACCAGTCGTAGGCGCTTGTTGCAATGCCTCGACAAGCTCTTCTCGACTCTCATCGGGGACCTCGATACTTCCGACCTTGCGAAGCGGATCGATCCAGTCGAGACTCTCACTTCTGCCGAGTCGGGCCAGCGTGCCGTCGATGATGGCGAGTCCTGGCAGCACAAGTTCGGCGGCCGAGAACGGCTTCTGTTCCGTTCCGCGATGAAACGCGCCTTCAATGCGATATCGGGACTTGTCGGCATCGTGCTCAACCGCGACGCGCACCTGCCAGGGAGCGGCATCGTCCCATCGGAGCGGACCGATGAGCCCTTCAACCTGATGCCGAGTGAATAGCCGATTCGTCGCGCAAAGTCGCGGAAGAAAAAATGCCGCAGCCGACGCACGCAACACGTAGTTGGATTCGATCGCGTGCCCGTAGTCGTACCCGTGGGAATTGAGTAAGCCGAGGGTCTCGCGGTCGGCGTCGGGCAGGGTGTCGAGTTGCGCGAGGCTGACTCGTAACTCCCGCGGTTTGGACCACTCGCCGCTCTTTTTGCGTGTTCGTGACAGAGCGACGAGTCGAACGTTCTTCTGAACCCTTGCCGCTCCGTGGAGGTCCACTGCGTAAAGAATCTCGCCTGTAAACGGAAAGGTAACGGGGCCTGCCGGCTCGGTTTTCGGGATGACAGCAAGGAGTTTTTTCCATTCGGGCAGCGGGGTTGCGACACGCCAGGGGACGACGTATTTCTGGAGGGGGATCTCGTCGAGCACGCTCCCTTCTTCGTCCAGGAGTGCGATGAAGTCGACGCGCGAAGCAGGCGTCATCTTTTGCCGCTCCATCTCACAGAAGACGGCCCAGATGTGTTTGCAGAGCTCGCGACGATCGGAAAAGAAGAAGCAATCGCATCGAACCTCGAGCGATCCTTCATCGAGAAAGACGTCCACATCGTAAAGATCGGAACCGCGGACGGTTGCTTCAACGAGCTCGCCGACCTTGGTGCAGGTGACGACTCGGCCTCCCTCGAAGTAACGATCGCCACGCGCACGAACCTCCTCGGCGACCACGCGGGCGAGACTGTCCTGAAACACCATGAAGCCCGTCAACGCCTGCGAATCGCGGACATTCCCGCCGCGGATTGCATGCAGGGACGCACGGCGTGCGTTTTGTACCCTGTCCCTGACCGAGAAGATTGTCGTCGGCCATCGCTTTGGACGAGGGTTCATGCCGTGATGCAGAAATCCTGATACGAATGTCTGGGTGCCGGACGCAGGCCCTGCGTCCCTACACCCGCCCCGGTTGCTCTCGAGACAATGTCAACTATGCTCTCGTCGCGAAACCCCTCGTGCGCCTCGCATCCAGGCCGCTCTCGGCCACCTCGCGGCGAAGGTCTGTGAGAAATGCGGGTTAGGGTTATGAGAGTGCGGGTCAGGTCATCTCGGCCATCCGCTTGCTGATCCCCTCGACGGGATGGCCATCCCGACCTTCCATTTATCGGGAGAGCTCGAGTGGATCGTACTCACGGGTTCTCAGCATAAAGGGCAAGATTGTGCGTAGGACAGACACTCTTGTCTGTCGGTTGCCTCTATTTGTTGACCGAGAGAGCTGGATTGATTCTGGTACAACGTTTTCTTTTCCGCTGAGATCGACACAACTTCTGTCCTGGAGTATCTAATGAGCTCGAATGCGCGTCGTGCCGTCCTCTCGTTGTCTTTCCTCCTCATGATGACCACAAGGCTCACCGCGGCCGAACCTTCCAAGTCCGCTCTCGACTCCTTCCTCAGTTCGGTGCAGCGTACGGTTCTGCCAAACGGCCTGACGCTTCTCGTCCGCCCACAGCCTGGAACAGGAGTTGTGGCGATCAATACATGGGTCAAGGCCGGCTACTTTCACGAGCCGGACGAGGTAGCGGGGATGGCTCACCTCTTCGAACACATGTTTTTCAAAGGTTCGAAGAGCTTCCCCGGGGCCGAACAGATCTCCCAGGAGTTGAGCAGCGTCGGCGGCCAGACGAACGCCGGGACGATTTACGATTCGACGAATTACTACTTCGTCCTGCCGGCCGCGAACTTCAAGCGGGGAATCGAGATTCAGGCGGACGCGATCATGAACCCGCTGTTCGATGCAGCGGAGCTCAAGAAGGAATCAGAAGTCGTGATCGAGGAGTCGAACCGGAAGCTCGACAATCCTCCGGCAGTCTCGATCGAGAGAATGCTAGCAGTGGCGTTCACGGATCACCGCGTCAAGCGGTGGCGGATCGGCTCAAACGAAGTACTGCGCAACATCAAGCGCGAGAATCTCTATGACTTTTTTCAGACGCTATACCGCCCGGAGAACATCATTCTCACCGTGACTGGAGATGTGACGCCGGGACAGGTTCAGACCGTTGTAGCCGAGAGTTTCGGCAAGCTTCCGAAGGGAGCTCTCAAGAAGATGGTCGGCCCGGTGGAGCCCGCTCAGAAGGAGTTTCGCTTCGGCCAGTCGAGCGCCGACATGCAGTCCGGGTACAGCGTGCTCGGGTGGCACACCTCTCCGGTCGGAGCCCAGGATGATGTCGAGCTCGAGGTACTGACACAGATCCTCGGCGGCGGTCGCTCGTCACGTCTTTACCGCGGCGTGATCGGTCCCGATGCAGCGAGCACGGTGAATGCCTCTAACTACGCGTTCGAGGAGGTCGGCATGCTCGTGCTGCAGGCTTCCTTTGACGAGAAGAATAGAAACGAAGTCGACCGGCGCATGCTGCGCGAAGTAGCCAGGCTGGCCGCGCACGGGCCTACTAACTATGAGCTGCAGCTAGCCCGGAACCAGATCGAGTCAGACCTGATCCTCGGGCTCGAGAGCGTTCTGGGGCAGGCGCAGGCCCTCTCTTACGCGGAAGCAAACTTTGGCTACCGCGGGATGGGAACCCGTCTGGCGAGGCTGGCCGGGATCACCCCCGCCCGGATTCAGGCGGTCGCAGCGAAGTACCTGCGCGACGAGAACCTCACCCTCTACCACTACCAGCCGACCGGAGCGAAAAAGAGAAGCCGCGAGGAGGTCCTGCCGCTGGTCACGGCGGCTCGTGGAGGTAATGAGCTCCGGAGCGAGAAGGAGCTTGCTCTCACGAGCGCATCCAGGTCGGTTGGAAGAGCAAAGGAAACACGGAAACCGGTTGAGATGAAACTCTCCAACGGCGCGACCCTGGTCGTTGAGGAGCGTCCCGGAGCGCCGTCAGTCGTCGCGGCCGTCTACTTCCGCGGTGGCCGCATCGGCGAGAGCAGTCTCAACGCCGGGACGACGGACCTGATGATGCGCGTCATGCGTCGTGGAACGCGAACGCGTAACGCGGAGCAGGTCAATCGGGAGATCGAGTACCTCGGGACCCAGATCACCACGACGAACCTGCCGGATTATTTCGGCCTGGAGCTTGGGATCCTGTCTCGTAACCTGACAGCCGGGCTCGACGTGCTCTCCGATGTTCTGCTCAACCCCGCATTCCTTCAGAAAGATCTCGACGAGGAGAAGCATCTTCAGCTCGGCGCCATCAAACGGGCGGCTGACTCAGCG
Source organism: Thermoanaerobaculia bacterium (assembly GCA_035576005.1). Taxonomy (GTDB): domain Bacteria; phylum Acidobacteriota; class Thermoanaerobaculia; order Gp7-AA8; family Gp7-AA8; genus DATLXH01. The sequence continues at coordinate 16,093 of DATLXH010000134.1, read as the reverse complement.
CAGCAGCGGCCGCTCCAGCTTTTGTATGCGACCTACTACGGGAACCATCCCTATGGCCTGCCCTCGAGCGGTTTTGCCAGCTCAGTTACCGCAGTGGAGCGCGAGGCGCTGGTGGCGTGGTGGAAGCGGTGGGTCGTCGCGGACGATGCGTTGATTGTGATGGCTGGTGACATCTCCGCGGCTGAGGCGAGAAAGCTTGCTGAGGCCAGCTTCGGCAAGTTGGCAAAACGATCGGTCAAGGCTGTTGCGACCCCGCAGGTGACACCGCCACAGTCGAGGATGGAAACGGTCGAGTACCGGAAGCGAAAGCAATCAGCCATCGCTGTGGCTTACCCCGGAGCTCAGATGACGAACGAAGACTGGCCGAAGTTGCGCCTTCTCGAGAGCGTGATCTCGGGGCTGGCCGGCACCTTCTTCGCTGAGTTGCGTGGAAACCGCTCGCTCGCGTACACCGTGTTCGGGGGAGAGTCCACGCAGCGCGAGGCGGGAGTGTTCCTTGGGTACCTGGCGGGCGAAGCGTCAAAAGAAGTAGAGGCGAAGAAAGCTCTTGTCGATGAGTTCAAGCGACTCGATAAGGGTGGATTCTCTGCTGCAGACGTGGAGCGCGCAAAGGCATACGTTGCGGGATCGACCTTGATTGCGCGGCAGACAAACGGATCGCACGCAGCGGATATCGCAGAGAAGTGGATGTTCGGGCTGAGCCTCGATTTTACCGACCGCCTGCTGACGCTTCTTCCAGGAATCAGCATGGAACAGATGCAGGCGATCGCCAAAAAATACTTCGAGGGAGACAACTACTCGATCGCCGTGGTGAGCGGGAACTGATTGGAGCGGTGCGGCTGGTCAACCCCTCTCCCGGCGGCGTCGGATGGCTAAACTCCCTCACAATTCGAGCCCCGCTAGTTTTCGCGCTAGTTTTGCTGTTAGTGAAGATGAAGATACCAATATGTGAGTCGTGTGATTTCTGATAACTGCTGTCAGTGGCGAGCAACTACTTCGAGCGAGGTAACCGGTTCATAGGCTTCTAGTAGCTCAGCCAGTGTGCCAGCAATAGGTTCGCCGCTGGTTCGTGCGGCCACTCAGGCATTGTCTTGGCGAAAGTCCAACGCTCGCGTTCGACAAGTGCGCGGACATGGTCGGAGAATCTTTCCATGCTCATCGATGGGGGTGCGGCGCTAGCGCCGCCGCCGGCGGGTAGGCGACGGCTACGATTCGCTCCACTTGCGCAACCAAGGCCCCGATCATCGTCGCACGATCTGAGTTCAGCGGCACCGCTAGCGGGAACCACAGATGATTTTGGCTGCGGACGGCCACTGCGCCAAGCGGAGAGCGTTCGAGCCTATCCGCGATCTCGACGAAGTGGCCGGTGTTGCTATGGAAGCGAAGCCAAATCGGCATCTGGTGATTCTGGAATGGGTCCCTTGTGCCGACGCTATAGCAGGAATCTACCTGCAACACAGGGCGGCAAACGTACCGCCGCCGGTATGGCTGAGCACCACCTTCCACGCCGAAGGGCAGTACGCGATCGTCTGGAACTATAAGCGCGCGCGTAGCGTGTTCCACTAATAGCTCCCACCACGCCTCCCTGTCGCGCCAGGCCAAGACCTGCTCGTCACTCGTGAGTGGTTCCATGTCGTCGCCATTGAAGACCCGGTACATGGCCCGAAATTGACTCAGGTCATCTCGGAACCGCTCGGACGGGACCGCAGAAAGTGCCTCCAACAGGTCCTCCCAGGTAACGACCGAGCAAGGTATTTCGACGGCTGCACGTATGATTCGCCAAGGCCCGGCACCCGCGATTCCGAAGTGCGCGCTGGCGTGGCCGGTGATCTCCTCTAGCCGTGACTTCGGCACGACAATAAGCAATGCGCCACCCCGTCCGCCGTCGCAAAGCGCAGATACGTAGGATTCCAGCTGCCCCTGCCCGAACGGGGCTCCGAGTTTCGCCTCGATCTTGACTACGGGCTGGCCCTCCGCGTTCCTTCCTTCGAGATCGGGTAGCACCGGGAAATCGAGTCTCATTTTCGACTGCACAGTACTCGACGGAAATCCGGCTGATTCAACCCTGGCCGAAACCATGATCGACCGCCACATCGAGATCACCGGCAAGGCACCACGCCAGGCGGCCTATGACGGAGGCTTCACCTCGCGGCCAAATCTCGAAGCGATCAAAAGTAAAGGTGTGAAGGACGTGGCCTTCACCAAGGCCAGAAATCTAACCATTCCCGACATGGCTCGCAGCACATGGGTCTACAGGAAGCTGCGGGACTTTCGAGCGGGAATCGAAGCGACGATCTCGTTTCTGAAACGAAGCTTTGGCCTGGATCGCTGCACCTGGAAATCATTTGGCTCATTCAAGAGCTATGTCTGGAGCTCGGTCCTATCGTTCAACCTTCTGGTCATCGCACGTCACCAGCTTCAGACGTAAACCCAACGTGTGTAAGTCGCCGTCGAGCGGGACTCGTTCTACCAGATTGGCGGAAGCTTTCCCTCGAGCCGCCTCACGATCCGGCAAGCATGGTTTACTCTGCTGGTTTGCCGTTGGTTTGGGCTCGACTCACAGTTACACTGGCTCACTAAACACTCGCTGCAGCAACAGCGCTCCGCAATATCACACGTTTCTGGACAGGAACTAGTTAGGCGGTCCAGAAACAGGGAAAGACGGTCATGCCTGCAACTTTTTGCATAGGGCGGCGACCTGCGAGCTCTTGGTCGCGTTTCTCATTGAGCATCATGAAACAGTCCAGGCGCGCGGTCTGCATCCTTTTCGCTCTCAAACGAATCTCGATGAAAGGAGAATCCTCATGAGTCACACGGAACAGCACAAGGAAATGGAGAGTTGCATCAAGGCATGCCTGGATTGTGCGAAGTCATGCGAGGAGTGCTTCGGCGAATGTGTCCGCATGGACATGCCGGGGATGGCGAAGTGCATCCAGCTCTGCCGCGATTGCGCGGATGTTTGTATCACCAACGCTCAGCTGATGGCACGCGGCAGCGACTTCAACGTCTGCGATCGTTGCGCGGAGCTCTGCGATCGCTGCGCCGATGAGTGCGAGCGGATGGCCGCGCAGCACAAGGGTGCTCATGCCGATATGTTGCGGCGGTGCGCGGAAGCCTGCCGGCGATGTGCGGAGTCCTGTCGGAAAATGGCAAAGTCGGCCTGATGTCACTTGTTGCCTCTGCGCACGAAGGTACTGAACGTCGAGCGCGTTGATGAACGGGAAGACAGCAAGGAAGTTGAAACGTGGCGTCGTCGTAGCGCTTCTCTTCGTTGCGGCGTTCTTTGGCCTCGTCGAGGTCCTGGCCTGGACGAATATTCGATCGGAGCGAGGAAAGCGCGCATACCTCGGTGATGAGCTCTTCAGGCGTGTCGAAGGGAAAGGGCCTCCGATCGTTTTCATCGCGGGGCTTCAGGGGTCGACGAGGTACTGGGGAAACAAGCTCCAGTCGATCCGAATCAGTCGCCGGCTGATCTATGTGGATCTCTACGGTTTCGGTCAATCGCCCTGGCCGCTCAAAGAGCCGGCACTCGAGGATCATCTCGCGTGGTTACGCCGCACACTCGTCGCCGAAGGAGCGACCCGCGAGGTCACCATCGTGGCGCACTCCTTCGGGGCAATCGTTGCGGCGGAGTATGCCGCACGCTATCCCGGGGAAATGCGCGATGTCTACCTGCTCGGCGCGCCGGTGTTTCGAAACGAGTCCGAGGCGCGCGAGCGCATTCACGACATGTCGGAACTGGCAGCGGCGTTCTCACTCAACCCACTGCTCGCCCGGGAGGCCTGTCTGACCATGGGCGCATTTCGTCCGTTGTTTCGGCGAATCCTGCCAAAGTTCGCGCGCAAGAACTCCCCCGAGGTGTTGGAGGACGCAGTTCTGCACGACTGGCCTTCGATCAATGGCGCAATCCAGAATGTCCTTCTGACAAAACCGATCGCAACACCAGTCATGAAGCTGGGACGATTGGTCACATTCGTTCACGGTACCCAAGATCGTGTGACCCCGTTGCCGCGCATCCGGGAACTTGCTGCTGCGACGGGCGCGAAGGTCGTCGTTCTTCCCGTCGATCATCAGGGCTACATCACGTCCGGAAACGAAGTCCTCCTCGAGCTTCTCGAATCGCCGGCTCGTGCTCCAGGAGGGTAAACAGTGATCAGACGCGCTTGATCTCGTGCAACGATCGTTCTCCCTCACAAAAGGATACGTGATGGAAGGGATTCACTTTGTAACCAACGAGAATGGCACACACATCCAGTTGAGCCTCGGGCGTTTCGCCTGGCTCTGACAATGGCCTTCTGAATGCATCGTAATCCAATGGAATGTGAAGCAGATGGCTGCATCACGCGCGCTCCCCTCTCCCGGCGGGAGAGGGAGGAGCAGGCGAAGTTTCGGACCGGGCAGAAGGAGTTGAGCGCGTTTGCGGAGAAGGCTCTGCACGCGCACACGCTGAGGAGCGACGAGATCAAGGCGTGGCGATCGTCCTTCGGCACCGAGCCCAGACAGATTGTGCTTCCGACTTGCGCACAGAGTAACTTTGCCATCGCTCCACAGGCTTCGGATAAGAATGTCCTGAATGCGCTGATCGCGCATAGACAATGTGCATTGACCTACGCAAACGATGCGGCAGCGAACGTCAAATCCAAGGGGGCTCTCGACGTGCTGAATGCCGCGTCGCGAACGTTTTCGATCGAGCTCCAGCAATTGCACGAGTGGTCAGTGGCGTGGAAGTAGCCGCCTCCCCTCTCCGCTCACCCGAGGAGCGACCGATGCAGGTCAGACGTGGCCGCCGACTGGAGTACTTCACGGTGGGCTACAACAGTCTCGAGGGGCTGATCGCAATCGCGTCAGGCCTTGTCGCCGGAAGTGTAGCTCTCGTGGGTTTTGGCTTCGACAGCGCGATCGAGGTCTTATCCGGATGCGTGCTTCTCTGGCGTCTCTACAGCGACGCTGATGAGAGCCGTCGGGAATGGATCGAGCGGCGCGCTTTGAGAATCGTCGGCATCTCGTTTCTCGTCCTGGGTCTCTACGTCACGGTTGACGCCGTGAAATCGCTGGTCCGCCGTGAAGCACCCGATGAGAGCGTTGTCGGCATCGTTCTGGCGGCTGTGTCGGTTGTAGTGATGCCGCTTCTGGTACGCGCGAAACGGCGTGTGGCGCGGTCGATCGGTAGCGCGGCCCTGAACGCCGACGCCACTCAGACGCAGATCTGCACCTACCTGTCCGCAATTCTGCTGGGCGGCTTGCTGCTGAACGCATTCGCCGGCTGGTGGTGGGCCGACCCGCTGGCCGCGCTTGTGATGGTGCCGATCATCGTGAAAGAAGGTTTGGAAGCCGTCCGCGGAAAACAGTGCGATGACTGTCGGACTTTAATCGCGCGGTAATTCCTCGCGTTCTACTCGCCCATGAGGACACCGGGCAGGTGTGCGCCCTGGCCTGCGCGTGCCGGATCGATCGACATTCCTCAGGCAGGGTTCGTTACGGTTGCTGATGTCGCCAGGGAAGACGTTCGCTCCTGCCTCGAGAATCTAGCGCCTCCTCGAGGTAGCGCTCCTGGGCACGATCGCGGTTGCTTTAATCGTCCGGTCGGCAACGTTCTACAGCAACTGAGCGTCACGATCACGTCCTGCCGTCGTGAGTCCGAGCGAAGCAGGGAAATTTGTCATGGATCACCTCTGTCTCCGGGAATGTCATTCCCCCGCGGCGCGACGTTGAAGGTCAGCGTCGTGAAGTGAACGTCCCATGCCGTCGCGTTCTGTGCCGACGCCTCGAGCGTCGTCGCGCGGAGCATGGACCGCCCGGCATTCGACAGAGCGAGACGTACGCGGCCCTCGGAGTCCGTCTTGGACGCGATCGGCTCATTTGCACCTTCCTGGACCAGCGTCACCGGGTAATGCGGGAGAGGCCTGCCTCGACCGAGGAGCAGAACCTCGAGAGTGGCGCCGGAAACGAGAGAGGTCGGATCATTCCGCGGCACGAGCTCCAGACGCATTCCGACCGGCTCGGTCCAGACACGTGCCCGGCCGGCGGCCCCTGTGCGAACGAATGTCTTCGCGTACTTCATGTAGCGATAGCCGGTCTCCTCCATGGTGGACGAACGCTCCCATTCCGCATAGACGGCATCGGCGTTGGGAATCCCGAGATGGTGCACGTACTCGCGTACCTGCTCGCGTTTAAGCTTGGACGGGCGCGGGTGAAGCACGACAGAGAAAGCCGTCACACCTGGGCCTGCATCCGCACGAAACTCGAGCGCTTGTGCTCCTGTCGTACCTGCCGGGAGAGTGCCGGTTCCGCGCGACGAACGCCATCTCGCCGTCTCGACGCGATCGGCGGCGATGGCGTGATCGAGCTTCGGGAATTCCATGCCGCTCGAGAGTGACAGCGTGACGCGCCCCGGTCGGGCTGCACGGAACTGGCCCGGCGCGAGCCAGGTATCGTGTGCGATCAGAGGGGTCGCGAAGATCATCGTAACAAGCAGCGGTAGCGAGGGCCGGATACGCATCATGTGGCTATTCTCGCACGCGGATGCATCCCGATCACAAGGTTGCACTTAATCAGGCGTCGCCGATTCATCAGCCAAAACCTTGAACAGTTCGAGGGTCAAGTGCGGAATCGGGATGACGGTGACCGAGCGCAAGCAGGAGCGATTCTCAGGTTGCCTGCGCTGCACGCTCCTCGCGTCGTTTGCGGATCCCGTACGGGGTCACGCCCTGTGGTTTATAGACCGATAGTGTGGTCGCAATGAGCAGCACCAGCAGCGCGCCACTCGTATGGACGACGTGCGTGGGACGCCTGAGCAGACTCAGATCGGCGCTCGACAGGGTCTCCTTTCCTGCCATCCTTGCAAATGAGCCGATGGATTGTATGTACATGAGGAGAATCGTGATGGCGAACAGGTTCAGAAACAGTTTGAAAATGACCCAGTAGTGCCGGAACAAGCCCCACACGGTGCCCAGGGAGACGATGAGCCCGGTAAGCAGCGAGGCCAGACTCGAGGGAACGATGACGTACCACGCGGCCAACTCCATCGCCAGATACGTGGCCCGCACGGTCTGCACGTTCTTGCTGGTCAGAGCGGCGACGGCGAGCGCGAGATACACAGCGGCCGCGCCCATCCAACCGATCGAGGAAACGATGTGCGCAATCAGCGCGAACTTACGCACGAGTGGCGTCATCGTCATCCGCGTACAGGTTCAGATGTCGTGAGCTCGCCGAGTCCGGCAGGTTTGTGGCGGCCCGGGCCGTGGTTGCCACCGCCGAACAGGAGCGATAGCACAAACAGCAGGACTATCAGGATCGCAATGGCCGCGAACACCTTCACCCATGGCGGAGTGCTCTGCTGCCCTCCTGCGTCGTTGTTGCGGTTCGCCTGCATCGTAGGAATCTTATTCGAGACACTATGTCGATGTCAATTCATCATGTCTCGACGTTGTCACTACGTATACTGGGGTGGTGCCGAAACTTTGGAACAATACGATCGAGGCGCACCGCCGTGCGGTGCACGCCGCGACGCTGGACGCTACTGCGTCCCTGGTGGCCGGGCACGGGCTGGCATCGGTGACGATGTCGCAGATCGCGAAGGAGACCGGCATCGGTCGAGCGACGCTATACAAGTATTTCCCGGACGTCATGTCGATCCTGGCCGCCTGGCATGAGCGTCAGGTCACAGGACACCTCGAACTTCTTGCCAGGGTCCGGGACAAACCCGGAGATGCCGGCGTTCGGCTCGAGGCCGTGCTCGAAGCTTTCGCGCTCATATCCCATGAGCACCACGACACCGAGCTCGCGGCCCTCCTTCATCGCGGGGCGCACGTAGCTCGGGCGCAGCATCAGCTCCTCCACTTCATCCGGGACCTGCTGACCGAGGGCGCACAGGCTGGAGACCTTCGGGATGATGTCGCGCCGGAAGAGCTTGCGAGCTACTGTTTACACGCTCTAACAGCCGCCAGCAGCCTGCCATCGAAAGCCGCGGTTCGCCGGCTCGTCGCCGTCACGATGGCCGGGCTGAGGCCGCCTCCGCGACCTTAGTGGAGTGCGCTCGCGGCAAGGGCCCGTGTTGTGACTCACGCCCCACGACCAGTTCAACTCCGGTACCGACTAAACAGGACCGCCTGGCTCTGGCCTCCAGAGAAATCGGAACGCGGCGATTTCCACGAGCGGCAGCAACAGCCATTGCAGAAGCGGCGACAGACCGATCCCGAAGATCGTCGGCATCGACTCCGAGTATTGCCACCTGCCGGTCCGTATTGCGAAGATTTCATAGCCTGCTGTGACCGCGATTCCGATCAGAACGAATACTGCCGCAGCAGACGCCAGTCGCTTCTTTGCCGGCCAGTGAAAGCTCCGTGCCGCTACCGCGGCTAAGACGAAAGCAAACGCCGTAATCACCAGATCGCCCAGTGTTGCGCGGGCGCAAAGCAGCGTGGCCGAAAGGACCGGCAAACCCTGCATCGAAGCGAACAAGGGACTGTGCGCCAGTTCCCACGCAAAATGCATGACCGCAACAAGGAGCACGAAGGCGCCCCATCTCATCCGTGACGTCTGTGGACGCATTCGGATCTCCTACTGGACGACGAGCGTCCCTTTCATCATGTTCATCCCGCACACGAAGGAGAGTGGACCTTCCTTCTGCGGCGTCAACTCGACGATCGTAGTTTGGTTGGCCGAGAGTTTCTTGCGGATGTTCAGTGCCGGAAAGACGACCTCGTCAGCGCACGTCGGCTGATCGTCGCGCTTGAAACTGATCCGGACGGGCTGACCCTTTTTCACGCTCAGCGAATCCGGCGAGAAGCCGCTGCCACTGACGTTGACTGTGATTTCCTGCACGCCAGCAACCGAAGCCTCAGGCGCGGAAGCGGACGATGATACCGCCGCGGCCGAACCTGCATTCTTCATCATTACATCGCAATGCCCCATCATCTGCTGCGACGCTGCGGGATCCATCTTGCTGGCCATGGCCTGCATCATGTTGCGGCAAGCCTCCGGATTTTTCGTCATATGGTCCGCCATGCGCATGCACTGCTCCGGGTTCTTCATCATCTGTTCGGACATCTGCTGCATCATCTTCGGATCACTCATCATCTGATCCATCATCTGCTGCATCATCTTCGGATCGTTGCTCATGTTCATCATCTTGCCGTCGTTCATCATTCCGCCCGGACTGCAGGCAGCGGCGGACAGCGCGATCAGGGTGACGAACGTGAGTGCGGCGGCGGTTACGGATCTCTTCATGATTTCTCCTCGTTGACTGCGTTGTACTTCGTGCACTGCATTGAACGGGACTGAGATGTTTCCAGACTGTTGATGGCGCGACGGATCGGCTCGATCCCGTCGGTAAAGTACTGCTGATGGTTGCCGTCGACCTCGATCAGCATCGCCCCCGTCGCTGCTGCGGTCCGTCGAGCATCTTCCAGTGGAGTTACCGCGTCGGCGCGTCCGTGAATCAGCACCGCTTTCGCGCCGATACGCTTCAGATCGTCTGACACCCGCTCTTCGAGCAGAATGCGATTGACCGCACCGTCGATGGCCGGAAGGTCGTGCAATACGGAATCCGCGACAACGGCAGGGTCGAGCCGAGGCCGCAAGGCTGGCAGGAGGCGTTGCAACAGAGGCCGGAAGGCACACATAGCCATGCAGGAAAGGTTTGCCAGGGTATTGTTGAGCATGAAGAGCGCACCGATCATCGTCATCTTCCGGATTCGCTCCCGGGCCTCGACTTCGTTCGCGAAGATTGGCGTGCCGAGCATGACGACGCCGGAAACCTCATCGGGGTATCGAGCGGCGTATCGGGCTGCGATGAGTGTTCCGAAGGAGTGAGAGACGATCGTCACGTTTGCCGCGGCGCCCTTCGCGACGAGGGTTCGATGCAGCGCCTCGACGTGGTCTTCCAGTGTGTACGCAATGTCGTCCGGCCACGGCGAGCGGCCGAAGCCGAGCGCGTCGAAGGCATCGCCCCAATAGCGCGTCGAACCTTGCAGACCGGCCAGGAATACGAGCGGAGTGCCCGCTCCTCGAATCTCCGTATAGAGCTGATCGCCGAGGTACTTCCGCACCGCGCGCTCGCGAGCCATGTCCCTCATCGCTGCCGCGTAAATCGTCACCATCGAACCGGCAGCGATCGACGAGCCGATCAGCAGCCGGCGCCTGCTTCGTTTTTGCTTTGAACGATAACGGACTGTCATGACGCGTTCACCTCCAGCACTGCATGAGACGGACCGCCGGGCCTCTTGAAGAACGCTCGGCTGCGGTCTCACCAGAAGCTTCATCGCACTCGGGCGAGGCAATTCCGCAGTCGCAAGCAAGCCACACTCCCCTCGGCCCCAATCTTTTTCGGCGCTCTCACCACGCTTCTCATCATCACAGCAGGGAAGGTGTTTGCTCCTGCCTCGAGAATCTTGCGCCTCCCCCGACGGCAGGACGTGACCGTGATGCTCAACTGCTGTAGAACGGTGCGGACCGGACGATCAAAGCAAGCGAGATTGTGTGTAAGATCGCCGAATCTAGCCTCACCTCACACGGTGGGGATCACCGGTTCGAGTCCGGTAGCGCCTACCACTTTTTCGTGGAGTTCATAGAGGTAGTTCATAGCTTCTGCACGACCCTCTTGTCGGACACCGTCGAAATCGAATCATCGGGCAGGAACCGGATTTGCTCGAAGGCGCCGGGAATCCCGTCGCGCACTTCGCTCCAGATTCCGTCGCGAAAGGTCTCGTATCGCTGGAAGCTGCATTGCAGACCTTCAGCCTCGAATGGGTTCGGACGGTCCATGACCTGAAAGTGGAGGTGCGGAGTCGTCGAATTCCCTGAGTTGCCCACCTCGCCGATCTGCTCACCTTCTGCCACGGTCTCGCCTGCCGAGAGGCGCACGCTCCCGCGACGAAGATGCGCCAGCAAGGCAACCCCGGGTGCGCCCGAGATCATCATGTAATTTCCCGTGAGGGGCCGGTAATCGTCGACGGTGGCGTTCTTCGAAAGAGTGCTCCTGAACAAATCGCCGAGGAAGTTGAGTCGTTCGCGATCCGGCCAGCCGTCTCCGGCTGCGACGACCCTTCCGGCAAAAGGCGCGAACACCGGCTGCGCCCATGCGTAGCACTCTTCAACGTGTACCCGACCCAGAAGATGGCGGTGAATCGGTGCGCTGTAATGTTTCGGGAACTTCCCCTGCAGCCGGGCAAAGTCAAAGGCATAACGCTGACCGAAGAAGTCGGTGCCGTGACTCGGCACCCGTTCGGCCGGCGTTTGAAGGGCGGTCCACTCGCCTCGGAGGGGAAAAGCGACGCTTGACGGGTGCACTGGCTCCACGGATAGAGTTTAAGGCGGCATCGGCGCCGCGTGTGGCGCATTCGTCTAGGGGTCCAGGACGCTGCCCTCTCCCGGCGGCGGCCGGGAGAGGGGCTGCGAGATACCCTGGGAGCTCGCCCTCTAACAGCGACTCTCGAGACTTTTACGCCCCTCACCCTCGCTTCGCTCGCTTCCCTCTCCCCGGCTGGGAGAGGGACACGCCGCTTCCCGGCTCCAGCCAGGCAGCTAGTCGGTTTTCTTCGAAATCCTCTTCATGGCGACTTTCACCGGCTTGGTCTTGTTCTTTCTCGCGGCCTTCAATGCGGCGATCGCACCGACGGCGGTTGTGGCCGTTGCGATGACGATCCCGACGACCTGCTCTTTTTCGTCCTGATCCATCTGATTCCAACGTCGGAGCAATCTGTTCACCGCGTTCTCGGTCGCGTCCTCTGCTTCGGATGCTTTCTTGCTGATCCCATCAATTGCTTTGATCGTTGCGTTGCGAAGCATCGGTTCCAACATTCTTACGTTCATGAATTCCTCCAGTTCTTATCGTCGGCATCGAGGAGCAATTGCCGCGCCGGGCTGTTCGTTTCGAGTTGTTCGCAATCAGCCAAACTGTACGCTGAGCATGGAGATCGAGCCGCCATCGATTCCTTCCACTGGAAACGAGACCTTCTCGCCGGGCTGGGCAGCGCCAAGAACGTACACGAGTGGAAGGTAGTGATCCGGGGTAGGTGCTGATAGTAACGCGTCGTGTCCGAGCGACTCGTAGTCGACGAGCGGGATGAAGTCGCCTGCTGTGATTAAAGCCCGGGCATTCTGCTCGAAGCGCAGCGCCCAGTCGAATGGCTCGGCCGGATGCCGTCCCCATGCGTACGAGTGAAGGTTGTGGACGAGGTTGCCGCTTCCAATGATCATCACTCCCTCATCCCGCAGAGTCGCGAGACGTCGCCCAAGCTCGTAATGAAATGGTGCTGGCTGCCGCTCGTCGATGCTGAGTTGAACAATCGGCACATCCGCAGCGGGGTAGACGTGACAGAGAACAGACCATGTGCCGTGATCCAGACCCCAGCGTTCGTCGAGTCCGACCTCTGTGGTTCCCAGCAGTTCCCGAACGCGGTGCGCAACTCCGATATCTCCAGGCGCGGGGTATTGAAACTGAGAAAGCTCGCGAGGAAACCCGCCGAAGTCGTGAATGGTTCGCGGCGACTCCATCGCGGTCACGAGCGTCGCGGGGAGATACCAGTGCGCGGAGATGACGACAATCGCTTTGGGTCGCGGAACTGTCCGGCCCACATGGGACCACATCGCTGTGTAGTCATTTTCGAGAATGGCATTCATCGGATTGCCGTGCCCGAAAAAATCGCTGGCATGCGCTGTGTCGAGCTCATGGGTGTCTCTGGAGAAAATCGTGCTGTGTTGGCTTCATATCTGGAGCGACAACGGTGCGCAGGTGTCACGGCTGTTTGCTGTAAGCAGGCGGCAGTGGAGTCGCAAGATCTTTGTAGCGATCGCGCAGGCGTGTCTGACGACTTTCCATTGACATCTGCACCCCTCGGATGAAGACAGCGTCCGCGAATGTCGTGACCTCGAGCGGATCGCCGTCCCAGATGACTACATCGGCGTCCTTGCCCTGCTCGAGTGTCCCGTATCGATCTTCGAGTCCCCAGATTCGCGCGGGTACGGATGTGATTGCCGCGAGTGCCATGTTCCATGGGAGGCCATAAGCGACAGCACTACCTGCCGACTGCTTGATGTTGCGCGCGTTGTGAGCGTCGCCCGTCATGAATGCGATCGTGACGCCTGCTTTATGAAGACGCGCGGCGTTCTCGAGGGTCGTCCCGAGGATCTCGAAACTCTCGGGGAGGTTGTGAATGGGGTTGATGAGGACGGGAACTTTCGCAGCAGCAATCTCTCGTGCAACCTTCCATCCTTCCCCTGCCCCCGCGAGTATCAGGCGAAGCGAAAACTCCCGTGACAGCCGGAGCGAAGCGAGAATGTCACTGGCGCGATGAACGCTCACGACGAGCGGACGTTCGCCGCGTACGATCGGAATCAGTGCCTCGAGGTCGAGACGGGAGAGAGCGTAGTCGCGGCGGTTTCCTGACTCGAATGCGCGTCGATTCGCTGCGAAGTCGGTGGCATCCTGGAGCGCTTCTCGCAGCCGGAGAATCGCGGCCCCGCGTGCCCCGCCAGTCAACTCCGCCCCCTTCTCTCCAAGGAAAGCGAACATCGCGACTTTGTCCCGGACAAGATAGGCGCCGGGACCACCGAGGTGAATGACGGCTCCCTGCCCCGCAATCACGGTCTTGCCGGCATTCGGAGCCACGACGACCCGGGTGAGGCCTTCGATTCGATTTACGGCAATGAGACTCGAATGCGGGTTGATCGCATCTGCGACATCGAATGCCGCTGTAATCCGATCGATCTCGCTTGACGTGTCACTGGTCCCTGGTACCGCGGAGACCTCTACGATGCCGAGCTGCGTCAGCGAGTTGAAAAGGCCCGGCGTCACAACCTTGCCTGTGGCGTTGATGCGACGTGCGTCAGCCGGAATCGAGACGGCCGTGCCAACCGCTGAGATGCGTCCATTGCTGATAATGACCGTTGCGTTCTGAAGAGTGCCCTGCGCGCTCATCGTATGAACGGTCGCGCCTGTGATGGCAATGGTTTCGGCGATGAGCGTGTCCGTGGAAAATTCGAGCAGGGCGAGCGATAAAAGCAATGTGCGCGTCAATCTCACTGGTTCACCTCCGGCAGCGCCTGGCTGCTGACGACATCTGCGGCCAGATCGAGACTGAAATCCATGCGCGGTTGCCGCGAGGGATCGTTCCGGTCGTAGGCAAGAGCTCCATCGATGTAGATCCGGTCGGCGCGACTGTAAATGCTGAACGGATTCCCGCTCCAGACAACCAGGTCAGCCATCTTTCCTGGTTCGAGAGATCCGGTCTGCGCGCCAATCCCGAGAGATTTTGCGGCGTTGATGGTGATCCACTGGATTGCATCCTCTTCTTTGAGGGCCATGCCCATGCGATTGCCGGCGGCCATCGACTTGGCGGCCTCCTGATTCAAACGTTGAATTCCTTCAGCGGAATCGGAATGGATGATGGCGCAGCCCCCTGCCTTGTGGACCAGCGCCGCGTTCTCCCGAATTCCGTCGAATGCTTCCATCTTGAATCCCCACCAGTCGGCCCACACGTCCGCGCAGATGTTGTTCTTCGCAAGAACGTCGGCAACTTTGTAGGCCTCGACCGCGTGATGAAACGCGGTAATCCGGTAGCCGAACTCTTTGGCCACTTCAATCATCGTCACCATTTCATCAGCGCGGTAGCAGTGGTTCTGCACGAGGATCGTTCCCTCGAGAACGCCCAGAAGTGTTTCCAGTTCAAGGTCGCGCTCCGGCGGCTTCGGATCCTTATCCCCATTGCTGACTTTCCGCCCGTACTCCTCCCAGTCTTTGCCATATTTTTTCGCTTTGAGCCAGGCGGCGCGGTAACCGGCAACGTTTCCCATCCGCGTGGATGGAGCGGTGTTTCTCGTGCCGTAGACCCGTTTCGGATTTTCGCCGCAGGCCATCTTCAAACCGTGCGGAGCGCCCGGGAACTTCATCGCGTAGACGTCAAGCGCAGCGACATTCTTTACAGTGACGCCCCTGCCGCCGAAGAGGTTGGCGGAGCCGGGAAGAATCTGAATCGTGGTCACACCACCCGCGAGTGCGAGTGGAAATTGCGGGTCCTGAGGCCAGACCGAATGCTCAGCCCATACTTCCGCTGTATTCGGACCCGTCGCCTCGTTTCCATCAGAGAGACCCTGTACTCCAGGCGACGAATAGACACCGAGATGAGAGTGGGTGTCGATGAGCCCCGGCGTGACCCACTTGCCGCGACCATTGATGACGGTCGCAGTTGACGATGGGTTGATCGTCCGTCCGATCTCCGCGACCTTTCCGTCGCGCAGCAGAATGGACGAGTCTTCCATCCGGCTTCCCGCAGCGGTGAGGATCGTTGCGTTCGTGATGAGGACCTCGGTTGAAGGGAGCGGCTTGTAGGTCGACTGGTACGGACTCGAATCGCGCCACGGCATGATCGGCGCGCTGCGACTGGCTTCTGCGCCCGGCTTTGAGTCGGAGATGGCGGGTTGGTGAACTGAGGTTGCGCATGCTGAACCGAAGGTGAGGATCAACAGCAGGGCGGGGTAGTGCGGCTGCAGCAGATTTCTCAGATTCATTCTTTCGCCTCGAGATCGATTTATAGGGGCCGCGAGTCTACAGTGGTTGAACGAGGGGAAAGCCACTGTTCGGCACCTGCAACCGTCGTCATCCGTGCAACTTCCACTTAGCCCGTATTTCTTACAGACCTCTATTAATACCCACAGGGTCATCCCGAGCGTGAGAACAGCGGGAACTCGCGCCCCGAAGGGGCTGAGTCCCTCTCCCCGGCGGGGAGAGGGTGGTCGCGTCAGCGACCGGGAGAGGGGCCGCGAGAGATACGAGGACCTCGCCCTCTTCGAAGGACTGGCGAGACTTTCACGCCCCTCTCCCTGCGTCGCTCCGCTCGCTTCCCTCTCCCCGCCGGGGAGAGGGATTACGCCGCTTCGCGGCTCAACGACGTCAGACAGTGAACCGTGTCATCAGAAGCGTCGAGCGAAGGATCTGGGCGGGGGCCTCATGCACGAACAACGATTCCGAATCATGACTTACAGCGTAAGACCCCCTCCCCAGATCCCTCGCTCGCTACAGGGATGACATTGCCTGCCGCAGTGAATAGCGGAAAGACTGAGAGAAATGCGGGCTATGGGGCAGTACCATGGTTGA
>DATLXH010000133.1:0-3369 GCA_035576005.1 Thermoanaerobaculia bacterium | reverse complement strand
CGGGAACGGCGGTCTGCACCGAAGCGAATGGAGGTACGGAAACGGTCAGGCGCTCCGAAGCCCGCTGCCCGTTGACGAGAACCGTGAACTCGCGACTGACCCCATCGAGATTCACGATGCCGACGTTGGTCCGGGATCCTGACTCGTGGACAAGTCCCAATGCGCGAGCGCGCCTCTGCAGGCCGAAGGCTTGAGAGGACACCGCCGGCAGCGACTGTGACACAGAGCCGGGACCGCACAGGGACGGGGAGCGCACCCGGGCAAATCCGTCGATGTCCGCCGCGTTGTCGAGCTCACCTGTCTCGGTCGTTGCGATCACGACCAATGATCCGAAGCCCTCGAGACCGAGCTCGGAGGCAATATCAGAGAGGGTAAGGCTTCCACCACCGTCTTCAGAGGATGGCGGCAGCGTGATACGAAAGGTCTGAACTGTTGAGCCGCTGGGGTTGCCCCGAGGCAACCACATGAGGGTGACTCCCTGTTCGGTCGCGCGCGAGTTCGCCAGTGTCACATCCGTTTTGAAGACCGCTCCGCCGGAGCCCTGCACTGTGCCGACCGAAGGCAGGACGAAGCCAGGACCCAGACAGCTCGTGCAGGCCAGGTTCCGGCCCGCGGTGGAGAGCTGCCGCAGGAGGCGCGGCAGCCTGGCTGAATCGTCAGGGAGACGCTGGAACAGCAGCGTGGAGCCGATTTCATAGACGAATACCCCTCCGTCAGTTGCGGCGTAAATCCGCTTGCCGGAGTCACTGATTTCAATCCGCCGAACCGAAGCGAGCCGCAAACCCTCGCTGAAAAGAACCCATTCCTTGCCGAAGTCCTCGCTCCGGTAGACGTGTCCACTCTCGGTACCGGCGTAGCTGCGCGACGGGGTGACCGGATCGATGGCGATTGTTTGCACACTCTCGTCCGTCAGCCGAGGGTCAGACCAGCTCTTCCCGCCATCGAGGCTGGTGATGATTCCGCGCGGTCTCTCCCCAAATTGGATTGAGGAGAACGGGTCCAGGGAGGTGTGGATGATGAGGCCGCGGGCGGCCACCGCACTAATGTATTCGGGATACGTCTGACTGAGGAGACTCCGCCATGACTCGCCAGCATCATTCGTTACGAACAACCCATCTGGAGTGGCGACGTAGGCTACGGCCGGTGCCTCGCCATCTGTTTCGAGCACCCGGGTGTAAACATAGCCGGGCGGGCCGTAGTAAAAGTCTCTTGGAAGACCGACCTCGGCGGGCTTCCAGGTCCTCCCTCCGTCCGAGCTCTTAGACAGTACGGAGCTGAGGTTGGCGTACACCGTCTCCGGCGATCCTTTCGATACCGCCCACAGGTAAGACGGTTTATGGGGCGTGACAATCTCCCAGGTCTGACCGCCGTCCCCACTTCTCTCGATTCCCTTCTCGCCAGCCAGATAAACTGACTGTCGATTCGCGGCGATGCTCGTTATGGGCTCACCGACCTGAGCGGACTTCTGCCAGCTGAGCCCGCCTTGTCTGGTTTGAAAAAATCCTGCAGATGTCGCGGCATGGGCGTCGAGGTCTCCCGTGACGGCTACATCACTTACCTGCGCGGCAGTGAGACCCAGATTGTCCTGCTTCCAATCTGAGGCAGCATCATCAGTCTTCTGGAAGACTCCATTTGTAACGTTCGTAGACGGCGGAAAGAGACCTGACCCGACGTAAATTACCTGGGGACGTTGCGACGTGATCGTCACCGCGCTGATTGACGTCGTGAGCGTGCCAACCCGTTGCCACGACGAAGCCCCCGACTCCAGCACATACAGCCCGTCGGTGGTCCCGGCAAAAAGGCGTGATCCATCCGAGAGGAGCGTTGTAATCCGGACACCGGGCAGGACTGGCAGTGCTCTCCACGTCTTACCGCCGTCGTCACTGGCGTAGACGGTTACCCTCCCCGCGGTATAGATCGTGGAATTCAGCGGGTTCGCCGCCAGCACTGCCGCGGAGCGGGAAGGGAGGTCAGTTGAGCTCCAGCTCCCACCACCATCGGTGCTGACATAGAGCGATTTCCCTAGAAGTTCCCGGGCCATCCGCGCGTACACGACTCCGTTCGGTGAGACAGCAATACTCAGCGCCTCCCCTACGAGCTCCGGCACGATCCGCCACGGCTGACCTTCACCCTGGCTCACCAGGACACCAGACGGGGTAGCGATGTAAACTCTTTGCCGTGTAATGTCTACTGCGAAGGAACGGACAAACCCGGTTGCCGGTTTCTCGATCTCGGACCAACTCTCACCGCGATTCGTGCTCCGGAACACTCGGCCTCTGGAGGTGCCGGCATACAGGGACGACGGCACGGAGGGGACAATGGCCAGCGCCGTGATGGCCACATCCGGCAGGCCGTCACTGACCGCTGTCCATCCGGCGCTGGTTCTGAGGAATACCCCGCCCCGCGTTCCCGCGTACACCAGATTGTCGGCCGGGTCGGTGACGAGCGAGGATACCGAGCCGCCTTCGGGTCCACTGGTCGTCCAGCGATTCAATCCTGTGGGCGACAGAGAGGCCGCAGCGGCAGCTGTCTGTGCTGAGGCGAGCGTGGAGAACATCATCACTCCGCTCAGCAAAGCTGCCGCCGCCATCGATCCGTATTTGAAACAATTTCCTGGCTTTCTGAAGAGGGACATCGCTGGGCTCCTTAAACGACGTGAGGGGTGAAGGCTGATGAAAATGGCAATTAGTTGATCGCGCATTCGAGTCTCCACCAGTGGTCGATCACAACAACCATGAAGATAGCCTTCTCATCGATCGGAGTTCTTAAAGCGGAGCCCGGAGTTCTAGGGTTTTTCTAAGAATCGACCTGCGACGGCATTCGCACAGCCATCGGTCCCGATCGCGCCAGGAGCCTGCCTGCTTCGTTGCACAACGGTTTCGCTCGTTCGACGTAGTGTCAACTAGCTCTCGTCGCGAAACCGTCGGGCGCCTTGCATCCAAGCCGCTCTCCGCCGACTCACGACGAAAGGCTGTGAGAGATGCGGGCTAACGGAAGTTCTTCAACTGCACGAGTGCGTGCTGGTTGGGTACGCGAGCCAGAAGAAGCGACTTCCCGTCCGTCGACCAGTCGAATGACACGATCTCGTCAGGCCTCACATCCGCGATCTTCTTTTGGCGGACCAATGGCAAGATTCTGCAGATAGACGACGCGAGTCCTGGAATGATCCTGATCGGCAAGCGCCAGTAACCCGTGCGCTCCCCGCTCCCCTCTCCCCGCGGGGCATATGCGCTAACTTTACCTCGCGGATCTAGGCCCCGGAGGGGGCTCGTAGGGTAGCCGGTGGTGCGAGCGTCAGCGAGCGACCACCGGTATGCGTCGGCGAAAGACCGTTCGACCCCGGATGGGGTCGCGTAGTTCTCACCAGAG
>DATLXH010000132.1:0-35646 GCA_035576005.1 Thermoanaerobaculia bacterium | reverse complement strand
GGCTGGTTCGAGTACTTCAAGCACTGTCGTCACCGCGTCTTTCCGAAGCTCGACAGCTGGATCCGGAGGCGACTCCGCAGCATCCTTCGCTCGCGCCAAGGTAGACGAGGGCTCTCTCGTGGTGCCGATCATCAACGCTGGACAAATGCCTACTTCCGGCAGCTGGGTCTCTTCACCATGTCTGAGGCCCATGATCTGCTCATCCGCTCTCTACACGAGAAACATCAACCGGAGAGCCGTATGCGGGAGATCCGCACGTACGGTTCGTAGGGAGGGGGGGCCTACCAGCCCTCCCTACCCCTATAGGGGTAGGGAGAGATACGAAGACCTCGCCCTTTTCGAAGGACTGGCGAGACTTTCACGCCCCTCTCCCTGCTTCGCTCCGCTCGCTTCCCTCTCCCCGCCGGGGAGAGGGATTACGCCGCTTCGCGGCTCAACGACATCAGACAGTGAACCGGTGTCATCAGAAGCGGGCGGCGGGTGGGCTGGCGAGGGAAAGAAGCTTGCGAGGTGGAGCCCCTCCCGTCCTTCACGCCCAAGCTCGGGACGACCCATGGTTTCTTCTCTTTGGTCGCGGCACGTTGCCGTACATCGCTTCCATCTCGACCTATAATCCGCCGCATGCTCGAGAAATTGAACGAAGCGCTGAAGTACTTACAGTCCCGCTCGAAACTTGCGCCCACTGTCGGCGTGATCCTCGGATCCGGCCTTGGGAACGTTGTCGACGCCGTCGACGCTGAAGTCGTGATCCCTTTCAGTGACATCCCCGACGCTCCCGTATCTTCCGTGGCGGGCCATTCGGGGAAACTGATCCTTGGAAAGGTGGGGGTGATTGACGTCGCAATCATGCAGGGGAGGGTTCACTACTACGAAGGCTATTCGATGGAGCAGGTGCTGTTCCTTCCGCGGTTGCTGGGCAGGCTCGGTGTCAGAACGGCGATCGTTACGAACGCAGCCGGGGGAGTCAACACCGCGTATCGTCCCGGCGACCTGATGCTGATTTCTGATCACATCAATTTCTTCGGCGTCAATCCGCTCCGCGGCAAGAATATTGATGAGCTGGGCCCGCGCTTTCCCGACATGAGCTTCGCCTATCCAGTGGAGCTCAGAGATTTCGCTCGAAGTGCCGCCACTGACGAAGGAGTCGAGTTGCGCGAAGGCGTTTATCTGGGGCTCTCCGGCCCTACATACGAGACGCCCGCTGAGATACGGATGTTCCGAACCCTTGGCGCCGACGCTGTCGGTATGTCGACCGTTCCGGATGTCATCGCTCTGGCACACATGGGAATCCCTGCGCTCGGGATCTCCTGCATCACGAACATGGCCGCCGGCATCCTGCCGCAAAAACTGACGCATCAGGAAGTCATGGATACGACCGCGCGCGTGCAGAAACAGTTCACGGCGCTGGTTCTTGGGGCGATCTCGAGAATGGGGTAGTCGAGAATGCATTTGACTTACCTGTGGCTCAGTCTGTAAAAGGCCAAAAGTCCTCTACCAACCAAACCAAGGAGTAAAACGATGGAGCGTTTTTCCGCGCTGATCGGGTTTTTCCTGATCATGGCGATCGCGTTCGCACTCTCGACGAATCGGCGAGCGATCCAGATGCGAATCGTCGTCTGGGGCCTGGTCCTTCAGATCGTCACGGCCGTGGCAGTTCTCAAGGGCGTGCCGATCTCCAATGCTCTCCTTTTCCTTGCGCCCGGGATGTCGCAGGCAGCAGGGATGGCGATCTTCATCATTCTCACGATCGTCATGGTCCTCGTCTCGCGCCGGATCCCGGTCGCCTCTCGCCGGCTGCTCTGGAGCATCTACGGGGTCATCTCGGCGGTTCTTTTTCTTCGCTTCAATCTGCTTGCCTTCTTCTTTTCGAAGATTAAGGACCTCGTCAACAAGCTGATCGGCTTCACGATCGAAGGGGCAAAGTTCGTCTTCGGTCCACTCGCTGACGCGTCAACCTCGACCGGCTTCATCTTCGCGTTTCAGGTATTGCCCACGATCATCTTCATCGCCTCGATCTTCGCGGTTCTCTACTACATCGGAGCGATGCAGGTGGTGGTCAGGTTCTTTGCCAAAATCATGAGTCGTTTCATGGGCGTTTCAGGAGCCGAGTCGACTTCAGTTGCCGCGTCGATCTTCATGGGACAAACGGAAGCGCCGCTCACCATCCGGCCGTTCCTTCCGGAGATGACTCGCTCCGAGCTCATGACAATCATGACGGCAGGGATGGCGCATGTATCCGGCGGGATCATGGCTGCGTACGTCATGGTCGCGAAGGTCGACATCATTCATCTGCTGACTGCTGTGATCATGACTGCGCCCGGTGCCATCATGATGTCGAAGATCATCGTTCCCGAAACCGAGGAGCCAAAGACCGGGAAAGATGTCGAGGTGGTGGTTGAGCAGCAGGATGTGAACATCATCGATGCGGCGGGTCGGGGAGCGATCGAAGGACTGCATCTGGCGATGAACGTGGCCGGAATGCTGATTGCGTTCATCGCACTGGTTGCGCTCGTGAACGGCTGCTTTCTCTGGGCGCACGATACGATTCTCCTGGCAGGTCGGCGGCTCGTCGATCCGCTCGGCAGCAGCCTGACCGCGATCGGTCAGTTCTTCCCTTCCAGCCTCGATCAGGTGCTCGGGTGGATCTTCCGGCCGATTGCGTGGGCGATGGGAGTTTCCTGGAGCGAGAGTCTCGCGATCGGCAATCTGCTCGGCACTCGGATGGTGCTCAACGAGTTCGTGGCGTTCGTCAAGCTCGGCACGATTGCAGAGACCCTCTCGCCACGCAGCCTCGTGATCGCGACGTACGCTCTGTGTGGCTTCGCGAATTTCTCATCGATCGCCATGCAGATTGGCGGCATAGGCTCCCTGGCGCCGTCGCGACGTGGGGACATCGCGAGACTGGGGTTGCGGGCAATGATCGCGGGCACACTCGCGAACTTTCTGACAGCGACGATCGCGGGAATGCTGCTGTAAGTTTGCTCTAAGTCCGCGCGGCGGAGCCGCGTCGGGTTACCCTCTCCCCGGCGGGGAGAGGGTGGTCGCGCCAGCGACCGGGAGAGGGGCGTAACAGTCTCGCGATGGTTGCGGCTCACGCACCGTTAGGGGTTCGCAATCGTTTCAACTCGCCGATGACTCTAGAAATCTGTTCGCGAACAAACGATGGATTCACAACAGCATCCTCATTCTCGAACCGGAGGATCGTCAGGCCGAGGTGCTGCAGCTCTTCGGTCCGACGAACGTCGAGTTTCGCCTGCAACTCGCCGAGATGGCCCTTCCCATCCATCTCCACCGCGAGCTTCAACTCCGCGCAGTAGAAATCCACGACGAACTCCCCAATCTGATGTTGTCTGCGGAACTTGAAACCGAATAGCGCCTGCCTCCGCAGCATCGCCCACAAGACCCTTTCAGCAGTCGTCTCGCGCTTTCGAAGTTCCCGCGCGGCTCCGATTAACGATCGTCGCGCATGACTTCCCTGTCGAATCATAGAATCCGATCCTACCTCGGCACGACGCAAGCGCGCGCTCCCCTCTCCCCGGCGGGGAGAGGGTGGTCGCGTCGAGCGACCGGGAGAGGGGCGTAACAGTCTCGCGAGGCACTCAAAAAAGTGCGAGCGAACGTCGGGACACGTGGCATTTTCTACGATGGTTAGACTGCAGTCGGGTCAATCGCCAGACTGCGGGGGGTCCTGGCTCTCCCGCAACACCGTCGCGAGACTTTCACGCCCCTCTCCCTGCTTCGCTTCGCTCGCTTCCCTCTCCCCGCCGGGGAGAGGGAGACCGCCTTCGGCGGTCGCAGACAAACCCTTCGGCCGTCGCAGACCCCTTCGGCGGTCGATCGGGCTACCTCACCCCTCCCGTATCACACCCAGCAACTCCTGCATGTCTCCTGGCATCTCCGCGTCGAAGATCATGACCTCCCCATATCCCGGATGCGGGAACGTCAACTTGACCGCGTGGAGAGCCTGTCGCGCGAAGGCCGCAAACGCTTTCTGCGACGGTCTGTGCGGTACACCTTTCCACTGCGGTCCTGAGTAGACAGGATCGCCGACGATCGGGTGCCCGAGGAGTTTGAGGTGAACGCGGATCTGATGCGTCCGTCCTGTCTCGAGTCGGCAGCGGAGCAGGGACGAATGACGCAGCTCCTCCACGACAACGTAATGCGTGACCGCCTTTCGTCCGTTAGTGACGATTGCCATCCTCTGCCTGTCGTGAGGATCGCGTCCAATGGGCGCTTCGATCACGCCGGCGGGCTGCTTCGGAGTTCCGTACACGATGGCGAGGTACTCCTTCCGAACCGCGTCACTGTTCCACACGGAGGTCAGTCCCTGATGAGCGCGATCATTCTTGGCGATGACCATCAGCCCGCTTGTGTCCTTGTCGAGACGGTGGACGATGCCAGGACGAATTTCCCCACCGATGCCGCTCAAGTCGCGAACGTGATGCAGCAGGGCGTTAACGAGCGTCCCTTCCGCATGACCCGCGGAAGGATGGACCACCAGGCCGGCGGGCTTATTGATCACAACGATGTCGCTATCCTGAAACACGATCTCGAGCGGCAGGTCCTGCGCCAGGACTCTCGTAGCTGACGCTTCAGGCAGATCGAGCTCGATCCACTGGCCGAGTGCTACGTGGGTAGAGCTCTTGATGACCGGAGCGCCATCGAGGGTTACGCGTCCCTCGGAGATCAATCGAGCCAGGCGGCTCCGGCTCAAGTCTGATACCAGGACGTTCAAAGCCTGATCGAGGCGGAGACCCTCTGCTTCGTCGTCGACCTGTAGACGGATCGGTGCATTCATCCGTCTAAGGATAGGGGAGAGCGCGAAGAGTTGCCTGGGAATGCGACTGCGCCATGAAACGGTCTGTGACTTGAGTCACTCCAACGGGTCCTGAAATTTGGGGAGGTCACCTGCCGGTTCGATTACAATGCCGGAAGAGCAGTTTCACTAGACAAAATTCAGAGTTCAGAAAAGGGGATTTACCTATGCAGAAGTTCAGACTTGCCGCAATGGCGTCACTCTCGTTGCTCGTCGCCGGAAGCGCGATGGCGAACAACTTCCGCGCTGCTGATCAGATCTATCTGCTCAATGGCCTCGGTGGTGTGCCAGGGGCCGCGGGCGCTTTCTTCGATCAGGATGTGACCATCACGAATACCACCACCGACCGTGTGCAGGTTGATGTAGCGCTGCTCGCGAACACCACAGGGGACAATAGTGGCGCGGTAGGCGCCACCAGACCGCTGGCGGTTCTCGAGCCAGGGGAGAGGCGCACGTACGTCAAATTTGTGCAGAGTGGCCTGAACCAGACCACTTTCAACGGCACCCTGCTCTTCTTCGCCTGCCGTGCGGGATCTACCTGCGGTGACTGCGGCCTCCCCGGTGAAACAAATTGCCGCAATATCACGGTGGAATCGCGAGCCTACACGACCGGCAATTGCGTTACGGCCGCCGGACCCACGCTTCCATGTTCTTTCGGAAACGATTTCCCGGGAATGCCCTGGTACCTCTATGCGTCACGAAATGCCGACGCTGTGAATCTCAGCAAGGTTACGATTTCGGGCGTGACAACGACCGGTGCCCCGGGAAGCGGCGGCTTTCGAACCAACATCGGACTCGTCAACGCAACACAATATTCAACGACCAAGCTCCGCGTCACCGCCTTCAGCGAGGCAACGCGTGCACAGGTCGGCTCGCCGTTCGAGGTCGACCTCGGTCCTCTAGGTCGTATTCAGTCGAACATCACGAACATGGTGGCCGGGTTCACAGGAATCGGTTACGTCGTGATCGAGCAGGTATCGGTAACTCCGGTAGCCAACCCTCCTGTGGGCTGCGAGGATGGATGCCCTGCCTTCTACGCTTACGGCGTTTCACTCGATAACGTCTCAAACGACCCGACATATCTCGAGCCGCAGTATCTTGGTCCTCTTACTAATGAAGCCATCGGAGCGCTCTATCCGCAGAAGGCTCCGCGTAGAGCGACCCGACGCAGATAAGCGACGAATTCGTATTTCTTTGAAAAGCCGCGCGAAAGCGCGGCTTTTCTGTTATCGATGCAACTCTTGGGCGTGAAGGTGTGCCTTGGCTGCCGCCGCTATCGCGTCGACTTTGTCCCGGCCGAAACTTGAATTTCGCCGTGGTTCTGCTTAGGTTCAGTGAACCGCGGCAAACCAGTCTTTTCTGGTCGCAAGTTTTATCTCTTGGTTCGGAGTGGCACGATTTCTGAAGATTTCGACGGTGAAAAATTTTCTAGTTAAGGGGGTTCCTCGGTGAATAGAAAACAACCTGCGTCGACATGTTTTTCTGTAGCGATCCTGGCGTTATGCATTTTCTCAACGAGCTTAGATGCGGCCGGCATTCGTCGCAAAACGGACAAGATTCCGAATCAATTTATCGTCGTTCTGAAGCCAGGCGTTGCTGATTTAGATGCCTTGGTTAAAGTTTTCGAAGGGGTGTACGGCGCTCAGGTTTTTAGCAAATGGACGACCGGCACGAAAGGTTTGGGAGTGCGCGGTAGCGATCGGATGATCGAATTGATCGCCCAGCATCCGCTCGTCGACTTCGTGGAGGAAGATGCGCGCTTCTATATCTCCGGCGGACAGTTATCCCCTCCTTGGCATCTTGATCGGGTGGATCAGACCTCGCTGCCGCTCGATAACTATTTCAATTATTGTAGTGGAGCGGGGTTAGGCGTCAACGTTTTTATCCTTGACACAGGCATATTGGCTAATCACCAAGAGTTCCTGAACACAGATGGAACTAGTCGCGTGGAGGCTGGTCAGGATTTTTGGGAGGTTCCCCGTGGCTCCACAAATCCGTGCACTACTCCATGCAATCCCAACAATGGAGGATGCGTATTCCCGCCCCCCGGTGAGTGCTACGATACAGAGTGTCTGACGTCAGGTCACGGTACCGCAGTGGCGTCAGTATTGGGTGGCAACGTGAACGGCTTTGCTAAACGCGCTCACATGATTTCAGTCCGCGTAGCAGGTTGCCAAGGCGCTGCGAGTACATCTTCGATAGTTTCGGGTATCAATTACGTAAATGCACAGACTCATCGACGTCCCGCCGTGGTCAATATGAGCTTCTATCGGGAAGAGCTGGATCCAGACTCCGGCTACCTGGATACGAAGGTCGGCGAACTCATTATGAATGGGTTCACAGTAGTAACCTCTGCGAACAATCAGAATGATAACGCCTGTAAGACTACCCCCGCACGGGTAGGCGGGGCGATTACCGTGGGGGGCACCTCCCTGAGAAATCGGCCCAATGGCCCAGACCGCAGATGGGTAGACAGTGAAACGGTAGGATCAAATTATGGCGCCTGCGTTGATATTTTTGCGCCCGCTTGGGATATCAATTCTGCGAGCGTTTTGTCGCCAAACGCTTTCCGGGCATCGGCAAAGTCAGGCACCTCGTTTTCGGCGCCCTTGGCCTCAGCAGTAGCTGCCATTATTCTCGAAGACACGCCGACCTACGATGGGTTACAGGTGTGGAATGTGATGCGCACCTTGGCGACGCCTGACATAATTAGTAACAACTACCTAGACGTAAAAAGTCAAGAGGATAGCCTCATGACTGGCTCGCCGAATTTGATGCTGCGATTTGGAACCACGAGGTGTCGGGCCGTAAATCCGTGATCTTTTGTGAAGGCTTAGAGCTGGTAGCGCATCGGGGCAGACACAAGAAAGGACCGAAGTCGGTTTCGACTTCGGTCCTTTCTTAGCGCTCCGGGCATGAAGAGCGATCTCGTCTGGGGTGGGCATTTCACTCCCGTGACTGGGCAAGACAGCCCTTGCGGTCCGTTGGTTTCCTCAAGATGAAAAGGTATGTTGGAAGAAACCAATAGAACAATCTGGCTAGAGCAAAAAGTGCCCGACCATACTTGCCGTGTTTTATCTGATCATCCGCGAAGTAAATATTGGGTGCGCCAATCACTCGCAAGGTGTAATCGTCAAGTTCGAACCGCGCGACGAGTCTTCGGACAGATTGTAGCGATAGCAAATGTTCATAGTAGACAGACCCTTTGCCCGTGATTTTCAGGTACGCGTTGGAGACTCGGCGTGGAAACCATGACAGTCCCGCCAGGCGATAGTGAGGCTCGATGGGTCCGAACCGGTTGTCGGCGGCAAAGTAGACAATCCTGCCAGGCTTGACCACCCGCCACGATTCGTCGATCAGCTTCTGCGCGTCCGGCACGTGCTCGTAAACATGATTGAGGATGACAACATCGAACGACGAGTCGAAAAAGGGGAGTCGCATCGCATCGCCGAGGAGAAGAGCCCGCCGCGATGAGGGCGCTTCGGGGGCAGTTGGCGGATTCGAAGATTCCGGCCACATGTACTTGCGCGCGCCCAGAAGACCGCTCTCGTCGATGTCGATTCCGGTGACGTGTCCGAACTGTTTTGCAAGCTCGCTCGTGATGATTCCCGCAGAGCTCCCGATGTCGAGAAGCTTCAGAGTTTGAAGGTCGAGTCCCACGAGCGCGTGGCGGAGAATCGCAAGAATCTTCCTGGCCTTCTTACGCCTCGACTCCTCGTCGACCATGAGAGGAGCGATCTCTGAGTAACGGAGCTGATAGGGACGGGCGTCAGGCATTCAGCGGCTATTGTTGCGCAAGAATGAAGAATTGTGAGACGGGGCTGAGCCGCGAAGCGGCGTTCCCTCTCCCCGGCGGGGAGAGGGAAGCGAGCGAAGCGAAGCAGGGAGAGGGGCGTGAAAGTGTCCCGATTCCGTCGGAAGGGGCGAGGTCTTCGTATCTCTCACCACCCCTCTCCCGGTCGCTGACGCGACCACCCTCTCCCCGCCGGGGAGAGGGTTTTGGCCCCTGCGGGGCCGCCATCAACGCCCCCTCCCGGGAATCCCCCGCCAAACACGTCGTGTTGTAACGTCTCCGCCCCACGTGTTAGGATGCGCCCGGCTTTCGAAGACAGGTTTTTTGATCGAAAGCGGCCAATTTCGGCCGCTTTTTTTGTTCTATACGGTATGAATCGACTGCCTCAACGGATCGAGGAGGAAATTGGAAAGATCGTCGCGGGTGACGGTCTCGAGCTGGTGCATATCGAGCTCAAGACGTCAGGGCGAGGCTTTCTGCTACGAATCGACATCGACAAAGAGGGTGGCGTCAACATTGACGACTGCTCATCTATCTCACAGCAGGTCAGTACTTACCTCGATGTAGAAGACGCGATTGCGTCGGAATACGAGCTTCAGGTCTCGTCCCCCGGCCTCGATCGAAAATTCTACAGCGATGGGGACTATCAACGGTTCCTGGGCAAGCTCGTCAGGATCAAAACATCGAAATCGATACGCGGCCTTCATGTGATCGTCGGACACCTCAGCTCCTTCGATGGGTCGAAGATCATTGTCACTGACCCGAAGATGAAGAAAGAAAAGGACTACGAGATCGAGTTGAAAGACATCAAGGAGGCAAGGCTGGAAGTAGAAATGTAGCTGGTCGGATCACCCATGTGAATGTTGAATATTGAATGTTGAAAGGGAGACGTCATCACGGATCCGAACGTTTCGACATTCAAGATTGAATATTCGTTTCTGGTTGCAGTGAGCCTCGAGGAGCCCCAAGTTTATGTTTAGCGAGAATCTGAGTAAAGACATCAAGGCGCTCGCCTACGAAAAGTCGATCGACGTCGAAAAGGTTTTCGAAGCGCTCGAAGACGCCCTTTCGACTGCGGCTCGAAAATATTACCGCACCCGAGAGCCGATCGAGACATTCCTCGACCGCGCCGTGGGAAAAGTCGACGTGTACGTCGTCAAGCAGGTCGTGGCCACGGAAGAAGAGATTGAGGATCCGCTCGTCCAGATCACGATCGAAACCGCAAGGGAACTTGACCCGGCCGCTGAAGTCGGCACACCTCTTCGCCTGACTTACATCACCAAGCAGGTGGTCGATACCATCAGCGACCCCCACACCGAAATCCGCTCGTATGACGCGAGGAAGATCGATCCCCAGGCCGAATCGGGCGACACGATCCGGATTCCCCTCACCAAGCCTCCAGAAGAGCTCGGGCGAATTGCGGCGCAATCTGCCAAGCAGGTGCTCTATCAGAAGGTTCGTGAAGCGGAACGTGACAAGGTTTTCTCCGAGTTTGCTGGCAAAGCCGGCGAACTGGAGAACGGTTACGTCAAGCGCTTCGAACGTGGAGAGATGATCGTCGACCTCAACGGCAAGACCGAAGGCGTCATCCCTCGATCCCAGCAGTCGCGCGCGGAGCGCTATTCGCAGGGTGACCGGATCAAAGCCGTGATCATTGATGTCCACACGCAGCCGAAAGGTCCTCAGGTCATCCTGTCGAGGACCGATCCGCGTCTGCTCATCAAGCTCTTCGAGATGGAAGTTCCCGAAATTTACGACGGTACCGTAATCATCAAAGGTGCCGTGCGCGAGCCGGGTGAGCGGGCCAAGATTGCTGTCACCTCACGCGAGCGCGATGTTGATCCGGTTGGCGCTTGCGTCGGCATGAAAGGAAGTCGAGTGCAGTCGATCATCCGTGAGCTGCGTGGCGAGAAGATCGACATCATTCCCTGGCACGAGGACATCGTCCAGTACGCACAGAACGCTCTTGCACCCGCGAAGATCACGCGCGTCAGCGTGACCTCGGATGAGCAGGCTCACCGACCGCACCTCGACGTCATCGTCGACAACGATCAACTCTCACTTGCCATCGGCAAGAGGGGACTCAACGTCCGCCTCGCGGCAGAGCTCATCAGCGCGAAGATCGACATCAAGTCGGAAGAAGAAGTGAAGGACGAAGTTGCCGACGCTCTGTCCGCGATGCTGCAGGTCGCGATGGCGGAAGCGCGCGCATCGACGAACGTTCACGACATCGACGGCGTCTCTCAGGAGATTGCGGACAAGCTGGAAGCCGCAGGCTACGACGATCTCGATTCGATCGTGAACGCCTCGGTTGAGGACCTCACGCAGATCGAAGGGATCGACGAGGAAACCGCAGCTCAGGCAATCGAGGCTGCGAAGAAGCAGGAAGCGATGGTCGTCGAGGAAGACACTTCGTCGTATGACGATGAGGACGGCGAGGAGTACGAAGCCTCGGATGATGACGATCAGGCTGCGGATGACGATCAGGAACTGAGCGAAGACGACGATTCCAGCGACGACGGTGGAGATGCCGGAGTCGCCGAAGGTGTCACTGTTGACTCAGCGAACGAGAAGCCGGTCGCTGTCGAAGAATAGGTAGAATGTAGCGTTCAGCGCTCCCCGGTGGGAGCGCTCTGTTTTCGGGTCCAGGGTCAGGAGCGTTAAAGAATGGCAAAGGTTCGCGTCGGTGATTTGGCAAAGCAGATGGGGATTCCCGATAAGGATCTCATCTTCAAACTCCAGTCACTGGGAGTACAGGTAGAAAGCGCTTCGGCTTCTATTGAGCCCGAAGTCATCATGGCCATTCTTCAGGGCAAGAAGCTGGCAACACGGCCGCGCAACGTGATCATGCGGGACGAAAAACCGCAACCCGAGGCACAGCGTCGTGAGGTCAAACCACCACGCCCGATCGTCAAGAGCGCTGCAAAGAAAACGGAGCCAGCTTCCGTCGAGACAGTGGCCGCTCCCGCGACTCCGGTTCCGATCATCACGGAGTTCATAGAAGCCGCCGAAGCGGAAGCCGCTGAGCAGGAACGAGCCGCCCGGGAACCGAAGGTTGAGCCGCCTCCAATCGCCGCCGCACCGCCGGAAGTAGAAAAGCCCCGGCCTCATGCTCCACAGGCACCGATCCCTCCTCCAGCCGAACGCCGTCCAAGCGGTCCCACAGGTCCGCGCGCACAGACGAGTGGCGCCCCTCGACCGAATTACCAGGGTCAGGGCCAGCAGCCGTACAGACCTGCGGGTGGGCCGGGTGGATCAGGCAGCAATGCTCCCTATCAACGCTCAGCCAGCGGAGCTCCCTCGGGAGCGCCGTCGAGGCCGGGATTCTCCCGCCCATCAGGTCCCGGGTCCGCACCGGGACGTCCTCCTATGGGCGGAGCTCCCCGAGGAGCATCGGGTCCGGGAATGCGACCCTCAGGTGGTCCCGGATTCAATCGCGGGCCCGGCGCGCCGCCGCCAATGTCTCCCATGGGCGCAGGTCCCCAGGGGATTCGAAGAAAGAAAGAAACCGAGCTTCTCGATGAAAGACCCGAGAAGAAGAAACCGACAGGAAAGCGGGTCAAGCGGACCAGCCAGCCTGAGGATGACATCAACGTGTTCACCAAGGGGCCGTTCTCTGCGAATTCGGTCCTCAATGAGGACTCGCTTCCCGATCTGACGGCCGAAGGCTCTGAAGACGAAGAGGCGCAGAAGGCGACGTCACGCAAAGATGCCCGGAAGCAGGCAGCGCCAGTTTCCGCGAAGGTCCTGGTGTTCAAGCGACCGGAAGGCAAAGTCAGTCTCAGCGAGGGTGTGACGGTCAAGGAGCTCGCAGACAAGCTTGGAGTCAAAGCGAACGATCTCATGAAGCACCTTCTGATGAAGAAGGGCCTGATGGTCTCGATCAACGCACCGCTCGGATCGGAGCTGGCTCTCGAGATCGCAAAGGATCTCGAGATCGATGCCGAGCTCGTGTCATTCGAAGAGGCAGTCGAAATTGAGTCGATCGAGAGAGCGGCTGCTGGTACAGGGACCACCGGCTCGATTCCGCGCGGACCGGTCATCACGGTGATGGGTCACGTCGACCATGGAAAGACCTCGCTGCTCGATGCGATCCGCGAAACGAACGTGGCGGCAGGCGAAGCGGGCGGAATCACTCAGCATATCGGCGCCTATCATGTCGATAAGCGCGGCCGGAAGATCGTCTTTCTCGATACGCCAGGCCATGAAGCCTTCACGATGATGCGTGCGCGTGGCGCGAAGATCACCGACATCGTCGTTCTGGTGGTCGCGGCCGACGACGGCGTGATGCCGCAGACGAAGGAAGCAATCGATCACGCGCGGGCCGCGAAGGTTCCGATGATCGTTGCAATCAATAAGGTCGACAAACCGAATGCGAATGTAGAGCGCGTTCGTCAGGAGCTCTCCACCGCCAACGTTCTCGTCGAACAGTGGGGCGGCGACGTCGTCTCTCAGGAAGTCTCTGCGGTGAAAAAGCAGGGGATCGATGAGCTTCTCGACATGATCCTGCTGACAGCAGACCTCCTCGAGCTCAAGTCGAATCCCGACATGTCGGCGCGAGGCGTCGTTCTGGAAGCGCGAAAAGATGTCGGTCGCGGTATCGTTGCGACGATCCTCGTCCAGGACGGGACCCTTCGTATCGGCGACGCATTTTTCAGTGGTACGACCAGTGGTCGAATCAGAGCGATGGTTGACGAGCACGGCGTGCGAGTCAAGGAAGCGGGACCTTCGACTCCGGTCAGCGTTACCGGTTTCGACGACATGCCGAAGGCTGGCGACACCGTGCAGGCAGTAGATGAAGAATCTCGCGCACGAATGATCGGCTCCATGAGACAGGAAAAGGCACGCGAGCAACTCAGCAGCAAGGGCTCGCGGATGTCCCTCGACCAGCTCTTCGAGAAGATGAAGAGCGGTCACATGAAAGAGATCAACCTGATCGTCAAGGCCGACGTTCAGGGATCGGTCGAGGTGCTGACCGACACATTGCGAAAGCTCTCGCAGGAGCAGG
Organism: Thermoanaerobaculia bacterium; assembly: GCA_035576005.1. Lineage (GTDB taxonomy): Bacteria > Acidobacteriota > Thermoanaerobaculia > Gp7-AA8 > Gp7-AA8 > DATLXH01. Next base: position 22,029 of record DATLXH010000132.1, on the reverse strand, counting down.
TCAAAGTCAACGTCCTTCACGCGTCTGCCGGTGCCATCAGCACGAACGACATCCTGCTCGCGTCCGCATCGAACGCGATCGTAATCGGCTTCAACGTCAGACCGGAGCGAAGCGCTACTGAGCTTGCAGATAAAGAGGGCGTCGATATCCGGCTGCACACAGTCATCTATCAACTCACGGACGAGATCCGTCAGGCGATGACAGGAGTCCTCGATCCGAAGTTCCAGGAAGCGTTCCAGGGGCGTGCCGAGGTTCGGGCTCTCTTCAAGGTTCCGAAGATGGGTACGATCGCCGGCTGTCACGTGCTTGACGGCGTGATCCCTCGCGCATCGACCGTTCGTCTCATCAGGGACGGTCGTGTGGTGTTCGAAGGGAAGATCGGGTCCCTCAGGCACCTCAAGAACGACGTCTCCGAGGTGCGGTCTGGTTTCGATTGCGGAATCGGAATCGAACGGTTCCAGGACTACAAGGTAAACGACGTCATCGAAGCATTCCGCGTCGATCAACTCGCCGGAGTGCTTCAGTAGATCTGGCGCGCAGCGCTTTGGAGTGCGGCAGCCGCAGCTGCCGCTTTCTGTGTCAACCTGCAAGAAAGTGATTGCTCGCCCTGGGCTGACCCCAAAGCGGCAGCTGCGGCTGCCGCACTCCAAAGCTTCGCACGTAATATTCGGGACTGATCCGTCAGGGCAGCGGAGCCGGGTGGGTTGTTCTTTTCTCTTCTGAATGCATCGTTCTCTCCCTTCTTCATGCTTGTCTCTGTAGCTCTCTTCGAAGTCCACATCAGCCAGGCGACGTCGCTCAAGGATAAGCGGCGCGTCGTGCAGAGTTTGAAAGCCGGCATCCGCAGTCGTTTTGAAGTCTCGACGGCAGAGGTCGGTCTGCAGGAGCTTCACCAGCGCTCGCGGATCGCTGTCTCGTTCGTGACCTCGGACGCGCCGGGTGCAGCACGGCTGATGAGTGACATCCAGCGGTTCGTCGAAGAGGAATCTCGGGCGGTCCTGACGGGATGGACAGAGGAAACTCTCGATTTCGATGAGAACGCCGCACTTGACGTTCCCGGCTTTCGGCTGGAAGGAAAATTTGGCGATGAAGAAAACTCGTAGAAGCTCTCAGGTTGGAGATGTTGTCAGGACCGAGCTCTCGTCGATCATCCGCAGGGAGCTTGACGATCCGGAAATGCGATTGATGACGATCACTGATGTAGAGATCACCACCGATCTGCGGTACGCACGCGTCTTCGTGAGCACGCTCGGCGACGAGAGCGGCCGCGACAAAGTGGTGCAGTCGCTGCAGAAGGCTCGTGGGCGACTACGACATCTCCTCGGGCAAAAGGGGATACTCAAGCTGACACCTGAGCTGGAGTTCAAAGCAGACACCACCGCAATCCGCGCAGGCTCCATCGAGAAGATTCTCGGAGAGGTTCTGCCGAAAACCGCCGAAGCGATCGGCGAACCCTCACGTGACGCTGCGATCGCAGAAACGAATGACTCAAAGAGGAACAAGGAAACGAATGACGACGATGAACCAGAATGACATTCAGCGAGCGTGCGAAGACGTGGCGAACCGGATCGTTTCGGGTCGCAACTTTCTGATCACCGGACATAGAAATCCCGACGGCGATGCCCTCGGAAGTGGACTTGCACTTCAGAGAATCATCCGCAAGATGGGGAAAACTGCCGAGGTGGTCGTCCGTGATGGCTTCGGGAAAACACTCCTCAACATACCTGGAGCGGAGGGAGTGACTGTTTCCGATTCGCTTCCTGCCGACTATCCCCAGGCCTATGACGCAATCTTCACCATGGAGTGCCCGGAGCTCGAGCGTTCTGGCTTTCCCGTGCTGCCAGGTCCGGTGGTCAACATCGATCATCACCTTGGCAACACGATGTACGGCGAGGTGAACTATCTCGACATCGAGGCTCCCTCGGTCGGCGAGATGGTGCTCCATGTGATCCGGCATCTCCGCGTCGAGCTCGACAAGGACACTGCAACGGCAATCTACGTGTCGCTCGCAACCGATACAGGGTTTTTCCGCTACAGCAACACAACGCTGCGTGCGTTCGAGGCGGCGCAGCAGCTGGTTCGTGCAGGCGTGAACCCGGGCGAAGTTTCCCTTTGGATCAACGAAAGCCTCACGGCAGCATCGGTCAAGCTGCTCGGACGCTGCCTCAACTCGCTGGAGATCTCCGAAGATGGAAAGATCGCGACGATCGAGCTTTCGCAGAACTTTATGAGTGAGTCGGGCGCCTCCCCGGAGGATGCTGAAGGGATCGTGAACTACGGACGAACGATTGACGGCGTTCTGGTCTCGGCCCTGTTCAAAGAGGTCGACGGCGGAACGCGCGTGTCGATGCGAGCGAAACCGGCGGTGGACGTGCAGGCCGTCGCGGCGAAGTTCGGAGGGGGCGGGCACAAGGCAGCTTCCGGCTGCTTCCTGCCTCTCGTAATTTCCGAAGCAAAGAAAAAGCTGGTGCCAATGCTGAGTGACGCGGTCCGATGAAGCAGCGCCATGGCCTTGTACTCGTTGACAAGGCCGCGGGACTAACCTCGCATGACGTTGTGGCGATCGCGCGACGAAGGACCGGCATCAGGAAGATCGGGCACACAGGCACGCTCGATCCGCTGGCCACCGGGCTGCTCGTCCTTTGCATTGGCAAGGCGACACGGCTGCAGTCCTATCTGATGAATACGGAAAAGGTGTACGAAGGGACGATCCAATTCGGTTGGGCGACTGATAGCTACGACGCTGCAGGGGCCGCCGTTGGAGACCCGACCGAGGCAAGCATCGAGCGGCGCGATTTTACAGAGATGCTTGCAGGGCTGACCGGCGAGATCGAGCAGATTCCCCCTCGATTTTCGGCGAAGAAGATTGATGGAGTGCGCGCTTACGAGCTCGCGCGCCGCGGCGAGACCCCGGAGATGAAGCCGAAGAAGGTCACGGTTTCCGAGTTCGTGATTACTTCGGTCGCCGGATCAGTGGCGACCTTCCGCGTTCGCTGTTCGGCCGGCACCTATGTTCGTTCGCTCGCTCATGACCTGGGAACGATGACAGGTCTCGGGGCCCACCTTCAGTCTCTCAGGAGAGTTTCGACCGGTTCCTACAACGTCTCAGACGCGATCACGTCCGACGCCCTCGGCAAGAAAACCGCCGAGGAAATTCTTGCTCTACCTCATTATCAGGACATCGACGGGCTCGATCTCGCGTTCGAGAGCATCCTCATCGACCGAGCCCAGGAAGCGAGAATGCTGCGAGGGGAGACGGTCATTGTGAAGCCGGAGTCGGACTCGCTGACGACCAACGACCTGGTCGCAATCCGTGGAATGGGAGACGAGTTGATCGCGATCGCAACGGTAGCTCAGGTAATCCGAGCGGGCGGCGGCCCGGTCGCGCTGCAGCCGAAGGTTGTTCTAAAGGACAGCGAAAGCTGAGTCGGAGCGCCCCTGTGGCCGGACATTCCAATGTCGGGCCTCGTTCACTTCGCCGCATTGTCGTCCCGAGTTTGGGTGTGTGGGCGGGAGAGACGAGGGACCTCGCAGAGCTGCTACTCAGCACCGAAAACGTAGAGGGACACCGGTTCACTGTCTGAAGTCGTTGAGCCGCGAAGCGGCGTAATCCCTCTCCCCGGCGGGGAGAGGGAAGCGAGCGGAGCGAAGCAGGGAGAGGGGCGTTAAAGTCTCGCCAGTCCGTCGCAAAGGGCGAGGTCTTCGTATCTCTCGCGGCCCCTCTCCCGGTCGCTTACGCGACCACCCTCTCCCCGCCGGGGAGAGGAATTCGCCCTTCGGGGCGCGAGTCCCGCCGCGTGTCATCACTTCTTCAGGAGCGTTTCCCGCTGTTAACCCGCTCGGGACGACACCTCGTTTCTTTCTCTCGGGCGCAGCGCACCCGCTGTTAAATGGCTCGGGCCGACACACCGTTTCTTTCTCTCAGTCGCGGCAATTGGCCGTGCATCCGCGCGGGCCGACAATGCCGCGGGAGCGAACATCAGAACCGGACATTGGAATGTCCGGCCACAGGGTGGCCGTTGCGCTCCCCGCGGGATTGATTTCGACCCGCACCGCTGTTAGATTGTCCGGATTCTCAAAGGACTGAACCGTAACGTATCACCATGGAGACAGGAGTTTTACCGATCATGAAGCTTCAGAAGACCGATGTAATCACTGAGTATCGCACCCACGATAGCGATACCGGATCGCCAGAAGTGCAGATTGCACTCCTCTCGAACCGAATAACCTACCTCACCGAGCATTTCAAGACTCACGCGAAGGATCACCACAGTCGTCGCGGGTTGCTCAAGCTCGTCGGGCGCCGCCGCCGTCTTCTCGATTATCTCAAGAAGGCCGACATGGATCGCTACCGGACGATCATCGACAAGCTCGGAATCAGGAAGTAATCCTCATGGGGCTCGCGATGCCGGAAGGCGTCGCGAGTCCCGGAATTTCCCACCCGGGCCAGCGCCCCCCTTCCGGCCGTAGCTCATCTTCGGCCTACCAACAACCTAATGACGCAACCGATGAGTGGGTTGCGCAGCGAAGGAAATTCATGACTCATAAGAAAGAGCTTCAAGTCGGTGGCCGTGCTCTATCGTTCGAGACCGGGAAAGTGGCCCGGCAAGCCAACGGCGCCGTTGTCGTACGTTACGGCGATACCGTCGTTCTCGCAACCGCCTGCTACAAGGAAGGCACCGTGCCGGGCGACTTTATGCCGCTCACGGTGGATTACAAAGAGTACACGTACGCCGGGGGGAGGATTCCGGGAGGTTTCTTCAAGCGCGAAGGCCGGCCCACCGAGAAAGAAATTCTGACATGCAGGCTGATCGATCGCCCCCTTCGCCCGTCGTTTGCGAAAGGCTATCGCCAGGACACGCAGATCATTGCGCTCGTGCTGTCGGCCGACGGCGAGAACGATCCCGACACGCTTGCCATCAACGCCGCATCAGCCGCTCTTACCGTTTCCGACATTCCTTTCCCGAATCCGATCGCCGCCGTTCGCATCGGTTACGTCGAAGGCTCGCTGGTCGTCAATCCAACGAATTCGCAACGTGATCTTTCCGAGCTCGACCTGGTCGTTGCCGGAACCGAGCACGCGATTGTCATGGTCGAAGCCGGCGCTCGCGAAGTGGAAGAGAGCCTCGTGCTGGACGCACTCGACGCTGCGCACGCGGCGATCAAAGAGATCATCAAAGTACAGCAGGCACTTCGCGATGAGGCTGGGAAGCCGAGACGCGAAGTCAACTTCGTTCCGAAGTTCAGTTCCGATCTCTACACCGACCTCCGCGGCAAGTTTGAAGGCTCCCTTCGTGACGCACTTCTGACTTCGGGAAAGTCGCCGAGAAAGGAAGCCGTTCATGCAGTGGCAGCGAAGTTCCTTGACGGGATCGCGCCAGAGGACGTCGAGCGGATCACTGCTCACAAGGCCGCTTTCGAGGAAATGCAGAAAGACGTGACGCGGAATCTGATCGTCAAGGAAGAAAAGCGTCTCGACGGTCGCAAGCCGAACGAGATCCGTGAGATCACGATCGAGCTCGGAGTGCTTCCACGAACTCATGGCTCTGCCATCTTCACGCGTGGCGAGACTCAGGCTCTCGTTACTGTCACCCTCGGAACGCCTCAGGAAGCTCAGCGAGTCGAGGATTTCGAAGGTGAGACAAGGGAGCGTTTCATGCTCCATTACAACTTCCCGCCGTTCTCAGTTGGTGAGGTCAAGTTCATGCGTGGTCCGGCCCGTCGAGAGATCGGTCACGGAAACCTCGCACGAAGGGCCCTCGTGCCGATGCTTCCGATTCAGGAGGAGTTTCCCTACACGATTCGTTGCGTCTCTGACATTCTCGAGTCCAATGGGTCGTCCTCCATGGCGTCAGTCTGCGGAGGCTCACTCGCATTGATGGACGCCGGCGTTCCGATGACCTCTCCTGTTGCCGGAGTCGCCATGGGGCTCGTCAAAGGTGACGAGCGAACTGTGGTTCTCACCGACATCGCCGGCGCGGAGGATCACGACGGCGATATGGATTTCAAGGTCGCCGGGACAGAAAAGGGGATTACCGCCCTCCAGATGGACATCAAGGTGAGCGGGATCTCGCGCGAGATCATGCAGCAGGCCCTCTCGCAGGCACGCGAGGGACGTCTCTACATTCTCGGCAAGATGAAGGCCGCGATCGAGTCTCCTCGCACCGAGCTCTCCGAGTTCGCACCCCGTCTTTACACCATCCAGGTGCCGAAGGATCGCATCCGCGACGTCATCGGCAGTGGCGGCAAAACGATCCGCTGGATCATCGAAGAGACTGGAACCAAGATCGAGGTCGAGGACGACGGAAAGGTCATCATCGCCTCGAGCGACGAAGCTTCAGCGCAGAAGGCAATCGATATCATCAAGGGTCTGACAGCGACTCCGGAGATCGGTACCAACTATAAAGGGACCGTGAAGCGGATCGAACCGTACGGAGCCTTCGTCGAGATCCTTCCGGGTCAGGATGGACTGCTCCATATCTCCGAGATCGCGCATACACGCGTCGCGGCTGTGACCGACTTCTATCAGCTCGGAGACAGCATCGACGTTCAGGTTGTCGGTGTTGAGCCCGATACCGGAAAGATCCGACTCTCCCGCAAACCGCTTCTTCCGCCTCCAACCGAGGAGGAGCTGGCAGCGTCACGCTCGAGCTCGTCTGAAGGTCGCGGAGGAAGGCCGGGTGGTAGTGGTGGGGGTGGTGGCGGTTTCCGAGGGGGCAGCGGCGGCGGAGGCGGTGACCGCGGCGGCCGTGGTGGAGGCGACCGAGGTGGCTTCCGTCCTCGCGAGGGCGGCGGTCATAGCGGACCTCCTCGAGGCGACGGCGGCAACCGTGGCCGTGGCGAGGGTGGCGGCGGCGGACCAAAGTAGGTATTTCAACGATATTCATCAAAAGGGGCGAGCCGCGAGGCTCGCCCTTTTCTTTGTCCGCCATAGCAGAAACGCGACCTTGTCATCTGGAAGCGGATGCAGCGGCAAATTGCCGCGACTGGGACACATCGTTCCTTCTTTCAGTCGCGGCACTTTGCCGCACCTCGCTTCCAAGACAGTCCCGGTGCTGATGCGGGTTTGCGGTGGTGTCGTCCCGAGCCCGCCCGTCCAAGCTTCTGATGACACCGGTTCACTGTCTGACGTCGTTGAGCCGCGAAGCGGCGTAATCCCTCTCCCCGGCGGGGAGAGGGAAGCGAGCGGAGCGAAGCAGGGAGAGGGGCGTGAAAGTCTCGCCAGTCCTTCGAAAAGGGCAAGGTCTTCGTATCTCTCGCAGCCCCTCTCCCGGTCGCTTACGCGACCACCCTCTCCCCGCCGGGGAGAGGGACTCGCCCCTTCGGGCGCGAGTCCCGCCGCGTGTCATCACTTCTTCAACAGCGTTCCCCGCTGTTAACCCGCTCGGGACGACATGACCGTGAGTTCACCAATCTACTGAAGTGTCTCAACAGGGCGCATCCTCCACAATTGCCGCCCTGATTGCTCGATGGTAAAGTCCGCTGAGCTCTCATCTACGAGTCATGAAACCACTACTCCATCTGAATCTACTCGGCGGCTTTCAGGCAGTAGATGCATCGGGCCAGATGCTGTCGATCCCGACCAGGAAAGGTCAGGCGTTGCTTGCCTACATCGCCGTACATCCCGCGGCCGTCCATTCGCGGGACAAGCTTGCTTCGTTGCTCTGGAGTGAGAGCGGCGAGGAGCACGCGCGTCACAGCCTGCGTCAGACACTGCTCGCTCTTCGAAAAATCGCCCCTCCTGAGATCCTGCTCACCGAGAACGAACAGGTCTCTATCGTCCGAGAGCTGATCGAAGTCGATGTGATTCACTTCGAGAGAGCCCTGGAGGCGGGGGGGATCGAGTCGCTACGCGAAGCGGCAAGGCTCTATCGCGGGGAGTTTCTCGAAGGCATGGTCATCGGAGACGAGAGCATCGAGGAGTGGCTCTCGACGGAGCGGAGTCGCCTGCTGGATGCGGCAGTGGGAGCTCTGGGCCGGATCTGCGCGGAAGAGGTCAAGGCAGGTCTCGCTGACTGGGCGATTCATACCGCACACCGGCTCCTCGCGCTTGATCCGACGCAGGAAGTCGTTCATCGAACGCTCATGCGTCTCTACTTCTCTCAGGGGAGACGCGAAGCTGCTCTCAGGCAGTACCAGCTTTGTGCGGAATCCCTCAAGAGAAATTTCGACATTCAGCCTGACTCCGAGACTCGTAAGCTGTTTGACAGGATTGCGTCTGAAGAGCCTCCGCGAAGCAATGAATTCACGAGCACTGCGGTGCTGGACGGCGCCCGAAAGCCGGTTCTGATCCTCGTTGTCGAGGACGAGATGGTGACCCGCGTGTTGATCGAGGGAATCCTCAGTGAAGCGGGCTACGACGTGGTCCAGGCGGAGGATGGTGCCGAGGCCCTTCTGGAGCTGGGCAAGCGGAAGTTTGACCTCGTGCTCCTGGACATCAACATTCCGACACTCGATGGGTTGAAGCTCTTCGAGATCATGATGCGAAAGGGGATCGACACCCCCTCAATTTTTGTGACCGCGCTGAGCGACGCGGAAATTCGCAGCCGTGGCGCGGAAATGGGCGCGACCGACTTTCTGCGAAAACCGGTGTCGAAGGATGTTCTGCTCACTCGCGTGCGGATGGCGCTCGGCCCCGGCCTCGGGGCGGGCGAGATGCGCGATCATGCCTGAATAGAGAAAGGGCTTGCCGACAGCTGCACCTCGAACTCTCGAACCACCTCGTCACACTCCCGGCTCCGCGAAGTGAGAAGATTGGCGGATCAGTATGAAAAGCGGGTCCTCGTCCTCTCCTGAACAATTCGATGGCGAAGCGCTCTCAGCGCTCGCCTTCGGCCTGAGCGATCACGAAGTCGCCCGGAAAAAAACTCGACGTGCTTTGAGACTGAACACCGTCGACATCCCTCTGCTGCGACTGATCGGTTGCACCCTCCTCTGCTTTGGCGTTTTCATTCACAACAGGCTGATCCTTCAGCGGTTCGAGCTCAGTCAGTGGTCTGCCGTCACCCTCTTCGTCGAGATCTACGCAATGCTCGCATGGGTCGTGCTTCGTTCCCTTTATGCCAGTGTCACGCGCGTCGACCTTGGAGTGTTGTTCCTGGTTCTTGATGTCTTCGTGTGGACCGCGCTCCTTTACTTTTCCGGAGGCGAGAAGAGCTGGTTGTTTTTCGTCCTGCTCATCAGAGTCTCAGACCAGACCGACACCAGCTTCCGCCGCGCTTTGGGCTTCGCAGTTCTTTCATCCGGCAGCTACGCGACCATGCTAGGTCTCATTCTGGCGTTCTCACCATCCGAAATCTCCCTGCGAGGCGGCATCGCGAAGCTCATTTTCCTGGTCGGAGGGAACCTTTACATCTCCCTGACTGCCAGAACCGCGGAGCGGAGACGGCACAACACGGCGACTGCCATCCGCACGGCGCGGGATCTGATCAGCCAGCTTCAGGATCGATCAGCCGAGCTGAGTGACGCAAGGCGGAAGGCCGAGGAAGCCAGCACCGCAAAGAGCGAGTTTCTTGCGAACATGAGCCACGAGCTGCGCACACCGCTCAACGGCATCATAGGGATGATTCAGCTCGCATCGACCTCGGCGGTGAACCGCGAGCAGCAGCGCTATCTCGAGACCATGCGCTCATCGGCGAGATCGCTCATGGGCGTTTTGAATCAGACGCTCGATCTTTCGAAGATCGAGGCAGGAATGATGGCACTCGAACCGGTGCAATTCTCCCTGCGTGCCCTGATCGATGAGATCTTCCGTTCACTCTCGCTGGTGGCCGAAGAACAGAAGATCGAACTGGCGTCAGTGATTGAGCGTGATGTCGATGACGATCTGATTGGTGATCCGCTTCGACTCAAGCAGGTGTTGATCAATCTCGTCTCCAACGCCATCAAGTTCACCCCGGCCGGACATGTGCTGCTCATGATCAGGACGATCAGTCGAAGCGAAGGGAGAATCGACGTCAGACTGACCATCGCCGACACAGGCATCGGGATCCCGAAGCTCAAACAGACATCGATCTTCGAGCCGTTCGTTCAGGCCGATGGATCGACCACCCGGCGCTACGGAGGGACCGGACTGGGGTTGTCGATCTCTTCACAGATCGTGGAGCTGATGGGCGGCACCATTTCCGTTGAGAGTGGAGAAGAAGGTGGAAGTCGTTTCAGCGTCGACCTTTCATTTCCCCTTGCGGAGAAAAGTGGCTTCCGGAAGCCGTCATTCGCGGGGATCAGGCTGGCAGTTGCCGTTCCGGGGATCCAGGGAACCGTGATCGAGGAGACGGCGCTTGGATGGTCAATGAAAGTCGACCGGCACGCATCTGAGTTCTCCCTGCTGGATGCAGTCGAGAGTGAGGGAAACTTCCACCTCGTCGTTCTCGATTCCCGGTTCACCGCAGATGCCTTTGTGACTGGCAGGAAGATCACACGCCTGGCGCCGCTTCGGCGCGCGTTGATTGTGCTGCTTCCGGCATCGGCTCCCCAACATGCGTATGCCTCATGGATGGAAGCGGGAGCTTCCTCCATTCTGTACCGCCCGGTCTCGGAGGCATCTCTGGCCGAGGCGATCGCGAGGGGGCTGGCGTTCGACGATGGTCTCGAGCCTGTTCGCCTGGTGCGAAACGTGGTGCCGGGCAGTCCCTCGATGCACGTTCTGCTGGCTGAGGACAACACGGTGAACCAGGAGATCGCCGTGGCATTTCTCGTCCGGAACGGGCATCGCGTGACCCTGGCGGCGAACGGGGAGGAATGTGTCTCAGCGTTCCAGCCCGGCAGGTTCGATGCAGTTTTAATGGATCTTCAGATGCCGGAGCTCGATGGTTTCGAGGCGACAGCGCGCATCCGTGAGATCGAGAGCGGGTCAGATATGCGCGTGCGGATCATAGCCATCACCGCTCACGCACTCTCCGGGGATCGCCAGCGTTGTCTTGACGCCGGGATGGACGACTATCTCACCAAGCCGCTCGACGAGCGGGCGTTGATCGAAAAGCTGCGCGAGCTTGCCCCGCAGGGGGAGAGTAGTCACCCGCTGGAAACCTCTCAACTCATGGCAAACCTGCATGGAGATCGGGAACTGGCTTCGCGCGCTGCGAAAATCTTTGCCAGTCAAACACCGCGACTCCTGCTCGAACTGCAGCGTGGGACGGCGGCGAAGGACTCAGCGCTGGTTGTGAGATACGCCCATACGTTGAAAGGCTCCCTTTGCAATTTCACCGAGTCAGGTCCAACTCTGATCGCCGCTGAGATCGAGCAGGCTGGCGCAAACGGCGACTTTGACAGGGTTGCTGCACTCTCGCAGGAGCTTGATCGCGAGATCAACCTCCTGCTGATTCAGCTCGCTGACTTGCTCCCGCCCTCTGTCGCATGAGTAGGCGCAATCTGGTCGCGCGTGAGCGGGGGAACGTTGGCAGCGACCGGCGATGCTCTGGAGTGCTACGGCTTGTGAGGCGGCTCCGCTCCCGAAGTGTCGATCGGATCATTCACGCACGACATCTCGTCCCGGTTTGCGAGGTAAAAGGATAGGGACTCAAGATTAATGCGCAGATCGACACTCCTGAGCTTGACGCCGCTTCGCGCCCGAAGCTGAACCGGCGCAAAATTCAGAATCGCGCAGATCCCGGCGTCTACGAGAGTCTCGTAAACCGACTGCGCTTCTTCGGCCGGGACCGCGATGACGCCGATTTCAACCTGGTTCTTTTCTACCACCGCTCCGAGTCCTTCGAATCCCCTGATTTCGATCCCGCTTCGTGAGCTCTGGCCGATCTTGCGCGGATCCGTATCGACAAGGGCGACGATCTCGAACCCTCCCGCATTGAACCCGTGGTAGTCAGCCAGCGCGAGACCAAGATTTCCTGCGCCGGCGATCACGACCTTCCGGCGAATATCGATGCCGAGCGTCCTGATCAGGTGGGCTTTCAAAAGGGAGATGTTGTATCCCACTCCGCGGATACCGAACTCTCCGAAGTGAGCCAGATCTTTTCTGATCTGCGCGGAGTTGAGATGAAACCTGTCCGCCAGCTCGTGAGAGGAAATCGTCTTCTGATCCTGCGATTCCAGAAAGTTCAGGCAGCGGAGGTAAACGGAGAGACGACCTGTCGTCATCTCTGAGATTGCTTCCTTATCGGCTCCGGTGCCTGCCATACGTTAGGGATACCGTGCTAGCGGTTCATGAAAAGAGTTTGAGCCGCTTGCGCTCCTGCCTCGAACAAGGGAGTGGGGTAGAGTCCGATCAGAAGAATCCCGACGATTGAGATGAGCAGAGCGCCGGTGGAGAAGATTCCGCCTGACGCTACGGGAGTCAAATCTTCGGCCTCCTTCATGTAGAGGTAGTAGACGACCCGGAGGTAGTAGTAAACGGAAACAATGCTGGTGAGGATACCGATGAGCGCGAGAGTCAGGTGACCCGAGTCGACCGCCACCTTGAAGACGTAAAACTTCGAAATGAAGCCGGCGGTTGGCGGAAGGCCGCTCAACGAGAACATGAAGATCGCGAGGGCAAAGCCGTAGAAAGGTTTCCGGAATCCGAGTCCTGCAATATCACTCAGCGTCTGCGCATCATTCTGATTCTTCTGCAGCAGCGATACGACCCCGAAGGCGCCGATGTTCATCAGTGCGTAGGTAATGGCGTAGATTGCGACCGCGGCCACGGCGTCGGCTCGGACTGTGAGGACCGCGATCGTCATGTAGCCGACGTGAGCGATCCCTGAGTAGGCGAGCATTCGCTTGAGATCGCGCTGCGCGATTGCGACGAAATTACCGACCACCATCGAAGCGACCGCCAGCACCGCCAGAATGCTCGTCCACCTGGCCTGTTCGGCCACCGGCATCATCGCTGTGAGAAGACGGATCAGCGTGATGAGCGTGGCTGCCTTCGGAGCTACCGAGAGCCAGCCGGCGATCGGAGTCGGCGCCCCTTGATAGACGTCCGGAGCCCATGCATGAAACGGAGCGAGCGCAAGCTTGAAGCCGAGCCCTGCGATCAGCAGGATGAAGGCAATCGTGAGCATGGGATCTGAGGGGCTGGCCGTCGACATGAAGCGAGCGAGATCGGTCACGTTGGTTGATCCCGCGGCCCCATAGAAGAGCGCGGTGCCATAGAGAATGAAGCCGGTCGCAAAGGCACCCATGAGGAAGTACTTGAGACTTGCCTCATTCGAGATCGCGAGTCTCCGGTGATAACCGACCAGCACAAAGATGCAGATCGAGAGGAGCTCGAGACCGAGGATGACGATGAGCAGGTCCAGCCCCTTCGCCATCATCATCATGCCGATGGTGCCCCACAGTAGCAGTGCGTAGAATTCCCCTCCCTCGATCCGTTCGCGTGCGAGGTACTCCCGGGCGAACATCGCGGCAAGCAGCGTCGCGAGGAGGAAGGTGAAGTCGAACATCCGCGTGAGAGGTGAGAGCTGGTATGTGCCACCGAAGAATGTGCCGCCCTGCACCATGAACTCGGCCCATGCGGTGATGACGATCGCGATGACCGTGATCGGCGCGAAGATCCCCCGCAGACGTGGCGCAAAAGCCTCGAGGAGCATCAGCAGCATGCCGAACAGAGCGAGGAGGATCTCCGGAAGGATCGCGTTGAGCCAACCGGGCTCGAGGATGGGATTGAGCATCATCGTGACGCTCCTGCGGTTTCGGAGCGCCGGCTTCCAGCCGGCCGTACCGCCGGCATCCTGCCGGCTTCCGGGGAAAGGAGTCGCGGCCGGCTGGAAGCCAGCGATACGGCCGGCTGGAAGCCGGCGCTCCGAACTACGGCGGGCGACGCGGGATTGGATGTCGTCAGAACACGGGGCTCATCGCGTCGGCTGTTGACCGTTGCAAGAAGTTGCTGCACCGAGGGTTCCATCTTTTTGAGAAAGGTTGAGGGGTGGACTCCGATCCAGACCATCATCACGATCAGCGGGACAACGGCAACCACCTCGTTCCACGCGACGTCCTTGATCGCTTCGTTCTCAGGATTCGTGACGGGACCGAAGAACACTTTCTGCACCATCCAGAGCATGTAGAGCGCGGAAAGAATCACGCCGGTAGTCGCCAGAGTAGCCAGGACCGGATGCGAGCGGAAGGTTCCCGACAGAATCAGGAACTCGCCGACAAAGCCGTTCAGACCGGGTAGACCGATCGAAGAAAGCGCTGCGATGATGAAAAACACCGTGAACAGAGGCATCGTCCGCGCGAGGCCACCAAAGTCTGCGAGCAAACGCGTGTGTCGTCGTTCGTAGATGACTCCAACGAGAAGGAAGAGCGCTCCGGTCGACAAACCGTGGTTGACCATCTGCAAAATCGCTCCCTCGATCGACGTCTGATTCATCGCGAAGATCCCGAGAACACAGAAGCCAAGATGGGAGACCGATGAGTAGGCGACCAGCTTCTTCATGTCAGGCTGGACCCATGCGACGAGGGCCCCATAGATGATTCCGATCACTGACAGCACACCGAACAGCACCGCGTACCGCGCGCTTGCCTGGGGGAAGAAGGGAAGCACGAAACGAAGGAAGCCATAGGTTCCCATCTTCAGCATCACGCCTGCGAGGATGATCGAGCCGCCGGTGGGTGCCTCGACGTGAGCATCGGGGAGCCACGTGTGAAGAGGGAAGAGCGGGACCTTGATCGCGAACGCCAGCGCGAAGGCAAAAAACAGAAAGACCTGAGCGTGCATCGGCACCGACATCGCGTAGAGGTCGGTGATTGCGAAGCTGGGACTACCGGGCTGGCTGTGATATCCGAGGAACACGAGGTAGATGATTCCGAGCAGCATCAGCAGCGAGCCGGCGATCGTGAAGATGAAAAACTTGATCGCGGCGTAGATGCGGTTCGTTCCTCCCCAGACACCGATGATCAGATACATGGGGATCAGCATCAGCTCGAAGAAGATGTAGAAGAGAAGCAGGTCGAGTGCGACGAATGCGCCGATCATCGCGAACTCGAGCACCAGCATCGCGACGACGTAACCTTTCATGTGCTTATGGATCGAGTTCCACGAGGAGAGAATCACGACCGGAGTCAGCAGCGTCGTGAGCAGGACAAGCCAGAGGCTGATGCCGTCAACTCCGATCGTGTATGTGATTCCCCATTGCGGAATCCATGGCACGCTGGTCGTGAGCTGGAAGCCTGGCTCACCGTCGCGGAAGGACTGGAGAATCATCAGAGATGCGCCGAACGTCACGAGGCTGATGACGAGCGCCGCCATCTTTGTAAGGTCAACCTGACGACGCGGAATGAGCGCAATCGCGATCGCCCCGAGGAGCGGAAACCAGAGCGTGAAGCTCAGCGGGTTCGTCATAACGAGCCCCCATTGGTCACGAACTGCGATGTTCGTGTAGCGCAGGCGTCCTGCCTGCCTCCGGGCGGATGAAAACGCGCGGATCTACACCCACAAAAGGCAGGCGTGACGCCTGCGCCACACGGCAGTTCGAAGCGGCGATTCATACGTACACCCAGAGGAAGATCACCACGCCGCCAAAGAGCATGAGGGCGTAGTTGCGAACGTTGCCGGTCTGCAGGAATCGCATGAGGTCACCGATCCCTGCAATCACGTAAGCAGCAAAGCTCAGAGTACCGTCGATGATAGCGTCGACGATTTTCCAGAAGAACATCGAAAGACGATGCAGTGTGCGAACAATCATCGAGTCGTACGCCTCATCGACGTAGTACTTGTTCGACAGAGTTCTGAAAAGACCGGGAAGGCGGGCTTGCATCCGTTCATCAGCCGCTACTCCGTCCGTCGCGTAGAGCCGTCGTGCGAGCATCCAGCCAACGATCGCGACAATCGTGGAGATCACCATCACAGTAACCTCCGGACCCGCAGCCAGTTCGAGCACGCCATGCGCGTTCTCGACCTCGGGGAAAAGTGGATGAAGCCACTTCTCCAGCCAGTGCGCATCGAAGCGTCCGCCGATTCGCGGAAGCCCAATGAAACCTCCAACGGCCGACAGGATCGCCAGGACGATCAACGGGATCGTCATTGTTGAAGGGGATTCGTGCAGGTGATGTTCCTGCTCGTGCGTGCCGCGGAACTTGCCGAAGAACACGAGATAGAGAAGTCGGAACATGTAAAACGCCGTGAAGAACGCGGCCAGTGTTCCAACCGCCCAGATGACCTTCCCCAATTGTGGGAAGTAGGGCGTGGTTAGAGCGGACGCCAGAATTTCGTCCTTCGAGAAGAAGCCTGCGAGAGGTGGGAATCCGGCGATTGCGAGAGTCGCGATCAGGAAAGTCCAGAAAGTGACTGGGATGCTCTTTCGTAGCGCTCCCATTTTCCTGATGTCCTGCTCGCCTCCCATTGCGTGGATGACGGAGCCGGACCCAAGGAAGAGGCAGGCCTTGAAAAATGCGTGAGTGACCACGTGGAAGATCGCTGCGGTGAACGCTCCAACTCCCGCTGCCATGAACATGAAGCCGAGCTGCGAGACCGTCGAGTAGGCGAGCACCTTCTTTATGTCGTTCTGCGCGAGGCCGATGGTCGCAGCGAAGATCGCCGTGGCGGTCCCGACAAGCGCGACGACCAGCATGGCCGTGGGCGACATCCGGAAAAGAACGTTCGAGCGAACGACCATGTAGACGCCGGCGGTCACCATCGTTGCAGCGTGGATGAGCGCGGATACCGGGGTTGGACCAGCCATCGCGTCGGGAAGCCAGACGTAGAGAGGAATCTGCGCCGACTTACCGCACGCTCCTACGAAGAGGAGAAGACAGATCGCGGTGATGGCGCCGTGACTCACGCCTCCGGCCAGTGCTCCCTTCGAAACTGTTTCGAAGTCGAGGGACCCGAAGGCAGCGAACATGAGGAACATTGCGATTAGGAACCCGAAGTCGCCGATCCGGTTGACGACGAATGCTTTCTTTCCGGCGCTGGCGGCGGAGTCTTTCTCGTAATAGAAGCCGATGAGCAGGTACGAGCAGAGACCTACGCCTTCCCATCCTACGAACACGAAGAGGTAGTTGCTGCCGAGGATGAGGATCAGCATTGCCGCAAGGAAGAGGTTGAGGTAGGCGAAGTACCTCGCATACCCTTCCTCGTGCGCCATGTAGCCGACCGAGTAGAGGTGAATGAGGAAGCCGATCCAGGTCACGACCATCAGCATGACGATCGAGAGGGGATCGAGCTGGAAGGCGATGTCGGCGCCGATCCCGCCGGAGGTAAACCAGTTGTAGACGACGTCGAGATGCCGCTCACCGTGGTGGTAGCGGGCCGTGTATTGAATGACCGCGATTGTGGAGATTACGGCCGTTGTCGCCGTCGCAAGGAGTGCGACGAACGTAACGAAAGGGCGTTTCGCTTTGCGGCCGATGATGCCGTTGATCAGAAACCCGATGAACGGTATGAGCGGAATCAGTCCCAGCGAGTCGAGCATCAACCTTTTGCAGATTGAGCGAAGGCTCTCATCTGCATTCTCCTCGCGTCCCTGGCGGACGCGAGGAGATCTCGCAACCGCTTACGTCTTGCCTTCGTCGTCGCCAGCGTCTTTGAGGCGCTCCTGATAATCCTCGGAGGAGGCTGGATCGAGCTCCCACCGGTGCTGATCTCTGGAGCGTTCCTTCTCACCGACCTTGAGCACTTCGTCGTCAGCGTAGGTGATTCCCATTGCCGCGCCCATTTCCTGAACGTCGTTCTGCTCGGGAGTGGCCATGCTTCCGGCAACGGTCTCGTCACCCTCTGACTCCGCGGCTTCCCAGCGGGCATCGACATCGCCAGCCGAGAGCGTGGGGTCCGCACCCGGGTTCGCGTTGGCCCGCTCGGCGAGCCTGGCGCTGCCAGTCGAGATGTCGGTATCAGGTGGCTCGATCGAATCGTCAAGTCCGTTAGCATTCCGGTCGCGCTTCTCCGTTTCGTCCCACTTTGTGAGCTTGTCTGTCTTATCCATGTCTTAGCACCTCTTTCGAGAGCGCTAGGATGCGATTTGGTTGCCAGTTGTGGCCGGACATTCCAATGTCCGGCGTCTTTGTCCTACCGCCGCCGGACATTGGAATGTCCGGCCACAATCTACCAGTGCATTAGGTTCGCTTCGTCGACATCGATGGTTTCGCGGTGACGATGGAGCGAGATGAAGATTGCCAGGCCGACGGCAGCTTCTGCCGCGGCAATGGCCATGATGAAAAAGACGAACACCAGTCCGTGAAGTGAGTGGTTCTGCCTCGCGTAAGCGAGGAAGGTGAGGTTGACTGCGTTCACCATCAACTCGATGGACATGAAAATCGTGATTCCGTTCCTGCGTGTGAGGACTCCGCAGACGCCGATCGAGAAAAGGATCGCGCTCAGGATGAGAAAGTAATGAGTGGGAATCATCTCAGTCCGGCCTCCGGTCCAGGCTCACGCCACGCTGCGATAGAACGATCGCCCCGACTATTGCCGCGAGAAGGAGAATGGAGACCATCTCGAACGGAAAGATGTACTTCTCGAAGAGCGCATAACCGATTGCACGGGCATCGCTCACGAACGGGGTCGAAGGAAGAGCTGCGATCGTTCCCGCCTTCACGATGTAGAAGAGAAGCGTCAGGCAGAACGCGATCGAGAGGAAAAACCCCAGGAACTGCTGGACAGGACGCGTTGGGGGCTCCGCCTGGTGCTGGAGATTCAACAGCATGATCACGAACAGGAACAGCACCATGATCGCACCCGCGTAAACGATCACCTGAAGCGCGGCCATGAACGGCGCTTCCAGCAGGATGTACATCACTGCGAGCGCAAAGAATGATGCGACCAGGGAGAGCGCGCCGACCACGGGGTTGCGATGAAGAATCACCATCAGCGCAAACACGATTGTGACGACCGCGAAAAAGAAAAAGATGATCAACTCGAACATCGCCTAGACCCAACCCATCGCGATCAGCAATGCGACAACGACAACGTTGACCACGGCAAGAGGGAGGAAGACCTTCCACCCGATCCGCATCAGCTCGTCGTACTTGAGCCGCGGGATCGTCCAGCGGACCCAGACGAATACGAACATCATGAAGCCAACCTTTGCGAGAAACGCAAGGGCCGACAGTAAAAAGCCAGGGAATGTCGCCGGCTCGTTGTACCAGGGGATGTCCCAGCCGCCGAAGAATAGCGTCACGATGAGTGCGGACATCGTCATCATCGCCATGTACTCGGACATGAAGAACATCGCGAACTTCATCGACGAGTATTCAGTGTGGTACCCAGCCACCAGCTCAGCCTCGGCTTCCGGGAAGTCGAACGGCAGCCGGTTTGTCTCCGCGAAGGCCGAAACCGTAAAGATCACGAAGCCCAGGAACATCGGGATGAAGTTCCAGGCGGGAATCTGAATCGTGTCGAAAAGAAGAAAGTGGCCAGTTTGCCGTGCGACTACGTCCGTGAGGCGCAGCGAGCCCGCAGCCATGAGCACTCCCACGGCCGACAGTGTGAGCGCCAGCTCGTAAGAGATCATCTGCGCAGAGGCGCGGATCCCGCCGAAGAGTGAGTACTTACTGTTCGAGGCCCAGCCTGCAGTCGTGATTCCGTACACGCTCAATGATGCCAGGGCGAAGATCAGCAGCAGCCCGATGTTCACGTCGGCGACAATCGGCTCGAAGAGACGTCCTCCTTCGAACAGCCGCCGACCGAACATCGTCATTTCAGGGATGATGAAGGGGCGTCCCCAAGGCACCACTGCAATGGTCGTCAGCGCGGGTATGAGGCCGAACATCGGAGCCAGTGTGTAGAGCGCCTTGTGCGCCTTCGCCGGGATGACGTCTTCTTTCAGAACGAACTTGAGCGCATCGGCGAACGGCTGCATGAGGCCACCTGGTCCGACGCGATTCGGTCCCATCCGATCCTGGATCAGAGCGCTTGCGCGGCGTTCGATGATGACCATGATCGGAGTGACGTTCAACATCACCCCGAGGATGATCCCGATCTTCACGAAGGTGAGGATGATGTCGGTGAGGTCGAAAGCCATTACGGGACCTGAGCCGCCCCGCCGTCCGCAGCTGTGGCGGCGATGCTGCCGAACTCGTCCACCTCATTCCAATCGAGATTCTGAAAGAACGGTATCGACTGGCGAAGCTCGTCAGTGATCGTGTCCACATCGTCACCATCGACGAGCAAAGCAGCCGGGTTCAGGCGAGCTTCGAGGCGGCGAAAGATTTCCCAGTCGGCAAGAGCCTGTCCCTTGGGGGGATAAGCCTGATGGATTTTCTGCACTCGTCCCTGCAGGTTCGTGAAGGTCCCGCTCTTTTCAGCGAAAATCGCAGCGGGAAGAACGACATCCGCAACGGCGGCGAGAGGGTGGTCTTCCCAGGCGTGAACGACGAGAAACGCTGCCTGCCTGAGGTTTGCGATCACCGCGGGATCTCTGGTGCGCGCACTGAAGCTCGCTTCCGTGATGTACAGAACGTCGATGCCGGCCGCTCCCTTGTCCATCAGGCTCTCGGCGCTACGTCCCTTCGTCTCGATTCCCACCGAGCGAACACCTCGGTAATTCGGTCCCGCCTGCGTTCCTTCGAACCATTCGGTGCGCGATTTCATCCGGATTGGACCGATGGGGTCCACCATGACGTCGACGTTGGTCGAGCCGAGCTGGTCGATGAAGATCTTGCGCACCAGGAACGCTTCTTCGTTTGTCATCTGAGCGGACGCGATGACAGCGATCTTGTCGCCGGTCGAGGACTTGATTGCT
This sequence comes from Thermoanaerobaculia bacterium, assembly GCA_035576005.1. Lineage (GTDB taxonomy): Bacteria > Acidobacteriota > Thermoanaerobaculia > Gp7-AA8 > Gp7-AA8 > DATLXH01. Next base: position 1,414 of record DATLXH010000132.1, on the reverse strand, counting down.
CCTTCGATGAGGTCGAAGGCTTCTCCCCAGGTGGAAATCCCGAGGTAATCGTCGCGGAGAACCTTCGGCACGACGACGCGGTCCGTCTCGTATCGCTCGTGAGAGAAGCGACCGTAATCGCAGAGCCAGTGGTCGTTGACTTCCGGATTTACGCGGGGACGGTAACGGTAGATCTTTCCTGCCTGCTGACCGATGAAGATGTTGCAGCCCACATCGCAGCCGTTGCAGACCGACTCGGTGGATGTCAGGTTCCAGACGCGCGACTCGAAGCGAAACTCGCGTGTGGTGAGGGCGCCGGTCGGGCAGAGGTCGGTCACGCACGCGCTCATCCAGTTGTCGATTGGGGTGCCGGGGAAAACGCCGACTTCCGTCGCGGCGCCTCTTTTGAAAAACGCCAGCTCGCTCGTCTCGGTGATCTCGTCGCAGAACCGGATGCAGCGCGTGCAGTGAATGCAGCGGTTCATGTTCTGGACTACGTGCGGCCCGATCGGAGTCCGATCCATGCCCGGGTACGTTCGTTTGTAGTCACCGTAACGCGACGTCACGCTGCCGAAGTTGAATGCGTAGTCCTGGAGCGGGCATTCGCCGGCCTTGTCGCAGATCGGACAGTCGAGCGGATGATTGATCAGAAGAAACTCCATCTGACCTTTCCGCGCTTTGTCCACCTTCTCGTTGTAAACGGCGAACTTCATCCCCTCTTTGACAGGAGTCGAGCAGCCGGCCTGAAGTTTGGGCATCCCTTCGACTTCCACCAGACACATCCGGCACTGGCCGACGATGGCAAGGCTTGGGTGATAGCAGAAATGAGGAACGTGAACGCCGGCCGCCTTCGCAGCTTCGATCGCGTTGATCCCTTCCTGCACTTCGACTTCGATGCCGTCGACGGTAACTTTCGCCATGAGGTTGAGATCTCTAGAGTTGCGGGTATCGGAATCTGGCGTCGTTCGCGATGATGGACGGGACTGCCTGTTGCGGGGGCATGCCCGGGCTGAGTGGTCCCTGGGGTGCTCGCGGCCTCCGAAAGGAGACCGTGAAAAATTTCACAAGTCGGGAGCATAACCATTTGGTTTTGCAGCGTCAACGAATTGGTTTTTTCTGCTTTAGTGATCCCCTCGTATTTGAATCCTGTGACCTCCACGCGGGCCTCTGACCAGCCGCCGAAGGCGGCGGCAGCTTCATAGCACCCGGCTTCAGCCGGGTGGAGAGTCGCGCATCACGTATCAGCCCGCGAAAGCGGGCGGCACACTAGCCCGCATTTCTCACAGACCTTCGCCGTGAGACGACGGATAGCGGCCTGTCTGCTTCGTTGCACGGCAATTTCGCTCCTTGACATAGTGTCGACTATGCCTTCGTCGCAAAATCGCCGTGCGCCTCGCATCCAAGCCACTCTCCGCCGTCTCACGACAAAGGTCTG
>DATLXH010000131.1:0-2337 GCA_035576005.1 Thermoanaerobaculia bacterium | reverse complement strand
GCACCACTTTTATTGACTGTTTCGAGAAGAGAGGTAGTCAGAATCAGTAAACCGTAGGCCGTAAAGGTAGGCGAAAGTTCGAAATTTAGTTCGAAGCGGGTGATACCGCTGACGCCCCGCAGTCTGAGCCACATCCTGATCGGGGTGATCAAGTCTCCCAGCGACGTTGACCGCGGAGCAATCAGCGCATCAGCCGCCCATCGGCTGAATCTTTACCAGAGCACTGTCGCGTCCCCTCGCCACGTCAGCGGGGAACCCTTGTCGAATTTCTTGCCCACCCATGCATTGACCTGCCAGCGCCCGTTCTCGCCGCGGTGGGCAAAGGCCAGTTCCACACCCTGATCGTGAGACAGCCGCACCACCGCCCCGCCTGATCCCGGTGGCAACTGCGCCAGCGCATCAAAGGTGGCTTTCTTGATCGAGCTGGCAATGGCCCCAGGTGGGACAGGTGGCAGCGGGCCGGGATGGTGGATCACCTCATCGGGCACGTTCCACCTCCGCGATAATCCTGCGCCGTGCTTCCTCGGGTCGCTCGTTGGAGTAGCCACGGCGCGATCCCCGATCCCCGATCCCTGATCCCTGATCCCTGTTGACCGATGGATGCAGCCCGCCAAATCGCACGCCGAGCCAGCGAATCCAAGCGAGTGGCGACCACCAGCCGAACGGGGAATGCCGCTGAATGCAGGATCGGAACCGTGCATTGGCTTCCGCTTCGGTGATTGGCGTGCCGTCGCGCATCACGCCGGTTCTCCAGAAAATATCGTGCTCCAAACAACAGAACCGATACATCGCACCGACGCCCGTGCAGCCGTCGCTCCCGAGGGATGCCGCGGTGTCCTCGACCCATTCGCGGTAGGTCATGACGTTCTCATTGACCATGTGAAATAATAGGATTTGACAATCATATGGTTTTGTGTTATGCTTGTTGTGAAAGGTAGACACATGGCAACAACACGACCGCTGGTTTTTGTGTATCCAGAGAAAACATACAAACCGCTTGGTGATCGCCGCTTCGAGGTCGAATGGCAAGTGCTGACAGATGGCGCACGGAAGCGATTCGAGGCTGACCCAGACTACGAGCACAACCACGACCGTGATGAGTGCAGCGTGGTAGCCCACTACACGACGAAGAAAGCCGCGCTGAAGGCCGCACAGCGCGTGCTGGACACCGTTGAGACGGTCTACGGGGTAGTGACGGTCGTTGAGCAGGTGGTTGAATGGTACGTCGAAGAGGACCAGATCGCTGAATGGACGAACGTCGGAGAGGTGGTGTATGTCCCCTAAGCGCGGCTACTCTAAAGACTTCAGGCCGCACGGGGATACCGGCAAGCGTTACCTGCTGGACGACATTCCGGCAGGTCTCTGGCGAGACGTGCGCGAGAAGTGCAAGCGTGACGGCATCAGTGTCAGGGCGTTGATATTGAAGCTGCTGACCGGGTGGGTCAACGATTAGCCTGTCGGTCATGACTGCACCTCAATCGATTCGGCAGGGTGGATCTCAGGCCAGTTGCCATGCTCACGGTCAAGTCGAGTGATCCCGCACGCCTTCACGATCTGACCCACGCGCGGCGGGGTGATCGGGATCAACGGAATGATCTCGACCACCACTTTGTATTCCACGCCGTTGACGATCTTGGCGATGGTCAGATGCCAATCTCCATCCTGTTGCTTGCGCCGGTAGACAATGGGTGCCGTCACGCAGACGTGCGTGCGTCGTGTCGTGGCCATCTTCTCGATCGGCACGGTGTGATAGATGCGGCCCGCGAGAGACAGAACCAGCAGCGTCTCGGTAATCATGCGTCCGGCCTATCGACAATCACACCAGCCTCGCCGTCTTCGTTGATCAGGCGTTGCACCACGTCGTAGGGAATCCACACGTCGGGATAGCGTTCGCCCCAACTATTCGGGAGTTGCAACGCCTCACGTCGGTCACTCGCCGCGCAGTAGGCAATCCCATGCCCGCCGCGCATCCGGCCCAGCGGACCACGCCCGATCCACCATTCGCCGTTATGCTTCTCCGGCGTATCAAAGCTCGCATACCAGTTGATGCCCAGCACACCGGGCACACCCTGAGCAATCGTGGTCCGCAGTTCATCCACCGTGCGCGCCCAACGGTTGGACTCGATCCCTGCCGACAGGAACTGTGGCCGCATCACGGGCCCCCACATCGGCCGGTGCCCGATAGTCCGCAGGATGTCGAACGCCGCGCGCACGCTGGTGCCCTCACCGGGAGGGGTGTCCGGCCACTCGTCGATCAGCTGCGCCTCGCGATACAGCCACTGTGCCGCATAGCGTTTGCGGTTGAGGATGCTCATCATCCAGCTGCAGGCGTACCCG
>DATLXH010000130.1:0-1831 GCA_035576005.1 Thermoanaerobaculia bacterium | reverse complement strand
ATAGCGGCCTGTCTCGTTCGTTGCACGGCAATTTCGCTCCTGGACATAGTGTCGACTATGCCTTCGTCGCAAAATCGCCGTGCGCCTCGCATCCAAGCCACTCTCCGCCGTCTCACGACAAAGGTCTGTGAGAAATGCGGGTTAACGCCCGCCTGCACCACGGGCGATGAGCTCACCTGTGACGGGCGCTGGGTCCCACCGCAACACATCCAACCATCGCTTCCATGCCTCATCCCTGGCGCGCAAGTTTTCCTCCGTCAGTCGTGAGTGGAACGGAGCCGTTTGGTCTCGCCGCGCTGTCTCTTCTCGTCAAGCCGCTTCCTTTTCTGAGCTTTCGACGTCCTCGTTGTCCTGCGCACAGCCTGCTCCTCGATCGCAGAGCGCAACAACTCTTCCACCCGGTCAACAGCGCGTTCGCGATTGGCGAGCTGACTTTTTTCGGCCTGAGACGTGACTCGCAAGACTCCACTGCGGTTGATCCGTCCCTTCAGGCGTTCGTGAACCAATTGCTTCTTCGCGTCACTAACGGGGAGCGAGTCAACGTCGAGCTCGATCGTCACACGCGTCTCCACCTTGTTGACGTTCTGACCTCCCGGCCCCCCGCTGCGTGAGGTAGCCGCCCGGAGAAGCTGCCTAGGGACAACGACGCCGTATCCCAGATCAAGGTCTCTCATAGTTCCATCGTAGGCGATTCGGCGACTTTTCCGTTGTGCGGGGCGCCGGAGGCAACCCAACGAAACTTGCCGGTAGCCACAGACTGCACCAACCGTGTGAACATGTCCCGTTTCCCGTGAGACTGCGTGGAGTCGCGACCGCATGGAGTCGAGTAAGATTCCAGCACGGTGGCCGTTGCACGCGGTCACCTTTCCGAAGAATTCCGAATGTTCGAAACCTCCCTGACTACGACTGCAGCCGCATCTGGCGGACGAACCAACCGTCTCGAGGCGCTGGCCTTCACAACCTTCGCCCACCTTCTGGTTGGCTCAGTGCTCATGGCGAACTCCATCGTTAACATCAACTTTCCAGTTGTCCCCCCGCGAGGAACTGCGCGCTTCATCGTCTCGATCCCTCTGGTGCCACCTCCCCCGCCACCGCCGCCACCTGCACCCAGGAACCGGGAAACCGCGGTGCAGTCGACCAGGCCTTCGCAAGTGACTCAGTCAATCACGGCACCGACGGTCATCCCCGACGAAATCCCGGTTCTGAGCTCGACGGCGAAGGACTCGGTTGCCGAGCAGTTCAGTGCAGACAATGCCGCCGGTGTTGAAGGGGGGGTCGAGGGAGGCGTGGCGGGGGGAGTCGTAGGTGGCGACCTCCAGGGTGTTGCGGGAGGTATCGTCCACGGGATCGTCACCAAGCCAGTCGTGCCAAAGGGGCTCGTCGTGATCCCTCACGGCGCGAAGCTCCCCATGATCGCGACATCCCAGGTGTACCCCGTCTATCCGGAAGGCGCGAAGCTCCGCCGGACGGAAGGATCGGTGCTGGTGCGCTACATCGTCGATAAGAAGGGGCGTGTGCGGGAAGTCAAAATCCTGAGGCATGCAGCCACCCCGAACTTCGACGAAGCCGTTCTCAAGGCGATACGCGGATGGCGTTTCCGCCCCATGGTCGACAAAGGGGAAAAGGTTGAAGTCATGCACGACCTGACCGTCTATTTCGTCCTCGAAAACATCTGAGATAACGCTCGCCTGCATTTCTCACAGAATGCGAGCGCAGGGACGCACGGCGTGCGTCCGGTACCCTGTCCCTGACCGAGAAGATTGTCGTCGGGCATCGCTTTGGACGAGGGTTCATGCCGGGATGCAGAATTCCTGATGCGAATGTCTGGGTG
>DATLXH010000129.1:0-24162 GCA_035576005.1 Thermoanaerobaculia bacterium | reverse complement strand
AGTGCCTTCCTTTTGTAGATTCTTACCGGGGTTGAGACGCACGAGAAGGTCAGGGCTCGCCCGAAACCGCTCGCCGAACTGTTCAGCAGGAGATCTGTAGCCTAGCTTCTCGAGCTTCGACTTCGCCATCATGAGCGTGGGGATCTTGACGTACTTGTCGGCCAGATCAGCCGCGGTGATTGTGTACGTGACCACTGGATCAGCGGTATCGCGATTCAGGAGCGCCCAGGTATCGGCATCAATCTCACCGGTGACCGCCATGTCGTTCGCCTTCTGATACGCAGCGACGGCTTTGGCCAGGTTGATTCCGTAGATCGCGTCCAGCTCACCTGAAGAGAAGTGCGCTCTTTCCAGAAGAATGGCCGCGCGAAGAACGGCAGCTCCTCTGGAGCCCTTCTCCAGAAAGCCGGCAGTCGCGGGGTCATTAATGATCTTCGGCGAAAGCTCCGGCGCCGGCGGCCTGCGCTTGAAGATTCGAGGAGCCGCGTCTACGGGGATAGAAGCACTATGGACAATGATTGCGAAACCGATGATGAGTTGCCTGACGGTTGTTGGATTCATAGCGGAAGCTCAGAGCGAATTAAATGCCACTCGTTGAGACTCGGACATTCCCTCTCCCGGCGGGGCCCGTCGGGGGGAGGGTGGTCGCGTAAGCGTTCCGCTGTGCAGGAGAATCGCGAGACTTTCGCACCCCTCTCCCTGCTTCGCTTCGCTCGCTTCCCTCTCCCCGGCCGGGGAGAGGGATACGCCGCTTCGCGGCTCATTCGTCAGGCGCGGTTCAGCTGGCGGTAGCGGATCCGGTGCGGCTGATCCGCTGCCGCTCCGAGACGCTTTTTCCGGTCTTCCTCGTACTCCGAGTAATTGCCGTCGAACCAGACGGTCTTGCTCTCACCTTCGAACGCAAGGATGTGAGTCGCGACACGATCGAGGAACCAGCGATCGTGGCTGATGATCACGGCGCAGCCGGCGAAGTTCTCGAGAGCTTCCTCGAGAGCTCGCATCGTGTTGACGTCGAGGTCATTTGTCGGCTCGTCGAGCAGCAGGACGTTAGCCCCCTCTTTCAACATCTTGGCCAGATGAACGCGGTTGCGCTCACCGCCTGAGAGGATCCCGACTTTCTTCTGCTGATCCGATCCCGAGAAGTTGAAACGGGCCACATACGCGCGCGCGTTGACCTCGCGCGTTCCTAGCTGCACCACGTCGGCGCCGCCGGAGATCTCCTGGAAGATGGTCTTGTCAGCGTCCAGAGTCCTGTTCTGGTCAATGTACGCGAGCCTGGCGGTCTCACCGACTCTGATGGTCCCCTGGTCTGGCGTCTCGGTCTGGGTGATCATTCGGAAAAGCGTCGTCTTCCCCGCCCCGTTCGGGCCGATGATCCCGACGATCGCACCAGGTGGAACCTTGAAAGTCATCTGATCGACGAGCAGACGTCCGTCGTAGGACTTGGAAACATCATCGACTTCGATGACGACATTCCCCAGACGGGGCCCTGACGGAATGTACAACTCGAGCTCCGCGATCCTCGCCTGAGTCTCCTGACTGAGCAGGTCCTCATACGCGTTGATGCGCGCCTTCCCTTTCGCATGCCGCCCCTTGGGTGACATGCGAATCCACTCAAGTTCTCGCTGGAGCGTCTTCTGCCGCTGGCTCTCGCTCTTCTCTTCCTGCTTGAGACGCCCCTGCTTTTGCTCGAGCCACGACGAGTAGTTGCCCTGCCATGGAATCCCTTCGCCACGATCGAGCTCGAGGATCCAGCCTGCCACGTTATCGAGGAAGTAACGATCGTGGGTGACCGCGATGACCGTGCCGGGATACTTCTGGAGGTGCTGCTCGAGCCACGCTACGGATTCCGCATCGAGATGATTTGTTGGCTCGTCGAGAAGCAGAATGGCGGGCTGCTGCAAGAGCAGCTTGCAGAGAGCAACGCGACGCTTCTCGCCACCCGATAGAACCTTTACCGGCGTTTCGGGGGGCGGGCAACGAAGAGCATCCATCGCCATTTCCAGTTTGCTATCGATGTCCCACGCCCCAGCCGCGTCGAGCTTGTCCTGGACCTTTCCCTGCCGCTCGAGGAGCGCATTCATCGCATCGTCCGACATCGGCTCGGCAAACTTCCCGTTGATCTCATCGAACTCTTTGAGGAGATCCATCGTCTGCTGGACCCCCTGCTCGACGATCTCACGAACCGTCTTGCTCTCGTCGAGCTGCGGCTCCTGCTCGAGGAAACCGACCGTGTGCCCCGGAGCAAGGACCGTCTCGCCGATAAAGTCCTTGTCCGTTCCAGCAAGAATCCTGAGCAGCGAGCTCTTGCCCGAGCCGTTCAATCCAATGACACCGATCTTGGCTCCGTAGAAATAGGAGAGATAGATATTCTTGAGGACCTGCTTCTTGTCGTGAAACTTACTCACGCCGATCATCGAATAGATGACTTTGTTCGCTGCGGGGGTTGCCATAGTGGGAGGTTCCTTTGGTTGAGATCAGACCGAGGAGGTTATATCAGAGTGGAGCGCCAGGTGGTCCGGCCACTCGCGGCGCCGCAGTCAACGCGCCGCAGGATACCTTCGCCGCCAGGCCGTCGCTTGGTCCTTTGAACCAAGCTCCTCGAAAGTCTTGATGGCAAGTCGATGACTTTCGACAGATGGACTTGCCGCTACCAGCGCTTCCATTGTCCCTCGCGCCTCGGCGATCCGGCCCTCCATGAGGTAGATGACGGAGAGGTTGGCATACGCCTGCCGTCCCCGGGGAAACGCTCGAATTTCCGCTCGGAATGCTTCGATCGCCTCGCTCATTCGATCCATCCTTGCCAGCGCATCGCCACGAGCGAACTCGAGCAGTGGGACCGGCTCATGGCCCGAAGCCGTGATCTCGCGCTTCGTCGTTTCCAGGGTGGCGATCGCTTCTGAAAAGCGATCCTGCCCGATCAGCGCCTGCGCAAGGAGAATGGCTGCAGGAAAGCGGTAGTGTTGATCGGACATCGCGCTCCGCGCTTCGGCTTCGGCAGTTTTCATCTCCCCTTGTTTGAGTGCAATCTTCCCGAGCAGAATGTGCGCGGAAGCGGGGTTGCTCTTCATTCCTAACAGCGCATGAGTCCGGGCCTCGGCGAGACGATTCATCTTCAGATACAAACCCGCTACAGCAACCGCCGTCTCGCCTGACGAAGCGGGCGCCAGCTCGATCGCTTTGCGATAGGCCTCGACCGCTTTCCCGTACTGTTCGGCCCCCTCATAGGTCTGGGCAAGGTACACCCACGCGTCGGTGAAATTCGGGTTGACCGCCAGCACTTCCTGGAACTTCACGATGGCCTCTTCGAATTTTCGATCCGCCGACAAACGGGCGGCAGTCCGCATGACGGTGATCTCGCCGATCCGGTCCTTCGGGTCCGGAAGGGGCCCCGATTTGCTCGGCGCGCTACGCCCGAGGTAGCCGAGAGCAGTGAGTTTCTCAACCTCCGCCGGGTCCATGGTCTGCGGCGCCGCGATCTCGCGCACGTACGGCTGCAGACTCTTCCTCATGCCGGCAACGACACGGCGCTGATCGGACACCAGACTGGTTTTTTCCCCCGGATCCGCGCGCAGGTCGTAAAGCTCCGGACGCGGCGCATCGATGAAGTGATATTGCTCGTCGACCAGTGACCTGAGCTCACTCCATCCGAGATGGACTCTCGGATAGATCGTCTCGCTGAACAGCGACCGCGTGGAGCTGACATCGGGGTCGAGAAGGGAGACTCCCACGAGTCCTGCTGGTGGCGCGACACCAGCCAGGCGACAGAACGTCGGGAAGAGGTCGACGAGTCCGACAGGACGCGCAACCGACGTGCCCGCGCCGTCACCACCGGGAAGCTTCATGATCAGCGGGACCTGGATAGCTTCGCGATAGAGGAAGATGCCGTGCTCGTCTTCTCCATGATCCATCAGCCCCTCCCCATGGTCGGAGAGAATCACGATGATCGCCTTGTCGTACAGACCCGAGCTTCGCAACTCATCGAGAAACTTCCCCACGATCGAGTCGACGTAGGCAATCTCACCGTCGTAGGGAAGTGGGTAGCGGAGCGCGATCTCCGCGGGAGGCGCGTAGGGAGAGTGCGGCTCGAAAAGATGCAGCATGAAGAAAAATGGTCGATGACGATTCTGAGAGATCCACCGTGACGCAGCCGCGACCGTTGCCGTGCCTTCCCGCTGGAGGTTTCCCAATGACTGACCAGCGCGAACCTCCAGGCCGTCGTCGTAGGAACCAAACGCGTTACGAAGTCCGGTTTCGCCTCGCAACACGTACGCCGAGACTGCCGCGCCGCTCTGGTACCCCACACCCCGCAGCATTGCTGGAATCGTCGGATGGTTTGTGGCATCGAAGCGAAACCCGATGTTGTTGCGCACCCCGTGATCTGTTGGCAACTGCCCTGTCAGCATCGACACGTGTGAGGGCAGGGTCAGCGGCGAATGTGAATAGGCGCGCTGGAAGAGAATCGCATCCCGGCGAAACCGGTCGATGGCCGGGGTATCGACTCCCTTGTAGCCGTAGGCGGGGAGATGGTCGGAGCGGAGCGTGTCGATGGATATCAGGATTACCGGCGCGTTCTGATAGGTCGCTTTTGTCAGCGCCGGGGCCGGCTTCTCCTTGGCACACCCTGCGATTGCCGTAACGACAACCGCCGCGGCAAAGATCGCAGGCCAGGTACTCGCGCGGGCGGACCGACGACGCTTTGCCGAGCGCAGAGAATCTCCCATCGTCCAATTACTTCCCTGCAGCGTTCGTGATCTCATCGAAGCGGGCTACTGCTTGATCGTGTGAACCTGCCCGGCCTTCAGGCCGCGATGTTCGCTCTTGTCACCATTCGGCCAGGTAATTGTCACATCAGCTTTCAACTCGGCTCCCAGGCCGATGTGCTGCTCTTTCGGATGGGCTGACAAGTATCCCGTTGCGCTCTGCACCTCGCGCCAGATGCGATTTTTCTGCGGAGTCACGGCGACAATCCGTGCACCCACCGCATCGCGGTTGCTCTTTTTAGTCGGATCCCCCAGCAACCGGAGCTTGATCCACCGGTTCCCACGCTTGTCGGTCTTGTTTGCCAGGAACACTGCCTGGTCGTTGTAGTTGTTCACGATGATGTCGAGGTCTCCATCATTGTCGTGATCCAGATACGCAGCCGAGCGTGAGTTGCCGGAAAAATCGGTACCGCTGCCAGCGGATCGGTTAGCCAGCCTCCCTCCATCATTCACGAAAAATACATTGGACTCACGTTCATGAACCGAGAACAGCATCTCCTTCGCCCCTTCCGGAGTATCGATCTTGAACTCGGCAGAATTCAGCATGTATTCATGCAGCCCATTCACGAGATACAGATCATCGTCTCCGTCATTGTCGAAATCGAAGAAGTCCGCATCCCAGGCCCAGCCAGTTGATGTATCGGTCGGATCGACGGCCTCGTTGACCGCGTAGCGTAGCTGGCCAGTCTTATCCGGCGCGACGGATGTGAAAAGATGGTTGTTCTGCACCACGCGCATGGTGGCGAGTCTCGCCGAATTCCGCTTCATCTTCGTCGTTTCGGTCGGCATGGTGTACTTCTCGTCTTTCACCATCGCGACGATGTTGGAGATGTACACATCGGGGTAGCCGTCCTTGTTGAGGTCCGCGGTGCCAACATTCATCGAGCTGCTCGGTAAATCGGTGCCGAGACGCGCTGCGACATCTTCGAATGTGCCGTTGCCCAGATTCCGGTAGTAAGAGTTCACACCGAAGTCGTTGCCGACGATGAGATCGCCCCATCCATCGAGATCGAAATCGGTACTGGCAGCGGCCTGCGTCCAACCGTCGTTCTCCACTCCGCTACCGCTCGACACGTTCTTGAATCTGAACCCTCCCGTGTTGCGGAACAACACATTGGGCGTGGCGTTGTGGTTGACGCGGGAAAGGCTCGGGCCGATTCCCTTGAGATAGTTTCCGTAGTAACCGATGTAGAGGTCGAGCAGCCCGTCGCGGTCGTAATCGAACGCCACTACCGGTCCGCCAACGAGCCCCTCCCCTCCCAGCCTGGCAACGTCGGTCTTGTCCTCGAACGAGCCGTCACCCTTGTTTCGATAGAGACGATGCGGAGCGTTGACGTAGCTGATGAAAATATCCTGATGACCATCGTTGTCAAAATCGACGATGAGCGGCTGGCGCGGCTCACCAGGCTTCCCGTCAGCGCCGACCCAGTCGATTCCAGTTCCTTTCGTACCGTCGCGGAACGTGCCATCGCCGTTGTTCAGAAACAGGCGATTTCCCCGTCCTCCCAGAATCAACACGTCAGTCCATCCATCGCCATTGATGTCCTCCGCGGCTACGCCGCTACCTGAGAACGATGGCGGAACATCTTCAGCTGGTTCTTTTGTCCTGTCCGGGACGTCGGTTCCTTTCTGCGAATAGAGAAACGTGCGCTGGAAGCGGCTGAGCCAGTCGGACGACCGATGCATGAAACTGATACCCGACTTCGCCGTGCTGTCCTCGAAGAACTTCCCGGAGACCTGCCGCGCGCTCGGCGCCGAGGCGAGTTTCGCCGGAGCTTTTACAGACTTCTTCGTCTTAACCTGCTCGGCGAACCGCTGTCCGATCAACCGCTGGGCGGCCGTCAGATGCTTCGGCTGGAGGATCTCGGCTCCCTCGTCCTTTGCAATCCGGCCCGCCACGCGGAAAGCCAGTACAGCCATCTGTGCGTCCCCTTCGGCGAGCAGCTCCGCTGCAAATGGATCGAGATCGAGCTCGAGCGGGAAAGAACTGTCGATCACCTGCTGGATCAGGTACCAGTGAAGTCCGCTGTCGCGCAGAGAGTCGGCGTCATAAGCCTCGATGTAAACCTGCTTATCCTTGGCGAGGTTGCCGAAGAAGATTACGTCCTCATAGATGTTGACGCTGTAAGGAGCCCACTTCTCGTAGACAGCGGCGACGTGTCGTTCGCGAATGACCGGTGAGCCCTCCGCTTTCGCCAGGCTCTGGGCACGGAGCAGCGTCTCCGCGATGAAATCCATCACGACTCCGCTGAAGGCCTGCGTGACATCTCGGATCGCTGCCTTGTCCTCGGGCCACGGGTGCCTCGCGTAGAAGGACTGGATGTTTGAGTAGAGAAGAGGATCTGCCGACTGGTTGTACGTCCGGAATGACACCAGCTTCTGAGCGATGATCTTCCGGAGGACTTCTCCGGGCTTGCCTGGAGCAAGAGCCGCACTTCGGCTCGGCTCCGCCGGCTCTGTCGACGACCCTCTCACCCGCTTCCACGCATCTGCCACGAGTGAAGCGCTCAGCTCCTTCTTTCCACTTTTGCGTGCAGCGCTATCTGCCAGATTGAGCGTGGCCAGCGTGTGAACGTCTACCATTTCCTTGGTCAGACGAATCGCGTCGGAATCGAAGGGGATCAGATCGAGGCCGGGAGTCAGGAGCGCGTCCTGCTGCGTGGCGAGAATGGCTCGCAGCGCGTAGGCGACGGTGCCGTACTGTCGGACGTCTCGCTCTTCGAGCAGAAGCTCACTACCGTCGGCCAGCTTCACAATCGCATCTTTCCTGTCGTTGATCCGATACGGAAAGACTCGTTCTATGACGGGACGGAGAACATCAATTTCAATCTCGCTGGCACCTGCAGCCTGCGCGGCAACCGAGGCTTGCTTCCAGACCGCGAGGACGAGAGCTTTCTGCAGGTCGACTTTTTTCTCGCGACCGTCATGAGCCAATGGAGTTCCGTACATGAAGTTCTCGAGCCGCGTGGCCGTCGCATCACACTTCGGGTCACGCTGGTTTTCAAGCGCTTCGATGACGCCGACCGTCTGATCGACACCCGTAGACTTCGAGGGGTCCTTCGACACCTCCTGCGCCTGGACGGGAATGGCTGCGAGCAGAAACAAGAGAAAGGCTGACTTGATCATGATTATCACTCCAGAAGCTTTGTTAGCTTTGCCGGATCCGCTGTAGGCATTTTACAAACGTAGTCTTCGCATACGTAAGCAGTTGCCCGCTTGCCGATCGGTTTCATCACTCGGAGCATCGGAAGATACTTCGAGAGTTTCTCGCGGCTGGGACCGTCGACGACGAGCAGCACGCGATCCGGCAAAAACTGTCGATGGACGATCCGAACGAGGCTCTTTGTATCTTCGGCACCGCGATCTCCCGCGATCACGATCTGCTTCGGGGTGCCGAGAGCGAGAAGCAGCGCGCTTCCCATGTTAGGCAAATCGGTCGAAGCAGCGAGACGCGGCTCGAACCTTCGCAGCAGAGAGCGCACGCGACCACGCCAGAGCTCGCTGTCAGTCATCTCGGCCAGACGCATCAGATTCATTGTCGAAGCGGAGCTCGCCGACGGAAGTGCGCTGTCATTCTCGACTGCAAGTCCCGCCAGATTGCCGGAGAGCGCGCCGCCTCGCACATACCGCCGGCCCGCTTCGTCCCAGAAGAGCGAGTCCTGCCGCTTCTGGAGAGCCACAGCGAGATCCAGCCAGCGAACATCGAAGGAAGCCTCATAGAGATCGAGAAGACCACCGGTGAGAAACGCGTAGTCCTCCGCCAGCGCTTCGACGCCCCACGCACCTCCGACATAGCGTCGCTCGAGCCTGCCGTCCTTCGATTTTACGAAATGAGACTCGAGGAAACGGGCTGCTTTCTCTGCCGCAGTGATATATCGCTGTTCTCCAAGCGCCGCCCCTGCCCGAGCCAGCGCAGAGATCATCAAACCGTTCCAACCGGTGATGATCTTGTCATCGATGGCGGGGTGAGGACGCCGCTCCCTGGCAGCGAAGAGCTTGTCGCGCAGCGCCCCTTCGATCGATTCTCCGCTCAGAACGCTCTTACCTTTGAGCTCACCCCCGGGATCAGCACTGGAAGGAATGTTCCCTTCCTCGGAAACGCCGAGCGTGTCGGACGCCTGCTTCCCGGCAATGGCGCGGAGCTCCTCGGCAGTCCAGACGTAGAAGGATCCCTCGACGTGATGGGCTCCAATGCGCGGAGCGCTGTCGGCATCGACCGCGGCGTAGAAGCCACCCGATGGATCGCGCAAGTCGCGGAGGACGAAGTCGAGCGTGCTCCGTGTCACGTCAGCAAAGCGTTTTTCGTTTGTCAGTTGCCACGCCTCAGCGAAAACAATCGCCAGCAGGGCCTGGTCGAAGAGCATCTTCTCGAAGTGGGGAACGCGCCACTCGCGATCGACGGCGTAACGATGAAACCCTCCTCCAACCTGGTCGTGGATGCCGCTCGCGGCAATCGTGCGCAGGGTGGCGAGCGCCATCTCACGCGCCTCGCCGTCTTTCTTCTGTACGGAATAGCGAAGGAGGAAATCGATAACCAGAGGCTGCGGGAACTTCGGCGCGCTCCCGAAACCGGGATGATCCCGGTCGTACCATTTTTTCAGGTGACCGAAGAGTTGCTCGGCACTGCGCGGTGACAAATCCTCAGACGACGACGCTCGCGGACTCAGCTGCGCGGCCGTCGCGAGAAGTTTCCCGCTAGCCGCCGAGAGGGCGGCAGGATTCGCAGCCCACCGGTCCGATATGGAGCTCAGAAGCCGCCGCAGGCCTTCCGGCTTGACATACGTCGTGCCGACCACCGGCTCGAGCTCCGGAGTCAGGATCAGGTTCGCTGGCCAACCCGTACTACCGGTCGTCGCCTCGAGGAAGGCGAGGTATGTTGCGTCGACGTCCGGATGTTCTTCGCGATCGACCAGAATCGGCACAAAACGATCGTTGATCAGCGCGGCCATCTCGCGATCCATGAATGATTCCCGCTCCATGACATGGCACCAGTGACATGCGGAGTATCCAATAGAAAGGAAGACCAGTTTGCCGCTGCGTTTCGCCTTCTCGAATGCAGGCTTACCCCAGACGTTCCATTTGACGAGGTTGTCGTCGTGGTCGCGGAGGTAAAGGCTCTTCTCCCGTGCAACCGGGCTCGCCGCCAACGGGGCGGAGAGGGGGAGCAGCAAAATGAGGAGAAGGAGCCGCGGGGACATTCAGGACGGGAGAACATCCCGCAGCGCCAGATGTTTCCCCTCGCGTGAGTCAATACTGAGACAGATTCCGGGCTTTCACGAGGGGAAAGATTGGCCAGATCCCATCAGCGAAGACGCGACGCTGTTCCTCTGTTTACTCGAGAGTGCTCAGACCTGGGAGTTTCGTTTGGCGAGAGCGTGTCGAAGATTCACAGCGACTCCCATCACGACTGCCCGCGTTTCGTTTTTAACGGATCTGGTTGACAGCCGCGGGCCTGTTGCTGTGAGAGTCCCGTGCGACACTTCCCGCCCCGAGAGGTCCTTCACCTTGTAGTCGACGAGGAACCACGTGACGGGCGGCTGCTGAGGCTCGTCGGCCGTGAATCCGGTATTTCCGAAGTTGGGCACGGAGTCGATTCCGCTTCGGAGGTCGAGCTCGATCGTCCCTTCCACGAGGGGATCCAGCGTCGAGAGTTGTTGCGCGACGAGGGACTCGAGAAGCGCAGGAACCTTATCGAGGATCTGGGGAAGCTCGCTGGAAACGATCTGTATGGTTCCGGGCGGCAGGGAGGCTGAGTTGACAGTGCGAGATTGTGTCGCGCAAGAGGTCAGGCTGGTGAGAGAAGCAAAGAGCAGAAGGCCAAGTCTGATTTTCATTTAAGTGTCCTCGCGGAGACAACTCTACTCCTCTTTCAGGTCGGGAGTGTCAGTCAAGGCAGAGCGCCTTCTGCGACGAAGGATCTCAAGGTGGCAAGGCCTGATTGCACCGTGTCGCATTCTGAGATCCTTCGTCGCAAAAGCGCTCCTCAGGATGACGGTGTCATCAGAAGCTCTGGGAACAGCGTGAGCGCTGGTAGAAAGGTGACGACACACGGAGTGGACTGTAGCCCCGAAGGGGCTAGCGCGACAGCGACCGGGGAGAGGGGCCGTGAGAGATGCGAAGACATCGCCCTTTTCCGCCGGAGTCTCAGGACTTCACGCCCCTCTCCCTGCTTCGCTTCGCTCGCTTCCCTCTCCCCGCCGGGGAGAGGGATACGCCGCTGTGCGGCTTATGATCAGTTGGACCGACGTCATCAGAAGCGGTGAGGACACGCGCAAACCTGAATGGCCACGGTGAGTTTCCTGAAGCCGTGGGACCGCGTGAGCCGGCTTAATCCGGCTTACCCCGCATTTCTCCCCGCCCTTTGTCGTGAGACGGCGGAGAGTGGCCTGGATGCGAGGCGCATGGCGATTTTGCGACGAAGGCATAGTCGACACTATGTCAAGGAGCGAAATTGCCGTGCAACGAAGCAGACAGGCCGCTATCCGTCGTCTCATGGCGAAGATCTGTGAGAAATGCGGGTTAACGCCCGGCCACCCCCGCGCGCCTTCTCCACTCGACTGCTGCGGCCGGCAGCCCGAAGGCCTCGAGCGTTTTTGCGGCGAGTGCGTAATTCGCCCGCGTGGGACTCGCAGCAACAAGACCTTCGAGAAGACGTTCGATCTCTCCCCTTTTCCCTTGCGTGGCGTAAATGTAAGCCAGCGCAGTGTAGGCGTCGCGATTGTCGGGGAAGAGCCGGATCTCCTCACGGAACGCTGCATCGGCATCACCGACACGCCCGAGCCGCATGAGCGCGTCACCTCGCCCGAGCTCGACAGAGCGGACCATCGCTGAATTCGCCCTCCGCAGTTCCTCTTTCTCCGCATCGAGGACTTCGAGTGCGCGATCTACCTTCCGCTGCCTGACAAGTGCCTCGGCCAACAAGAGTACCGCTGCGGAGCGGTAGTGGCTGTCGCCAGCAGCCTCACGCGCGTGACGCTCGGCTCCGGGGTAGTCGCCCCGCGCGATCCTAACTCTGCCCAGCAGCAAATTGGTGCCGCCAGGATTCGAGCGGAGTGCCAGTGCGGCATGCGACTCAGCCTCGTCATACCGCCCCAGGTTGAGATAGACGACACCGAGCGCGATCGCCACGTGCTCGGCCGACGCAGGGTTCTGTCTGAGGAGCTCCCGGTATGTGGTCTCCGCCTCGGCGTACCGCCCCGTGGCTTCGTAAATAGTTGCGAGCTGAGTTCGGGCATCGGTGAAGCGAGGATTCTTCTGAAGGAGCCTGCGGTAGGCCTCGATCGCGCCGTCGTAGTCACGCCTGCTCATCAGAGCCTTCGCCTCTTCGTACAGTGACAGCTCGGCGATCCCGTCTTTGGGATCCGTCAGCGTCGGCGCTTCGCCGGAGCTCCCCGTCAGATATCCCAATGCAGCGAGTTTGTCGCGCTCCTCGCTATTGATGATTGCGGGAGCGTTCAGCTCGTGAGGAACCATCGCCATGTCGCGACGGAGCTCCGCGTAGAGCCGCCGGTTGTCCGCGAGAATGTTCTGCTTCTCCTTCGGATCGCGTGTCAGATCGTACAGTTCGGGCCTCGGGGCTTCGATGAAATGATTGCGTTCGTCGATCAGCGAGCGGATCTCACTCCAGCCAAGGTGGAGGCGACCGTACGCTGACTCGCCGTAGATGCGGCGGGGTTTCGCAGCTTTCCCCGTCTCTCCCCACGTGAGTGCCACGCCTTGCCAGCCCGCAGGCACCGCTGCACCCACAAGCGCAGCGACAGTGGGGGCGATGTCGATCAGCCCCGCAACGTCGTCAATCTTTTGTCCCCGACCCTTCCCACCCGGCAGTTTGATCATCAACGGGACGTGGAGCGCCTCGCGGTACAGGAAGATTCCATGCTCTCGCTCGCCATGGTCGCCCAGTCCTTCTCCATGGTCTGAGAGAAGGATGATGATGGCTCGCTCGTAGATTCCCTCGCGGCGCAGCTCGTCGAGAAAACGCCCCACGAGCGAGTCTGTGTAGGCGATTTCCCCGTCATAAGCACTTGAAGACGCAGAGCGAAACGGCTCGGGTGGCTCGTACGGGGTGTGCGGTTCAAAAAGATGGAGAAGAAAGAAAAACGGCTTCTCACGTCGGGGGCGGATCCACTGCAGAGCAGACTCAATCGTCCGGGAGCCGGGTCTTTGGATCGCGCCGGCTGCCATCCCGGGTTGGAATGGAATGGCGTCGTCATACCAGTCGAAAAGTCTTCGCAGACCGGTCTCACCCCGAAGCACGTAGGCAGAGACTGCGGCGCCGCTTTGATATCCGAGCGCTTTCAAGACGTGCATCAAATCGGTCGATCCGGGCTTGAGTGTGTAACCGATGTTGTCCCGGACACCGTTCACATAGGGAAGCGTGCCGAGCAGCATCGTGGCGTGTGAAGGCAATGTCAGCGGACAGTGGGAGTACGCGTTCGCGAACATCAGGGAATCGCGGCGAAGGGAATCGAGATTCGGTGTCGCCACGCCCCTGTAGCCGTAGGCCGGAAGGTGATCGGCTCGAAGGGTATCGACCGAGATCACGATGACTGGTGCGTTCGGATATCGACCGCTCAGCGTGGCCTGCTCGGACGGACGACCGCAGGATGCCAGGGAGAAAAAAAGCGGGACGATGCAGAGTCCGAGGTGCAGCCGGCGCATTGAAGTAAACACAAGCCGGATGCCTCGAAGCATATTTCTAACCGTCGAGGATAGCCCGGATTTCTCACCGCCTTCCCGCTATTCACTGCCGCAGGCAGTGTCATCCCGAGCCATTTAGCAGCGGGTGCGCTGCGCCTGAGAGAAAGAAACGATGTGTCATCCCGAGCGTCGAGCGAGGGATCTGGGCGGGGGCGTCGTGCACGAACAACGATTCCGAATCTCGACTCACGGCGTAAGGCCCCCACCCAGATCCCTCGCTCGACGCTCGGGATGACTCTCTGTTTGTGTTAACAGAAGGAGTGTGAGAAATGCGGAGTAGGGGCTCGCATGGGAGCTCACACTGTGAGTTTCCTGCTGCCTACCAAAAACAAAAGGCCCCGGCTTTCGCCGGGGCCTTCCTGTTTCGAAAAGACAATCTCTTAGAAGCGGAGACCGACCGATACGCGGTAGGTTCGTGGAAGCTGGAAGCTTCCACCGGATCCACCTGGGAGAAGTGAATTACCAGTGGTTGGCGTAAGCGATTTACCGAAGTTCACTCCCTTCTGGTAAATGCCGAGCTGACCTGTCGCTCCCGCTGGTGCTGGGAACATCGTGCGACACTGCGCCGCCGTGATTCGCGTGGTGCCGTCGGCAGCAAACGTGGGACATTCAACAACACTACCGGTACGCGGAGCAAACGAACGGATCACCGAGATGCTGGTGTTGATCCCGGTAGCGGTCTGACGATCGAACGCATTGATCACTTCACCCTGAGCGAAGAGGCGAAGCCTGTTGATCGGCAGCTCGTAGTTGATGGCGACGTCCGTTGCGGAAACGTCGTCAAGGCGGAACTCACCACGCTTGCTGATGAAGTACCCGACGCTCGTCGGTGGCTCGATGTATCCAGGGTTCACTGGACACGCTGCGCAAGAAGTACGGCTCGTGGAGACAGAGATCGACTCCGAGTAAGGAGAGCCGGAATCGAACCGCTGAAGAACGCTGAAGTTGAAATCGCCGAGGAAGGTCGGGACATCGAGTGCGAGCCACGCGCGCACCTTGTGAGTCTGATCCTCGGGCAGAAACCCGATGGGTCGATTCTGCGCGAAGTTCGTGTACTCAGGGAAATTGCTGCTGTCACCTGCGGTCCCAGGACCGCCACCACTCGATTCACCCGAGATGTTTCCTCGCAGCTCCGAGTAGGTGTAGTTTCCGCCGAGATCGAGGCGGTTAAACAGGCGATAACCGCCCTGCAGAAGGACCGCCCGGTAGGTACGCTCGAAATCGTCCGAGTTCCCTACCAGAGTCAGATCGAGGTCGGAACCTGCCAGCGGATCAAACACCTTGCCGTTGGAGAGATTCGTGTTTGATGTGTAGAAATTCTGGAACTTGCGATCCTGGAAATCAACTCGGAGGAAACCGCTCCGACCGATCTGCGAGCCGAGACCGATTGTGAACTCATCGACGCTGGGGGAGGTTAGAGTGCCATCGAGCTTCGACTGGATGCCGGAGGTACCGCCGCCGTAGAAATAGTCACCGCGGTAGTCAATGAAGCCGACACTGCGGAACCATGCGAAGACCTTGTCGAGAAGCTCGGTGCTCGTAGCGTCAGTAATGTCGGGACCGCCGTAACCCCAGTAAAGCAGGGAGGGCGAGCCGGCATCGGATGTCGCGTCTCCGACGTTGCCATTGGCAACTTTGGAGACGTATCTGCTGTAGCTTCCGTTGACGCGGAGACGGCCATTTCCGAACAGGTCGTAGGTAGCCCCCACGCGAGGGGAAATTGCAGAGTCGTCGGCGACAAGGGCGCCGGCCTGATTCTCACCCTTGTTCTTGTCGTAGCGTACGCCGAGATTCAGGTTGAGACGGTTGGTGACATCCCACTTGTCATTCAAAAAGAGCGACTGAGTGTTGAAGTCATTTCCCTGTGAGCTCTTGAGAATCGGCCAGTAGATGATGAGTGCCGATGCACCACGAGTGCTCAGGAGCAGCTCGCCGTTCGGACCGCGCCTTGCTGGTGGAGGAGGCCCTGCAACGCCCTCAAAGTCGAACGTGTACATGTTGAGCGAAAAGTCGCTGGCCGACTGATGGTTATCGGACTTGAGGTAATCGTGATAGTTCTCGTACCCGGCGGTCAGATTGTGCGTTCCCGCGCGGCCGGTTGAAAGAAAGTAACTTCCCTTGATCTTCGAATTCGAGTTGTTCCTCTCTTCCGGGAAGCTGCATGAACCACAGAAGGTCGGGAAACCGGCCCGGCCGATTCCTCCGTACACCGAAATGTTCGTTCCACGCTCCGGTGAAGCGGGCGCGTCAGCTCCCGATCCCTCGAACGAGAAGTCCTGACGAGCGTAAGTCGCCTCGAGCAGGAAGCTGTTGGTGATTACGCCGTTGTAGTTGATGGTGTAGAACTGCTGCGGGAGCGCGCGGCCGACGTCCAGAGCGCTCGCTTCGAGTGGAGTTCCGAAGGCGTTGTTGACCTGCTCTCGATTGATGTCGAAAAAGGTTCCCACCAGAGTGTTCCGTGGGGTGATCTGACCGGTGAGTTTCCCCTCCAGCCGACGTTCCTGATCGCCTCGCTGATACGGTACTGCAGTCTCGGTCGCCTTCGTTTTGCCGAAGAGCGCCTGGGTCTCGAGCGAGTAGTCGCGGCCCGCTCCGAAGAACCAGAGACGATCACGAATAATGCGTCCGCCCAGGGTCGCTTCGTACGTGTGAAAAATCTCGTCGTCAGGGCGGGGCTCTTTGAGGAACCCCTGCGAGGTCCATCGCCGGTTGTTCAAGCTGTCGCGAATGCTTCCGCTGAACTCGTTACCGCCGGACTTGGAGATTGCTGTGACGACGCCCCCGGTGAAACGACCGTACTCGGCCGAGATCCCTCCGGTCTGTACTGTCGTCTCCTGTAGTGCGTCCTCAATGAAGAGGTTCTGCGGCTGACCGCGAAGGACTTCATTGACGACTGCGCCGTCGACATAGTACGTGCTGTCATACGAGAAACCGCCAGAGATCGCCGTTCCGCCAATACCGCCGGAATTGACGCCAGGGGCAAGGTTCACGGTGGCCAGGAGCGTCCGTCCCATTGGGAGGTTCTCGATGAGTTTCGCATTGAGGTTCGTCTGAACCTCAGTGGTCTCAGTCACCGTCGGAACGCTCGCGGTCACGGTGATCGCTTCGGCAACGGCCGAGACTCTCATCTCCGCATCAGCACGACCGATGGTCGTCAGACCGACTCGTACCGTGTTCGTGATCGCCTGCATCCCTTCGAGATCGAAGCGGACTGTGTACTCCCCTGGTGGGATACCGGCGAAATTGTAATTACCGCTGGCATCAGTCACATCGGTACGACTGCCCTGCATGTTGGGTGACGTGATTGTCACCGTGGCCCCTGGCAGTGCGCTACCGCTGAGCGTAACAGTCCCGGTCAGTGAACCCGTCGTCTGACCGAATGCTGCCGTGCTCACCAGAAGACAAGTGAATAGAATAAATTGCAACCGTCGTAAAGCTTGCGTCATCCTTCCTCCTATACGGAACCTGCTAAGACAGAATCTAAATGCTTTGCCGGACCTGGACCGCAGTCCATCCCAGCCCGCTGCCAGCTACTGCACACGGTCAGCCCGAACCGAGATGCTACTTCAAAACACTGACCTGTAACGGTTTTGGGTGAAAAGGGTCAAAGCGGTGAGGCGCTGGGACTCCAATTCACTGAAGACTCGATCCAGAAGATTGAATTATTTGTTGTAATTCCCGACCTGCGTATGCCCAGCTCAGCTCCGAATCGGATCACCGCTCAAAAGGGGTGGAGCAATCACGCTGAACTCCGAACTTCGAAGAACAGAAAGACCGCCCGCAAAATACCAGCGATGCACTGCCGTAACCGTCTCGACGGGCGAAGCCTTTGGAGTGCGGCTGCCGCAGCTGCCGCTTTCCGAGTCACATCGCGTTTCAGTTGCGAGTGTGGGTTTGTTTCTTCATTCTGCCTTCTTCGCCTCCGGGTCTCCGTGAGGCTTCTCAGTTCTCTTTCGAATGGGGGCCCGTCTTCCCGGGCATCTTGCATAAGAAAGAACCGGGAATCTCAAAAACCGGTTCGTCCCTTCAACCATTTGAAGAAAGCTGAGGCGACCGAACGGACCGAAATCCACTAACCTGATTATAATCAGCAAATATCCCAAACCACGGCCGAAGGTGAGCAGTGTGCATTGTCACAGCCATCACGTCGCCCGGAAGTGTTACGTTCATGCAGTCTTTCGCGAGGAGAAGCTATGAAACTGGTGTCAAAGAGTCTGGTCCTCTCAACTCTCATACTGCTCACATCACTGTCGCTTTTCGGACAAACCACGTCCAGCCTCACAGGAACCGTGACGACGGAAGGGACCCCTCTCCCCGGCGCCACGGTAACCGTTTCATCTCCCTCGCTGCTCGGCACGCGCACGACGATCAGCGGAGACTCGGGAGCCTACAGCTTCGGAGGCCTTCCACCCGGAACGTATAGCGTCACCTTCGAACTTGCCGGCCTCCAGACGGTCAACAAACAGGCCCAGCTCAAGCTCTCGGAAACGAGTCGGGCTGACGCCGATCTCAAAGTGACGTCGGTAGCCGAATCGATCACGGTCACCGCCTCGGCTCCTTCGGTTCTCGAGACGACGCAGATCTCCACGAACTTCGACGCGAAGTTCATCGAGAACCTGCCGATCGGAAGGACCATCACGCAGCGTCTTCTGTTGGCGCCGGGCGTTCAGTCCTCAGGTCCCAACAACCAGACCGTAATTCACGGAGCACAATCGTACGACAACCTCTATCTGGTCAACGGCGTCGTCATCAACGAAAACCTTCGCGGCAGTCCGCAGTCGGCATTCATTGAAGACGCAATCCAGGAGACGACGATTCTCGCGGGCGGCGTTTCGGCGGAATATGGACGCTTCACCGGCGGAGTGGTCAACACCCTGACCAAGTCGGGAGGGAACGAATTCTCCGGCTCCCTGCGCGACAACCTGACGAATGACAAGTGGGTGAATCTCACGGACTTCGTCGGCGAAGTCCCTCATATCGACAAGCTCAATCACACTTACGAAGGAACACTCGGCGGACGGATTATCCGCGACAGGCTCTGGTTTTTCGGAGCCGGACGGCTCGAGTCCAACGATGAGACACGGCAAACCACCGCGACCAACATCTCTTACGTCCGCGGCTTCGAAGAAACACGATACGAAGCGAAGCTCAGCGGCCAGATCACGCCGAAACATACGCTCGTCGGTTCCTACACCGACGTGCTCGCCAAGGAGACCAACAATCGATTCGGGAATGTGGTCGATCTCGCAAGTCTCAGTGACCGCGAGCTCCCGCTGACGTTATCGGTCGTTCACTACAACGGGGTCTTCGGAACGAACTTCCTCGCGGAAGCGCAATGGAGCGCCAAGGATTTTGCATTCGTCGGTGGCGGCGCAACCGCACGCGACCGGATCAATGGAACGCTCGTGCGTGACTACATCAACTTCAGACGCGCCCATTCTCCGACCTTCTGCGGAGTCTGCCCTGACAAAGAACGGAACAACAAAGATTTCCAGGTGAAAGGGACCTACTTCCTTTCCACGAAATCGTTCGGCTCCCACAACATCATCACGGGGATCGACGACTTTCACGAGCTGCGCCGCGAAGATAACTATCAGTCCGGCAGCGACTTCCGCGTATTCGGAATCTTCGTCTACTCAGGACAGGATGTATTTCTCAGCATGGTTCCTACCGTTCCCGGTGGATCGGTCCGGTCATTCATCGAGTGGGACCCGGTCCTGAACTCGAGCAAAACCTCGGACTTCGCCACCCGGTCCCTGTTCGTCAACGACAAGTGGGACCTCAACAAGAATTTCAGCTTCAGCCTCGGCGCTCGCTACGATAAAAATGACGGGAAAGATCAAGCCGGGAACAAGACGGCGGATGACTCACGCATCAGTCCTCGGTTTGGCGTCATCTATGACCTGGCAGGCAATGGCCGCAACAAACTGAGCGCTACTTACGGACGTTACGTCGCAAAGCTCGACCAGGGTCCGGCGGACTCATCATCGAACGCAGGCCGTCCCGCCAGCTATTACTACGAATATCGGGGCCCTGCTTTCAATACACGTGACGCCAGCGGGAAAATCATCGGAACTCCAATGTCCACCGCCGACGTCCTCAAAGGAGTTTTCGCCTGGTTCGACTCTGTCGGTGGGACCAACGCAACCAACCTGATCTATGACCAGGGAATCCCCGGCCTCAGCGAGCGGATCGTTGACGGAGTCAAGTCGCCTTACATGGATGAGATCACCGCAGGATACGGATTCCAGATCGGATCGAACGGCTTCGTTCGAGCCGACATCATCAACCGTAACTGGAGCGACTTCTACGTCACGACCAGGAACCTGCAGACCGGAAGCGTCATCGCTCCTTCAGGCGCAAAGGTGGATGTCGGGCTCATCGGGAATAGTGATGAGGGACTGGAACGGAAATACAACGCCGCGCAGGTCCAGGCCAACTACCGCCTTTTCAACCGTATCAACTTCGGTGGGAACTACACCTATTCGAGGTTGCGTGGAAACGTCGAAGGCGAGACCTTCAACAGTGCCACCGTCACCGTCGGCAATGAGCAATATCCCGAGTACAGGAAGTTCGATCGGAACCAGCCGATCGGAAATCTCAACGCCGATCAGACCCATCGCGCGAACGTCTGGGCTCAGGTCGAAGTGCCGATTTTCTACGGCAATCTCAATGTCTCCGCACTCCAGCGCTTCCGGAGTGGGCAGGCTTACTCGGCCGTCGGGACTATCGACGTGCGCGACGGGGCCACCAGGTTGCCGAACGGCATCGTGAACCCCGGTTACGCGACTCCGCCGACTTCGGTCCCCTACTTCTTCAGTGACCGTGGTGAGTTTCGTCTCGATGACATCTCAACGACAGACTTCAACCTCAATTACAGCTTCCCCATCAGCAGGCTGAATCTGTTCGTCAAGGCCGATCTGCTCAACGCCTTCGATCGACAGGGCGTCGAGAACGTGGCAACGGGACTTGGGAACGTGATCCAGCTGACCGTCCGCACACGCCGCAACGGCGCTACGTTTGCGAACCCGCTCGGGGGGCCGAACTGCGACCCGGTTGTGAACTCGGCATGCAAAACTGCTAAAGCTGTTGCATTCAACCCCTTCACAGGAACCGCACCTCGCCTGTTCATCCCTGGCCCGAAGGGGTCCGATCCTCTCGATGCGGCCGGTTACAACTACGCCCTTGATCCCGCCTTCGGCCAGCCAACAAACAAAGATGCATACCAGCAGCCCCGCACCTATCGCTTCGCGGTCGGCTTGCGCTTCTAATTCGTCTTCGTGATTTGGGGCCCTCTCTCCGCGAGGAGAGAGGGCCTCTCGCAAGTTTGTACTCCCGAGTGTCGAGCGAGGGGATCCCGCCAGGGGCCCTGCGCCGTGAATCATGATTCGGAGTGGTTACTCAGGGTCCTGAGCCGTGCAGCGGCGCTCCCTCTCCCCGGCGGGGAGAGAGACCTCGCCCTTTCCGGGGCCCGCCCGTCTGCGGCTGCTCCGCTACCGCTTCCCGTCACCTTTCTCGTCTTCCTGGTGGCGGAGCGCCTCATCGACGGTCTTCTCATCACCCTCAGACTTGTCAGGTGTTCTGCCCGGATTATTCATTTGATCCTCGACCGGTCGCTCAGCCGGCTGTTTCGATTCAGATTCTCGCGTGTCGGTCATCTCTGATCTCCTGCAATCCCACCGGGCAACTCGGGTGCCACTCCAAGAACCTTTCAGGATGTGAGGCGGCACAGCGTATGAACTGCCACGATCGAACCTGAAAGGGAAAGAGTTCGAGGAAAGCGTCGCATCCCGGGAGATCATCCGTCGACACGAATGGAAACGCCCATGTCAATCGGGCTGCCTGAGACATCCGAGGGACGCTGCCTCGGCCCCAGTCCCGCGAATCGCAAATTTATGGAGAATGCTGGGTGAGAAGAACAAGGAATGTAACGCGACTCCACCTGGACCCACCGAGGCCATTCGCGTTCGATCAGACCGTGGTCTCGCACGGCTGGTATCTGATTCCCCCGTTCCGCTGGGACGCGAACGATTCCGTTCTGCATCGGGTCGAGAGGTTGGGCAACGAGGCCGTCGAGCTCCGGATCCGGTTCACCACCAGACTGGTCATTGAGTCTGACTCTGACCTGTCGCAATGGCAGGACGAGATCGGGGCTCGGATAGGGCGGATGTTCCAGCTTCACGTCGATCTCAGTGACTTTGTTGCACTCTGTCGAACGAGTCCTGATCATCAGCATGTTCGAAAAGAAACCTGCGGGCGGCTCCTGTGCGCAGCTACGCGATTCGAAGATGCTATCAAGATCATCGCGACGACGAACACCACATGGCGACAAACGGTCCGGACGATGACACTGCTCTCAGAGAGTCTGGGAACGAAGTCGCCGTCGGGGCTTCATGCGTTCCCCGACGCGGCCCAGATCGCGGCAGCCCCGATCGAGCTTCTTGGGGCGTGCAGGCTCGGTTACCGCGCCGGCACGATCATGGCGCTCGCGCGCGGGATCGTCGACGGTTCGATCGACCTCGAAACACTTGCCGACCCTTCACAGTCGACTATCGAGATGATGCGCAGCTTCCAACAGCTGCCAGGGATCGGCCCCTATGGAGCCGCGCACCTTGCGGCGATGGAGGGACGTTTCGATTTCATCGCGGTAGATACCGAATTTCGCCGTTTCGTCCGCGAGCGCTACCACCAGGGCAGAAAGGTGAGTGACGCCACGTTGCAAAGGCGCTATCGCAAATGGGGGAAGTGGAAATATCTCGCGTACTGGTCCGAGCTCTGGAACGAGATCGCCTCGGTCACAGGGAAGCCCTCGCAATTGCCGGACTGAAGCATCTGTTACTGATCGAGTGCTGCAGCGCCCGTGACCGAATCAGAACGCCAGACAGCCAGCATTGATACACTCGACGAGCGCCAGCGAGATCAGGAATCACAGGACTAAACGTGGACGATAAAATACGCGATCTTCTGAAAGATCTTGGAAATGCGATCAACGAATCGATCTCGGCATCGACAGAGGTCAACGCGCAGATCCAGAAACTGCGCGACGAGGGTTACGACCTCTATGTCGTGCTCGACGCAACCATCGGATTGAACAAAAGTGGAGACGAGGAAGACGCCCCTGTTACTCAGCTGCCGGCTATGGAGCCGGCGCCGATGGTGCTCCGGAACAACGAAGTCCAGTTCCGGATCGACGTCAAGGATCTCTCACTTCTTCGCTCCCTAGGCATCGACCCAACCCGTAAAGTAAGGACACAGAAACGCCTTGAGTCCAAGTCACGAAGCTCAGACGAGAGCTGATGCCGCAGACCTTGCAGGCCGGATCAACCTCTACGATCTCGCCCCCGCATTGCTCGCGTCCGCGCTGAGCGACGCGGTGGAACCGCCGTTCCGTGCAAAACAGGTTGCCGAGTGGGCGCACCGAGGCGGCGTGAGCTCATTCGGGTCGATGACGAATCTGCCGAAACAGGTCCGCGAGGCGCTCGGGCAACGGTTCGATCTCTCGTTCCCTCAAGTGAGCGAGCGAACGGACTCCTCGCCCGATGGAAGTCGGAAGTATCTCTTCCGGCTTCGCGACGGGAACGTCATCGAATCGGTGTACATGCCGATGAGCGATCGCACTACGGTCTGCGTCTCATCGCAGGCTGGTTGCGCGGTTGGCTGCACCTTCTGCGTGACCGGAATCTTCGGGGCCGGACGAAATCTGAGTCCCTCCGAGATCGTCGGGCAGTACTACACGATCCGGAACGAACAGAAGGTTGCATCAGAGCAGATGAACGTAGTGTTCATGGGAATGGGTGAGCCTCTGCTCAACCTCGATCACGTGATGACATCGCTGGAAATTCTCTACCGCGACATCTCGCCCCGACGTGTCACATTGTCGACCTCGGGAATCATCCCGGGCATTGAGGTCGTGGCCGCGATGAAGCACCGGCCGAATCTGGCTGTATCGATCAACGCTCCGGATAAGAGTCGTCGCGAACAGGTCATGCCCATCACGAAAAAGTATCCTCTCGACGAATTGATGGAATCGCTGCGGGCGTTTCCGCTCGAGCGCGGACGCAGCATTACGGCCGAGTACGTTTTGATCGATAAGTTCAACGATTCAGCCGCCGATGCCGGCCAGCTTGCTCGCCTGCTGCGCGGGATCGACGCAAAGGTCAATGTCATTCCCCTCAACGAAGATCCACATCTTGCGGACTGGATGAAACGACCGAGCGATGCGGTGATTGATCGATTTGCGCGAACGCTCGTCAAGAACGGAGTGCACGTGACCGTCCGGCGATCGAAAGGACTCGACATCGCCGCCGCCTGCGGCCAGTTGCGCGGACGCAACACAAAGCGACGAGCGGAGTAACGCACAGCGATTGTCCGTAACCGGTTCAACCCTCAAAGGTGTCGTCCCGAGCCGGAGAACAGCGTGGAACGCTGGTGAAGAGGAGATGACACCCGGCGAGTGGGATCGCGCCCCGAAGATGGTGCCACTTGGCAACCAGGTAGTTGCTGAAATTGGTGAAATAGCCGTGTGAGGTTCGGATAGGTTTATCGCTTTGCCGGCCCGGGCATGGGCCGGTGGGATGAGCAGCAATACGATGATTGCTGCCCATGCCCGGGCGTCGGCGCGGGCGCTCAGGTTGCTCCTCAGCATTGCCCTATCCTCCCCGCCGACATAAGCATTGTGCTCATACGGCCTCCCTTGTGT
>DATLXH010000128.1:0-72544 GCA_035576005.1 Thermoanaerobaculia bacterium | reverse complement strand
GCCTGCTCGATCAGATTCTGACGATGCCGGTTGTAGGTCCGGTATGTTGCGATCTGCTGCTCAGGGCGATATGAGCCTCGCAGCAGACCGAAACTGTGAAGAAGCTGGATCCACTGGCAATCCAGCATGTCCGTCTTTCGTCGGTCATTGATGGATTTCAGACTCGAGGGCTTGGCCAGCACCACGGCCAGTCCTCGTGCGTCGAGCACTTCGAGCAATGGCACGCAGTACACGCCGGTTGCTTCGACCGCAACCGTTGTCACGTCCCGCTCGATTAACCACTCCGCGAGTTCATACAGGCCCCGCGTATTCGTCGAGAACTTGCGGACTGACGCTGACACACCGTCATCTGGTACCGCTACGTAGTGGTATTCCGCTCCTGCATCGATTCCCGCAGCGTGCTCATTGATTTGCTCCCAAATAGCGTTATGCTTTTTCTTCTTGGTCCCGGACGGCTTACGCTTGGCCATACTAAACACCTCGTAAAATCAAAGTCGTGGTCAAGCGGAAGACTCTGAGGTAAGAAGCAATCTTCTAATCGGGATCACGCGCGTCGAACGCGTGTCGCCAACTCAGGGTCGCTGTCTTCCGGGACCAAGCTCGGGATCGGGCTCTATGGCACCAAAGCAAGTACGGTCATGACAAGACCACGCCTCGCGCATTCTAGTTTCTTTCTCTCAGTCGCTGCACCAGCGGTCCGGGGCTCGGGACGACACACCGTTTCTTTTGTCGGTCGCGGCACTTTGCCGCGCACTCGCTCGAGGGGATGACACCCGTGCAGTATGCGGCACGAGGGTTAACCGCCCTCACGAGCTCAGAATTGTTCGTGCGGCCTTCCTCGCGCTCGCGAGGCTGGCATTCGCGAGCATGCCTTCACTCCCGACCCAGTCGCCCGCGACGTAGAGATTCTCGATGTCTGCGACCGCAACCGGCGGCCGGCCGGCGAAACCGGATCCAGCCGCTGTCACGACTCCGTTACTCACCACGAGCTTCGGAAGGAAACGTTTCGATACGACACGCTCACGCCATCCCGGCTGCATCTCCTCGAGAAAGCCTTCGAGCTCTTCTTCCGGCGCCGACTTGTCCCCGGAGCGCAGATACTTCATCACGTGCAGCATCGCGCCCTTTCCGGGCGCGAGTCTCGCCGTCGCGGAATGAACCGAGAGGTAGAGTGGCTGATGAAGACCGAGGGCAAAGATGGTCTCGGCCCTCGGCAATTCGCTGAGTGCCACGTCGAGTGATGAGGCATGAATCGGAGTAAGCGTCGTGGCCGCATCGCGAAGAGTCCCGGAGTCAGGGACCAGCTTCGCCGCTGCAGCCGGAGCGATGGCAAGCAGCACCACGTCGGTCTTGATGGAAGCCCCGATCGATCCGATCGGCTGCTCTCTTGTCAGACGGGACTGCCCCACCGAATTCTCGAGATCCTCATCGCTTTGCAAGCCGCCCAGCTCGATTCCCCGCACCGTGCCACCCTCTTCGTTTACCGCTACGACCTTCGAATTGCTGACGAAGTTCACGCCCGAAGACACGGCCGCCGCGCGCAAACCATCAACGAGCGTCTGCCATCCTTCGTCCACGTAGAGCACTCCGCGACGAACTGCCGACTGCAGCTGGCGCACGGCAGCTCCCGCACTCTGCAAGTCCGGCTCATCGCAATACGTCGAGAGCCTGATCAACGCTTCAACCAGAAGGCGAACATCGGGATTGTGAATCTGTTGGTCGAGCCACTCACGGACTGACAGCGTGTCGGAAACGCTGCTCTTTCGCCAACGCAGCTTCTGGAGAAGCATTGCGGCTTCCACCTTTGCGCTTCCGTCCAGCAGAGTCGTGGTTGCAAGCGACAGAAACGACGCGGGCAATTTGTGAGATCCATCGTCGCGAATCGCGAGCCCTTCACCTGGTGGCCGCTTGCCGTTGACGGTGATGCCCAGTTCACGGAGGACCTGCATTGCCTCGCCACCGCGATACATCGCGTGAGGGCCGAGATTGAAGCGAAAGCCGTCGTGGATCTGTGTCGCCGCGCGACCACCCCAGCTTTGAGATCGCTCGAATACAGTTACGCTCTTCCCACCCCGCGCGAGGTAAATGGATGCTGCCAATCCAGCCAATCCGCCACCTACAACTGCGACATGCTGACCTTTTTCCACACTGCAGATGGTACCGCACCAGGGGGATCGTCTGTCCCTGCCCTTTCATGCGGGACCCTCTTACATCTTGCGAACCCGGATGTTGCCTCCCGAGCTGCGCAACACCAGTCTCGGGCCACCTCCGTTGACGGTTCCGTGAAGCGACGACTTTCCGATCTTGCCTGATGTCGTTACGGGAATCTCACTGTTCACGGTTCCACCTGAGGTCTCCGCGTCGATCTCCACCGACACGGCCGGTGCGAGCGTGACCACAACGCGTCCGCCCGACGTCGAGAGACGGGAAGGACCGCCGGGCTGACTCCCGATTGTGGCCGAAACGTCTCCTCCCGAACTGTTGGCTTCGACAACACCCAGGACCTCACGGATCGAGATATCTCCGCCTGAAGTCTTTGCTACGACTCCGCCGCGCACTGCGCCGATCCGAATGTCACCACCTGAAGTGCGCGCGTCAAGGTTGTGTCCGACCTGATCGATCGCGATGTCGCCCCCCGAAGTGCGCAGGCTTGCCTCGCGTCCACCGCCGGCGACAGTCACATCGCCGCCCGAGGTCGATGCCACAATTTTTCCGGAAATCTTACCGAGGTCGATATCACCACCAGAGGTGCGCAACTCAGCCTCGCCGTTGATATCGGAAACTTTGATGTCGCCACCTGATGTCGAGAGGTTGACGTTGTATCTGGAAGGAACCGAGACGATGAAACGTGCCTTCATCCGGTTGTTGCTCCAGAAAGAAAAGAACGAGCCACTTTCATTCACCCGACGTGCAGAGATCCGGACGTCGTTACCGCTCTGACTGAATTCGATTGGCGCCTCGGCGAAAATCTCACGCGCCTCTTTCTCGTTGGTGGTTTTGGCGGTCCTGATGATCTCGACCGATACCCCCCGATTCGAGCCGGCAACCACCTCCACATCACCGACGTTTGTCTTGACGGTGAGTGTGCCGCCGTCAGCCACGTTGAAAGAGCGCTTGATCCGATCGGTAATTGCGGCCTCTGCAGCGCTTGCCAGTGCGAGCGTCGCGATGAGACCGAGGTGAATGATTCGTGTTCGAGTCCTAAGGGCCATCGGTTCCTCCTGTTTATTTGCCAGCATGTAGGTACGGCGAAGACCAGACTAGGTTTCCAGGGTGGAGGGGTACCAGACCTCCACCTCCCTGCCTCCCGCTGTGATAGAAATGCGTGAAGGAGACATCTATGCCGATTGACGAAGCTGCATTCCGCCAGGCGATGGGCCATTTCGCCTGCGGCGTCACCGTGGTAACCACGCAGACGGGACGGGAGCGAAACGGCTTGACTGTCGCTTCTTTCGCCTCGCTTTCTCTCCGCCCTCCGCTGATCCTCGTGTGCGTCGAGAAAAGCGTCAAATCTCACGATGCGATCGTTGCGGCGGGAAAGTTTGCAGTCAACATCCTGGCTGAGGATCAGACGGCAATCTCGAACCGCTTTGCGACAAAAGCGGAAGACAAGTTCGTCGATCTCCCCATCCACGAGGGGGAGCTCGGTTTACCCCTCATCGATGGTGCGCTGGCTAACATCGAATGCCAGCTGAGGGATACCCTGCCTGGCGGCGACCATTCGATTTTTGTCGGAGAGGTAACGGCCGCAGAGATGCGGGATGGCGAGCCCCTCCTCTACTTTCGCAGCGGATATCGAAAAATAAACCCGCCTTCCGAGTCCTGAGGGTCAATGTAGGACAGACACTCTTGTCTGTCACGCGGAATGCCGGATTCCGAATGCACTGCCGCCAGGCTCTACTCGTAGCGCAATGCTTCGATCGGGTCGAGCGAGGCGGCCTTGTATGCCGGATAGATTCCGAAAAAAAGGCCAATCGAGACCGAAACGATCAGGCCTGCAGCGACGGACCATAATGGAGTAGAGGTCGCCAGCGGACTGACAGTTCTCACCAGAAGCGCGATCGCCAGTCCGAGAAGGATTCCAATCACGCCACCCACCGCTGCGAGAGCCATCGCCTCGGTGAGGAACTGCGTCACGATGTCACGCCTCACCGCTCCGATCGCTTTTCGAATTCCGATCTCGCGAGTTCGCTCTGTCACCGAGACGAGCATGATGTTCATCACACCGACGCCCCCTACCAGCAGCGCAATCGAAGAAATGAACACCATGGCCAGGGTGATGCCGCCGGTGATGGCCTTGAAGTTTCCGATCAGCTTGTCGGGCGTCATCAGACCGAAGTCATTCGGCTTATTGAATGGGACCTTGCGCCGCGCGCGCAGCACGACAGTCCCTTCTTCTGTGATTTTTCCAACCCATTCGGGACGCCTGGGCACAGTGGCGATGTTCACGCCGCGGTCACGTTTAATCCACGGGAATCGCGAATCAAAAGTCGTGATCGGCAGATAGACGTGCGAGTCAGTCGATTCGAAGAAGGTCTCACCCTGTGCTTCCATGATTCCAATCACCACGTATCGCCGCCCGTAGATCGTCACACGTTTCCCCAGGGGATCGCGATGGGGAAAAAGCGTGTCGGAGATCCCTGCGCCGAGAACCACGGCATCGAAGGAATGACGGACGTCCGCGTCGGTGAAGAATCGTCCCGTTCCGACAAAGTGATTGTTCGCGACCTGATAGTCCTCGGTGACGCCGACGATCGTATCGGGCGTCGCTTCGATCCCGTCGTACTTCACGTCGGGCGCGCCGCCCCCGCCTCCGGTAAACCAGTAGCGTTCCGGTGAAACCGCCTTCATGGAAGGGGAAAGCTTCTTGATCGCTTCTGCGTCCTCGACGGTGAGCTCTTTGCGCAGTCGCTGAGCCTCGTCGTTGTTGTGGCCACCCGGCCCGAATCGAGGATCCATCTTCTGAAACTGCACGAGCGTGGCACCGAACGCCTGGAAATTGGCGATGACGTTGTTATTGAAGCCCTCGATGATCGAGACCATGGCGATGACAGTCGTGATTCCGATGACGATCCCGAGAATCGTCAGCACGGTCCTCAATTTGTGAGCGAGAAGGGCGGTCGATGCGAATCTCGTGTTCTCGCGGAGGCCGGCCAGCCACGCCCGCAGAAAACTTCGCGAGTCACCAAGAGGGATCGCTGCAGCTTTACTCATAACGAAGCGCCTCGACTGGGGCCAGCTTCGCGGCACGAAGCGCGGGGAAGAATCCGGCAGTGGCCCCTGTCAGGATCGCCACGCCCAGACCTGCGGCAATCAGTCCCGGAGTAACGAGCGTCGGCAGCGGAAAGAGCATGGCGATCGCTTTACTGATCGAGACACCGAGGATGACTCCGATCAGCCCACCGAAAAATGAGAGCAGAATCGCCTCCACCAGGAACTGCAGCTGGATGTCCCGCTGTCTGGCGCCGATCGCTCGTCTGATCCCGATCTCGCGGGTCCTCTCGATCACGGACACGAGCATGATGTTCGTGATGACGATCCCTCCGACCACGAGCGAAATGCCGGAAATGAAGGTCATCAGAGCGAAAGCTCCCGCGGAGATATTCTTCCAGACATTCTGGAGTGCCTGAGCGGTCACCATCGCGAACGGATCGTCGCTCCGGAAGGGTGTGTGACGCCGGCTTCTCAGGATGACGCGAACTTCGTCCTTGCACGATTCGAGAGCCGCGATTCCGTTTCGGGGGCGGATGAAGATGTCGAGGCTGCGCCTCGTCCCGAAGTTCTTTCGAAAGGTCGACAGAGGCATGTACATCTGAAGGTCCTGGCTCCTTCCCAGCACCGACCCCTGCTTGGCCAGAAGGCCGATGATCTTGAGTGGCTTGCCTGACACGACGATCTTCCGGCCGATCGGGTCGAGTTTTCCGAAGAGCTCTTCGCGCACGTCCGAACCGATGATTGCCACCAGGGCCGCATGATCATCCTCACTGGAGGTTAGGAACCGGCCGGCCTCGAGGTCCAGGTTGTTGATCTCGGCGACATTCGCTGTACTGCCGAATGTTTGAACGCCCCGAATCTTCTTGTTTCCACTCTTGACCTCACGTCTTCCGGAAACCGAGACTCCGATGCTTCCACACGTTTCGCATCGACTCTCTACCGCCCGCACGTCAGCCATGGACAGGGTCTTTCGCCGTACAGCTGCCAGAAACTCCTCCCGACTCGTGATGATCCCGAACTGAGTGACGATGAAAACATCGGGGTTGAGCTGGAAGACCTTTTCTGCAATGTATTGATTGAGCCCGGCGATGACGGAGATGACCGAGATGACCGTCATCACCCCGATGATCACTCCCAGGAGTGTGAGGAAGCTTCGGAGCTTGTGGGTCCGGAGTGCTGTCATCGCGGTACGGATTACTTCCATCGTCTTTCTTCCCCTGGCGCGGATCTGTTTGTGCAATCAGCGTCAATGATTCGACGCTACTTACCCGCCTTGTCCTCTTCCTTTCCCTTGCCATCCTTCTCTTTCGCGATTCGGACTTTGTCGCCGTCTTTGATCTCGCGCAATGCCTTGAACGGCCCGGTGATGATCTCGTCACCTTCCTTGATTCCGGTGACGACTTCAGTCGAGCTTTCACCTGTTAGACCGGTGGTGATCGTCCGGAATTTGGCGATACCGGTTTTGGCGTCGAAAAGGTAGACCCCTTCTTCTTCCTCGGGCTTGGTGCCCGCAGGCTTTCCCTTGATTTCCTTCTCTCGAACGATCAATGCCTGGATCGGCACTGAGGTGGCCTTCGGTCTCGTACCGGTCAGGATCTCTGCCGAGCAGGAGAATCCGGGACGGATGGCAGCAGGGGGATCCTGGATCTGGATCTTCACTTCGAAGTTGATGGCCTCGCTTCCGGCTGCGGCCCCTCGATCGCGTGGACTCGATGCGACCTCCGTAACCTTCCCCTGAAATGTCTTGTTCGGATAGGCATCGACGGTCACCGTCGCCGCCTGGCCGACTTTAACGTTCGGGATGTCGGTCTCGTCCACATCCATCACGGCCTCGACTACGCTCATGTCGGAGATTGTCATGAGGATGGTGCCGGGATTGTTCATCGTCCCGATCACGGCGACTTCACCTTCCTCAACCGGGAGGGCGGTAACGATCCCTCCCATTGGTGCCTTGATCGTCGTTTTTGAAAGCGTGTCGCGTGCCCCCGCCACGCTGGCGCGGCCCTGTTCAATTCTTCCCTCGAGCGCGGACGCGCTTGCTCTAGCACTCTCGAGGGCAGAGCGCGAACGCTCGAGCTCCGCGAGTGGGATCAGTTTCTCGGCGTAGCTTTTCTGGGCCCGCTCATAGTTTCGGGAGGCCTCGGCGGCATTCGCCCGTGCCGCTCCACGATCGTGGAAAAGCGCTCGCACCGAGGCTTCTGCACCGGCTGCAGATGCCGCAAGTTGAGTCTTGTCGATCTGCAGGAGGAAGTCTCCCTTCGCTACGACGTCGCCTTCTCGAACCGCGAGATTGGTGATCTGGCCCATGACGTTGGCGGAGAGATCGACCTTGCGTTGTGCCTCGATCTTCCCGTTCGCCGTGACTTTGCTCGACAGGTCGGCGCGCTCGACTTTCGCAGTCGTGACCTCAACGCCCTTCTTCCCCCGTTTTTTCACGACTCCAAACGCGATTGCTGCGACCAGCAACAACGCCACGGTGGCAATGATGATCTTTGTTCGTCGTTTCATCTGATTGGTCCTTCTCCTTGCGAAAGCTTTGAGGCAGGAGGGTATACGGGGCGAACGGTCAACGGTTTTTGCGACGCGAGATTATCAGGTTGAATCCTTTCGGGTCGCCCTTGAAGCGTTGGGGTAGGGCCGCACGGCGTGCGGCCGCAACCTCCAAGCCACCGGAGAACGTCGACGCTGCGCTGCAACCGCTGGAATCGACACGCCTAACCCATCAACTGAATTGTGGCCAGACATTCCAATGTCCGGCTTCCCTGGGATGCCACGCAGCGCACCACCACTAGCCCGCATTTCTCACAGACCTTTGTCGTGAGACGGCGGAGAGTGGCTTGGATGCGAGGCGCACGGCGATTTTGCGACGAAGGCATAGTCGACACTATCTCAAGGAGCGAAATTGCCGTGCAACGAAGCAGACAGGCCGCTATTCGTCGTCTCGCGGCGAAGGTCTGTGAGAAATGCGGGGCTGATCCGCCGGACATTGGAATGTCCGGCCACAATTCAGTTGAGAAAGATGATCTTCTCTTCGGCGCGGGCGATGGTCGTCTTATTGGTGTCGGTGACGGTCGCGCGGTACGTATAGATTCCTGCCTTGTCCGCCTGATCAAACGCGAACGTGACCTCGGGAACGAGTGCCATGTAGCCCCTTCGTGGGCGGCCCCACGCAGAGCGCGCAAGGTCAGGGGGACGGTACAACAGCTTGCCGTCCGGACCGTAGAGCTGAACTTCAGCGGTTAGTCCCATTGCTTCGAACTGAGCGATCTTGAAGTCGGTGAGAACCAGATGAACGCTTCCCTTCTGATTGGCCCGAAACTCCCGAGGCCTGCTTCGACGGTTCCCGCCCGGTTCTGTCGCCAGCCAGCGGTCGAGATCTCCGCTCGCCTGCGTCACGACCATATTCAGCTTGAAGTCCGCGGGGCTCAACCGACGGCTGCTGCTCCCTCCACCTGCCGCCGGATCGGGAGCGGGATCAATTCTCAGCGCGTGGGTCGTCGGCGTCGTAGCAACGACAATCAAGGCGAGTAGCAGAATCCGTTTCATGGTTGGCCTCTGGGGTGACCCATCCTACAGCGGTTCGAATCCTTATGAGAACGGCTGACACAGAACTGTTACGACTGCGAGAAAGAAAAGTTCCCAGTTGGACGAAGAAAAATGGCGTTGGTTAGCACGGCCCAATGTCACTTCACTTTTAGATCGAAGTGCTTCCGTACGACTGCCTCGGCCGGCTTGTGCTCGATGGCGAAGCTGACATCGGTGCTGGTCGAGTGGTTGAGGTGAGACTCCCACTTCCAGAAGTAGACCCCGGCAAACCAGGGTTGCGGCCAGACGGCCTGGAAAAATGCCTGGTACGCCTCCGCCTGTAGTTGAAGGTTGAGCTCTCCGCCCTCCTCCTTCCAGGGCTCAGCAGTCGCGTAGTCGCGGCTGGTGTAACCAAGCTCGGTGAAGAGCACAGGTCGATTCGTTCTCCTGGACAGTCGTGACAGTCGGGCCACGATCGGAGTCCAGCCGATTGCAATCTCGTCCGTCGTTGGGTTCTTTCTCGCGTTTAGAGGAAAGTAAGCGCTGACTCCGATGACGTCGACGGCATCCCAGAAGGGAACGTCGAAGACTTCATTCATATTGGCGCCATACGTCAGCTTTCCGCGATAAGCCGCGCGAATCTGTGCGATCAAATCGCGCCAGGGCTGTTCGTGCGATGTGGATTTTGTGAGCTCGTTGCCAATCGAGAGCATCTCCACTTGCATGGACTCGGCGAGGCGGGCGTAGTGAAGGATGAACTTCCCGTACTCTGCGAACCAGAGTGCCCACTCTGCTTCGGTGGCATGATCGATTGAGCCGGGCCAGTCGGGTGGGCGAAGCCACAGGTGTGGTTTGAGCAGCACGCGAAGGCCGAGCTGGTGTGCCTGGGTTATCACAGCGCGCAGAGAGTCGTCCGTCTCATCGATCCAGCGGCCGCCATCTCCCTCACCGACCCAGATGATGCGAGTGTCGTCGGGTCGGCGCTGAAATCCGAAAGGGGTGATGGCAATCGAATCGACGTGGAGCGAACGGAGCGAACGCAGCGACTGCAAAGACGCCTCAGAACCATAGCCGCGCCCTCCGCCCGAGCGACGCCCCAGGGAGTGGGCGAAGTTCATACCGCGGACTTTCGTCGTCGTCGCCGCGGTCGCCGCGGTCGTCGTCGCCGAGGGCACAGTCGTAGCCGGCACCGATGCCGGTGAGGCCGGTCCTACGCTGTCGCAACGAAACAGGATTGAGAAGAGAAGAGTTGCTGCAGCTCGTTTCATCGGCGGCTGCAGGCTCCCGGACCCAAGGAAGGCCTTTTCGTGGATGTGTCGGCAGGACGTGAAGCCGGAACCCAGCTCAATGGTGGCAGCCACATCATTGCGATATTTGACTCCGTACCATAGTACAGACGATATCCTTTCCCGATGTCAATGACGATCGGCGAGCTCGCCGCCGCCTCTGGTGTCGGCGTAGAGACGATTCGCTTCTATGAGCGCAAGAAACTGCTTACTCGTCCGGGACGTCCGTTATCAGGATTTCGTCACTACGATGAGGATGCGACGCGGCGGATCCGTTTCGTCCGCCGGGCTCAGGAGCTCGGATTTTCACTCGCCGAGATCAAACAGTTACTCGAATTGAGACTCGATCCGGCAAGGGGTTGTGCTGAGGTGAAGAGCGAGGCGGAATTGAAGCTTGCGCACATTGACGGGAAGATTGCATCGTTGCACGCCATGCGCGCTGCTCTGGTCGAGATCACGCTCGCGTGCACCGGTGAAGGTCCCACGAGCGCCTGTCCGATTCTCGACGCCATCGAGGAAGTTCCGGAGCCTTCGGGAATAGGAACCGCGGTACGGTCTGAGTTGTAGAAGACAGTTGCGACGGATGTCGCATCGAAAAAGGAGAGAACGTCATGCCATTCAAGAAAGGCGAGCGCTTCAAATGTCCCGACGCGAACTGTGGGTGTGAGATTGAAGTTACGAAGGGTGCTCCGGAAAGCTGCAACGGCGACAAGTCGCCACGCTGCTGCTGCGGGCGCGACATGGTCAAGACGTAACGGTAACGAGTACCGGGCTGCACAGTCAGCCCGGTTACTCGTGAGTGTTCCGTCGACGTTCGCGGTGCCGGGCCTTGCGCGTCCAGTTCCAACCAGATCGAGGAGGCTCTCGAAGCGGTGGACCAATCACCGTTGTCGAGATATGAGAATTGAATCCATTTGAATTCCTGGAGCGTGTCTCCTCAGCCATCCAGCATCAACCGATCATCGCCCTTCTGTCTGCATTGATCGGAGGGGTGCTGTCCACCACCACGTGACCCTGCACCTTCCCCGCAGGTGTGGGGATGATCGGTTACATCGGTGCGTATGAACATGGCCAGGCGGAGAAATCGCGTCGAGGCGGCCTGATACTGGCCGCGTCGTTCTTCGCCGGCGTCACCCTCAGCCTGCTCGTGCTCGGCACGGCCGCGGCCTACTTCGGCCGTCTGCTCGTGCGATGGAGCGCAGGTTTCGCTCTGGCAACGGCGATATTGTCGATCGTAGCCGGGCTCATCGCGCTATCCGCCCCTCTGTTGCGACGTCGTTTCTCGAACCCGAAGGTGGAGAAACGCGGAGGGATCGGAGGCGCATTCGTCTACGGCCTTTCCTACACCGTGGCCACCCTCACGACTTCGGCGGGACCACTGATGCTTCTGCTCACCATCGCTGCGGCGGTCGGGAAGCCGCTTTACGGGGCTGTTCTGTCGCTCTCATACGGCATTGGACGTGGCCTGCCGTTTCTACTGACCGGCTTGTTTGCGGGTCGCGTTGCCGGATGGATTGCGCGAGTCGAGCGGGGACGGCGCGCGGCGGAGGTGTTCAGCGGACTGGCGTTGATCGGCGCAGGTGCTTACTTCGTGCACCTTGCCGCTCAGATTGCCTGACTACTTTTCGCGGCCTGACTTTGTAACCCATCTTCTCGACGGTGTCGATGATCGTCGCCGAAGTCGTTCTGGCGGGATCGTACTCCACGCGCGCGCGTGTTTCCTCGTAGCTCACTTCCGCTTTCGTAACTCCCTGCACTCGCACGAGCATCGCTTTGATCCCGGACGCACATCCCGAGCAATGCATCCCTTTGATGTCGAACACGAGGACCTGACGATCCGCTGCGTGCGCCGCAGGGCTTATCGAAAGAATCGCCGTGAGGATGAGGATCGACCGAAGGAGACTCAGCATGCGTCAATGAGAACGCGCTCGTACCGAAAGCATTCCGACAGTCGAAGCAGAAATCGGTTCACTGACTGACATGGTTGAGCCGCGAAGCGGCGCATCCCTCTCCCCGGCGGGGAGAGGGATGCGAGCGAAGCGAAGCAGGGAGAGGGGCGTGAAAGTCTCGCCAGTCCGTCGGAAAAGGCGAGGTCTTCGTATCTCTCGCGGCCCCTCCTGCCGGTCGCTTACGCGACCACCCTCTCCCCGCTGGGGCATACGCGCTAACTTTACCTCGCGGATCTAGGCCCCGGTCCCTCATAGGGTAGCCGGTGGTGCGAGCGTTAGCGAGTGACCACCGGGTCTATGGATTCGCGGAAGTCATTCGACCCCGGAGGGGCCGCGTAGGATCTTGCGATGCCGTCGACACATAGCAGCCTTCCCATTCCCATCGTGCTTAGCACGAAGGACCGTGTTCCCTTCATCGACGCTGAGTGGCGTTCTCGGTGAGCAAATCAGCCGTACCGTCAGTTCGAAAGTCCGTTCGGGAACAGGAGAAACATCACCGCGGGAGAACGTTCCAGGGGAAGTACACGGAGTTTCTCGAAGAGCACAATGTCGAGTACGACGAGCGCTATCTCTGGTGAGAACTACGCGACCCCATCCGGGGTCGAACTGTCTTTCGCCGACGCATCCCGGTGGTCACTCGCTAACGCTCGCACCACCGGCTACCCTCTGAGGGACCGGGGGCCTGCGACCCCGCGAGGTAAAGTTAGCGCATATGCCCCGGCGGGGAGAGGGAAGCGAGCGAAGCGAAAGCAGGGAGAGGGGCGCGAAAGTCTCGCAATTCATGCGGTCAGGGTCGACACGATAAGGGCCGTGTTGAGCAGGGGTTTCGCGATAGTTGAGGCCATCGTATCTTTCGCGGCCCCTCTCCCGGTCGCTTACGCGACCACCCTCTCCCCGCCGGGGAGAGGGTTTAGTCTGCGTGTCGCGTCTCAGCAGATTCGTGGGAGAAGCTCCCCAAAGGGAAGGTCGAGTAGCCGATAGCCACCAATCGGGGTGCGGAGGCGAACGCGCCCGGACGAATCTTTGATAACGCCACCGATCCGCACGGCGTCTCTACCCAGAGGATGTTCGCGCATGGCGCGCAGGACGTCATCGGTGCTCTCCGGTGGTACGAAGGCGACGAGCTTCCCTTCGTTCGCCACGAACATCGGGTCGAGTCCGAGAATCTCGCACGCACCGCGGACGACTTCTCGCACAGGGATGGATGGTTCGTCGATTTCCATGCCGAGGTGTTGCCGTGTCGCGATCTCCACGAGTGTCGCTGCCAGACCGCCGCGTGTGGGATCACGCATCGCATGGATCGACGACGACGCTTTGAGCATAGCGGCCACGAGCGTGTGAAGCGGAGCAGTGTCGCTTGCAATCTCTCCGTCGAACTCGAGCCCTTCGCGTTGAGAAAGGATCGCAATTCCGTGATCGCCGATCGGACCGGAGAGCAGGATGTCATCACCCGGCCTGACCTGCTTCGACGAAAGAGTAACGCCCTCGGGGACGATGCCGATCCCGGCGGTATTGATGAAGA
The DNA here is from genome assembly GCA_035576005.1 of Thermoanaerobaculia bacterium. Lineage (GTDB taxonomy): Bacteria > Acidobacteriota > Thermoanaerobaculia > Gp7-AA8 > Gp7-AA8 > DATLXH01. The sequence goes on along the minus strand of DATLXH010000128.1, from coordinate 59,048 downwards.
TTTTGTCACCGCTGCCGCGTCCCACGACTTTCGTGTCGCCCGTAACAATCGCCACACCGGCAGCTCGCGAAGCATCGCGTATTGAGGCCACGACGCGCTCGAGATCCCCCATGGCAAGACCTTCTTCGAGAATCAGCGCGAGAGAGAGGAACTTTGGCACCGCCCCACCCATGGCCAGGTCATTGATTGTGCCGTTCACCGCCAGTGAGCCGATGTCGCCGCCCCGGAAAAAGATCGGGGTGACGACATAGCTGTCGGTCGTGAAGGCGATGCGTGAGTCGCCGATGGTTAGAATCGCCTGATCGTCGAGCTGAGACAGAACGTCATTGTTGAATGCTGGCAACAGAAGCTTCTCGATCAGTTCTCCGGTGAGCTTCCCGCCGCTTCCGTGTCCGAGCAGGATCTGGGACGTGTCGCGGAAAGGGAGTGGACAGTCGGAGAAGGGAGTGGAGCTACCGGAATCAGAGGACATCGTCCTCTCCCATAGAGACGTGGACAAGGTCCCACAGAAGATGCAGCAGCGTCGTGTGCACTTCCTGGATGCGGTGGATCGACCAGCTGGGGACAGTGAAACAGAAGTCGCATAGCTCGGGCATCCGGCCGCCGTCCCGTCCCGAGAAGCCGATGGTGACGAGACCCATCTCGCGTCCTCGCTTCAACGCACGATTCACGTTTGCCGATGCACCTGAGGAAGAGATCCCGAGAATTGCATCGCCGGTGCGGCCCAGCATGTCCAGTTGTTCGACGAACACGCGCGCGAAGTCGCCGTCATTTCCGATGGCGGTGAGTGCGGCGGTGTCGACAGTGAGGGCCATGGCAGGCAGCGGTTTGCGCTTCTCGATGATGGGATGCTGAAACTCGATGGCCACATGCTGCGCGTCACAAGCCGATCCTCCGTTGCCCATGACAAGCAGCCGACCTCCGGAGCGAAACGATTCGGCGAGCCGTTCCACGCAACGGATGAGAAGATCCGCGTTCTCCTCGAAGAACCGTGTCTTCAGCTCCGCGCTTTCTCCTGCTTTCCGAAGGATGGCATCACGAAGGTCGACGCGCTCATGGGTACCAGTCATACCGACTCGTGTGCTTCTGGATACCGTCCATACTGGAGGTAGGCGGCGCAGGAGCCTTCAGCCGAAACCATCGTCGCTCCGATGGGATGCTCGGGCCGGCACTCTTTCCCGAAGGCCGGACAGTCGTGCGGCTTTTTGAGGCCGCGAAGAATGAGTCCGCTGATGCAGACCTCCGGCTCGGCCGTCTCGATATCCTCGACCTCGAAAAGTTTCGCAGCGTCGTGCTCCCGGTATTCGTAGCGGAGCTTGTATCCGGACTTGGGGATGGAGCCGACACCGCGCCACTTTCTATCGGTGATCTCGAAGACCTCAAACAGGATTTTTTGTGCGGGGAGATTCCCTTCCGCACTCACTGCGCGCGCGTACTGATTCTCGACGGTTGCCTGTCCACTTTCCAGCTGTCTTACCGTCATGAGGATGCCCTCGAGCAGATCGATCGGCTCGAAACCAGTGATCACGATCGGTACTTTGAACCGGGCCGACAACGACTCGTACTCTCTGGTCCCCATGATCGAGCAGACATGACCGGGCCCGAGGAAGCCTTCCACGCGATTGCCCGGAGCCTGGAGGATCGATGCCATGGCCGGTGGCACCAGCACGTGAGAAACGAGCATCGAGAAATTCTTCAGCCCTTCCTTCTTGGCGCTGAAAACCGCCATGGCATTTGCTGGCGCCGTGGTTTCGAATCCAATGCCGAAGAACACGACCTGCCGGGTAGGGTTGTCGCGCGCAATTCGGACGGCGTCCAGCGGAGAGTAGACCACGCGGACGTCAGCTCCACGACTCTTGAGCGCCAGCAGATCACCACGCGATCCGGGAACTCGGAGCATGTCGCCGAAGGACGTGAAAATGACGTCGGGACGGCTGGCGATTGCATGAGCGCGATCGATTGTCTCGAGGGACGTGACGCAGACGGGACAGCCTGGTCCGTGAACGAGCTCGACCGAGGTGGGAAGCATGCGATCGATGCCGTAGCGGACGATCGAATGCGTCTGTCCGCCGCAGACTTCCATGAGTACCCACGGGCGCGTGGCCACGGTTTTGATCTCACGGACCAGGGCGGCAGCCACCGCACTATCGCGGTATTCGTCGAGGTATTTCATTGGACTTTGCTGGAAGGAAGGTTGGCGAGGATGTCGGGTGGAAGGTCCGCGGTGAGCTCTCCGATCTGACCGATCTCTTCGAGGATTTTGTATGCCTGCGCTGCCTCCTCGGCGTCGATGATGGAGATGGCAAAGCCGACGTGAACGACCACGAACTCGCCTACGGAGGCCTCAGGCACGTAGGCCAGGCAGACGGACCGGGTGATGCCGCCGAACTTCACTTTGCCGAATGGCAATCCTTTCTCGACTCGTAACTCGAGAATCTCACCTGGTATACCGAGACACATGGTTTCCCCCTAGCCCGCTAACTCGCATCGTACCCTGTCTCGGAAGCCAGCAAGTGCGCCGCCACGAACGCCTGACCGAGTGCAATCCCGCCATCGTTGGCGGGAACGTGGCGATGCTGGAGAACCTCGAAGCCGTCTCTTTCGAGAAGCGTCCGTGCCCGTTCACTGAGAAGCCGATTTTGAAAGCAGCCTCCAGAGAGCGCGATGATGGCCGGACCTCCTCTGCTGCGCGCAGCGACTGCCCCAGCGGAAATCAAGCTCGCCATAGTCTGATGAAAACGCGACGAGATGATGGCTGTAGCGAGTCCCGCCCGGAGGTCGCCGACGATTTCGCGAATGGCAGGACGGAGGTCGACCTCGAAGACTGCATCTTCTGTGAGCGTGAAACTGTATGGCTCGACGTCATCACGTGACGCAAGTGCCTCGAGCTCGATCGCTGCCTGCGCTTCGTAGGTAATCTCTTCACGCACTGCGCAAAGAGCGGCAACGGCGTCGAACCAGCGGCCAGCGCTCGTCGATCGGACAGTTCGAATTCCTTTACGGCTCATGGACAACACCATTTCACGTCGGTACGGATCGATGTCTCTCAGGATGTCCGTTTCCTCCCCGGCATCATCGAGTGCTGCGACTGCGAGGCGCCACGGCTCTCGAATCGCGGCCGTTCCGCCAATCAGTCCTAGGGGGCGGAGGTGGCCGACCCGCTCTGAATTTCTGGCGTCAGCGAGAAGGAACTCCCCGCCCCATAACTCGCCCGCCGGACCGCAGCCGGTGCCATCGAAGGCCACGCCGATCACGCGCTCGCTCCTCCCATTCTCAGCCAGACAGGAGGCGATGTGAGCGTGATGATGCTGCACCGGGATTCGTCGCAGTCCGCTGGCCAGTGCCCATCGTGTCGATGCGTAATCGGGATGAAGGTCGTGGGCGACGACGGCGGGCGTCACGGATAGAAGGCGGGAAAGGCGGGTGGTGGTTTCCTTGAAGAACTCGAGAGACTCCGGCGACTCCAGGTCTCCGATGTGCTGGGACAGGAAAGCCTCGCTGCCACGCGTGATGCATAGCGTGTTTTTGAGCTCCGCGCCCACCGCCAGAATCGAAGGGGTCGGGCCTGCTGAAGGTACGTTGTCCTCGTTGTCGGAAGGGAATGGTTGCCCCTGCCTCTCGGCTGCGTGGCGAACCGGAAGCTGAAGCTCGATCGGATCGGGCACAAACCCACGGGAGCGTCGAAGCATTCTGCGAGTCCCGTTCGCGACCCGAGTGACGGAATCGTCCACTCGTGCATGAATCTCTCGATCATGCAGGAGGAAGGCGTCGGCGATTCCGGAGAGCTGCTCGATCGCTACGTCGTTGTCGATGACGATCGGCTCATCTGCACGATTTCCGCTGGTCATGACCAGAAGCGGCAGGGCATCGAGCAACAGATGATGAAGCGGCGTGTAGGGAAGCATGACTCCGATCTCGTCGCTGGCCGGCGCTATGGAGTTCGGAAGAGCCGACTTTCTCGCTGGGAGCAGGACGATCGGACGTTGCACGGACGTCAGTAGCCTGGCTTCACTTTCACCAACCTCAGCGATCGTAGAGGCCATGATTGCGTCGCGCGCCATCACGGCGAATGGTTTGTGAGGTCTTTGCTTACGATCGCGGAGTCTCCGCACAGCAACGTCGTTGGTGGCGTCAACGGCGAGATGAAACCCTCCCAGACCTTTGATGGCCACGATCAAGCCCTTCTGGAGCAAGGCAACGGCGCGCGCAAGCGCTTCCCTGTTTGTTGAGTCGGAGAGCGGCGTATTTTCTTCCGGCCTGGAAGAAACGAACTGAAGCCTGGGACCGCAAACGGCGCAGGCGTTTGGTTCCGCATGGAATCGACGATCAGCCGGGCTCTGGTATTCATCCAGGCAGGCAGCGCATAGGGAAAAGGCGTCCATGGTCGTCCGAGCTCGGTCGTACGGCGTATCGCGAACAATCGAAAAGCGGGGACCGCAGGCAGTGCAGTTAATGAAGGGGTAGAGATACCGTCGATTCATCGGGTCGAAGAGCTCCTGGAGGCAGTAGCTGCAGGTAGCGAGATCGCAGGGAATGCGAGCGCGATTCCCGGGCGTGGCTGCACTCTCAATGACCGAAAAATTGCCGTCGAACTTCAGGGGAAGTGGAAAGCTTTCGATCGCTTGAATGACAGCGGCCGCGGGAGCCTGGCGACGGAGCAGATCAGGAAACTCGGCGAGTATCGCGTGCCTGCCTTCGATTTCTATCCAGACGCCCCCCGAATCGTTGCGAACGAATCCGGACATCCCATACTGGCGCGCCAGCCGGTAGACAAAAGGACGGAAACCGACTCCCTGCACGACTCCGCGGACACGCAGGCCGCTCCTTGCCGAAGTCTGTTCGGCGACGAGAGCGTGGCCGCCCGAGGTCACGGAAGGAGCCCGAGTGCACGAGCAGCACCCGGAAGACTGGCGGCGCTGCCAGTGAGATGTTTCTCGACGATCACCAGGCCTTCTCCAATGCTGGTGAGGTTGCCGGCTACTCCCGGAATCGCGCTGGTGAGTGGCGTGGTCTCGACGCTGATGGCTTTGACGCCCATGGCAATTTTCTCGAGGCTGCTGCGGATGGCCTGAAGGGCATGAAGGATTTTGTTGAGCGCCCAGGTAAGGAACGCCAGGAGCGTTAGAAAAAGGACGCAGCTGAGAACGGTCCAGAGAATCATGCGGACGCTCGTGGCGCGACGGATTCGATGGTGGAAGCAATCGTCTCCGACTCGCGGTCGATGTTCCCCGCTACTTTGAGCAGTGTCGGTGCAAGGTCGAGGACCGCCGTGAGACTGGCGATGGCCTTCGTGTTTCGGGCAATCAGCTGTGCCGATGGAATGGTTCGTCGTGCAAGTTCCATAATCTGTCCACACTCCCGAACGACGAGAATGAGGTACGCCGTGGCAAGGACCGTGATCCCCAGCGCCAGGGCCAGGGTGATCCACCAGATGATGTGGACGGATAGGGGCATCTCGTCCTCAGGCTACCTTGGATTTCCCAATGATCCGGCCCAGCGCGCTGTTGGCGCGTCCGAGCCGTGCCAGTACCGATGCCAGACCGCCCCCTAACTGCGAGAGCGCGCCATTGATCGCCCCGATGTGGGACGCCAGCGGTGAAGTGTCGTCCCTAACGGAAGCCAGCTCGTCGCGAATCGCGGCCAGTGCCGTGCCTGTGGCCCATAGCCGCCAGGCGATCATGATCAGACCCACAGCGAGCACGGCCACCAGAATCCCGAGATAGATGAGGGTGGCCAGCAGAACCGGTCGCATTACTTCTTGCTCCCGGCCAGGCCTGCCAGCTTGGCGTCTATTGCCCCGGCGCCGGCAGCAATCCCCTGCGCAACACCGAGGATCTCACCGGCGACGACATTGGTTTTCTGCAACATCCAGATGGAGACCGTATTGGAAGCGATCTCCTTTCCCGCCTGCCAGATTTCTTTGGCCCGGTTATCGATGCGTCGGGCAGCTGCGAGGATGAGCAGGAGAAGCACGGCAACGATGACGACAACCAATGCTCCGATTGCCCAGGAGATTTGCCAGAGAGTCATGCTATCCATTGATGTTCTCCTGCCACAATTTCTTCCGAAGGGGGTCTTGATGTCAACTCAGCTTCGACTTTTCGAAGCGGCTGAGGTCGGTGGCCGGGAGGTTTACGGTATCATTTGAAGACGATGAAACGACTCTCAGCAGCCGCGCTCCTTCTCGTACTGGCGGCCTGCCAGAAGGCCCCTGTCGAAACAGTTTCCCAACCTCCTGCCAGTGAACCGGCGGAGGCCTCCCCGATCGAGCGTCTTTCGAAGGATGGAGCAGGACAGGTTGTCCAGCGTGGGATTGACTACGCCGGCGGATGGAAGGAGTGGAGCTCAAAACACTCTCTATCTTTTCGTAAGACCACGACGAAGTTCCGCGAGGATGGCACCGTGGAAAGCACCCGGGTGCAGACCCATCAGTACGTGCTGCGGCCAGGACCGAAGATGCGGATCACGTGGGAAGACGATGGCAGGAAGATCGTGCTGATCAACCATGGATGGGAAGCATGGAGGGTCGCGGATGGGGTGGTGGCAACGGGTGTCAGCGAGAAGAACGGCGCCAGGAATGCCACCTTCGGATCGCACTATGTCGTTTCGATGCCCTTCAAGCTCACCGATCGTGGGGCGAACCTCGCCAGCGCAGGCAGCGAGACGTTGGCCGATGGCACCAAAGTCGACAAAGTTCGCGTGACCTATGACAAGGGAGCCGGCGACGCGGGCGGACTCCACACCTGGACATACATGTTTGCCGGCGACGGTCGGCTGGTAGCCAATCACCTGGAGTACGAGGCGGGTAAGTACAGCTACACGGAGTACTCCGAAGAAACTGTGATCGACGGGATCCGCTTTCCGATGCTTCGCACCGGATACCAAGCCGATGCGAAGGGAAAGATTGGAAAGAAGACGTCCGAGACCCGGTATGAGGACGTCAAGTTCAACGTGCCGCTCGATCCATCCCTCTTCGCCGCGCCGTCGAGTTAAGCGGCATTTTCTCACAACCCTTCTATCAACCCGCGAGCGTGTCATCCCTGTAGCGGGAGAACAGCCGGGAACGGCTGGTGAAGAGGTGATGAACTGGTGCGTCCTCCCAGCCGCGAAGCGGCGATATCGTTTAGCCCCACCCGTGAGGGTGGGGTGTGACTGTACGAGAATTCCACGGAGCCGCGAAGCGGCGGCATCGATGCCGCCCCTTGCGGGGCTCACCGTGCTCTAGGTCAACTAACGCCCCAGCCTTACGGGCGTGTTGCCTAACTCCACTCTCACCAGCGATTCGTCATCCTGAGCGAAAGCGAAGGATCTCAAAATACGTAACTCATTGATTTTCACAGCGTCGCATTTTGAGATCCTTCGTCGCAAAAGCGCTCCTCAGGATGACGAACGCTCCTCTGTGAAGTTAGGCAACAAGCCCGTAAGGCTGGGGCTACGACGATTCCCGGGCCTGCAGCCCTGCTGGTTTCAAACTTCAGCTTCCCATGTGTCTAGACTGCTAAACCGACGTGCTCGAGCGGCACGCTCCAACCCAGTCGGCGCTGCTGCAGTCGCATTCGGGATCGCTGCACGCGATGTGCGACTCCTTTCCGAGATAGGTGGAGAACTCTTCGAGGAACCGTTTCTTCCCCTCTTCGATGCCGACGGCTGTCAGCCGTAGTCTGGCATCTCCAACTCTCTCGAGGAGACTGCGATCGACCAGTCGTTCGATCGAAGCGGCGAGCAGTGGCTCGTCAACCTTCAGGAACTGATTCAGCTGCTCGCTCGACACGTCGTCGCCCAGATGCTCGCCCCGCATCCAGTACAGCATCTGGAGGATGTCATCCTGCAACTGGAACGTTGTTTGGCTCATACGCGATCCTGACGACGGCATCATCGATGATGGCAGGGTAGATCCGCAGGCGCAACGCGGGATTGACGGCGCTCAGGCCGGTACGAAGATCGAACTGATGGCCGTGCTCGACGCAACCGATGGAGAGGTACCCGAAAGCCGCTGTGTCGAGCGGCTCGCCTCCCGCGGGACAACGATTCTCGAATACAAAAGGATGTTCGTCCATCGAGCAGACCAGAAGCTGGTCGTCGAAGAGCTGAACCTTGAGCCATTCCCCGTCCCGCACCTCGTACAGATGCACGAGCGGAAGCCAGGTCTGGGAGCTCGCGCCTGCCGCGGTCAGACCTGCCACCTCGATTCCTCGGAGCTCCGGCACCTGCTGGTAGAGATTTTTCTCGATGAGGTTGCGCAGAGTGGTCATGGAGGCCGCGCAGCCCTGGCACGATCCAGTGAGCTCGAGCTCGGCGACCTTCCCTCGCATCTTTACGAGCGAGACATCTCCTCCGTGCATCTTGAGCATCGGGCGGGCGATCTCCAGCGCTGCCAGAACACGCTGATCCAATCCCAGTTCTATGAGCTCGTAACCACGCAGCAGGCTCTCCAGCAACGGATCGCGCACGATGCGGTCCAGCAGGTGGCGTGCCCCTTCCTCCTCGAGAATCTCCACTACGCGAGCGAAGGCCTGGCGATGAAAATCGAGAATTGGACCGACGATCCCGTAGATCTGCTGTCGCTCGCTGTTGTCAGTGGTGGACTCGAGGCGGGTCATCAATTCTTCGAGCTCTTCAAATTGCATGGGCGTGCTCCGTTATTAACCCGCATTTCTCACAGACCTTCGCCGTGATACGACGGATAGCGGCCTGTCTGCTTCGTTGCACGCCAATTTCGCTCCTCGACATAGTGTCGACTATGCCTTCGTCGCAAAATCGCCGTGCGCCTCGCATCCAAGCCACTCTCCGCCGTCTCACGACAAAGCTCCGTGAAAAATGCGGGTCAGAGACTTGACCCTGTCCATCGCTTCCCGGACTGCAGCTTCCACGGGCTCGCTGAGGCCGACGCCCAGATCGCAACTCAGTACTTCGCATCCGACCACGGTGACGTCGTCAGGAAGGCACGACATCTGACGGGCCATGATCATCGCTCGCGCCGGTTCCGCAAAGTGCGGGTCGAGACGTTCTCCTGTCTCGAGGACGACGTCCGTCGGAGCAGGGCGAAAAACATGGAGGGTGCCGGGCCTTTCACGGCGGCGCACGGCATCGACGACAACCACCCGGTCGTATCCGTCCATGAGGCGGAGAACGAAATCGAAACCACCGATTCCTACATCGATGAGCTCAGTGTTCTCAGGGAGCTTCCCTTCGCGCTCGAGGCGTCGGACCACCTCGACGCCGAACCCGTCGTCGCCGAGAAGAATGTTTCCGAAGCCTGCAACGAGTGTCCTCATCCGTCAGCCATCAGCTTTCAAGCGCTCCGCGAGCTTTCCGATCGCGTCGATGGCGGGGCTGCTGCTACTCACGTCCAGTGGCCCGGAGCCGTTTCGATCAGCCGTGGCCATCACTTCGTCACGGGGAATTGTCGCCGCCAGCTCCATGTCCCGGGAAAGACAGAAGGCGGCAAGGTCTTTCTCATCTGCCGGGGTCACTTTATTGGCAACTCCAAGGACCCGGGGGATTCCCAGCTCCCGAGCCAGCGCCGTCATGCGTGCGCCCGTCTCCATCGATTTGAAGTACGGCTCGAAGATCACCAGCATCGTGTCGACGCTGCGTGCAGTTCCCCGGCTCAGATGCTCGAGACCCGCTTCGATGTCCACGATTGTCGGACGGTCGTTCTCTGCGATCATTTCAGTCAGTAGGCTGCGCACGGCAGCGTGGGCTCCGCACATTCAGCCGGCGCCGGCGTGCTCGACGCGTCCCATGAGCAGGAGCATGACTCCATCGGGCGTCTGCACTCCGTATTCATCCACAACCGCTGCGGGGGTCTTTGCGAGCACCGTTCTCTGCTCTCCATCTTCGCCGGTCACCCGTTTGAGAATGTCGCGCGTCAACGGGCGGAGCTGCTGTGATGCTTCTCTCGAAAGACCGAGCGTGAGCGCGAGATTTGGATTGGAGTCTGCGTCGATGGCCAGTACGTCAGACAGGCCGCCACGCGCGAGCAGTCGCGCCAGCGTTCCGCCGATCGTGGTCTTACCCGATCCACCCTTTCCGGCAATTGCGATTTTCATGGCTGTGATCCTAGGCGGATTCCTGCGAAACAGGAAGTCGCCTCAGTGGTTTTGGTTTCCCCTCTCCCCGCGGGGATCGTCTCAAAAGTAAGATTTGAGAAACCGAACGCAGAACGCAGAATGAAGAATGAAGAATGAAGAAAACAAAGCGGGGGATTCCGAGTTTTTTCAGTCTTTTTTCGCTTTTTTCTTTCTAAATTCTTCATTCTTCGTTCTGCGTTCTCCGTTCGGCTTTTCATCTTGGCCTTTTGAGACGATCTCCGCCGGGGAGAGGGGAGCACGCGAACGATGGAGAGTTCCCAAAAAACTCTCAATTCGATCCTCCCCAGTCTGCTTCGCGGATGATCCAACCCGTCGGCCTGTCCGCGGGATTGGCGATGATGAATCGATAGGTCTCGAGCAAAGGGAGCGGGTCGGGGCTGGACCAGACTCGCGTCAACTCCTCGATGAACGCTGGCAGAAGAGCGTTCAGATCGTCGCTGAGCGCAGCGCCGAACGTATCGACGAAAGGTTCGATTTCGAGCACCACGACATCAGCAGGAAGCCTCTTGAAGTATGTGGAGACCACCAGCAGATTCTCCAGACTGGTGACGCCCGTGGCAGCCTCCACGACACGGGCCTGAATCTCGTCAGTGGAGGGGAGCTCATGGGCCCAGCGAAAGCGCCGGATGGTTCCAGGAGCCTCTTCCCGCGACACGGCGCCGATCAGAACGATCCGGTCATATGCGGGGCGCTCGCCGAGGCTGTGACAAATGAAGACCGGACCATAACTGAGGTCGTCAATCTCCACGCCCTCAGGCCATGCGCGCTGAGTTAGGATCTCAATGAGCAGCGGACCGAGCGACATGTCGCTCAGGTTCGAATAGCCGACGCCGGCGATGAGAATTCGCATGGTTCTGCCAGCTCAGGTGAAGGAGCGGAAATCCCGGGCTCCGATCACTCCACTCCGCACGCACACGTATTTACGTCCTGGGTGACAACCTGATCCCCCGCGTAGATGTGCGTAGTGCATGGCATACAGGGATCGAAACTGCGGATCGTGCGAAGGATGTCGATTCCTTTGAAGTCCTCCGGCTTCTCGAACTGCTCGAGAATGGGGGTGGCCAGGACCGCTTCCTCGTAAGGGCCGGGACTACCCCACGGATCCATCGGTGAGGCCATGAGTGTTGACGGTGTGATGATCTGGTAGTTGACGATCGCGCCTTTGTCGATCTCGATGTGATGTGTGAGCCAGCCTCGTCCTGCACCCCAGAAACCAACACCGAGCCGGTTCGTTTTCGGGACCTCGAACGGCGTGGAAACTCGAGAGTCTCCCTTTTTGAGCAGATCCATCCCGATGAGCCAGTTGTCGTAAGCGACCGCTGCGTTGTAGGCCACTGCGTAAGCGCGACTGAGGTTGCGCTCGAAGGCATTCCACTGATCCGGAATCTTCCACTCAGCGATCATTTCCGGTTTCTCAAAGGCCGGAATGGTGATGCGCATGCTGTTCTCGGTTAGCTCGAGGAAGCGTTGATGAGGGAGCTTTCCGGCCAGCACGGTGTTCCACATGCGAATGAAGGTACCGGTCTCGACAGCGACGCGGTCCCAGCGAGGAGCGGTGGACCAGCTGTACTTTTCTCGCCAGTTCGTCCCTTCTGGTTTCGGTTTGGTCTCCTTGTTCCACGGATGGTTAGGGCTGAGTGGCGAGCCTGAGGGATCGGTCTTGTGAGGGTGACCGGTCCATGGCTCGTAGAAAGAGTGCTCGATGAACTCTTCGATCCCGAGGTTGATCTGGCGAAGTTTCGTGGTGACCTGTTTTCCGTCGATGATGACCCCGGGAGTGGCCCAGCGGCGCTCTCCCCAATCGTCGCAATTCTCGTACGTTCCGTCGTAAGCAAAGGGATCGTCCCAGATTCCTGTGTCGGCGAAGTTCAGAGGGCGGGTACCGACCTTCTTGTACTCGGGGTTCGCTTCATAGAAAAAGTTCGTGATCTCTTCCCAGATTCCGATGGCCGTCTTGGCAAAGTCGAACATCTTCATGAGCCGGTTGCGGAAGATGTTGAAGCTCTGCACCGTAACGTTGTGACTCACTCCTCCCGGAACGATCGTCTCAGGATGGGGATACTTGCTCATCAACGTGACGTAGCCCTCACGAGCGACTCGCGTCAATTCGAGTCCATGGAGGTAGAGCTTTCCGCTCAGTGGATTGAGATCGGTCAGCATCGCGCCCACATTCTTGTAGCCGTGGATGTGCTCGAACTTCGTGGACGTCTGAGTGGCCCGATCCCAGAGCCAGCGGTCGGTGCGCTTGATGATCTCCTCGGAGTAGTCCGGCCCGGCCAGCATGAAGAGATGCATGATGTTGTCCCAGACGAACTCCATGCTCAGGGCCAGGTTCCGGATGACGATCCCGAGCGGGGGAGGCTTGATTCCGAAGGCCATCTCCAGCGCCAGTGATGCGCAGGTGGCATGCACGCCGCCGCAGACCCCGCACGCTCTGCTGCTGATGAAGATTGCATCGCGAGGGTCACGACCTTTGAGGATGACCTCGTAGCCGCGGAACAACGTGGCCATGGATGCTGCCTCGAGGACCTTTCGCTGCTTGAGATCGACGGTCGTATGAAAGGCCAGGGCTCCCGCGATGCGCGTGACAGGATCGAAGTCCATGGATTTAACGAAACCGTTCTGCTCCATTAGCTTGCGAATCTCGTCGCGGGAAATGTCTTTCCGCTGATACGCGAACGGATCTTTAGCGCCGCCGATCAGCGAAGCGCGACCGGCGGCATCGAATTCAATTGGAAGATTCTTGAAGCACATCTAGCTGCTCCTTCGGAGCTGAGGTGTGGCAGAGAGAACGCCGTTTGTTTGAATGAAGAGATTCTCGTCAGTGCGGGGAAACCGGTCCGACAGTGTCGCTCCCCTGTCGAGTTCATCATGAGTCGCATACCTGCTACGGGAGCCCGGCAGCGTCACGCGCGAGCTTCGCTCGTCGTCGCTCCTGGCCTGAGATCACGGGCATGTCCCCGTGGCCGACCTCTTTCTGCTCGGCCATCCTGGGAACCTCGTACCCATCACGAAACTGTGTCTCCGGAATCGTTCGTCCTGGCTCGAGGGAGCTCGACAGTTGGCGTTTGCGATAGAAGTGATGAACGAACTGTTCGAGGTAGCCCTCAGGACGGGCCTGCATGGCCCATCCACTCGGCATCGAATTCTGCTTGTCCCATAGAACGGAACGGTTGCCTGAGCTTTTCGTAAAGCTGCGCAGGAAACGCACGATCTTGCCGGTTGTAGTCGCTGTCGCGGCTGAAAAGAACGATCCCGGTGGTGCGGTGTAAAAGGGTGTGAACTTGTCGGGGAATCCGGGCATCGTGCAGCCGATGCAGATGCCTCCCTGATTCATGCAGCCGCCGTGATGGCGGATGGCACCGCGCTCGACGATGTTGCATTGCACGACAGGGCCCCAGCATCCGACCTCGACGAGGCACTCAGGATCGCCGTACTCCTTGGCGAAGATCCCTTCTTCGTAATAGCCACCCCGAACGCAGCGGTTGTGTACGGTATCGCGAAACTGCCAGGCCGGGCGGCCGAGCTGATCGAACTCCGGAAGAGGCCCGGTTCCCTGCAGGAATTGAAGAACCATGGCCACGACTTCGGTGAAGTTGTCGCCGACTGGAGCACAACCAGGAATGTTGATGACCGGCAGGCCGAAGGCGCTGACATAGTCCTTCCCCAGGTAATCCATCAGACCCATGGCACCGGTAGGGTTCCCTACTGCTGACGGAATTCCGCCCCAGGTCGCACAGGTGCCGATGGCAATCATGGCTGCAGCGCCGGGAGCCAGTCGATCGATCCATTCCATGACCGAGATGACTTTTTTTCCGTCAGTTCCGCCAACGTCGCGCGCTCCCAGTCCGACCCAGTAACCATCGCCTTTGAGCAGCGAATCATCAGTGGCCGAGCCCTCGAGAATGATGACGTACGGGGCATCGAGCTTTCCCTCGGCGGCGAGATCAAAGTTCGCGATGAACTCGTCGCCGGCTTCGGCGGAGAGAACGGGGTGATACAGGATCACCCGCGGCAGTCCGGGAATCCTTCCCAACAGTAGATCTTCGACTGGCGGATCGCTGGCGCCCGTAACAGCGATGGAGCAGCCGTCGCAGCTCATTCCGGCGAGCCAGAATGCGTAGACTTTCTCGAGCGGAGCTGCACCCATCCGAGGGTTGTCGTTGAGCTCGACTCCATAACCGCCGGGCTGTGTGGTGGGACTCGTCGTCATAGGCTCGCGCTCCTGGCGGCGTCCGGGCCGGCGCCGCTCATTGCAATCTCTCGCCTTCCGCCCCCGATGTCAAACGCACTTCGACATTTCGAAGCCCGCGTGAGTGAGCCGCGAAGCGGCGTTCCCTCTCCCCGGCGGGGAGAGGGAAGCGAGCGAAGCGAAGCAGGGAGAGGGGCGTGAGAGTCTCGCGATTCCATTAAAACGCGCGGTCATCGTATCTCTCGCGGCCCCTCTCCCGGTCGCTGACGCGACCACCCTCTCCCCGCCGGGGAGAGGGATTCGGGCCTTCGGGTCGTCGCGCATCGTAGGCAACTTACGTTAGTCTTTGCATGTGGCCCGGGATTGTGGATGCATCGAACTCGACGACGAGATCGGCTCGTGTTTCTGTGCATTGGAACCGCTCGTGTTTGCGGTTGGACGCCGTCATGCGTTGCAGGTCCTGAATGTGATCGCCGCCAGGGAGCGGGTCCATTTCAACGAAATTCAGTCGCAGCTCGGTGGTCTGTCTTCATCGACGCTCGCGGCCCGGCTGCAGGAGCTCGAGGATGTACGGCTCGTGGTGCGGAAGGTTATCTCCGTCGATCCGCCGCGATCTGAGTACCGGCTCACGGCAAAGGGTTCGGCGCTGCGCGATGCGCTCAGAAAGCTGTTTCGCGGGGAGAGTCCCTTCGAATGACACTCACTCCGTGGCAGTAACTAAACGTCGTATGGTTCTTTCAGGTATCTGGCCGGATTGCGCAGAAACTCATCACGGTTCTTCTGCGACTCGAAGAAGAATCTCCGCGGCCAGATTTCCCGTCTGTTCTTCTCTTTGACTTTCCGGACGTTCACCCGGCGGTCCGCCGTGAAGGGTGTATCGAGCTTGTGGACCCTCTGACCGCTGACGACATCGATCGCCCATACATACTGATCGGGTTTTGCCTCGAGCAGCTTGAGCTCCTTGAGACTGCAAAGATGAATGTGCTTCCCTTTGTACTTCCCGGTTACTGCGTGTTTCACGTCGAAGGTGTAGTCCCCGCACAGGGCGCACACGACCTGTTTCCCCTCTTTTGCCGGAGCTGTCTCCGAATGAACTGACAGCGCTACGGCAGAAAGCAGGGTCAGGATCAGACCGAAAGGAGCCAGTCGTTTCAAGGAATGACTTCTCCCGATAGCCGGTCGGTGCCAGTGAACGCGGGCTCTGCGATCCGCTTGCGTCTGGCGATGCCGCCGATCAGCAGCAGTCCTCCAACAGCAGCGCTCTCGAGGATTGCCGCTCCGTAAAGGGGATTGGCCAGGAGCCAGGGCGGCATCCAGTAACTGCGCCCCGCTTCATATTTCGCTGGAGCGCATTTTTCGCCGCAGGACCAGGCGTCACACTCCATCGGTTTGGGCTTTTCCGCGAGCGCCGCGCTCGTGATTGCGACAGCCAGCAGCAGTGTGACCCCGAGTCGTCTTCTCATGAGTCTGTTATGCGTCAGCGTGCTACCTTTGTCAAGATGAGCGGGACCGGTGAATGAAGGCCAGGATCCTGCCGGCCATGATGCTTCTCGTCATCCTCGTCTCGACCTTTAATGCACCACAGAGGCTTCCGAGATTCATTCTCGGCTTTGCCTATACCGGACCGCTCGTTGAGGCTGCTGCCTGGCAACGCTGGGCCGACCAGAATCCCGATCTCTTCGGCCCTCTCGGCGAGACAGCGCGATTCGCGATCGTGTCCAGCCCGGATGACTCGACCGGCCTCGTCTTTACACGGACCCGCGACGGGATTGAGGTCGCAAAGACTCATCTGGTGTTGTTTCGCGACGTTCCTCTTCTATTGGGTATGAGTCCGCAGACCGCACTGGAGCTTCGCTCTCTCTCTGCCCGCGATGGCGATCGTTTCTGGGATGGAATCAAGTTCCTCGTGCAATCCCGCTCGATCATCGCGTATCAGAATGCCCCTCGAAAAGAGCTCGATCGAGTCGGCCTGACTGGATTTCTTCAGGTCATCGATGCCATCCCCCCTGACCGATGAGCGGGTTACCTGCTACTCCGCCGGCTGTCTGACTCTCACGTGATTCGTCCGGTCGATTGCGGCTCGTAGCGTCGCTGCCTGCGTTGCGGAATCGCTGTAACTCCAGAGGTGAAGCGCGAAGAGTCGAGGCTGCTCGTCACCGAGGCGCTCGTGAGATTCCGCGACCTCGAACCCCCCTCTTTCGAGCTCTCTGGTCACCGGCCCGATCTCGGCCTCTGTCAGGAGCAACTCGCCAGTTACGATGCTTTGCTGATCCGGCATCGGTTGGAAGTTGATCAAGCTGGAGGCACCCAGCAGTGGGGGCACTGTCAACCCCCGCAGAGTGATCTTTTCGTTCCGGGCGATCGAAAATTGTTCGACGCGTCCCGAAGCCTGGCCGCTTCGCCCGAGGACTTGTTCGATGAGAGCGATGGATCCGGCGGGCCAGTTGGCCTGAGTCGTCGCGGCCGTCGAAGTGCGGCTGGGGGTGCCCGTCTGATCGAGTGCTTTCCGAATGGTGTGAGCGACTGTTGATGGCGATCCCTCTCCAGCGATGTGCAGGTAGACGGGCTGTGGAGTCTGCCTGAGAAGATGGTTGTGAACGTTGATCTGACGAATGTCGCCTGCGCGTAGTGCGGCAGTGACCTGGCTGACTTCATCGTCTCTGAGAAGAAGATCGCCCGCGAACAAGACGCTGTCTCCGGAGCGCTTGAATACGACCGTGGAAACGAGCGCAAGCGCGCGCTCGCGCTCGGAGTCGTCTTCGAGAGTCGAAACGTTCCATTCAAGATCGCTCCGCGGAAAGGTCACTTTGTATAGATCTCCTGAACTGGGAACCCCTGTCCTTCCGAAGATCTCGTCCATGTCGCGCCACAGGTCGGCCGAGGCCATTCTCAGAGTGGTACCGGGATCGATAGCAGGGTCGAGGCATGACGCCAGGTTCTTCGTCCGAACGACGGCGAGGTGATTCGCGACTACCCGTTCGCTGCCACTGGTCGGTTTGGAGGCCAGCTTCCCATCCACAGCCATCGTGGAGGACCCGCCCCCGTCCATGTTGAGTGCGGTACAGACTCCAAGCTCCTCCTCCATGAATTCTCCGAGAGCGGCGAGCGTGACTCCAGCGGACTCATTCTTCCTTCCGTCGACAACGACAAGGTAGAGAGTCTTTTTGTCTTTGCTGATTCCGACAGCTGTTCTGGCATGCGGCGAGCGAGTGAACGCGTCGCTTCCCGGAAGCTCACTGGCGGTCAGGGCGCGACAGTCGTTCACAAGCATCGGCCACCCGGAGATCGCGCTTCCCGACCACGTCGGAAGTTCCGATGGGATGTCGGCAAAGGGGTAGATCTCAGCCCGTCCCTTGCCAACTACCAGTAGGGCCTGGTTTCTTTTCGTTTGCGCGACTTTCTGCGTCCATGGGCCGCATGGACTGACAGTGGGACCCACGGGAACCATTTTCTGGTCGAAGTAATCGCCGTTGATTGCAACGAGCGCTTTGGTTGCGGTCGCGAACTTCGTGACGGTGGAGCCTCGCTGATTTTCACGAGTCGCGATCACGCGGATTCCCTCAGACCCGAGACGGATTCTTGCAACGTGATAGGTGATGGGAGGGTTGGGACTGAAGTCCTGGAAAGTGACGCCCGTGGCGACCTCACGCCACTCGGCGAAGAGCGACGGAGTCGAGAGTAGGAGGGCGAGGAGAAGAAGCAGTTGCCGGTGGATTGGTCCGGGGTTCGTGGAAGTGACGGGACGATTCATAACCTGAAAGACTCCTGGTCCCGTAGTGCGCATGTCGATTGCCGGACGATTGCAATCGCTGAACCGATTCCGTGTCATCCGAGCGGGGGCGAGCGCGATTCTGCAAGCTTATCGCGTGACAGACAAGAGTGTCTGTCGTACACGCGCATGTAGGACAGACACTCTTGTCTGTCACGCGAAACACGCTGGGGTGTTCGTTGAAATGCGCTCTACCGGTACCGAACGTCAATCACCTTGCGGACCACGTCCTTGGCAAAATCAGGAAGGTTCTGAACCCGCGCCAGGACGCTGTTGAGGGCTGACGAGTCCCCGCCGTGCTTGAAACATTCGGCGCAGCGGGGCAACGCCGAGAGGTCATTCCGGGCGAAGGCGTCGCTCATCGAAGCAAAGCGGTCTCCATTGACGATGTCGAGCAGTGGCTCGGTTTTCAAGTCGCCCATCACCTGGTCGCCGTGCGCGTCGTAGCAGCAATGCGTCACCCGGCCATCAGCGAAGATGATGATCCACGTGAAGAAGCTGCCTTGGACGCAACCGAAAAACTTTCCATGCAGGTCCGTCTCTTCGTTCACATCGAGAGGCTCGCAGGTCTTCTCGATGATCCGGGCATTCTTGAACGACCGGGTGTCGAAGAACTTCCGAAAATCATCGGCTGATTCATCGACAGTCAGGCGCGAGCGCATCCGCTGAATTTCGATTCGGATCGGATGTCCTGCCGCCTGCCCGAGAAAGCTCTTGGTCAGGTCGATCAGCTTGTCGAGATCCCCGCCCGTTCTGACGAGGGGGTAGACCGCAGGATTGAGTGAGTCGACGCAGATACGGATCCGTTTGAGGTTCGCATTGAGCAACCTCGCGCCCATCGCTTCCGTCAGCAGCAATCCGTTCGTCGAGAGGCTTGCTTCGGGGAAAAGGCGGATGGCATCGTCGATCCGCGGATAGAGCAGCGGCTCGCCCATCTCATGAAGCCATTTGAGCTTGAGACCGAGACCATGGATCTCGCGTTCAGCCTTTTCGACGAGATGCCACTCCATGTCTTCGTATGGGCGGCGCAGGACTGGAAGCGGACACATCCCGCACCGCAGGTTGCACTTTGAGGTCAGCTCGAGGCCGATCTTGACCCGTTTCAGATTGGGTGACATTCAATCGCGGAACGTTGAAGCGTCCGCCCGGGATTCCGTCGTGGTCCACGCGGGCGACATGCAAACGCAAAGCTGGATTCGCTGATGCCGTCTTCAACCGCCGATCTGCAACCCTTACAATGCGCTCCCTTCATGTCTCCTCGACTTCAGGTGCTTTCCCGATTCCGGTCTCACATTCTCTCCACTGACCGCGCCATCCGGGTCTACCTTCCTCCCGGATATGACGGGCGGAAGAAGCAGCGATATCCGGTGCTCTACATGAACGATGGTCAGAACCTGTTCGAGTCGAGGACGGCCTTTGGAGGGGTCGACTGGAAACTCGGGGCCACTGCCGACACGCTCATTGCCGCGGGAGCCATCAAGCCCGTGATCATCGTCGGCATCGACAACACAGGTGAAAAGAGGATCCATGAGTACACCCCGACCAGCCATCACGCCTTTCGTGGGAGCGGCAGGGCGGATCGCTATGGGCGGATGCTGGTAGAGGAGCTCAAACCGATGATTGATCTCCGGTACCGGACATTGCCACAGCGTGAGAATCATGCCATCGGCGGATCGTCGCTAGGTGCGCTTGTGGCCCTTTATGTCGCCCTCAGTCACAGCGACGTGTTCTCGAAGGTCGCGGTGCTCTCGCCCTCGGTGTGGTGGCACGATCGCGTCATCGTGCAGCAGGTCGCGCAATTACCGGCAAGACTCCCGCTGGACATCTGGCTCGACATGGGAACGACCGAGAGTGCGGAAGGGATCTCGGACGCTCGGCTGCTTCGAGACGCGCTCACCACCAGAGGGTGGGTGTCTGGAACCGATCTCGTCTACCACGAGGTGGAGGGGGGATCCCACAACGAGCGAGCGTGGGGGACGCGGGCGGGCGATGTGCTGAGGTTTCTGTTTCCGCGAGTCTGAACGCGATGGTTCTCGTGTAGCGCAGAGTGGGACAGACACTCTTGTCTGCCAGGCATGATCGAAACGGCTTCGACGCGCGACAGACAAGAGTGTCTGTCCTACATCCGCCTGCCTGCCTTCGAGGTGTGGAAAGATCCGGATGGACGGGACACAAGGCAGGCGAGACGCCTGCGCTACACGAGGGGCCTGCTAGTCCCGCCCCCCGTTGAATTTCTCGGGCGATGAACTGGCCACACTCGACAGCTTCGCCGCGTTGGGAGTCGTGGTCGCCGGCTGGGGCCCGAAGGGCTGCGACTTGATTCCGTATCGCCGACGCGTCACAGAGCTTCCTTCGGCAATCTGCTGAATCTGGCTCTTCTTCGCGCCACCGGTGACTCCAACCTCAGACGCGGACTGGCGTTCGCGTGACGGAGTCTCGTTCTGCCCTGCTGCGTCGTCTCTCTTCTCGTCAGTCATCGGACCTCCGGATTCACGATTCTATCCGACCAGTTCATCCACCACTGGCCACGTCGCCTCGCGCCATGGTGGTTGTGAAGCACCCATCAAAAGTCCGGCGGTAGCAAGGTACAGCACGATATCGGCCTGCGGAAACTCATCCCGAACGGCTGATACAGCGTCGCGAACCTGCTGGAGGGAAGGAGCTTTGTAATCGTCGGCTTCGATCGATCCCTCTACGTGCGGGATCTCCCAGTGATCCAGGAGGCTCGACATCAGGGCTTTCGCTTTTGTCGTGTGGTAGACCATCAGCGCAACCTCGAGTGCCTCCTCGAGCTCCGGCTGAGTCATCCTCGAAGCCAGAAGCTCGGCCTTCTTTGCCGGCGAAGCCTTACGGATGGACTCCTGGCGAAACCGAAGTGCTGTCGCGAGCAGCGACGCGGTGACCGCTCTCGTCTGTTGGTCGCCATTTTTCCAGAAAGCGGTCAGGACTTCGATCCGTCGGTCCTTTTCGCAGAGATCCGTGAGGATTTTCCTCGCGTTCCATGGCCGGGCCTCTTCGTTCATTGCTCTCCTTTTTGTGGCAGCGACAGGAAACCGAGGGCGGATGTTGCCGGATCGCGAGAAGGACGTCAACGCGATCGAACAGGTTTCTTTCCTTAGCCCGCATTTCTCACAGACCTTTGTCGTGAGACGGCGGAGAGTGGCTTGGATGCGAGGCGCTCGGCGATTTTGCGACGAAGGCATAGTCGACACTATGTCAAGGAGCGAAATTGCCCGTGCAACGAAGCAGACAGGCCGCTGTCCGTCGTCTCACGGCGAAGGTCTGTGAGAAATGCGGGTTAACAAGGCGAAGGAGAACGTTTCGGGCGCACGCAGGGCCGATCTCTGTGGCGCGGCAAGGTGGAACGAGACGCATTCATGAAAATCCAATAGATTCCTGAGGACTCGCGCACTCGATCACTTCATGGTGGGCGGAACTTCGCAACGAAAGGATCGCTCATGATCAAGCCCATCATCCTTGCAGGAATCATCGCTGTAGCTTCGCTCCTCCCCGCCGTGGCGGAGGCCCAGTTCTCTCTCTCAGGACGAGTCACACGCGAGAACAGTGACAGTGCGGGGAGGGTCGTGGACGAGTCACACGTCGCGTTTCTGGCCTCCGCTTCGGTGGACTATCAGACAGGCCGATGGAGGTTTGGAGGAAACTTTACGGACGGCGACAGTTCGACGGAATCGTTTTTCTTCGGCAGCGGCAGCGAGTACAAGCGAACATGGAAAGAGCTCTACGCAGGTTATTCGGTCTCGCCGGTTGTTGAGGTAGTCGGCGGTGTTCGCGACGACAGAATCGAAGTCGTCCAGTACTTCTTCGCCACGGAGTCGCTCTTCAAAGTCGAGCAGACGCTGCCTTTCGCCGGAATTCGCTATCACAAGCATCCGCGCAGAGTCGGCGTCGAGGTATCGGCTCTCTACTATCGCGGGACAGCGGATGTGAGCGAGGGACTCGTCGATACCTCGGGCGACGCCACAGGAATCCGTATTCAGGTCGCGCTTCCGATCCGCGTCGGTCAAAGTCGCTCAGTCATCACACCTGGTTATGACCACGAGAACTTCGATGTTGGAAGCGGAGCGAATCAGCGAGGTGACCGGCTCTTCGTTCAATACAGTTATACGTTCAGACCATGACTGCGCTGCAGGCGCGGGGAAGGAGCTAGCCCGCATTTCTCACAGACCTTTGTCGTGAGACGACGGATAGCGGCCTGTCTGCTTCGTTGCACGGCAATTTCGCTCCTTGACATAGTGTCGACTATGCCTTCGTCGCAAAATCGCCGTGCGCCTCGCATCCAGGCCACTCTCCGCCGTCTCACGACAAAGGTCTGTGAGAAATGCGGGTTAATCAATACGTGGCGCGATGCGTGTAGATGAACGTCTGAGGCTTTCCATCGACGATCATTGGCTCGAAGATCGCGCCTGTGAGCTCGTCGCGGTTGCGACGCTCCAGATCGAGTGAGCCCGTTGTGTTTTCGACGGTCTTAACTGACACGACAGATCCGCCGCTGTTGACGAACGCCTCCAGAACGATCTCGCCCGAGGCGCGGGCTGAGGATGCAACAGCCATCGGAGCTTTGACGAAGCGCACGGTCGTATTGTCGGGAAGAGCCGTTTCTCTTTTGTTCCGGCTGAGGCCGTCCTGTAATGCCCATCCTGTCGCGCTTCCCGTCCGGACTTCGGCCCACTGCCCGGCGACAGCAACCACTGAGACTGTCTCGCCCTGCTTGTACGTGGCGACAAGAGGCGAGTCGCCGGAAGCGCGACCCCGAATCTCGAGGGTGGGCGCTGTCACATACATCATGGCGATTGTCTCGCGCGTGTCGACGGGCGGCCCCTCGAGTTTTTTGCTGCATCCGAAAGTTAGCGCCATGAACATGACAACGATAGCCGCGCTGGCCGAACGCGCTCCGACGGGAATCGTTTGCAGGTAGTCTGATCGTCTATCCAAAGGTATCCCTCGCGGTGAACGTCACGAATGCTACTGCCACTGCAGTCACCCCCCACAGCATGAGCAGGGCAATGCAGAATTCGATCGTCATTCCGTCGTATGGCGGCGCCTCGCCACTGTAATAGCTGGCGATGGGAAGTGCGGTTACGAAGAGATACTTTGCTGCAGTCCAG
Organism: Thermoanaerobaculia bacterium; assembly: GCA_035576005.1. Lineage (GTDB taxonomy): Bacteria > Acidobacteriota > Thermoanaerobaculia > Gp7-AA8 > Gp7-AA8 > DATLXH01. Next base: position 35,867 of record DATLXH010000128.1, on the reverse strand, counting down.
TCGGGGCTCACGCGCGAGAGGATCGTGCCGCCGATCAGGGCGGCCAGCATGGTGCCGATCGATGCGGCGCTCGAGCGGAACATGACGGAAAGCATCACGGAGATCGAGGCGACCGAAATCATCGCAATCCAGCTCAGGCCGTAGGCAACGAGCGCGTCTTTCCAGAGAGGCAGTTCTCGAACCCCTTCGAGGTCCACGCCGCGCGCAGAGAGCTGAAATCCGCTGAACGTCGGAGCGTTCCACCCGCCGGGTTCCAGAACGATCGCGGAGATCAGGTACGCGAGCAGGCCACCGCAAAGAAGCGTCAGCGTCGCGAACCCATACAGCGTGACGAGTTTTGCGCCGAGGATTTTCCAACGACGGACCGGCCTCGTCAGTAGCAGCTTGTCTGTGCCCTCGGCGGTCTCGGCTGAAACGATATCGCTTCCAAGGATGGCCACCAGAAGGGGGAGTAGAAGAAAGCCAGCAGCATTCGCGAAGTTCCGTGCAAAGAAAGGCGCAGTCGGTCGCTCCGGATCAATGTCGTTGTCGATGTAGAACTGCAGCCTCGCGATCTCGGCCCGGAGAGATCGCGCCCACGTCGGGGCGATTCGTCCGCGACGCACCATGTTCTGATAGTTCGCGATCCGCTGCTGTGTATCGACCCGCCAGTTCCGCGATTTCCGCTGGTTCAGTTGCCGGTACTGTGAGTAAGCGATCATCGCGAGGATTGCGATCATGATCCCGATGACGATCATGAACCGCTTCCTGCGAATCATCTTGAGAGTCTCGTTCTCGACGAGCCGGTTGAATGTCATCTCACGTCGCGACCGACTCGCCTCCCGTTGCCTCGATGAACATCTCTTCGAGTGTTTGAAGCTCCGCGGTCGCGTGAAAAACCGCGACTCCATTCTCCACCAGAGCTGCAATCAGTGGCGGCGCAAGCGACTCGTCGATTGCGAAACGAAGAGTGTCTTCGTCCACGGAAGGGGAGTAGCCATGACTCTTCGCAATGTCCGCCGCTCGCGCGGGATCATCGACCCTGATCTCGAGCGAGCGGGTCGACGAGATGAGCTCGGACACCTTTCCGCTCGTCACCATCTTTCCCTTGTGAATGATCGCAACCCGATCGCACATGAGCTCGATCTCCGCGAGCAGATGGCTCGAGACCAGGATGCTCATCCCTTCCGACGCAAGACTACGAAGCAACCCGCGGATCTCACGGATGCCAGCAGGATCCAGTCCGTTCGCCGGCTCGTCGAGTATTAGAACCCGAGGACTGCCAAGAAGTGCCTGCGCAATTCCAAGTCTCTGACGCATTCCGAGTGAATACGTTCCGACTCGATGATCGAGCCTGTGTGCCAGTGACACGAGACCGGCCACGTGCTCGATCTGTTCACGATTCACCTTCCCGAGCATGCGCGAGAAATGCTCGAGATTCTCGCGGCCCGTCATGAACTTATAGAGGTCGGGAGTCTCGACCATGCAGCCGATGCAGCGCATCGCCTTCTCAAATTCGCGACGCACGTCGTGCCCGCAGATCGTGACCGAACCGCTGGTGGGGCGGATCAGTCCGACGAGCATTCTGATCGTCGTGGTCTTTCCCGCGCCATTCGGACCGAGAAAGCCGAAGACTTCTCCGGGGAAGGTCTCGAACGAGAGCGAATCGACGATGACCTTCCCGGCGATCGTCTTCGTGAGATTGGAGGCTACAAGGGTTGGTTCCATGTCGACAGGAATCGCGGACTGCACAGACGCTACCACTCAATACGCGCGAAGAGTGGAAGAGGTTGTCCGCCGACTCAGTTGCACAGCGAACCATGCGCCGAATCCTTCACTGGTATCTTCCGACTGCAGCGACGCTCGCGGGGATCGTCCTTTTTGGCTATGGCCTGGTCGCGTTCGCAAGAGGAGATCTCGGCGTTCCCCTTTCGGATGGCGCTCGATTTGCCGCCTCGCCGACTCCTGCGGTAAAGCAGGACGAGCTTCGGATGATGATTCTTGGCGATTCGCTCGCTCGAGGTACCGGCGATGTCAGCGGCCTCGGCATCGGCGGCAACCTCGACGCAGAGTTGGGTCGGATGAAACGAAAACGGTCGCCAATGGTGAACGTCGCGGTCAATGGAGCGCGAACCAGGGACCTGCTCAAGCTGCTGGACAGCCGGAACGTTCAGAAGTTGATCGGGGATGCCAACGTGGTCGTTGTGTCGATTGGCGGCAACGACCTGTTCGGCGATGCCGAAACGAGATCGAATCCACCAGCGAACCCGGATGCAGTGATCGGTCGAGTGCTCGATAGTGTGGTTGAAGTCGTCGGAAGAATCCGGACAGCAAATCCCGCAGCCCGGATTTTTCTCGTCGGACTCTACAATCCATTCACGGGCTCTGATTACGGAAAGCTCGTGAGCCGGTTTGTCAATCGATGGAACGGCGAGCTGGTCAGGCGATTCGAAGGGGATGCCGATCTGACCGTGGTGCAGACGTCAGATCTTTTTTCTCATTCGAGCCGGCTGAGTCTCGATCGGTTCCATCCGGGTGAAGAAGGATACCGGCTCATTGCCAACCGGATCGCGAATTCGTTGTAGGACAGACACTCTTGTCTGTCACGGGACCCCTGCATTTTCCACGGAGACAGCAAGAGTGTCTGTCCTATTCGAAAAGAACGAAAGACACACAAGTGTCTGTCCTACACGAAAAGAGGCGGCCTTTCGGCCGCCTCTTTTCAAAAATCAATGCGGTTGAACTTAATTCACACGAAGATTATTGATGACTGCCTTGACGCCTTTGACGTCGTTGGCAGCTTCGCCGATCTTCCGTTTCTGATCCTCAGAATTCGCCGTACCTGAAAGGGTAACGACTCCATCCTTGGATGAAACACCTACGTCGAGGGCCTTGTTGGATACGTCCTCACCAATCTTTGCACGCACTTCCAGTTCAATGGCTCCGTCGTCCATGCCACTGGGTGTCATCTGATTGAGCGACTTACAGGCAACCGAGAACACCATAACGAGGGCTAGCAGCGAGAGAATGACTTTACGATTCATGCAATTTCCTCCTTCTTTCTATACTCACACCTTCCTTAGCAAGGCGTGTACCGGGTGCCCGCAGGTGCGTCTGTGAGTGCGCTTTCCGCGGGAACGCAGCTCGAGATCCTGCCGCGTTCGTGGCACGGAGCGAAGGTGCCGGAAGGCGTCGGGTGAGGATCGTCTTCATCCATGCCGAATCGCTCTTTCCCCTGTCGGGAAGTAATCTTCGTGGCCATGCGATCCTCCAGGTTCTTGCGGCCGCAGGTCACGAAATTGATCTGGTAGCTCCGGCGACTGATCTCGATCTCGGACCAGCAGTGACGCTCTTTCCAACGCCCGCGATCGATCGTTTTTCGAAGATGAAGATGCAACAGCATCTCCGCTTCGCGTATCGCGCGCTCGCTCTCGAGCCGCAACTTCGCTCGACTTACGATGTCATATACGCTCATCGCCTCGGCAGCGCTCCGCTGGCGAGGCGCCTGGCACGGCGCCCTGCCAGGCACTCGAAGGGTAGATCCAGGGTTGGAACGCCGCTGATCGCCGATCTCTGGGAAGTTGATCTGCTCGAGATCTATCCCTTCGAAACCGGTCTCCTCCGGTCGGCTGCTGCGTTGCTGGGGCCCTGGTATCAAAAGAAGTTTCTCCGGGAGGCGGGCAGCGTAATCGTTTTGACTGCGGCGATGCGCGACTACCTGGAGGAACGCTATAGGGTTACGGCGTCAGTGTCTTATGACGCAGCAGACGCTCGGCGCTTTCGAGCTGAGATCGAACCTCCGGTTCGTGATGCTGCGGAACCGTTTCGCATCGTCTTTCATGGAGGTATCGACCGGCGCGACGGCGTACTCGAGTTTCTGGAAGTGTTCGCGTCGGTTTGCAGCAGGATTCGCGCGGAGTTTTTGCTTATCGGGACAGGTCGCGCGATGCCTGAGATCCGAAGTCGCGTTGCCGAATCGTCCTGGGGGCAGCAGGTTCAGATCCGAGGCTGGGTTCCGTACGAAGAGGTCCCGGCGGAATTGACACGAGCCGATCTGGCGGTGATTCCGTCACTCGACACAGCAATGAATCGTATGGTCATCCCGCGCAAGACCTTCGAGTACCTCTCACTCGGCGTACCAATTGTTGCGACAGCGCTTCCCGCGATGCGGGAGCTGCTGAGCGGGGAAATGGCAACGCTCGTTCCCCCTGACTCGCCGAGCCATTTCGCGGACGAGATCGTGCGGCTGGCGGGCGACCATGAGCTTCGATCCCGGCAGCGGAGAGAGCTGTTGCGACGGGCCGGCTCGCTGACACTCCAGAGCGAGGTTGCGAAGGTCTTGAGAGTCGTCGAGGAGGCTGCCGAGGTCTGAAGGATTTGACACTGGGTGTCTCAGCAAGGAGGCGTGCTCACGTCCGGTGTCGATGAATCGGCCGGGGACGCTGCCCGGAGTCTGAGGGCACATATGTTGCTCTAAGTGAAAGCTAATCAACCCCAGGAGGATCCTCATGGATCGCACAGCCGCTGCAGTGAAACGTTCCATTGCTCCCGCATTACTCGTCGGAACACTTGCACTGACCTCCTGCGCGACTAGCCAGGACGCGGTGAGAACTGCACAAGTCCCTGCCGCGTCGGGACCGACTACGGTTGCTGCAACGGTTCCTTCGACCCCGGCCCCGGCGCCTGCAGCAACCGGCTATACGGACGAGACGAGGTATCTCGGTACCACCAGCCCCGCTACGGGAGGGTCGGTCTCGCAGCCCGGGACGACAACTGTCGCCGGCACCACGGGACTTACCGTGGCTCCTACGTCCAATGTCAGTTCGTCCGTTACGGGGACCGTCATCAATCCTGCTGGCGCGGTCGTTCCGTCCGAGCCCACTGTAGGAGCAACGCCTATTACCGATTCGACTGGCGTGCAGGCCAGGGTGGCGGGAGGCAGCAACACGATCTCCACGACCCCAGCCGTGAGCGTAGATCTCGCGCCGACGTCCGGCTCGTCGCCTCGTTCCAATGCGGCAGGAAGCTCGGTTCCGGCCACCCGTGCTGAACGACCCGTGACGATCGCGTCACCGACGCGAGCGGCTGTTCCACCGCCCGCTGGAGCTGCAGCGGCTACCAGCTCCGTTTCGAGCAGCACGACATCATCAAACACTGCAGCAGGCGAGGTCGCCACGTCCGGCGGGAGCGGAGGCGTCTCGATCAGTCAGAGAGCGGATGGCAGCGTAGCCGTCACGAACTCGACAGCAACTGCACCGGCGAAACCTACCGCACGCCAGCGGATGCGCAGTCTCTTTCGTCGTCGCCCTCCGACTACTACGACGGCACCTGCGACAAAGCCCTGAGGACTGACGATTCATGGGACAGACCCTTCGCTTCGCGGCGGGTCTGTCCGGTTCAGGCCGCCCGAAGCAGACCTTCGCCGCGAGACGACGGATAGCGGCCTGTCTGCTTCGTTGCACGGCAATTTCGCTCCTTGACATAGTGTCGACTATGCCTTCGTCGCAAACTCGCCGTGCGCCTCGCATCCAAGCCACTCTCCGCCGTCTCACGACAAAGGTCTGTGAGAAATGCGGGTAATAAGTTTCTCCGTTCGAGGGAAACTCCGGCTTGAGCCGACAGCACGAGGTCGGGGCCTGTGAAACTGTGCACTTCCCTTGCACAGAAGCGTCGAGCGTCACTTGACGCGGGATGACACATGACAAGTCCTAACACTCTGAACGTTCTCGTTGCTGACGATGATCCGACGCTTCGAAATCTTATCGCCACCCTTTTGAGGCGGAGAGGCTACAAGACCACCGAAGCAGTTGACGGCGAGGATGCAATCGCGATACTCCAGAGCGAAACGTCCGAGAATGGCAGCTCCAATTTCGATCTTGTCGTTCTTGACCTGATGATGCCGAGGAAGTCGGGATGGGACGTGCTGGACTTCATCGACAGCGAGATGCAGTGTCTTCAGGGTCACGTTCTCGTAATCAGCGCCGCTGGCGAAGACCGGCTCAGCGATCTGGAAGGTCGCTCGTGCGGAGTGATGCCGAAACCGTTCGGAGCCAGCGATTTTTATGGCTCGGTCGAGCGGCACATGCGCCACGCCTGAGCCTCTAGCCCGCACCTCTCACCGACCTTCGTTGTGAGGCGGCGGAGAGTGGCCTGGATACCACGACGGTTTTGCGACGAAGACATAGTCGACACTATGTCGAGGAGCTAAGCGTTGTGCAGCGATTCAGACAGGCCGCTATCGGTCGCTTCGCGCGAAGGTCCGAAGGAAATGCGAGCTAGCTCACTCGCCCAGTTTCAATTTGAGCTCGGCCAGCTCAGCTTCCATCCGCCCAACCAGCGCCTCGAGGCGAGCGAGTCGAACTTCCATCGCCTCCGAGGCTCGGGCCGGTTTGTCGTCCGGCGGGATGTCGCCCGCCAGCGATATCCAACGATCCTCTTTTTGACCGGCCCGACGGGGAATTGACGCCACGAGCGGCTCGTCACGGCCAGAGAGCGCACGCAGCGCGCTTTCCACATCGTCGATCGATTCAAAGAGAAACATTCGATCGCTCCGGCTCCGCAGCTCGCCCGAGGTTTGAGGGCCGCGAAGCAGCAGAAGGGCGATCAGCGCCTTCGTTTCCGGCGTCAGAAGCCATCGTTTGTCAGCGTTATGGTCCCAGCGTACCGATCGTCCTCCGAGCACTCGCCATGCAAGCGAGCGTTGCTGCAGTCGATCGAGAGCGCGAGAGACTTCATCCTCTCCCAGCTCAGTGACAGGCTCGCGATTCGTTTTCTGGTTGCAGGCTGCGACCAGAGCATTGAGGGTGAGGGGGTAGTTGTCGGGAGTGGTGAGCTGCTTTTCGATCAATGAGCCAATGATTCTGCACCCCACCGCGTCGAGCTTGTCCATGGTCGTGTTCCCTGATCCGCACTGTCTTTTACCAGCTCAGCGCGAGCCTGGGCCCAGCTTAACCCGCATTTCTCACAGAATGCGAGCGCAGGGACGCACAACGTGCGTCCGGCACCCTGTCCCTGACCGGGAAGATTGTCGTCGGCCATCGCTTTGGACGAGGGTTTCATGCCCGGATGCAGAATTCCTGATGCGAATGTCTGGGTGCCGGACGCAGGCCCTGCGTCCCTACACCCGCCCCGGTTGCTCTCGACACAGTGGCAACTATGCTCTCGTCGCGAAACCGTCGTGCGCCTCGCTTCCAGGCCGCTCTCGGCCATCTCGCGGCGAAGGTCGCCCCAGGACGACCAACGAGAGTGTCGCGTGACACCACAGGAGTGTCAGTCCTCACGCGTATGTCAGACAGAACTCTCGTCTGTCACGCGGCTTCGCGGCGAAGTCTGTGAGAAAGTTCAAACAGTGCAGCAACCGTCGAGCAAAGGGCGATTCACGCATACTCGTTAAAGTGGGCGATCAAAGGCGTTGAATGCGGGCTAGAATCTCTCTCGATGCCTGATCAGTCGGTGATCGTGCTGCTGTCAGACGTAGTCCGAGGTCTCGCGATCGCGTGGAAAAAGCTCGGCGCGTATCCGAAAGGGCATCCGGCTCTCGATGGGGCCATCGAGACGGTCCTGGGGCGCCTGGGCAAGCTGACCGGCAGCATCGGCGACCTGGTGGTCGGGGTCAGCCGCGATGGCCTCATTTTCAATGATCAGAGACTCGATTTCGACCAGGCTCAGAAATTCGCCCAGGCTCTTTATATGCGAGACGTCGCGCTCCTGCGGATCGGAAGAGCCGTCACCGCAGAAGAGCTGGATATTTTTTTGAGAGCGCTTGGATCCGACCCCGCTCGAGCTCGAATTCCGTTCTGGGATGAGATGACATCCGCCGGTGTTCGTCAGATCGGACTCCAACCCGTCGACTACTCGGCGATACGAGCCACTGAAGGTCTGGAGCAATCACTACCTCCGGATCGGCCGGCCTCGCTCCGGGATGCACTCATTCAGGCACTGCTGACGGGAAAACGTCTGTCGCAGGAGGGCGCGCATCGACTCACGACGCAGGGTCCCGGAGAGATCTCTCAACTGGTAGCTGAGCTGCTGCAGGCTCAGGTTAGCGATAGCGCGCCATCGGTGGCAGACGTAGCCGACGACCGCGGTGAATGGTCGGACTCACCCTTCGACGAAATCGGCGGATTCATGGTGACCGGCCGCCAGTCTCAAGCGGGAAACCTGGCTTCATCCGTTGCCGCAGCAGTGAGCAGCTATCTGACGCGGAGCGACGGCGGTTCGCGCAAGGTTGCTGCTCAACAGGTGGCCGAACTTTTACGCGCTCTTCCGGAGGAGATGAGAGAAACGGTCCTCACCGCTGCCATGCGAGCGCTCACTTCCGACGAAGCCGCCGGGCAGGCGCTCCAGGTCCTCTGTAACTCGATGCCTCCCGACATCGTGCTCAAAGCAATGCGACAGGTCCGTGCCGAGGGCTCGACGCTCTCCTCGCATGCGCTCCGTCTCGCACGGGCACTGTCCGTCATCAGCAAAGATCACCCAGCCGAGCGGGCGAGAGACGAGGAATCTTCTTCGCTGGCTGCCGAGCTGATGGTGCTCTTGCGGGACGAGGACATCGACCGCTTCAACCCCGAGGATCATCAGACTCTGCTCGGCGAGATCGCCCTCCGTTTTCCCGAAGTCGCTCAGCAGACGGAGTACTCGAGGGAAGAGCTGTCACGTCGCCTCGATACTGTCACGCCAGGAAGCGCTACGGACAACGTCTCATCGACACTGCTCGAACTGATCTCACGACACGGGGCACGACTCGCTCTCGCAGGTCCCCTCGGTCAGCTCCACGACGTTTTTCACTTCTACCTGAGCAACGGCCAGATCGATCAGGCTTTGGAGCTCGTGCGCTCGCTACAGGATTTCGGATCGACCCTCGCCACAAGCGCGCCTCAAAACGAAGAGCTCACACAGTTCTTCGGAGAGCTTGTCACCGAGGAGGCGATTACGGGACTACTGGAAAGCCAGACACCTGGAAGCGCCGCTCAAGCTTCTCTCGACAAGCTCGTAAAAGCCCTCGGCGGCGTCGCTTCACAGAGGTTCCTCCTGGCTCTTGCCGCAGAAGAGAACCGCTCGCGGAGGCGAAAACTTTACAATCTCGTCTCGTCGCTCGGCAGCATCATCGTCCCCGAGGCTACGCGTCTTCTGAGTGACGATCGCTGGTTCGTGATTCGGAACATGATCGTCCTGCTTCGCAACGTAGGCGACCGCTCGTCGATGACTGAGGTCCGCCGGTGCGCCCACCATACCGATCTCCGGGTGAGGTTCGAGGCGATCAAGAGCCTCCTCGCCTTCGATCCCGAGGTGCCGCATGAGCTGCTCAGGAAGGCGATCAATGATCCCGATCCGAAGCTTGCCGAGGCGGCCGTGGTACTGGTCGGGAGCTACGGCATCCGCGAAGCGGTCGAGCCTCTGCTGCAGATTCTCGACCGGTCGGATTTGTTCGGGCGCCGTCGCTCCCTTCGCATCAAGGCGCTCAAGGCCCTCGGCGAATTGGGAGATGCCACTGCACTGGAACGACTGGACCAATTTTTTCAAAAGCGATTCCTGCCGGTCTCGATTCATGAAAGCCGGGCGGCCTACAAGTCGCTCGAGGGGTACCCTCCATCGGCTCGTGCCGAGATCGTGAGCCGGGGGTTGAAGTCGCGGGATCCCGAGATCCGCAAAATCAGCATGCATCTAACACGCTCCGGCAAAGAGCCGGCTTTGCGAGGAGACGAAACGATGAGAGGGGTCACTCCTGCCTGAGCCGGATACCAGCCAGACCACGTTACTGATCGAAGGCGTCGTTCACGCCGTCTCACGAGCGATCAACCTTCGGGCTCTGTACGGAGCGAGTCACCCTCGGTCGGTCGAAGCGGCTGAGAGGATTCGTCAAGCGCTCAAGGCCCTCACCACGCAGCGCGGGGGCGATGCAATCACGTTCCTCCTCGTTGGGGACGATCTCGTAGCGGACCAGCAGCCGCTGCGGAAAGGAAGCCTCAACCAGCAACATTTCGTTCAGGTGCTGAAACGAAAAGGGGTGGAACGCCTGACACTCAGCAGCGGGATCACGCTCGAGGAGTCGGACGAGCTCGTCCAGTCCTTCATTGGCGAGGGCAAGCCGCGCGCGAGCGCGAATGTCGTGGTCGGCCGCATTGAAGCGGGAACATTGGACGAGGAGTCGCCGGAACGCGTCGACCACAATCCTCATACTCCTCTGACTGCTTCGAAAGTGGATTCGGTCCGCGAGGCATTCGTCAGAATACGACGTGAAGGGGCGGGTGGGCTGGGGCCGATGCAGGAGATGATCTGGAGCCTGATCGATTCGCTCTCGCGCTCAACCCGGGAGGTCCTGCCTCTGGCTCCTCTCAAGGAACACGACGAATATACGTTCGTTCATTCGATCAACGTCTCGCTTCTCGTACTCGCTCAGGCGAGAAGTTTCGGCATCTCGGGAGACCAGCTGGCGCAGTTCGGACTCGCCGCGCTCGTACATGACATCGGAAAGTTGAACGTGCCGCTCGAAGTGCTCAACAAGAATGGCCGTTTGAACGATGAGGAGTGGAAAATCATGACAGGTCATGCCGAGCTGGGGGCCTGGCACCTGGCCGGTATGGAGGCGACAAACCCCCTCGCAATCCTGGTCGCCTACGAACATCATCTGCGCTATGACGGAGTGCCGAGCTACCCGGTTCTCACGCGACCGCGCCGGCCGAACTTCGCGAGTCAGATGACATCGCTCGCGGATACTTACGACGCCATCTCCACGAACCGCCCCTATCAGAAATCACAAAATCAGAAAGCTGCGATGCAGATCCTGAAAGCTCGCGCCGGAACATTTCACGATCCCTTCCTCGTCGGCAACTTTCTGCAGCTCATTCAGCACCCGCTGGAACAAGCTGGGGTGTGACGATCGTGAGCGAGTCGCGTCTAAGTAGCATGATGACCTTGAAACGGATCACTCTCCTCTGGCTCACTGCCATGACGCTTTCCACGACATCCAATGCCTCCGCTGCCGATCGAGGGGCTACGTCTGCTCCCGTGGTGGTACTCGAGCTTTTCACCTCCCAGGGATGTTCGAGCTGCCCATCGGCAGACAAGCTGCTCACGGCGCTTGGCTCAGATCGGAGCCTGCGCGGCAAGGTGCTCCCCCTGGCCTTTCACGTCGACTATTGGAACCGCCTGGGCTGGTCCGATCCGTTCTCCTCTGCCGATTGGTCGCGCCGGCAGAACAGCTACGCGCAGGTCTTTCGCTCGAGCCAGGTCTACACACCGCAGCTGGTCGTGAATGGCACCACGCAGGGAGTCGGCTCCGATTCGGCAGTCATCAGAAAGCAGATCGACGCAGCTCTTCGAGTTACCCCCGCAGCTCAGATCAGATTCAGAGTGACAAACCCAGCTGACCGTGCGACCACACTGCATGTCGATCTCGATGCTCGTGCCGATACGACAATCAATTCCACTGCTCTCGACCTCATGGTGGCGCTCTTCGAGAACAGCGTCATCACAGACGTCCGGAAGGGTGAGAACTCGGGACGGAAGCTGCGCAATGATTTTGTCGTCAGGAAACTGACGAAGGTCTCGTCGCTTGCTCCGGGCTCGAGCAACAACGGCTCGACAACATTCAATCTCGATAAGGCGTGGATGACCGACAACCTCGGCGTTGCAGCATTCCTGCAGGACCCGAAGACCCTCCGCATCTACGCCGCTAGTGCGGCTCAGGTCCACGCGAAGTAACGGAGCAATCTTCTCTTCATTGTAGCCGGGCGAAGCCTTTGGAGTGCGGCAGCCGCAGCTGCCGCTTTCTGAGTCACGTGGAGAGGATTTTTCAATCGCGCGCGTTCGACGCAGAGAGCGGCAGCTGCGGCTGCCGCACTCCAAAGCTTCGCAACAGGTTCGCGAGGACATGCTGGCGTCTCCAGCATCGCTTCGTTGGACGTCGCGCCCTCTGGCCCCGGCGTTGCAAAAAAGACGGCCATGCGAAGACGAATGCTCTTCCCGCTGCTCCTTCTCGTTTCCCTGGCCTGCCGTAGCTCGCTACAGGACATTGACCCCGAGAAGTTCTCTTACGAGGTGGACGAGATCAGGCCGCATTTCTCATTTGCCATTCCCGTTTCTGCCTCGATCGTCGAGGCTGACGCGACGCTCCGGGTTCGCAACGAGAACGACATTCGAGTCAAACTGGAAGGGATCGACTTCGAGCTACTGGTCAACGATCGAAGAGTGATGCGCGGCCGCTCGACCGAGAAAATCGATCTTCCGGCGCGCGGCTCCGGCACGCTGCAGCTGACTGCGCGTGCGAGCGGGGATGAGCTGCGCGAGCTGGTTGGTGAGATCGCTGACCGCTTCCGAGGTGGGGACAGCCGTTACACGATTCGGGGAAATGCGCACTACAGGACGATCATCGGGGTGATCGACATACCATTCTCCGCGGACGCGCGGAATGTCATACGGCGGTGAGGCTCGCTCCCTCGCGGGAACGAGACGCAGAGCGCGACGGTTAGAATCTTCACATGCCCAATTCCCTTCCCCTTCTCGTATCACTCACTGCTCTGCTGATCACCGAGCCCGTGTTTGCACAATGGGCGCAGTGGGGCCGCGGACCACGCCACGACAACAACTCCTCCGCCGCGGGCCGCTCACTCGATCTGATTGAAAATGAAATTGTCCTCGATCCGTTCGCCGACCAGGAGGAGGCGAACGCCGGCGGAAACCTCCTCGTTCACTACCAGGCCCCGCTCGTAGACGGCAGTGATGCTTTCGTCGTCATCAAGAGCGGCACCTACACGGGCCCGACGACACGGGAGACGCAGACCTGGAGTGTCCATAACCTCCGAAGGACCGGCGGTCACCTCGTGACCCGCTGGACCTACACGACGGATTGGAAGCCGGTTCCCTGGGGTAGCCCCGGCCCCTCGTGGGAGCCTGTCTATCACACGGCGATCACCGGGGAGGCTGTCTGGGCTCCCGCATTCGGCGGCTCGATTGACAAGATCAGCCGGGAGGACGGCAAGCTCATCACGCGCTTCAATCCTTTCGGCGAGGTGAATCCCTCGGTCTTCACCGCCGGGCCACCGGTGCTCGATGACTCAGGCAACGTCTACTACACGGCGATTCAGCTCAACAGTCAATCCCCCTGGTCCACCGACCCGCCCAACTCGTGGCTGGTGAAAGTTGGTTCGAATGGGAACGTGACAAGAGCGACCTTTCAGTCGCTGACACCCGGTGCACCACTGGCCAGCGCTCTGTGTGCGACACAATTCACGTCCGCGCTTCCCCTTCCCCACCCTCCCAGCCGCGATGCCGTGGCTCCGGAGTCACGCTGCGGAGCGCAGCGACCGGGAATCAACGTCGCACCGGCGGTCGGATCCGACGGCACGATTTATATGATCAGCCGCGCGCATCTGAACGATCGCTGGGGCTATCTCGTGGCGGTCAATCCCAACCTCACGCCGAAGTGGGCGGCGAGCCTTCGCAACCGCTTCTCCGACGGATGCAACGTCAGTATTCCGCCGAATGGATCTCCAGGAGGCTGTCGAATTGACGCGATCACGGGAGTCGACCCCTCGGACAATCAGCCAGGCTCCGGGCGCGTCCTCGACAATTCCAGTTCCTCGCCCACCATCACTCCCGATGGAAAGATCCTGTACGGCGCCTACACGCGATACAACTACGCGCAGGGCCATCTCATGATGTTCAATCCGAACGGAGGCTACGTCGGAGCCTACGGGTTTGGATGGGACCTGACTCCCGCCATCTATCAGCACGATGGCACGTACTCCATTGTGATCAAGGAGAACCGTTACGGTGTGGGGTCGTACTGTTTCGACAACACGCAATGTCCCCGCGACCGAACGTCGGTGACTCCGAACGATCCGGAAGCGTACTTCATCACCCAGCTGAGCTCTTCACTGGCAGTGGAGTGGAAGCATCAGAACAAAGAGACGAAAAGTTGCGCACGGGGCGACAACGGCGTCGTGCAGTGCAGCGAGGACCATCCGAACGGGTTCGAATGGTGTGTCAATGCAATCGCGGTCGATCGGCGTGGTGTGGTGTATGCCAACAGCGAAGACGGCCATCTTTACGCGATCAACCAGGGCGGTACCCTGCGGCAACGAATCTTTCTCAGGCTCGCGCTGGGAGCGGCATACACACCTCTGTCGATCGGCGACGACGGGCGCATCTACACGCAGAACGACGGGTATTTGTTCGTCGTCACGAACCGCGCGAGAAGACGCGCAGTCCGGTAGTGCTCGATAGGACCGGAATGGAAGTGGTCGTGACTGGCCTCGCCTTCCACGCGGTGTCTCATCAACCTCTTGCCCAACGTCAAACGCTATCCGCATTTCTCACGGAATGCGAGCGTAGGGACGCACCGCGTGCGTCCGGTACCCTGTCCCTGACCGAGAAGATTGTCCTCGGCCATCGCTTTGGACGAGCGTTCATGCCGGGATGCAGAATTCCTGATGCGAATGTCTGGGTGCCGGACGCAGGCCCTGCGTCCCTACACCCGCCCCGGTTGCTCTCAACACAGTGTCAGCTATGCTCTCGTCGCGAAGCCGTCGTGCGCCTCGCATCCAGGCCGCTCTCAGCCACCTCGCGGCGAAGGTCTGTGAGAAAAGGCTAATGACACCGTCATCTTGCAGATCCTTCGGTCATCCCCTCGGGGAAAGATCAAGCTCCTCCGCTGGATACGACCTGACCTCGCAGGAGTGCACTCTCGCGCGTCCAGCAACACAGGGTTTCCAGTAAGCGTCCTTTTATCAATGAGTTATCCCAACACAATTTCTGGCACCATCGACGCAATGACACAAGACGTACGAAAGGAGACCTCTATGAACGCAAAAATGGTTGGCACTGCTGCAGCTCTAGCACTCCTCCTCGCTTCAGCGCCCGTTGCGATGGCGAAAAAGAATGACGCTCGGAAACAGGCGAAAAAAGAGGCGAAGGCCGCAGAGAAGTTCGACAAACACGACCGTAACAACGACGGCTCCGTGAACAGGGATGAATGGAAGGGCAACGATCGTAATTTCGATCGACTCGACACAAACCGCGACGGCCGGGTATCCCAGACTGAAGCCAGGAATGGCCGCGACACAATGAAAGGTCGCAACAACTCACGCTTTCGCGGGATGGATGCGAACAACGACGGGCGAATCACCCGTGCGGAGTGGCGCGGAAATGACAACTCTTTCAGAGTTCATGACCGCAACGGCGACGGCGTCCTGTCGGGCAATGAGACGCGCTCCGGTAAAGGTCGCGATCGCGACTGATTTGGAACTGATCTGACTTGAGAAAGGCGGGACGTGAACGTCCCGCCTTTATTTTTTCCGGATCAATCACAGTCCCGCACGATTCCATCTGGCGATCGTGTCGGTGACAAGGGCAGCCACCTTGTCATTCACTTTCCGAAAATACTCGTCTGCTTTCTTCTGGTCGAATTTCGGATATCCCTGACCGGCCTGATACAAACCGATCGATGAGGGAAATGGCGCCGCAGACCAGGTTCCGGGGACAGGGTAAGCGGTCGCGAGATCGGGGCTGTATTTGTCAGGATGGACGAGCGTGCGGTCAACGGCCTGGACGAACGCAGTCTCGTTCCAGCCGGCGTGTCCCCCGTCTTCGCCAAAGACCTCTTTCGTAAGATCGGACGCGAACGACCACCAGTTGATCACCAGCGTTCGGACGCGTTTCTCGGAAGCAACCTCGGCGGCCACCGCGGTGAGCACGGCCGTCTGTCCGCCCCCATGACCGTTGAGAATGATGATGTTCTTAAAGCCGTTTTTCGCCAGCCCTTCCAGCAGTTGTTTGATGAACGGCCTGTAAGCTGCCTCGGTGATCTGAAATGCTCCCGGATACGCCTCGAGACTTCCTGTCATCCCGTAAGAAAGCGTCGGCGCGATCATCGCGTTGAGCCGAGGCGCGATCTGATGCGCCATCGCCGTGGGTGCCGTGTTATCCGCTCCGTTATTGATCACTCCATGTGGCTCCAGCGTTCCGGTCGGCAGCAGAACTGTCTGAATCCGGCTCGGCACCACGTCCCGAAATTCCATCCAGTTGATTCGATCCATCTCACGCGTCGTGACGACATTGGATGCGGCGCTCTCAGCTTGTGCACGGACCGGAGATCCAACGAGCAATACGAGTAAAAGTGCCAGGCCTGACTGCATGACAAATCGAATCATCAATTGCCTCCTGCCCCCGCTCGCCCGAAGCTCTTTCTTCCACGGTATCGTTTCGATCACCCGCAGTCATAATTCAGGTCTCGAACGGTATGATTCTTTTGTCACTTGAGCAGCAGTCCACGTCGAGTGCACACGGAGAACAGGATGGCCTCACACGGAATACGCGGCGAAGCAACCGCCCCTGCCTCATATTGCGCAGTCGGGAGCCTTCGCGGGACCAGAGTCGCCAGCTGGATTTTCTGTACGACCCTCACCTTTGTTCTGGTGGGATGCGCGAGCAGCCAACCCGTGTCGCTCGCCCGGCAGATCGAACAGCTGGCCCGCTCTAACGGCGCCGAAGTCGCAGTGGCGTACCACGACTCTGCCAGCGGACAGAGCTTCTTCCGGAACGAAAGAATCGTATTTCACGCAGCCAGCACGATGAAAGTGCCCGTCATGCTCGGGTTGATGGAGAGCGTCGACCGCGGGGCATTGGCTCTTGACCAGGGCGTGCCGGTCAAAAACGACTTCGTCAGCATCCTCGATGGATCGCGCTACTCACTCGATCCGAAAGAGGACTCCGACCCCTCACTCTACGAATCCATCGGTTCGACACTCCCACTCGAGGAGCTCATGCGCCGCATGATCGTACGAAGCTCGAATCTCGCCACGAACGTTCTCATCGATCTCATCGGCGCTCCCCGAGTGATGACGCTGATGAAAGAGCTCGGGGCCAATGACATCAAGGTTCTTCGCGGAGTCGAAGACGACAAGGCGTATCACGCCGGAATGAACAATGTGGTCACGGCCTACGACCTGATGCTCGTCCTTCGAAGAATTGCCGAACGAGGCGCCATTTCCCAGAAGGCGAGCGATGCCATGCTGCGCATTCTCGAAGCGCAGGAGTTCAACTCCGGTATTCCGGCCGGCGTTCCTGCCGGAATCCGTGTCGCGCACAAGACGGGCTCGATTACGAAAATCAGCCATGACGCCGCGATCGTTTATCCATCGGACGCCAGTCATTACGTCCTGGTGATTCTCACCCGAGGCATGGCAGACGGCGACAAGGCCCACCATCTCATCGCAGAGATCTCGCGCGCAATCTGGAACTCGCGATCGAAGTAAGGCAGATGGCAGTCTGGCTGAACACGCCAACTCCCTTAGCCAGTTAAACGAGTCTGATGCAGGAGCTTGCAGGTGCGAGCCCGCATTCTCACAGACCTCTGTTAACACACACAGAGTGTCATCCCGAGCGCGACAACAGCGTGGAACGCTGATGAAGAGGTGATGACACCCGGCGGGACTCGCGCCATGGGAGGGGCGAATCCCTCTCCCCGGCGGGGAGAGGGTGGTCGCGTACGCGACCGGGAGAGGGGCCGCGAGAGATACGAAGACCTCGCCCTTTTCGACGGACTGACGAGACTTTCACGCCCCTCTCCCTGCTTCGCTCCGCTCGCTTCCCTCTCCCCGCCGGGGAGAGGGATACGCCGCTTCGCGGCTCAACGACGTCAGACAGTGAACCGGTGTCATCAGAAGCGTAGAGCGAGGGGTCCGGGCGGGGGCTTCTTGCACGAACAACGGTTCCGAATCATGACTTACAGCGTAAGGCCCCCTCCGAAATCCCTCGCTCGACGCTACAGGGATGACAATGCCTGCGGCAGTGAATAGCGGGAATGCTGTGAGAAATGCGCGCCATGAACGGCGCGAGGAGCCGCGGTGGCGGGCGTGCGATAATCGATTCCGGCCCACCCTTCCGACCAACCGTGAGACCTCGACATGCGTTTTTTGAATCAGCTGTTCGCGAACAATCGCGCGTGGGCCGCCGAAACCACCCGCCAGGATCCCGATTTTTTCCAACGTCTGGCGGCTCAACAGTCGCCTCAATACCTCTGGATCGGTTGCTCGGACAGCCGAGTTCCAGCGAATCAGATTGTAGGACTGCTGCCGGGCGAGATGTTCGTTCATCGCAACGTCGCCAACGTCGTGGCGCACACAGATCTCAATTGCCTCTCAGGGATTCAGTTCGGAGTTGATGTCCTCGGCGTCCAGCACATTATTGTTTGCGGCCACTATGGCTGTGGGGGCGTACTCGCAGCATTGCGCGATCAGAAGCTCGGACTCATCGACAACTGGCTTCGTCACGTCCAGGACGTCCGCTACAAACACCAGGCACAGCTCGAGGACCTGGACACCGAAGAACAGCAGCATGACCGTCTGTGCGAGCTCAACGTGATCGAACAGGTGCGCAATGTAGCCCAGACCTCCGTGGTTCGGGACGCATGGGCTCGCGGGCAGTCGTTGGCCGTGCACGGATGGGTCTATGGCCTCCGCGACGGTTTACTGCGGGACCTCGGCATCTGCGTGACCGCCAGATCTGAGCTCTCCTCATCCGATGCGACAACGACTTCATCAGATCGCTGATTGACAGTCGAAGGTCGAGACCGGCCGATTGGAACGCTGTACTTCTCCGCCTGAGAACTCCGGAGCTGGACTTCATTGAAACTGGTAAGGCTGGGATATTTTCAGCGAGCCCGGCCGCCGTGGATCTCGTCCGTCGGATCGCGAAGGTAGACCCGAACGAGATAATCAAGCGCGAGCGCAAGCGATTGACGTTCACGCATTGTTGCGAGCAGAGGGATCACCAGAGCCAGAAGGAAAGCAGTGCCCGTCAGCCATGTCGTCGTCTGGAAACCGAAAAATACCAGGACGATGCCGACGACGACCGGGATGCGGTCGGTCAGAACCATGAACACCCACGTATCGCCGTAGTCGCGCTGCAGGAGAAGATTACACACAGGACACCGCTGATTAAATTCGAGACCACGGCGAAACACAGAGCCCACTCCACATTTCGGGCAGCGACGCCGCAACCCTCGGCGAAGCACTTCCATGCGGGTCGGAGAGGGCGAAGGTGAAACGTCGTCGAAGGCCGGGCCATCCTGCATCTCCCGAGCGCAACAGAGCGCCCAACCGGTTATTTCTGAGAGGCGCGGCAGCGTCGTCGAGCGAGCAAAAGTGCGGGCTGATGCTTCCCGGCGCAGACAAAGTGATTTCTCCAGAGCGTGGCCTGTTCTCAAGCGCCGGCAACGACCTGTGCCGCGGTCTCACGACGAACCACCGCCGCGACCCTGGTTCCAAACAACTCGATTGCCTTCATAACCCGATCGTGAGGGAGCGTTCCAACGCTGATGTGCAGAAGGAGTCACTTCGCCAAACGTCGTCATTCCAAGTTCCAAGGTGACCTCTCCCGCACCGGCCTCCCGCTGGGTGCAGAACAGCCGTCAGATCCCTCTGACGCCCGTGAAGCGACGCGGTGACGGTAGACTACGCGGCTTCATAGTATCCAAGGAGCTTATGGAAGCCGATCCGCTGCTTCGATTCAGACCGCAGTTCCCGATTCTTCAGCAGTGCAAGTATCTGGTCTCCCACTCGCTGGGAGCGATGCCTGAAGCAACGCGCGACGCGCTCGCTGAGTACGCCGAGATGTGGGCCACGCGCGGCGTACGGGCGTGGGGGGATCAATGGTGGATGATGTCGATTGAGATCGGTGACATCATCGCTCCGCTCATCGGCGCGGCTCCCGGGTCGATCGTCATGCTCCCGAACGTGACCACCGCGGAGGCGGTCGTGCTCTCAGCGTTCGACTACAGCGGCCCGCGAAACCGCGTGGTCATGGTCGAGGGAGAATTTCCGTCAGTCCGGTACATCTACGATCGCCTCGCGCAGAGACTCGGAGCCGAGATTGTCAACGTTCCACATGATGGAAGCGGCCTCGGGTTCGACCTCGATAAACTCCTCGAAGCCATTGACGAGCGCACGCAGATCGTTCCGATCTCCCACGTACTCTTCGAGTCCTCTTTCATGATCGATGTCGCTCCCATCGCGACGCGTTGCCGCGAGGTTGGCGCCACACTCGTCCTCGACGTTTTTCAGTCCGCGGGAATCGTGGATATCGACGTGGCGGCGTGGGACGCTCCCATTGCTGTGGGAGGCGTGCTCAAATGGCTTTGTGGTGGTCCGGGAGGTGCCTTCCTCTATGTCAATCCGGAGTTGAGACCACGCCTGGAGCCCAGCTTTACAGGCTGGATGGCGCACGCGAATCCGTTCGGTTTTGAACCCCCGCCCATGCGCTATCGCGACGACGCGCTACGCTTCGCTCTCGGCACACCTCCCATCCCGGCACTCTACGCAGCCAGAGAGGGTCCTAAAATCGTCGCTCAGGCAGCCTCCGGCGGGATGAAAGCAATTCGAGACAAATCACTCCGCCAGACTGAGAGAATCATCGCACTCGCCGACGAGCGAGGATTCGAGATCCGGACACCACGCTCGCCCAACCAGCGTGGAGGCTCTATCTCTTTCGCAGTCCCTCACGCGAAGGAGGTTGCCGCTGAGCTCAATGCGGAGGACGTGGTCTGCGACTATCGACCGAACTCCGGAGTCCGCTTCTCACCGCACTTTTATACGACCGATGAGGAAATCGAGATAGCGTTCGGAGTTCTCGATGACGTGCTTCGCAACCGAAGGTGGATGCGCCAGTCATCCCGCGACGTGATCGTGACGTGATAATCCCCGACTCCATTCGTCGGCGAGTGGAGTGTATTTGATGAATTGGTACCAGATGGCGATGGGATCGGCGACGTGGGCGAGGCGCGGCGACGCAGGAATAGTGGTGACTATGCTGAGGAGTCGCAACGAAGCTCACGGCGGCGAGACCAAGCCAGGTGGTACCAATTCATCGAATACACTCCACTAGTGCCGCGCTTGACCCGATAGTCGACGTTACTTCGCGATCCCCAGCTGCGAGAGTAGCCACGCGTAATCAGCGGCCTCATCCCTGAGCTTGTCGTAGCGGCCTGATGCTCCGCCATGACCGGCGCCGAGATTGACGCGGAACAGGATCGGATTCCTGTCCGTCTTCGTCGCTCGGAGCTTTGCCACCCACTTCGCCGCCTCCCAGTAGCCGACCTGGCTGTCGTTGAGTGACGTCCGCACCAGCATTGCCGGGTACTTTGTCTTCGCGATATTCGAATAAGGGTCGTAGCTCTTCATGTAAGCGTACGCGGCCTTTTCGTTCGGATTGCCCCACTCGATGTACTCCTGCGT
The DNA here is from genome assembly GCA_035576005.1 of Thermoanaerobaculia bacterium. GTDB lineage: Bacteria > Acidobacteriota > Thermoanaerobaculia > Gp7-AA8 > Gp7-AA8 > DATLXH01. The sequence continues at coordinate 14,655 of DATLXH010000128.1, read as the reverse complement.
TGTGAGCGGGATGCTCGCGTCGAGCATCGTATTGATCACGTCGACGAACGGGACGTAAGCAACGATTGCCTTGAACAGATCGGGGCGCATGTTAACGACCGCGCCCATGAGCAGCCCTCCTGCGCTCCCACCCATTGCCGCCAGCTTGTCTGGTGCGGTGTACTTTTCTTTCACTAGATGGCTGGCCGCGGCAATGAAGTCGCTGAAGGTGTTCTTCTTGGTCATCATCCGGCCGGCTTCGTGCCACTCCTTACCCATCTCACCGCCGCCGCGAATGTGTGCGATTGCGAAGATGACGCCGCGGTCGAGCAAGGCGAGCCGGTTCGACGAGAAGCTGTCCGGGGTTGACGAGCCGTATGAGCCGTATGCGTAAAGAAGCAGCGGGTTACGCCCGCGGGGATTTACACCTTTTTTGTAAACCAGCGCGATGGGCACCCTGACGCCATCCTGCGCGGTAGCAAAGATCCGTTCGGATTTGTAATTCGCCAGGTCGAATCCGCCGAGGACGTCCGTGCGCTTGAGCAGCGTCGACTTCCGCTCGTCCATGTCGTAGTCATACGTGGATCCCGGCGTGACCAGTGACTGATAGGCGTAGCGGAAGCGGTTCGTGTCGAACTCTTCATTCGATCCAGCCACAACCAGATAGGCGGGCTCGGGAAAACTGACGCGATGGGTTTTTTTGTCACGCAGGTCGAGGATTTCAATGTGACTCAGACCGTTCTCGCGCACCCGCAGGACGAGATGGTCACGGAAGCCATGGATGGAGTCGATTTTTACCGGCTTGCGGTACGCGACGACCTCTGTCCAGTTTGACTGCTGCGGTTCCGCAACCGGCGCGCTCACGACGCGATAGTTGATGCCTGTATCGTTCGTCAGGAGATAGAACCGATCTCCGCGATGCTCGGGATAGTACTTGAGGTCATTCTTTCGCGGCGCCATGACACGTGGCTGAGCCGTTGGATCAGCAGCCATCAGGAAACGTACTTCATTGGTGGTTTTACTGTCCGAGACGATGAAGATCACGTCGCCACTTCGCGAGCGCTCCGCATAAAGGTCGTACAACTCGTCCGGCTCTTCGTAAACAAGCGTGTCTGCACCCGTAGAGCCGAGGGTGTGGCGGTAGAAACGGGATTGCCTCTTCGCTTCATTTTCGACGGCGTAGAAGATGGTCTTGTTGTCGGCAGCCCAGAGGACCGACCCCGTTTTCTCTGCCGTATCGGGTAAAAGTTTTCCGGTGCGGAGATCCTTCACCTGCAGCCGGTACTGGCGATAACCCGTGTTGTCGGTTGAATACGCGAGCAGGTTGCCGTCATCGCTGACCTCCAGCGCGTCGACACTCATGAATTTCTGACCCTCTGCCAGCTTGTTGACGTCGAGCATGATCTCTTCGGCGCCATCCATTGTTTTTTTTCGTGCGTAGACGGGGTATTGCTTCCCCTCGACCGTGCGAGAGTAGTAATACCAGGCGCCCTTTCGGTACGGGACGTTGACGTCCGTCTGTTTGATGCGACCGAGCATCTCGGCGTAGAGGTTGTCCGCGAAACCTGCGGTCTTCCCGAGCATCGCCTTCGCGTAGGCGTTCTCCGATTCCAGATGCGCGATGACTTCCGGATTCGCCTTGTCGCGTAGCCAGCCGTAATCGTCCACTCGGGTTTCACCATGAATGGTCGAGGACTTCGGAACGCGCTTCGCTACGGGAGGCGCTGGATGCGGCTGTGCGACTACTACGTTCGCGACAAACAGAATGGCAGCGAACGCCGCCGAATTGAAACGCTTCATCAAAGCCTCCTCGATCGAGCGACGAGGATACCTCAACGGTGCGTCCTCGAGTGCGGGCTAGCTAGCGGGAGAGACCAATCCGACCTGAAGGAACGCGACTGTAGAATGTGTGACGATGCAGGACCAACACCTTCTTATTGATGTCGCCATCATTTTGACGGCGGCGTTTCCGATCCAGTTCCTGGCCAGAAGGCTCAAGCTGCCGGCGGTCTTCAGCTATCTCGTGACAGGAGTGGTGATCGGCCCGCATGCCCTTGCGTGGATCGATGACACTGCCCAGGTGGAGACCATCGCAGAGCTCGGGGTCGCACTGATCCTCTTCTTCATAGGCCTTCACATCCCTCTCGAGCGTGTCCGCGCCCTCGGGCGAACCACGCTGGTCTCCGGCAGCCTTCAGATGATCTTTACGGTTCTGATCGTCACTGGCGCGTCGATGCTTCTCAACATCCCGCTGCATCTCGGCGTCTTCTACGGACTTCTGGTCTCTCTGAGCTCGACGGCCGTGGTCCTGCCCATTCTTGCAACGCGGGACGAGATGGGAGCACCCTTCGCACGAAAGTTCCTCGGGGTATCGATCTTTCAGGATTTTGCGGTCATCCCTCTCATGCTGCTGGTCCCCGCCTTTGCGATCGGAGCGGACAGCGCTCCGCCCCTCGATCAGGTGGTCATACGCGTGACCCTCGCCATCGTCGGCGTGGTGGTGCTCGTCGCTGTGGCGCGATTTATCGTCCCGAGGCTGTTCGAGCTGATCGCGCGCCTCGGGACTCGCGAGAGTTTCACGGCCGCCGCGATCGTGTTGATCGTCGCCACGATCGCCCTCACACACCAGCTCGGCATTTCAGCAGCGCTCGGCGCTTTTGCGGCCGGCGTTGTGATCGCCGAGACAGATTACGTCCATGAGATCTTCGCCATCCTCCGGCCGTTTCGTGACTTCCTCTCCGCTCTCTTCTTCGCGTCCATCGGGATGCTTCTGGATCCTCGATTCGTCGCAGGGAATCCGCTGCTCGTCATAGGGACGGTACTCGCGGCGGTCGCCATTAAAGTTCTCGCGGCCTACCCTGCCATCAGGTCGTCTGCGTCGTTGCCGAGAACGTCGATTCGCGCTGCTTTTGCGATCGCTCCGGTAGGCGAGTTCTCATTTCTGCTTTCCCAGGCGGCGAAAGAGTACCGGATTCTGGGTCCGTGGGAGGAGCAGCTGTTCATCTCGACGGCCGTCATCACTCTGGCCGGCGCACCTCTGCTGATCTCCGCCGGCACGATTCTTTCCGAGCGATTTCGATCGCGAGAAGAGCCCACGGAGACGGATGAAGGCCATGACCTGCGCAGCCATATCGTGATCGTCGGATATGGTCTCAACGGACAGAATGTCGCGCGCGTGCTTTCACAGACGGGCATTCCTCACGTCGTACTCGAAGAAGATGTGGAACGGGCGGCGGCAGCGCGGCTAGCCGGAAGTAAAGTCATTCTGACGGACGGGGCGGATCCCGACGGTCTGTCGAGTGCGGGCGTCGAGCGGGCTCTGGCCGTCATCGTTGCGATCTCAGACTCTGATGGGACGCGACGAATCGTGAAAACCGTGCGCGGCATCAGTCCAACCGTCCGGCTCATCGTGCGAACTCGATACGTCGCCGAAGTCGACGCGCTCCGGGCGCTCGGGGCTGATGAGGTCATCCCCGAGGAGTTCGAGACTTCGATCGAGATCGTTGTCAGAGCTCTCCGAGTGTTCAGACTCCCAGGCAACATCGTCGCGGCTCAGCTGAGGATTCTTCGCGACGAAGGGTACAGAATGCTTCGTGATCCGGAAGGTCGCACGAGCGAAGGGAGACGGCTCTCCGCGATTATGGGCGCGGGGACGTCGGAGACATTTCTCGCGATGCCCGACAGCTTCGTGGAAGGGAAAACGTTCGCGGAGCTGCAGCTCGAGCAAGACCATATTGCGGTCCCGGTAGTCATTCGCGACGGGAAGCCGATCTCTCCCCCACCGCAGGAGGAGAGAATCGTTGCAGGCGATACGCTGATTCTGGTCGGGTCACACGAGGATCTGGTGCGCGTGACCGCAAGACTCGAGAAGGCGGTCTAGCCCGCTCGCGGATCAGGTGAAGCCCGGCTCTGGCCGCTCCCCTCTCCCCGCGGGAGAGGGTGCCGCGTCGAGCGGCGGGTGAGGGTCCCTGCTGAGCTGCACGACGATGTCTCGAATCCTCTCCATCACCAACCCACCGTTCACTAAGAACTCCTCGTTCTCGATTCGGATTACAGTGATTCCGAACTGCTGCAAAACGCGAGTTCGTTTTGCATCAAGCTCAATCACCGCAGGCTCGAAGTGTGACGCGCCATCAAGCTCGATCGCCAGCTTGAGTTCCTCGCAGAAGAAATCAACGATATACCTGCCAACTTCGTGCTGTCTTCTGAACTTGAGTCCGAGGAAACCTCGACGTCGGAGGTTCTTCCACATCGCGGACTCTGCGGACGTTTCTCGCCTTCGCAGCTCTCGTGCTTGCTCACGTAGTTTCAGCGGTTCATGGTTCACATTACGATCGTACCTCGGGTGTGAGACCCTCACCCCTAGCCCCTCTCCCGCCGGGAGAGGGGGATTACAGTTTCGCGGCTTGCAGGACTTCGCTCATCTACACTGCGTAGCCACCCATCCGAAATTTCGATTCGTGACGGTGCATTCTGCACTTCGTTGGGGAGTCGCCAAGTGGTAAGGCATCGGCCTTTGGAGCCGACATTCGAAGGTTCGAATCCTTCCTCCCCAGCCAATCTCCACTTCCGGGTGGAAGCGTGCCGATCCCGACCAGTGCGTCGAACGGCGAACACAAGTCGGCTGAGAGACTTGCCTCGCCATCGTCCTTCGCCACAGTGAGGTTCGAGAAGACGATTTTGCAGAGAGCGTTCTTCTCCTCACGGGATTGCGTAACGTACAGAGCCGGTGCAGCTTGCAGGAGTTCGAGAGGCGCTGCACCCGCCCGCAGAAATGCGCCTCGGCTGACCGTGGGCCGCGCCATCGTCATCGAGCGGAGCAGCTCGTCGATCTCCGCCTGCCAATCGGAGACGAACGAGCGGTAGCTGCCGGCATCGAGCGTCCCCTCTTCCTTCTCTTCCCAGGCCTTCCGCATCCGCGTCCGAAGCTGCCCGATTCGCCGCTCGCGCCGTTCCTTTTCTACCTGTTCCTGCTCGGTGGATGTGTCATACCACCGCGCCAACTCTTCACCGATCCAGGCCGAGACAGCGCCGTCGAGTTTGAGAGAATCGAGGATCGAGACGATCTTTGTTTCGAAGATCCGCTCAGGGAAATACTCGCGACACCCCATTCGGCCACCGCAGCTGTAGTACACGAATTCATGGCGGGCTTTGGATGTGACTTTCACCTTCAAGTCGCCGGACATGCGACCGCCACAGACACCGCAAGAAAGCAGACCGGAAAGCGGAAAAAGGAACTTTCGTGTCTTGCTCTTGCTCTTCGCGGAGAGTGCGTGCTGCACCCGATGGAACAGCGTCGTCGTCACCAGCGGCTCGTACTTACCTTCGTACTGTTTGCCGCCCCACGAGAACTGGCCAGCGTAGAGCGGGTTACTGATGATCTTCGCGATATGGCTCTTCCCGATGCGATGACCATCCCGCGTCCGGAGACCGATGTCATACGCGAAGGCCGCTAGTGTGCGATGACTCCTGTCGCCACGCGCCGCCTCTTCGAAGAGCTGCTTCACGAGCGGCGCTTTGACCGGATCAGGAGCGATCCCGAATGCGTCGCTGACATTCCGATACCCGAGCGGCGCGAGCGCGGGCCATGCACCGTCGAGGCGGCATTTCTCATGGAGACCTTTCTTCACTTCCTCGCTCAGGTTCTCGATGTAGTGCCTGGCCATGCCGACCTTGATCGTCTGCAGAAATCGCTGCGACGAGTGGCTGTTCGGACCGAAGGTGGTGCCTTCTTTTGCGAAGACGACGTCGATCTCTGCTTCATCGATCGTGATGAAATCGCGAAAGTTCCGCAGCAGTCGGTCCGTTTTCTCGACCAGGATGGTCCGCACATCCGAACGCGAGCGAATGTACGCCAAAAGTGCTTCGAAGCCTGGCCGGCCGGTGGTTTTGGCGGTCTCCTCATCGCTGAACTCAGCGACGATCTGGAATCCGGCGGCCGCCGCATGCTGCACGAGAAACCGGCGCTGCGCCTCGATGGAGTAGCCCTCGATCGCCTGCTCTCGGCTGCTCACGCGAACGTACAGCACCGCATTGACCTTGTTCTCAGCCATCAATTCGATCTCCTCTCCGGCGTCGAGGCATTGTCGCCGATCGATTCGGCATTTGCATGTCGGTCGGCCCAGCGGCCAAGCAACGCGAAGAACTCCAAGAGTCGCTCGCGTGCCACTGACCACTCCTCGTCGTCGAACGGTGCCGCTCTGCGCGCTTCAAGTGCCGCGCGGGCATCCGCTTCCAGGGATCGCTTCGGCATTCGCTGCAGGACAGGGCTCTCCCTGTCGTGGAGTGAAGGTCGAAGCTGCTGGGGAGCGCAGTGTTCACGCTCCCCAGCTGCCTCAGTGGTAGACCGGCTGCTCGGGCTCATCGTCCGGGTCGATCGGGATGAAGGGCAGGTCGCTGCCTTTTCTCGGCCGCCCGAAATTGGGCAACTCCCGCCGGATGAGCTTCAGGACGCTTTCGGGAAAGGGATACACGGCAACCACTCCGTGCACGCCGTCGTGCTCCGTCCTCGCGTTCTCGTACCTGGAGGCGAGGGCGAGGGTGGCGTTGTATTTCACCCTCACGAGTTCCCAGGCGTTGTCGACGATCTTCTGGCGGCGAATCTTTCCGATCACCGCGTCGACCGCCTTTACGAAATCGCTCGGCGTCGTCCCGCTGAAGACGACCAGCACGTGCAACGTTACCGACACGAGCGCCAGCACGATGTTGAGTGCCTGACGGCCTGCCAGCGCCGCCCATCCGAGAGCAGCAGCAGTGACCGTCGACATCATTCCGAGCGCGAGCACGAGCGTGGCCGGGATGGCCGCGACGATCAGCCCGAGGGCCAGCCAGCGTCCGGAGTGCGCCGTGGTGCCGAGGCGGCCCTCCCACTCCTTCGCCTTCGCGTACTTCACGGCGATGAAGCACTCCGCGACGATCACCGGAATCGGCGCAAAGATCGCCGCGACCGTCGCCGCGATCTCGGCCCCAGGGATGATGCGGATGACCAGCGCCCGGGCGAGCGGCTCGAGCAGCGCGAAGTCGGTCGCGAAAGCGACTGCGAGCTTGATCAGAAAGCCGATGAAGGTCGACTTCTTCTCGGCCCACATCGCAAGGCTGGCAGCATGAAGCTGCACGAATCGTTCGAGCCGGTCCGTCGCTGACTCGGCGCGACTGATCGAGTCGAGCGTCTCACGCCCCGCACGAACAATCGTCCGGGCCAGCGTGACCAGAGCGGCGTAGATTGCCTCCTTACTGATCATCGCGTCCTCCGGTGAGCGAGACGACCGCCCGATCAAAGGACTCGAAGGGAATTGGGCTGAGGTGCTGCAGATCGACGCGACGACCGTCACCGTTCACGGCATACACGGTGGTGGGTCGCGCCGGCATCGGAACGACGCGAGAGCTCGCGGTCTGGTCACCGTCGGTCACGAGCACGAGCACCCGCTCTGCGTTCTCCAACCACGCAAACGGGGTGGGTTCATCCAATGCTACATACGCTCGCGTGACGGCCTCGGCGAGCGCGGTTGCCGTTGCGTCCGCCCGCCTCGCCAGCAACTCGGCCGTCAACTTGCGAAATTGGGCAACGTTCACCGTCACTCGAGCCTGCCACGCAGCCTCACGAACGTTGAACGCTGCGAGTTCCGCTTCGAAGGCTGCTGCACTGTCGTAGTCGAGGACCGCGTTGTTGGTTGTCGGCGTGGGCGTCGGCCGGACCGGGCCGGGCGAGACGAGCAGGCGCGTGAGCGTCTCGTTTGATGTGTCACGGATCGAACCGACGATGAGTTCTCCGCCAGAACGGATGGAGCAATCGATCAGTGGGTCGAGCTGTTGGACAGCCGGATGCTCGGTGCGGGTCTGGCCGGTCGATGAGGACTGATCAAAGAGGATCGCCGCACGCTTCGGCCAGCCGACGCACGGCCTCGACAGCGTCGTCTGCGATGTCGGCGAGTTGCTGGCTGGCAACGCGTTACTCGCCTGCGCCCCTGGGATAGCAGCGGCCCCGCCGACGGCGGTTTTCGGCGCGCAGGCCAGAACAAGCGATGCACTGAGTAGAAGCAGGGCAAGAAGCAGGGAGCGGAGTGGGGGCCGCCCTCCGGCGGCACCCACAGAGTGGCTATAATCGATCGGCGTCAGCACTTGCACACCTTCGGCTCGGCGGCAGTTCCGTTGAGACCGCTGGGGACGACTCCAAGAAGCTTCGCGGTGGGGCCGCCGAACTCGCGGGACCACTGGATTGACCTGACCATGCCCATCACCACGCGGTGGTAATCGGCTTTCGATACGCCCCTTGCGGCAAGACGCGGGTAGACGATCTCGTCGATGATTCCGTTGCCGCGACGGAGATTCGCGTCGGCACGCGCATCCAAGTCGTCGACGTCATAAAGTGGCTCACCGGTGGGATAGACCTGTCTCGGTTTGACAGGTTCAACCTGACCGGGTACATCATTACCAACGCGCTGAAGCATGTTCATCTTTTCTCTCCACTTCAAAAGGGTTGTGGGATGAATGTGTGAAGCGCCGGCGGCGCTTGCCTCCGAACCCCCTGACCGTTCGTGCGGCCGGGGGGTTAAACTTTTGCTGCTCGCCTCCTTCTGGTACCGATCTCTCGTCCTCGATGCACCGAGAATCGATAAATGCGAGACTAGGCGGGCAGGGAGAGGGCGTCGACCGGTACGTGGCCACACTTTCCATGTGAGCCGCATGTGACCGTCACATGGGCGACACGCAGTCACATCGAGAACATGCCAAGAGAGCGAGAGGGAAAGAGCCGCGCCGACATCAGTCGGCATGAGCGGATTGACTGGCTGCTTCCAGTCCTTGGCAATGCCATCGACATGTACCGCAAGCAGCACGGACTGCTGCGCCCGAACGCGGCGGGCGACCGACTGTTTTGCGCGCTTATCGAGGAGTGCAGGAACGAAGCTTCACGCACTGCTGCTGCAGCGATCCGCGCGACAGACCGTGCACTGATCACGCTGTCGGCAGACGCGGAGGAGCGGCTGGGACCGAATCCGGACGCAGCGGTGCAAAAAGGTCCCATCAAGAAACCAAGCGCGATCGCATCAAAGTGGTCGGGCGTAAACAACTACGCAGGCCGGCACGGCTGGAAATCGCCAACGTTCAGCTACGACGACCGGTCGTACCGCGCCACGATGACGTGGTCGTACCAAAAGCGCCTTGGCGGCGTCTTCTTGATGCAATGGCACGTCTTTAACGTGGAAGATGGAGCCGAGCTGACGCTCGCGGCCGAGCCACCGTGGCTGCTCGGCGAGAAGCCCGGCGTCGTCGCCGACGATCACGCAGCGAAGATTGCTGCTGATGTCGAGCGGCTGCTTACTCAGTTGCATCGGCTTCCGTATGTCCTACAGCGCGGCGTAGTCGCATCGTGGCAGGGCTCTCTTGCGATTGCACATACGGCTCTCGGCGTCACCCGAGCAACGCCGAAGATCGCCGTCGGCGCGGCGAAGGCGGGGCTGGTTCTCCTCATCGTCGGTCTGGTCGCGATCGGTGGGAGACGCGCCTTTCCGAACTCCGCGTTCGCTGAAGTGATTCGTAGGCTAGAGATCCGTGTTGAAAGAGTGTTTTCGCCGTCATCCATTCAACGCACCGGCGAAGCCCTCGACGAAGCTACCGAGGGAGGACGAAAACCCGGAGGAGTTACATCAAGCGACGCACACGGCAACACGCTCCGAGTTCGGCAGGATCAGAGATCCTTTAGTGGTCACTTGTCGGTCCTAGACATGAAAACAGCCAACTTCGACAAGGATGTTCGTGAGTACTTTGGCCGTCTCCCGAAGGTCAGCAGGAAGACAGGTGTCATCGAAGGCCAAATGTTGATCACGAGCCAGGAACCGATGATCGCAGTGATTTTGGTCATTCCAGAACAACGACTCGAAATTGGTGATCAGAAAAGCGCAGAGTTGTCTTGGAAGATTGGTCCTGACGTCTCCGCGCCGTGGACAATGACATGGGACGTGAAGTCGGACGGCCCTGGACACGTCACCGTCGATAAACCGTTCCCCTACGTTATGAAGATAGGTTCGTCGACAATCTACGCGTACATGAGCTCCATCACCTTCGAACGTGCAGCTCGCTTCAGATTGATCGCAAAACTCGACTCTGCCAGCGGCACAGATTCTCGCGTGATCGAAGACATGGTCGAAGTTGATGAGGACGGCAAGGTATCGCCGGACGCCGACTGATAATGTTGTCCACGTTCACAACCGCGACGAAACTCCCGATAGTGACTGGAGGCTTCGTCAGAGAAGGTGCTCAAACACTTCGGCGTTGATGAACCGGACTTTCTGCACGAACTCGGGCCCAAGGATCTGCCGCACGCCTTGGCGGCACCAGCGATCAAAGGACGTCAGCTGCTGGACGATCGGCGCTTCGCGGCTATGGTAGTAGCTGCCAAAGCCGACGATGATCTCGTTCACTTTACGGAGACGTGCGAGCGGAGGAAACGTCATCGAGAGCCTGCGTACGATTTTTCGCTGCAGGTCCACCAGCCGCCGCGTGGCGATCCGCTTCGCGGTCTGCCGGAAGTGAAACCCGAGGAACTCGAATCCCTCATCGAAGTGGATGATGTGCGACGGAGCCGGTTTCAGCGACAGCCGGAGCGCGGAGGTCGCTGCACGGAGCTGCGTGAGTGCCCCCGCTGCTTCCTCCTTCGTTCGCGCCAGGCAGAGAAAATCGTCGGCATACCTGATCCATGGCAGCCCGAGCTTCAGCATCTCGATATCGAGCGCGTGCAGGTAGACGTTGGCAAGCATCGGAGAGACGGGGGCGCCCTGTGGCACGCCGCGCGTGGCGGGCGGCTTCAGCTCTCCCCGCTCAACGAACGGCATCTGCGTCCAGATGCGAAGGAGCGCGATGATCTCGGGGTCCGGGATCACATGCGTCAGCGCAGAGAACAGGATTGTGTGATCGAGCGAATCGAAGCAGTTGCGGACATCCGCATTCACCACGAAGCTGAATCCCGCGTCGCGCGCCCGTTCGAGCGCGGTGATCGCGTGGTGGGCGTTACGCCCCGGACGATAGGCGTACGAGCAGTCGAGAAAGAGTCGCTCCGTCACCGGGGTGAGAGCGTTGACGACCGCGGCCTGCGCGAGCCGGTCACGGATTGTCGGCACGGGCCGGAGCTTGAGAAGCGGCCAGGTACGAACGAGTGTCGCGTGAGATGTCACCTCGTCGTACGTTGTCGCGATCGATGCGTCCGGGACCGCTGGCGAGGGCTCCGCCATTGCGCGAATGGAGGCCCACTTCCTCCACGGCGCACGGACAGGTCCACTCATCGCACCCCTCACGAGGAGATCGCCCGTTTTCTCGAACGCTTCAAGCGCAGCGAGCAATCCGCCGTCGCCCGCACCTCGGGTAAACGGCGGCACTTCGAGCACGAGGGCCGGTCGGAGCCCGGTCTGCTGCCGGCTGCTGATACAGGCGGCGAAGAGCGCCGTTGCGAGCGCACTTCCGGGAGTGAGGACGGGAATATCGAGACAGCAGAGAGCGGCCGGAGGAAGCAGATCGCGCGTCGCCGCGGGAAACGGCATCGCGTCGAGCAAGTACCCGATCGCCTCGGAGAGCACGAACTGGCGACGGCTCCCAATATGCGTCCGCCACCGTCGCCGTATGTCTCGATCGGCGATCTGCAGCTCCGCCACGTAGCGGTCGGAGTCACTTCGCAGCATCTTGGGCAGATCCGCAAGCGAGTACGTTCTCGTCTGCTGCAGCCCGGCGATCAGCCACTCGATCTGCTCGATCCACCGCTCGCCGTTCGCAAGCCCGATCGCTCCCGCGAAGATCGCTGCGATCTGTCGTGCACCCACCCCGTACGAGCGGATCGGATCGAACTGCGTCACGACGACGCTGTTCGACTCAGGACGGTGAAACCTTGCTGCCGCGCCAACCGCTGCGGGAGATGTTGCCGAAATCCTGCAGGTATCGATTGATGCCGTGAAAGGTCCGGGCGCCTGCTTGAGAGACGTAACCTCGCTATGTACTTCAACCTGTCCGATAGCCATGGCCAACTGCTACATTTCCGACATCCTTTCGTGCGACAGATTTGGCAGGCAGCGAACACCGGAGACCCGTATGGTGATCGTGTCTTGTCTTGGATGGAACGATTGTTACGGCGATCGGGTCGGGACCAATGGAACCGCAAGCCGGTATCCGACGTCTCGCTCGGGGATCTACGGGTACGACGACTAACGGGGTGTGAGCGACTACAACATCTTTCGCAGGTCTTCCTCGGCATCGCTGCGCCGCCGGCACACCCGACACGCACCGTTGATGTCGTCATCGACCCGAGCTTGCTCACCCTCTCGTTCAACTTCTTCATGGTTGAAGAGGCCAGTTGATCTGGGTCCTTCGGAGTGGCACAGTTGGAGTGTTCTGGGAACGGCAAGGCAGGATCTCGAGCAGGGAGAGGGGCGTGAAAGTCTCGCGGACCTCGAACCGCGATGACGCGCCTTAGTCGTTCGAGTGTCCAATGCCGGCTAAACTCGTGGCCTTCTGCGAAGCCGTGCCGTAGGAATCCGGCGTGCAACGCGTCTTCTGGTTAAAAACACGAAACATGGTCGCGCGCGTACCGAAGCCAGCAATGATAAAGCGATGGAGGAGAGACAGCGCGGAAGTGCGAAGAAGCTCTTCCACGCGGACAAGCTGTCGCTTCCGCGAGAGCTTCGAAGGTGAGGTTCCGCAACTGTCATACAAGGACGCGTCAAAGTTGAGGGTTTCACACCGGGACTGCGCCAGTTCGGATGCTCGAGCGACAGTTCGAGCATCCGAACAGTCAGTGAGATACGCCGCGATCGCTGCATCCAACGCCGCCCGATCCGTAAAGACTTTTGGACCCCCCCATCAACAGGAAGGAGTCACGCAGGACGGTATTCCTTGCCCGTGTTCGCGATCCAGCCGCGGTCTGCAAGAAATGACACCGTGCTTAAGGAATGGTTCATCGGGCCGGGAGAGTTTGCCAGCATAACTATTTCTCTGGATCCCCTCTGAACGACTACAACGACACTGGTGCGGAGGCAGGTCTCTACAACGCAACCGCTCAACGCTTCGACGAGTCTCGTCCGCGATGCAGATCCCAACGCTACGGGAAACCAGGCGGTCAACCGGGCCCCTTTATGGGAAGGTAGAAAAGTGGGGAAGTTAGCATGGATATGCCGTAATGACATATAATCTCCCTTTTGGCCTCCGCGAGCACGCCCATTGCGAAAATGGGGAGTAAGGGCCTGCATCCAGCAATTCCTGCCCGGTATTTAAGAACACCGGCCAGCCTTTGAACAGTGTAAATCTGAGTGTATCTGGAAGTCACGCGGTCCAACCCACTGGAGAATTTATATGCTACGAGGACTCGTCATCAGCTTTTGTGTGCTCTTTCTAGGATCAGCCGCTCACGCTCAAATACCCGCTCTGACAGGTGTTGCTCCAAACAGCGGCCCCACGACTGGTGGAACCGAAGTCACTGTCATCGGCGTGAATCTGATACCACCATGTCAGATCCTTTGTCCTCCCCTCGCACTGACGATCGAGTTCGGAAACACGCCCGCCGCACTAACGGTCGTCAACAGTACGACGATCAAAGCTGTGACTCCAGCGCATCAACCTGGCACGGTCGATATCGTGTTGAAGAATGGCCCATCAATGTTTGCTACGTTGCGAAACGGTTTCACCTACGTGGCAGCCACGGAGACTGAGGATTACGAGACGGTACTCGTCCCGCAAGCATTTTCTTTAACCCCAGGCCGGTTCGGCTCGCTGTGGAAGTCGGAATTTTTCGTTCTGAATCAGTCCGATCGGCCAGTGAGTGTGAAAGGTGCCGACTCCGATATCCAGCCGCTCGGCGACGAATGTACGCGTGAATGCTCTGCCCGTGACGCAATCCCTGCTCGAACAGCGTTCGATCTCCCACTCAAACGGACCCCGCCCGGAGCTCCTCCCGGCGTGCTCCTTCACGTTCGAAAGAGCGTGGCGTCCAGCCTCCACTACTCTCTGAGAATTCGAGACTTGTCGAGGCAGGCCGACAGCGCAGGGACAGAGATTCCGGTCGTCCGCGAGCATGAGTTTCGCTCGGGCACAGTTCAACTCTTGAATATCCCCACCGACGACAAGTTTCGTCAGACATTGCGGATTTACACGCCCGGGTCGGAGACCGGCTCCGATGTGCGACTTCTCATCTATCCAATGGATTCAAGCGTCCCTATTGCGGACGCTACGCTTCGACTAACACGTTCCAACTCGGAACCGTGTGACAGCCTCTTTGTCTGCTACCCGGCGTACGGGGGAGTTGCGTTCTTAACGGAATCTTATCCTGCGATCAAGGCTGTTTCCGCTGTTCGCATTGAGTTACGAGCAGCGTTCCCGAACTTGAAACTTTGGGCATTTGCTTCAATCACGAATAACGAAACACAGCAAGTCACCACGAGCACCCCGCAGTGATTCTGACGCCTTTTAGACTCGTTGACCCCCACCCCGCAACTCAAACCTGTCTTCATAACGTCGAGGAACTTACACCATGAAAAGAATCTTGTTATTCATCATCGCAGCATGACGATGTCCCGACTGTAGTTGAAATTTGAAGTGGCGGTTCCCTCGACCGGATTTAGGATCCGGGTGGGAACAAAAAGGAGAACCGCCATGAAGAAAGCGTATCAGAAGCAGCGGCAGCAACGGACAAAGAGAACGAAG
>DATLXH010000127.1:0-24760 GCA_035576005.1 Thermoanaerobaculia bacterium | reverse complement strand
GCCCGTCAGCTGCGCTCCTGCTCCGCTCGCTGCATCCACGAAGCTCACGCCCGACCCGCCATCGGCCACTGCCACGACCGTTCCGGCAAGGTCGACTCCGTGCGCGCTCCCAGGAGTCTTGATGACCTTGACCAGTTGCGGGGCTCGCGGATTCGTCAGATCGACGATGGCCAACCCTCCATCCTCTCCTCCCACGTACAACATCGATCCGATCGTCTTTCCTCGGATGGGCCTGAAGCCTGGAATGGCCAGGTCCGACACCCTGACAAGGTTGCTCACATCCCGCCGGTCGATCACCACCACGTCGCGCTCCAGCCCACCAACCACGTTCGTCGTCAACCCGATCAGGTACTCGTTGCCCATGGCAACCAGTCCTCGATACGTCAGCCCGTAGATCGGCCGGTGCTCTCGCAGGTACCGCGGGCTCGCTGGCACCGACACGTCGTACACCCGCAGCCATCCTTCGTCATACCAATCCGCTCCGGTAAACGCATATCCACCCGCCACCACCAGCGAGACCTCGGTTCCATTCTGATCACTGGCCGAAGCAACCGTACCGGCCGGGTCCGTCAGGCTCACCGACGAGAGCGTGTTCGCCGCTACGAAGGCGTAGCCATTCGCTGCTGCCACATCACGGATCGCTCCCTTCCCTACCGCAACCGTTCTCCTCTGTACCAGCGTGCCGGCCGAGGCCACGTCGAAGATCACAAGCTTGTCCGATCCGGCCGTTCCATATCCTGGGTACGAACCTCCCACGATGAGGCTCGTGCCTTCGAGTCCCAGCGTTCGCGCACGGAACTCCGCGTCGCCCGCTGCCATCATTGTGCTGATCGGCACGCTCCGCACAGCCGATCCATACGGCACGAGCAACGTGAGCGACGTCACGCGCGAGGCCCCGTCTGTGACTTTGAGCAGCAGTCTTTCTCCCGCCACTCCCCCGACACTGGCCGTGAAGCTTCCGTCCGACGCCACGGCAATTCCGGAGACACTCGCTCCGCTGGCCACGTTCTTTACTTCCACACTGAGTGGTCCCTGACCACTAACTGACCGTGCACTTCCGCGCACCGTCACCAGAGTGCCCTGAAGCGACAATGCGATTCTCCGCTCATCGACGAGAGGCGGAAGGGTGACGGGGATGACGGCCAGTCCCTGCTCGTTGGCTGCGTATGCGTACCCTGCAGACAGCGCTACATCGAACGCGCTCCCTCCAGTGGCTGCGGAGCCACTGACAACTGGCGACCCTGCGACAGAAACGTCGACAGCAGTAAGTCCCGTGGACCTGTTGGCTACGAATGCGTAGGGAGCTGCAATCGAGACCTGACCGGCAACCGCGGACAGAGTGGTCCTGGCAGCGATCCGCGGCAGACGGGGATCGCTCAGATCGACGCTCACCATCTCCGGACTGGTCTGGCTGACCAGATAGAGCATCGTCCCGTCGATACGGCCGCGGAATGGCTGGAAGTTGGGGATGGCGAGGTCCGAAACTCTGACCAGATTGTTCACATCCCGCCGATCAATCACCACCACGTCCCGCTCCAGTCCACCAACCACGTTCGTCGTCAACCCGATCAGGTACTCGTTGCCCATCGCAACGAGTCCTCGATACGTCAGCCCGTTGAGCGGCCGGTGCTCGCGCAGGTACCGCGGGCTCGCCGGCACCGACACGTCGTACACCCGCAGCCATCCTTCGTCATACCAATCCGCTCCGGTAAACGCATACCCACCCGTCACCGCCAGCGAGACCTCAGTTCCTCTTTCATCGCTGGCAGAGGCAGCCGTCCCTGCCGGGTCTGTCAGGCTCACCGATGAGAGCGTATTCGCCGCTACGAATGCATAGCCATCCGCTGCTGCCACATCGCGGATCGCTCCCTTGCCGATTGCAACGGTTCTGCTCAGTATCGGTGTACTCGGGTTCACGAGACTGAGTATGGCGAGCTTGTCCGAACCAGGTTCGCTGTTCAGCGGGTAACCGCCGACAACCAGAGTCGTTCCGTCGCGAGTGAGCATGCGAGACCGAAAATTGGTGTCAGTGGTCCAGGCAGAACTGCTGATCTGCGAAGGCGCAGCAGTCACCGAAGGGAGGGTTCCGACGACGACGGAGCTGGAATCCATGGGGAAGAGATTGCTGTCACGAGCCTTGATGGAGATGGAGTCACCTGCCTGACCCTCCAGGCCAACGGCGAAGGATCCGTCATCGTTGGCTCGACCAGTAAACGTTGCCGCGCTGCGTGCGTTGGTTGCAATGATGGTGATGGGCTTGTCGCTGTCTACGACTGCGCCTATCGTCCCAACCACCGAAGGTCCGAGTGCCGACGGCTGGATCGAGACTCGCGAGGCGTCGAGCAGCGGAGGCCCGGGGTTACTCCCGCCGACCGACGACGCGGCGTCCTTGATGATCGGACTCATGACCTCGAGGAGATCTGCAACCTGGAGGTTCGCATTCCGCAGAGTGATGGCATCAAACCTATACAGGCCTCGGAAGGACTGACCGGCACCGACGGTTAGAGGTGCGTTCGATGTGTCGAGCTGAATCGTATCGACGCTATTCGACGTGATCGGCCATGAGACGCTGCGGTTGTTGTCGACAATAGCCCGGATTCCACGGAGATGATCCGGCGCAGGGAATGGCGGGGTCGTGGTTCGAAGGGCAGTGGAAGAAGACTCAGCCGCAACCTGAAAACCGACACTGGTGAGAGTGGTCGGGTTGCGGGTGGTCACGCTTCCGTTGTCGATCGTGAGCTCACCGTTGGCGGCGGTGGTCCTCTTGAAGAAGAGCGTTCCTGCTGCCCCGGCGTTGTCGGGGTTATGAGAGCCTGCGTTTGCAGAGATCCCCGCCCGATCCAGCGTCAGCTCGCCGAACCAGAGTGCGATTCGCCCCCCGCCCGACGACGAGTACCCGTTGAGTCCGCCGCGGGCGCGGATCTCTCCCGTTCCGGCGATGAGCGATGCATCGAGCCGGATGCTTCCCCCTGCGCCTGAGCTGTAGGTGCGTGATACTCCATCGGCAAGGATCTTTCCGTCGATCCGCAGAGTCGTTCCTGCAATCCGGACGATCCCGCCGCCGCCGCACCCCGGGCAGTCGGCCGTCGCGTATCCACTGGCTCCTCCCGGCGTATTGGGATCGTAAAGAGAGCCATAGGTAAGCGCCGACGTATCGGTCGTCGTGCTGGGGTTGCCGCTTCTGCCACCACGGCCGCCGTGACTTCCTCCACCGTAAGCGTAGCTCCCCCCGGTCGTCGTATTCGGCCAGGTCATACCGTATCCGTTCACGGATCCCACAAAGCCACGACCGCTCACGTCGATACGGCCAGCACAGGCGATGTAAACATCGGCTGCACGAAGGTCGAGTCTCTCTATCAGCGTCGCGCTGGTCAGCGGATGCGTCACCACTCCATCGAGCACGACCAGTCGAGCAAAACGATGACTCCCTGAGATCGTGGTCGTGCCGCTCTGCACGATCACTGTTTGATCTTCGTATGTGGGGTCAGCCGGCCCGATCGTGGTGTCCGTGGTGAGGATGCGGCCCGTGACGATCGCGCCGTTGACCGTCGCATCGTTCGTTCCCCCTGCGACATTGGTAACGACGGCGCGGATGGAAAAGAGCGCTCCACCAGTCGCGCTGAGCGGGATGGTGTACGTAGCTTCGTACTGATTGGCCACTCCGGGAACCGCCGTAGCCGCGATCGCGCTCGCACTGCCATCGACAAACAACTCGGCTTTCTGAACTCCGTTTGCGGCGTTGCCGGTACCATTGCCCAGTGCCTGAATACGCAGTTTTGCCGTGTATCCGGGCGGATACATCGGGCTTCCGCTCGGACAGAGCCACGACACGACCGGCGCATTGGGGTCGTTGAGCGGCTGGATGCGGATCGTTACCGCTGGAGCGGTTGTGCTGTTCCCTTCGTAGTCGGAAGCTGACACGGAAATCTGTCTGGCGACCGGCGTGCTTCCATCGACGGACGGAATGGTTACGTCCGCGCGGAACAGATTGCTGTTCCCCTCACGCGTCATGGCGATGCGCGATCCACCATCGATCTGAAGATAGACTTCCCTGACCGCGACTTCCGCATCGATGACGCTTGCGCGCACAGGGATGGTGTTGCCCGAGCCTTCCTGATAGAGCGCTTCCGGCGCAGGCGAGGTGATGGTGATTGCGGGAGCAACGGAGTCTCTGAGGATGGCCACGCTCCGGGTCGATGTGGTGGCTGCCCGACCCGGGAAAGCATCACTCGCGGAGGCCTCCAGAGCGAGAGTCGACCCGCCTGGCGTGGTGACTGGAATCGCGAAGCTGAAGGCCTGATCGACGACGACCTTTTGCGACACGCTCCGGGACTCAACCGCCGGCACTCCACTACCAATGCGAGCGCTGAACGAAATGCTCTTGACGGCGACGTCATCCGCGGCCGAGATCAGAGCTGCGAGATTCGTCCCCGGATAAACGCCCGCAGTCGAAGGCGTGACATCGAATCGGTCAATTGTCGGTGAGCTGTTTTCGACGATGGTGAAGGAAGCAGTCGCGCTCTCGGCACGACGTCCGGCACGGTCGGTGACCACGAGACGGAGCGTTGCCGCGCCCAGCGATGCAGTGGGTGGGACCGGAATGATCAACGCCTGGGCGCTCTTCGCTGTCGGGAAGTCGTAGAAGGGATCGATGCGATCCGGAGTGACGGGCGAGAAGTTGATGGCCACGCTGGCCACGCCGGCGAGCGACGCGGCATCGTAGCTACCCTGGAGATCGGTGGCGCGCGTGAGTGCTGATCCCGCTGCCTGCACCGTTGTCAGGGACACTGTGGGTCGGTCCCCGTATAGCAGTGCCACGGCCCCGGGGCCCGTGACGATACTCGTTCGATCATCGATGGCCGATCCCACTGCAAGACGATGATCGAATCGCGCCAACGCCCGTCTACCGAGCTCGACACGATCAAACTTCGAGAGCCCGGAATACGAAATCGCCGGCGCGCTCGATCCTGCCGCGGCAACGAGATCGCCATCAGCGGGATCGGTGGAGACCGTCATGCCATCCGCGGACAGGGCGACCACCGTGAACGAGCGCGTCAGATCGGACCCGAGGATCAGTTCTTCACCAACGACGCCGCGACCGAAGGTGCGAGCGCTGTCGGTTAGAGAGGCTGGACCAATCTGTGTGGAAATTCCGCTTCCGATGAAACCGAGAATGGTGGGTCGAACCTGTTGGGTTGGGTCGATCAGGCGCTCATCGGCTGAAGAGATCAGCAACTCGCCTGAGAGTTGATTCGGTCGCTTGACGAATGTCGTTCCAGCGCCGCCATCAACACGTCCGACTCCGCCGCTCCCCGAGCCGTTGCGACCACCGCGACTTTGAATCTGCAAGGCAATTTCACTGGCATCGAGACGAGCCATGGCCACAAGTGCGACCCGGCCCCCTCCACCGCCGCGCGATGCGCGATCGGTCGCATCATCATCTCCGCCGTTGGCGGTGACTCGCGCCAGGGGGCCGACCGATAGATGTTTTGCGTACAGAGATACGCTGCCACCGGCGCCTGCGCCAGCGATTCCGGCTCCGCTTCCGCCATCTGCCCGGATAGCGCCTGCGACGATGATCCGGGAAAGATCGGCTACCAGCGTTCCACCTGTCAGCGAGACAACGCCTCCGCCGGGGGCCCCGTTTTCACAGCAACCGCCGGCGCCACCGCCACCAGCTCCCGGATCTGATGGCGTCTGAATGGATCCATAGACACGATTGGTGGCATCCACGCTCTCGCCGCCCAATCCCGCATGCGAGCCCGAAGATCCATGACCGGCACCGCCTGTGACTGAGTTGCCGCCAGAGCGGCCGCGAGCATCCTGGTTCCGGGTCCCGCTGCCGTCACTGTTCAGCCCCCAGCCGCCGAGATAGCCCTTCGCCGACACATCGATCGATGAGTCGCAATCGATGTAGGTCGAACCGGTGACCGTCAGGTTCAGTTTCTGTTCTGTAGTTGTCGTCGAGGCGAGAGTCTCAGCGCGAGCGCCGTCGAGCAACATGAGGTTCTTGAGCGTGAGTGGAACATGAAGGACAAGCCGTGCCGCCGCCCCTCGCACGAGAACGTTCTTGCCTGTGAAGCTGGCGAGCTCGACTGAAGTCACCGCCTGGATGCGCTCGTCGATAACGAGCTCTGCCTCGACGAGATTCACCGGGATCACAACTTCGACGTTGTGCGTCGCGTCCGCATCGCTCACGATTGCTGCAAAACTCAACGACGTACCCGCGGGACCCGTTGCAATCGTGACGGTTGCTTCATAGATGTCGGTGGCTCCCGCTCTCACTCCGGCAATAGGCTCAGTGACACCAGGAACACGGAACTTCACTCCCGTTATCGCAATGTCGTCAGTCGCCCGCACCCGCAACGTTGCGCGGAAAGCCGGCTGCGACGCCGGCCAGATTGCATGCTCGAGCGGACACGCCCATGTCGCTCGCGGAACGGACGGATCGTTCACGCCGGCGTAGATCACTTCTGCCGTTCGGCTGGTGAGATTCCCTCGGTAATCGGCTGCAGTCACGACGATGGCGACCCGCGTGTCGAGATTTTTGGCCGGGGTAGTGATCTCAGCAGTTGTGAACTTGAAGCTTCCCGGCTCCGTCCCTGCCGTGGCCGAGGCTGCGGGGACCACGATGGTCTGACCGTCGAAGTTGAAGGACACTGACGCAACCCCTGCTCCCTCGTCACGTACGACCGTTTCGATTCGAAAACGATCCCCGATGCGATACCGCGTCTCCGCGGCGGGAAGCATCGAAAGAATGACCGGACTGGTACGGTCGGCGGCAATGACGATTGCAGACGATGCCGTCCCTCGCTGCCCGCGAACGTCGGTCACGGTTGTAGAGAGCGTTACTGAGCTCTCCTCCCGCAGGGTTGGAGGGAGGTCGAAATCGAACGATGCCGGTGGCCACGGCGCATCGACCGTGGCACGGGTGAGCTGCTTGGTGAAACTCTTCGAATAGGCAGTTCCGTCGGTCTGAGTTGCCTGCAGATCAGTCTGCACGGTGATGAGAGTTCCCTCATCGGTGAAGGTAACCGCCGCGTTAATCCGCTTCCCGGCATAAGTCGCAGAGGACGGCATAACCGTCAACGACACAGTTTGCGGCGGACGATTCGGCACCACGCTCCAGCTCATGGTTGCGGGATTGCCGATATTGCCCGAGCGGTCGATTGCAACAGCTCGCAACTGAAGCGATCCACCCGCTTCGGGAACGTCGGGACCGACAAATCGATAGCTGAACGGAGGTGCCGTCGCGCTTGCGAGCAGCGTCTGCGCGACTCCCTCGACCCGGAAAAAGTCCACCCGGGCAACGTCAGTGGCCGGCGTTCCGGATACAGAGCCGTTGCGAATGTCTGTCCCGAGGATGTACTCGACGCCGGAGACCAGCGCGAAGGTCGCGGGGACGGGCGATACCAGATTCACAAACGGTTTGGTCTGATCGAAAGAGAAAAAGTGCAGCGTCTGAGGTTCGAGGACGTTCCCGCTGCTGTCACGAACGCCTGAGAACGTCAGACGATAGAACGACTCCGGCGCGATCGGATCGTTGGGACCGAAAAGAAGAGAGAAGCCCGTCGAATCGGTGTAGCCACGGCCGGCCTTTTCCTCGATGACGGTCCCGGTGGATCCCGGCTCGCTGATTCTGTACAGGCGAATCTGCCCAGCTCCTCCGGCGGAGAACGCCGAGGCGTCGATCGCCTTGTTGAACCGAATTTCGAATGTGGTGGCCGGCTGCAGTGGCGTGTCAGTCGCCGGAGTGACCTTCACCACTTTCGGTCCGATGTAGTCCGTGGTTGTGAAACTCGATCCGCGCGCCGCTGGCAGACGATTCCCGGTTACGTCGGCAACGTCTCCTGAGACCACAATTCGATAGAGAGTGTTGCTGGCCAGCGGGTAGCGTTGCCCCGCCGCCTGCTGCGCGGCCGACGGCGGAACGGGAGTGAAGATGACCACAAACGTTCCCGACGGCTCGCTGAAACTGCTGAACGTGCCGGCCACCTGCGTGTTCCCACCAGCCGGACTCAGCTGAAAGCGCGACGGCGAGATGTGCGCCGAATCGATCGGCTCACTGAACGTGAACCGTATCGAGCTGTCGGGGGGAACATTGGCTGCGTTTCCTGCTGGACTGATCGTCAGCAGCTGCGGCAGCGTTGCGTCGAGCTTCACCTTGGGCACGTTGATAACAACCGGACTGCTGAGGGACACAGTCTGCCGGGCACCTACCGTTACTTCATCGGGCCCGATGTAAACCAGGCTCACGATGACGTTCTGTCCCGGAATCGTTGCGATTCCCTGGAATGTGAAACGCCCAGTGGCATCGGTGAGCTGCTGCGAGCTCGAGGATCCCCAGGACGCAACGACCCGAGTTCCGACCGAAGGTTGCCCCGATCCGGCCTCCGCCTCAACGAGACCTGTAACCCCGGCATACGACCCCAGCGCGAGCGAAACCACGGCCGGAGTGGACTGAGAGGTAACGTTTGCGATCGCAG
This sequence comes from Thermoanaerobaculia bacterium, assembly GCA_035576005.1. Classification (GTDB taxonomy): domain Bacteria; phylum Acidobacteriota; class Thermoanaerobaculia; order Gp7-AA8; family Gp7-AA8; genus DATLXH01. The sequence continues at coordinate 16,274 of DATLXH010000127.1, read as the reverse complement.
TTCCTGAGAACGCTCCATCGATGGATACAGCCGTCACCGAGACGGCTCCAAGAGGCAAACCCCTCAGCGTGACCACACCGGACGAATCTGTGTAAGCGGTGACGGAACGATTTCCAGCAGTGGCTGTCACCTTCGAGTTGCCTGCTGGCGCAGCGCCCTGTGTGACACGCGCCTCAACGGTTCCGAACGCCGGAAGAACGAGCCGAACCGCATCCGCCGCCGAACCCTTCGGGAAAGAGCCGACGAAGCGCACGGCACGCTCGTCACCACCAACCTCTTTCAGATCGATTGTGTACGACGAGTTGCGGAAGAGACCAGGCAGTTGAAAAGCATTTCCTTGGAGCTCACGGTCGTAGTAACAGCTGCTCGAGCAGCGTTGCGTCACATGGATCGTTGTGAGCGGAACCAGGGAGCTGGACGCTGTACCGTTGTCGGCTGGCAGAAACGCAGTCACATGCAGCGTCTCGGTTGGCTCGAGCTGTAGATTTACAACCGGTCGCGGGTCCGCCTGGGTCAGCCTGCGAGTGGCGGTGGCGATGCGATTCGAGAGCGGCTCACGGGCCGCGAGACGGAAGCTCCCTTCGCGAACCCCTCCGAAAAGAAACCCGCCGGCGGTCGTGGTGGTCGCTCGCGTTTCATAACTCGTCGCGCTCAATGTGACATCAACACCAGGGACCGCCCGTCCACCGGCTTCGGGGTCGGTCAGGGTGCCACTCACCTCGCCACTGAAGAGGAGCACGATCTGCAGCGATGCGCCCGAGCCTGCAACCACAGTGGTCGATCCACTTCCCGACTTGCCTAGCCGTTTCGAATATGCAGAGACCGTGTAAGAGTCCGCCGGAATCCCTTCGAAGCGGACGGCGCCGGCAGCGTCAGTGGTCGCCAGATCAAATGCGCTGCGGTTCCTGAATATGGTGACCTCGGCGTTCTCGACCGGAGCGTTCTGCGCGTTCGGATCGACGACCGTGATCACGACTGGACCGAATCCCGCCATCCCCACAGCAACCCAGGCCGTGGTGATCCGCTCTCCTTCCTGCTGGATTGCGCCCTGCCAGTCTCCGCGCAACTCCTGATTCCCGGCTGCCCATCCGGTGACGCGAAGAGAACCGGCGAACAGATTGCTCAAGGCGAATCGTCCGTCGATATCGGCGGTGAGCGGCTCCCGGCTGTCACCGAAACTCCGGCGAGGGAAATCGAGCTCGCGCAGGTAGAACTTTGCCAGAGGGACGGGAGCGTTGTCGGAAAGGTCAGCGGGTGTGTCGTCCGCGATGTTGTTTGCGGAATTCGCGGGATCGAACACTTTGAATCCGGTATACACAACCCGCCCTTCGACACTCCCCTGCTGGCGGAGGACGACGGCCACGCTGTCGATCGGTCCACCGGACCCAGGGGTCACACCCTGCGCGAAGCCGGTACGGTAAATCCCACTCTGCGTGACATCAGCAACGATCTGAAACGAACTGCCGGCGGCAACGTTCCGGAAGGTGAAGGTGCCATCAGGAAGCGTCGTGAACGTTCCCTGGTCCTGCCTGCCATCGCTGAGCCGGACGGTCGCTCCCGGAATCGGCGTCCTACCGTCGATCGCGTAGACCGTTCCGCGAATCGTCGAGAGCCGGTTGAGCTGAAGAGTGATGGTGGCGATGTCGCCATCGAACGCCAGTTTGCCGCTCTGCGACGCGTACCCGTAAACGGGATGAAGGCTCTGGACCGTGAAGTTGGCGAGCGACGGCACATTGGAAAATGTCGCGAAGCCGGCCTGGCCATTCTGATTGGTCGAAACCACGGTCTCTTTCGGCGTCGTCGACTGCTCCGCTTCATCCCATGCCTGATAGCTGAGCTTCACCTCGCCGATCAGATCGATGTCACTCCTGAGCGCCACGCGCGCGATCCCTTGCCCAGGCAACCGCAGAACGAGCGAGCTCACCTGACCGTTGAACTCCACGCGCGCGGTTCCCGTAGCGTATTGATCTCCAAAGGCCGCTGGCCCTGCGACCGCCCAGATTTCCACTGTCTGTCCCACCCGTACAGCGGCCAGCTCGTAGACGCCGCTTCCCTTCTCGAGAAGAACCTGGGGAGGATAGCCAGGCTCGATGACTCGGAAGCCGGAGACCGCAGACCCGGCAGCGCTGAGCAGCAGCACGCGAATGGTGCCTGTCCCGCCCCCATCACTGGTGCGTATGAAGATCGGAACATTGTTCGCCGCGGCCGGATCGAGTGCCGGGAGTATCGAAGCGCCGACAGAACGGCTGGAGGGGTCATACGCTTCGATTTTTCTTCCGGCAAAGGATGCAGGGACCGATGAGTAAACATAGCGGCCATTCAGGTCCGCGGTGACCGCCAGCATTCCGGAAATCTTCACGACCGCGCCCGCTACGTTCCGGTAACGGGAAGGGTCGCCAGGAAACGCTGGATCCTCGCTTTTCACAATCCCTTCGATCGCGGTCAGCGGATCACCCGCGTAGACCCTGAGCGTGAGAATCAGGTTGTCGCGAACCTGATCGGGGGCGAGATCGAGATCCACGACGACGCTCTCGCGCGATACCGTCCATTCCGCCGCCTGGACTCTGACGAATCCGGACGGAATCTTTGTAAGCTCGAAGCGGCCTGCGGCATCGCTGAACGTTTCCGAGATGCCGTAGCCCTGACTGTAGACCGCTACGCGCGCACCAGTGACGACACCGTTCGTATCCGATCGGCGGACGATGCCTCGCACCGTTCCTGTGCCGGGGAATGGGCGTCGGTAGATCGAGAGGTCCTGCCGGATCAGCTCGCCTGCGGTCCGCACTTCCGCTGCTGCGTAGCTGACGTTGCCCGATCCATCTGTGGCGCTGAAGGTCAGCGGTCCCACCGGAAGGTCTGAGATCCGATAGCTGCCGCTCGCGTCGGTGGTGGCCTGCCTGAACTGGTCGAACAATGTGCTTCCTGCGGTCACGCGTGCGTTCGGAACCGGCGCCCCGTTGTCGTAGCGAACCGTTCCTTCGGCGGTCCCTCTACCAAGGAACACGAGGTTGACGTAATGAACCTTTCCCGGAAGACGTACAGCACCTTCGAGCCGGGTGGACTTGCCATCAGACGTGACCGCACGCAGCTCATAGGCGCCCGACTTGCCGTTATCGATGTCGCGAGCCACATGCTCGAAAAGAAAGCTGGCATCACTGCTTCGCGAGAGGTCGTACTGCCTGGCCCCTGCAGTGAGAATCACCTGCGCGCCCGGGATCGGGCTGTTGTCGCCCTTGAGGACCTTCCCGTAAACGAGACCTGCGGGCGCGCTGTTGTCGATGGTTGGGACGACCGGCGCCAGGAACGATGCCGTAGCGCCGCTAAGAGGATCGATCAACGGAGCGACTATGAGACTGTAGGTCGCGTTCTGCGAGAGAGCGTGATCGAAGTTGAGATTCGCAATCCGTCCGTCTTCCTGAAGGGCCGCTCCGGAGATTGCCCGAGGACCGTTGTAGACCAGACCGTCGCGATTCACATTGATCTGGGCCTGGAACTTGTTCGCCAGAGACGCGCCGGCTTCAACGCGCACTGGTCGATTGAAGAGGACCGATACCCGGTGCCCTTCGGAATCGAGATGAAGATCCTGTCGCGCTGCAACAACGCGCAGCGGCTCAGCGGCCACACTGCGCGCCTGCGCTGTGGAGACGATCGCTCCCGCCGCGCTCATGAGCCGCAGCTCGTTCGCGCCCGCTTCAACTCTGACGGTAAACACGTCGCCCGTCGAAGCAGTGACCAGGAAACGTGCTCGCATCGTCGCACCAGCTGCAGCGGAAGGATAGGCCACGTCGATCGTGAGCGGCCCGCTTACAGACGCTGTTACGATCGCATCGAGCGTGGCCCGAGGAGTTTGTGATGTGTTCTGAAATCGCCCGGCCAGAGCCAGCTCCCCGGTCACGAGCCTGTCTACGGAACGAAGAGATGACAGCTGTGCGTAAGGAATCTGGCGAAGCCAGCCGGCAGCGGCATCATCAGGAATGTCCATTCGCCGGCCGGCCAGCGAGCGAAGTGACACTGCATACGGTCGCGCCGTCGTTCCGGCAGGACCATAAGCCGCGACGGCGAGGTATCCGTCGCGGTGAGCGGTCACCGATGCAAACCGATCCAGAAACGAGTCGAACGAGGCGCTGTCCGGCAGCGTTGCACGCTCGATCTGTCGCGCAAGGGAGGCCTCACTGCCGCGCCCGGCGTTCTCAGTGCGCCGCAGTTCGTCCCACTCGGCAAGATCGTTACCGGCCCCATTCCCCAGAAGATCGAGAGCGAGGTGAAAGAACGTGCTCGCGGTATCGGCGCCGATGAAGATCCGCTGACCGGCGCGGGCGAGATCGGCCGCACGCTGGAAGACATCAGAACGAATGACTCGCGGAAACTTTGCCGTAGTCTGATTCACCGGCGCAGTGGCGACGCTGTATCCAAGTCCCAGAAGCTGGAGCTGGTCAGAGAGAAATCCCGGGTCGAGAAACTTCGCATAGTGCGGCAACACGAGGGTGGCGGGAGAAAGAGGAATTCCGCTCTCGCTCACGACCATCGTCAGCTGCACGAAAGCTGTAATCCCTTCACCATCCACCGTGCCGGCGGTCGCAAAGACATGACCGGTGATTCCCGATCGCAACCGATATTCGATCGCTCGCATCTCCCCCGGTTTGAGAGTCATGTCATGACTCTCAGGCGTCCCGTCGATCCTGCAGACGTTCGCGCCCGGCGACTGCGAGCAGGCCGGGACCAGGTTGCTGATCCGGATCGTCTGCGAAGCGGGACTTTGATTGGTGACGAAAGAGAACGTCGAGTACTCGACATTTTTCCGCACCGTGTCGGGATGCGAGAAGGTGATGTTGAAGCGAGGGTCGTGGACCACGATCGTCGCCGGAACTTTTGCGCGAAGCGGCAGGTCCGGCTGCCCGGGGGATTTGTAGATCGCACGAATGTCGACTTCCATTCTGTGAGTGCCTGGGCGCAACCCCTCCACACTCCAATCAGCTTCGCCCGTGGCCTGAGCCATCAGAAATGTCACGCCTGTCGAAGCGTCGACGATCGGTACCGACTGGCCGATCGAGACAGCGGGGTTCGATCGGGCGATGCGGAGCTCGACGGGAGTCTTGAGGCTGGCGTTCACGCTGCGCAATTCGATCGAACTGCCAGCGGGTGCTCCATTGGTTACCGTGAGCGCCACTGCGAAGAACTGATGCATGACGCCAATGCTGTTCGGAATGATCAAAGCGGCCGGAATGCTCGGGCGGAACTGAGGCCGCCCGCTCCCTTCCACTTCAGACGGACGGGGGGTGTATGGAACGTCTTCTACAAGCTCCGTCGGAATGGCCGTCGGCGGGGTCCAGCGCGGGGGCTTGACTGCAGTGATCGGGGGGAGTGCGTACGGCGTTTCGTTCGCTACGGGCAGTACCGCGCGAGTGGTGCGGTCGATATTGACGAAGTAGGGAATCTCAACCGTCTGACCATTCACCAGAAAGGAGAACGTGTACTCGAAGGTGTCGAAGTTGCGCGCGTCGACCGTGATTCCTCGAGCCCTGAGCTCTTCCGGGGAGAGCTGACGAACGCGGACTTTGGTCTGAAGGACGTTTGCGACTGTGATCGAGACCACAGCCGGGGTTGCAGATTGTAGAAACTCTGCCCTCCTCATCAATCGTATGTTCTGAAGAAGGTAGATTCCCTCTCGCGAGAGGCCCGGGATCTGGAACTGCCGGCCAGGCGCGGTCTCGAGGCGAATTGGAGACTCGAGCCCGGGACCGGTGAGCTCAGCAACGGCCATCGTCCCTTCGATGAAAGGGACCTCATCATTCTGTTTACCGCCAAATGCGGTCTGAATGGACACCGGAATGTCGATTCCGGTCGTGGCCGAGATGGTCACGACTGTCAGGCTGCTTGTGCTGCCTCTGATCTCAAGATCGGCCTTCGCGATCTCCTCAGAGCTTGCAGGGAGGGGAACCAGCATGGAGACAACCAGTGCAACCGCCGCAACTACACGCATACCTGCCGGTGAGCGAAGCAATGCCCTGTTAGAGATCGGGGCCAGAAATCCGCCCTGACTGCCAGGTGGAGGCATCAGGGTCAAGGACGCGGCGACCCTCTCATCGGGAGGCTGTCAAGCTCCTCGAGCTGACGCTTGCGATTGGCGCCCGGAGACTCCACCCGCCCGAAGTCTGCGGGAATTGTGATGAGCTCCTGGGGTACCGTCTCGTGGCCGACCCGCGTCACCACACTGCCCACAGTCACCTCGCCTGAGGGCGTTTGCATCGTGGTCGTCTGCTCGACGGGAAGGCCGTACCCGGTGCTGTCAACGGACTGCGAGCGAAGTTTCGTGGAGGAACCGTCGCGAGCAGCCAGCATCGCCATACGATCAGTCTCATGCGAGCGGGAGTTTGGATAGGCAGCGCCGACGATCACGTCGAAAGCATCACGACTGATCAGCGTGCCGCGATCCACAGTCACGACCAGACGTTCATCGGGACCCCCTTCCATTAGTTCGTATCTCTCACGGTTTCCCGGAAGGAGGCGGTGCGACGGCCTCGAGGCGGGTGGAGCGTGAGCGACGGTCACACTCTCGGGACAGGGACTCACTCCGCACCTGTTCGACTGGGACGCGATCGTCTCGAATGTCGTGACGGAGAATGTGCGCGCGGCGCGGTCGATCGTGATCAGTTCACGTTTCGTGTAGTCGGCGACGGTGACTTTGGAACCACTGACTGACACGACCTGGCTGCCTGAGTAGAACTCCTCGATGGTCTGACTGGAGCCGTCAATGGCACTGGCGACGATCCTGGTGAGGTGAAGAGGCTCCGGAAAGAGCGAGGTCTCAGCTCGTGCGGTGGAAGACAAGACGAGCACCATCGTGATCGCGAGGAACGTGGAGGGATTTCTTCGAGAGTGGCGCGTGGGCTCGAGCATAAATTTTCCTAGTCGATGCTGCTGGAGCATCGGCCCGCCCACCCAGTCAAATGTCGCCTTTGTTCGAAGTTATTTGGTTTGAGGACGCGATTACACCTCGGAGGTCGGCGTTTGTCTATCCCCCACTGTGTAAATTCTCATGGGCGCGGGGAAAGCGTCCTGGACACGTCGAAAGGCGGAAGTGAGGCCGGCATCCTGCCGGCTGGCAGGGCGGATGGGTCAAGTCCTCCCGCTGCAAGCGATTCGAGTCTTGTCGAGCATCCTTCCGGCGGCTACACACTCCATTTAGAAGAATCCTAGAATTTCTTTTCGCGCGTCCAAGGACTCACGGGGTACTGGGGGTCTACCTTGGCTTCGGATCAGAAGAGTTTCACTCCCAAGGAGAGACCAATGACTTGTCCTGCGCGCATTCGTTCAACATCGGCCTGCAGCATCGACCAGAATCGGGATGATCACGGCAATACTTCTGAGATCAGCTTGCAATACGGCCCGTTTTCAGGGGAGAAATGGTTCGCCCATTAACAGGCGTGTCAATACGGGCGACCCTATCAAAGCGCACGGCATCACGGAACGTTAGCAATGACGTGCAGCAGCTTGTCCATCTCGCCCCGTACTTCATCGGAAATTACGAACGACTGTCCGTCCGGCAGGACCGCAAATCCGACGACATCATTAGGAACCGTGAACAGTTCCGTCACGACCGGGTCGTTCCAGTCTCCGGGCTTGCGCTGTGTGGCGCTCATGATCCTGCTGACTCCGGCGCTATCGGCGACGTAGAAAAGTTCCTTTCCGTCGCGGCGCCAGCGGGGGTTCCATCCTCCCTTGTCGGAGATGCGAATGCGTTCCTGGTTCTGTGCCTTCAGATCGGTCAGATAAATCTCAGCCTGCTGAGTCGCCCAGGAGACGTTGGCCATCCATCTGTCATCAAAGGAAACTTCCGGCTCCTGCTCGGAAAAACTGGTACTGAGAATTGCTTCCGGGACCCTGCTGCTCATCGACATCCGGAAAATGTTCTGGCCTGCCCGCTGCGAAACGCCGTAGTAGATTGTCATGCTGTCTGACGAGAAACTTCTCGGGATTTGAAAAGTTCCCCTCGGAAGCAGTTCTTCCGGTGGCGAGCCGGAGATCGAGCGACGGACCATGTGCGGCACCGTCCCGCCCTCACTGGAGGAATAGACAATCGTGCGGCCATCGGGAGCCCAGACGGGATACACCTCGATTCCGGGATCAGCGGTGAATCGATCGCGGACTGCGCGGGAAAGATCGTAAATCCAGAGATCGATGAATCCCGTTGCAATGGTCTTGATCCCCACCACGACTTTTCTTCCATCGGGTGAGAGACCCAGGCTGCCGACGGTAGCAGCGTCGGCATCGAGCACGCGCACGTCGTTTCCTTTGCGGTCCTTGATTACGATTCTTCCCGTACTGGTGTTGGTACGATAGACGACCACGCCGTTCGAAGATGCGGTGAAGTCCGCTGCAGCGGTCGGATAGAAGTAGGCCACGTCCGAGCCGAGAGTCCGAGGGTCACCAGTCATGACGCCTTTGGCCTGATCGAAACCTTGCATCAGCAAAGTTCCGTCCCGTACGAAAACAAGGTTGTTTTTCCCCACAGCAACTGCCTTCGAGACATTCCTCAACAGGACCGAGCGGTTCGGTGAGTCGAGGGAGCCGAGAACCAGCTCACGCTCGATCGAGGAGTGGGAAAGGACCTGATACAGGAAGTTTCGCCCGTCGGGAAGGAGCTCAGGCCAGCCGTGCCTCCATTCGCCTTTCTGCAGACTGGTCGCCTTGACCGGCACGCCTCCCTGTGACGACGCGAAAGATCCCGCTCGGAGCGACAGCGCCTTTCGCAAAGAGGATCGTCGTCCCGGTCCAGGACGCAGCACTTACGGAGCCCGCTTCGAGCGCACAGATTGCTTCGGGAGCGCCACCTGAAATTCTGGTTTTCCACAACTTGCCTCGCGCACTGAACCCGATCCACTCACCATCGGAAGACCAGAACGGGCTCCCTGCACCGCTCGAGCCTTCAAGTTTCCTCACCTCGGTCGAGTCGAGGCGGCGTAGAAAAAGATGTGCGGGCTCCTTGGTCACTCCTATGAAACAGAGTGTGCGGCCGTCAGGGGAGATCGCGAACGTACTCGAGTCAACCAGTTGCGGAATGAGCATGCCGGCAGGAGGGGCGAGGTGCACGCGAAGCGTTGCGGATTTTTCCGTCGAGTGCAGGAAATATCGCATGAATGCGAATGTCAGCAGGCCAGCGATGCCCGCAGCGAGCACCAGCGCGGCAACGAAGGGAAATCTCTGGCGAGAAGAGACAGCGACTCTCTCGACTGACGGCGAGGATTCGCTGATCCAGCGAAGCTGGCGTGCCACGTCATGGGCGGTCTGCCATCGGCGCTCCTGGTCTTTCTCGAGACTCGTGGCAATGATCTGTCCCAGAGCAGGAGGGGCAGACGGCACAACCAGTTGCAGCGGTGCCGGTTCGCTCGAAAGGATGGCCGTGAAAAGTTCCAGTGACGAGCTTCCCTGAAAGGGACGGCGTCCCGTGGTCATCTCGTAGAGAATCACGCCGAGGGAAAAAATGTCAGTCCGGTGATCGAGCGACTGGCCGTGAAGCTGTTCGGGCGACATGTAGGGAAGAGTTCCAACGATCGTTCCCTGGGCAGTCAACGGAGTCATCACTGCGGTCGCAGCCAGGGAATCGTTTGGATGGGACGAGAGCGGCTGTGCAAGTTTGGCCAGCCCGAAATCGAGCAGCTTTGCCCCCGATCGGGTCAGCATCACGTTGGCTGGCTTGAGGTCGCGATGAATGATTCCGGAGCGATGTGCCGCCGCGAGTGCATCCCCTATCTGTGCACCTAAGCGAATGACATCCGGAACTGGCAGCGCGCCCCGTGCAATCCGCTCGGCCAGCGACTCGCCGTCGAGTAATTCCATGACCAGATACGACACCGCCGATTCTCCATCTCCCGACTGCCCCACGTCGTAGACCTGGCAGATGTTCGGATGATTCAGTTGCGAGATGGTCTTGGCTTCCCGCTCGAAGCGGGCCCGGAATTGGGGATCGGTAGCCATCGCGGCGGGAAGAACCTTGACGGCCACATCGCGTTCGAGCCGAGTGTCGCGGGCACGCCAGACCTCACCCATCCCACCTGCGCCGATGGGCGAGACGATTTCGTAGGGCCCGAGGCGGCTGCCGGACTGGAGTGACATCGATTGCCGCGATTATCGCACCATCGCGGTGGCTCTCGAGGTCGGCGCGGACTACCGCGCCGCCGACGTACCTTCACCTGAGTTGAGCTCTCGTATTCGCGGGTCATCTGGAAACTGCAGCAAGGCTTTGTCCATCCAGTAACGAGCACCCTTTTCGTCTCCGATGGTTCGCAGTGTCTGCACCATTGCAACGTACGATCGTGGCGTTGGAGACTGGCGCGTCAAGTCGAAGACCAGTCTGGTCGCATCCTTTGTCCGTCCCTGAGAAATGTAGGCGAGGATGAGACTGACGTACGACTGGGGCTCGTCGGGGAAAAGGCGAATCTCTTCGAGAAACGCTCTTTCGGCTTCGTCAAATCGTCCGAGCCTCGCCAGGGCGTCGCCGCGCTGATAGTGGACGCTAACGGTGACCGGGGCGTTTTTCTCGAGCAGAAGTGCCTGGGCCTTGTCGGCATAACCAAGTGCGGTGGCAGGATCACCCCTCCGGGAGGCGGCTCTACTGAGGATCAGCAGAGGTCCGACGCCGTCGCTTTGCTCTTTCAGTGCGAGATTTGCTTCACGCACGGCTCCGTCGATATCGTTTTTTTCGAGCCTCACCCGGGCCAGCACCTCGTGCCCCCGTCCAGGATCTTCTTCGAGCGCCATGGTGGCGTACTCGACGGCTTCGTCTAACAACCTCAGCTCCAGCGCGAGATTCGCGATCATGAGCTGAAAGTACGTCGTACCGGGCGCCAGTCGAAGACCCTCCTTCGCCACAGCCATCGCTTCCTCTTCCCGTCCCAGTTTCGTCAACGCGCGAGCGCTGATGTGCCATAGGTCGAGGATCCGTGGACTTCGTTTCAGAAGCGATTTGGATGCAGCCAGCGCTTCTTCATATTTTGCCGCATGGAAGAGTGCAAAACACGCTTTGATGTCACCGAGGACTGCGATCTGGTCTTTCGGATCAGGAAGCACATCGTCCGGTGAGGTGACCGCAGATCCTATGTAGCCGAGTGCCGCGAGTTTGTCCGCTTCTTCGGGATCAATGCGCGTGGGGGCACTGGCCTGCTTCACGAGCGGCTCTACGAGTCGTTTCATCCCTGCGTATACGCGCCGCTGCTCGGCGGCAATATTCTTTCGCTCGCGCGTATCGGACACTACATCGTAGAGCTCGGCGCGTGGAGCGTCGATCAGGTGATACTGCTCGTCGATGAGCGAATGCAGCTCACTCCATCCGAAGTGCAGGCGGGGATAGTAGGTCTCGCTGAAAATCTTCCGTTTCGCGCCGAGAGTATTTCCGGCCAGCGATCTGGAACTGGGATCGACGGGCTTTGTGGCCGTCTTTGTCAGATCCGCGATCGTAGGAAAGAGGTCAATCAGCTGCACCGGCTCGGCCACCGATTCCCCGGCACGCGCTCGGCCTGGCAGTTTGATGAGCAGAGGAATCTGGATCGCTTCGCGGTAGAGAAAGATTCCGTGCTCTTCCTCCCCGTGATCGCCGAGTCCCTCTCCATGATCGGACGTGAATATGATGAGTGCCTTGTCGTAGAGGTCACGCTCTTTGAGAAACCGGAGAAATCCTCCCAGAATATCGTCGACGTAGGCGATCTCGCCGTCGTAATCGGTAGCGGCACCACTGCGGAACTCCGGCGGAGGGGTGTAAGGGGCGTGCGGCTCATAAAGGTGAAGAAAAAAGAAGAACCGGTTGCCCGCCCGCTCGCCAATCCATCGCGTGGCCGCAGCCACCGTTTTTTGGCCTTCACGCTGAATGAGACCCATGTTCTCCTGCGCTTCAGGCAACGCGATTCCATCGTCGTAAAAATCGAATCCCCTGGCGATTCCTGTCTGTCGGCGCAGCACGAAGGAAGAGACAGCGCCTCCGGTTTCATACCCGTTTTTCTTCAGTTCCTCTGCAATGGTGGGCGTTTCAGCACTCAGCCGGAAGCCGACATTGTCCCGGACAGCGGTGTCGGCCGGCAGCCGCCCCGTGAAGAGTGCCGCGTGTGACGGCAGCGTCAGAGGGATGTTCGAGTAGGCATGCTCGAAAAGGACCGAATCATTTCGCAGCGCGTCAATGGCTGGAGTGGCCACTCCTTTGTAACCGTACGCCGGAAGATGATCGGAGCGCAGCGTGTCAATGGAGATGATGATGACCGGAGTGTCTTTCCACGCTGCCACTCGCTTACCTTGATTGCAGGCGCTGGCCGAGAGTACCGCGAGCGTCAGAATGGCAAGCAAGCGACTTGATAAAGACATGGTCAGAGTATGCGCGTTGCCAGCCACCAGTGGTTGCCGATCTGGCTGGACGCTAACTGTCGTGCCGAGGGTCACTGTCCCTGACAGGTGCGGACAAGTTCATGCTCGGCACGGCATCCGCGGAGAGTGGACTCGTCGATGCTGCTTCTTTACCCCAGATCAGGCGGGTCAGCCACCATGTCCCGATCAGTGCGGCCAGAACGATCAGTCTGGCCATCCAGAGATGTTCGGGGTGGGCGAGACTGTAAAAGATGTAAAGAATTCCGATTGTCATTACCATGGCAATTCTGAATATTTTCATCGTGTCTCCAGTAACGCTAGGCTCAGATCCTGAGCGGACTCAGCAGCCACGGTTTCGCGTGGCTGCTGAGTCGTGAGAGGACGCTATCTGTCGGGTAGAGGTGTGGCGATTGAAGCCCATGAGTCCCCACTGGCGTTGTCCACCGAGACCGCATAGGCGACCCACCCGGACGCTCCCCCACTGCTCACCACTGTGACCGTGAGTGCGCCGTAATTTCGGTCGGGAACCGCGGTCTGCACCGAAGCGAATGGAGGTACGGAAACGCTCAGGCGCTCCGAAGCCCGCTGCCCGTTGACGAGAACCGTGAACTCACGACTGACGCCATCGAGATTCACGATGCCGACGTTGGTCCGGGATCCTGGCTCGTGGACAAGTCCCAATGCGCGAGCGCGCCTCTGCAGTCCGAAGGCCTGAGAGGATACCGCGGGCAGCGACTGGGACACAGAGCCGGGACCGCACAGGGACGGGGAGCGCACCCGGGCAAATCCGTCGATGTACGCCGCGTTGTCGAGCTCACCTGTCTCGGTCGTTGCGACCACGACCAATGATCCGAAGCCCTGGAGACCGAGCTCGGAGGCAATATCGGAGAGGGTGAGGCTTCCTCCACCGTCTTCAGAGGATGGTGGCAGCGTGATACGAAAGGTCTGAACTGCTGAGCCGCTGGGGTTGCCCCGAGGCAACCACATCAGGGTCACTCCCTGTTCGGTGGCACGTGAGTTCGTCAATGTCACATCCGTTTTGAAGACCGCTCCGCCGGAGCCCTGGACTGTGCCGACCGCAGGCAGGACGAAACCAGGACCCAGACAGCTCGTACAGGCCAGGTTCCGGCCCGCCGTGGAGAGCTGACGCAGGAGGCGCGGCAGCCTGGCTGAATCGTCAGGGAGACGCTGGAACAGCAGAGTGGAACCGATTTCATAGACGAACACCCCTCCGTCGGTGGCGGCGTAAATCCGCTTGCCGGAGTCACTGATTTCAAGCCGCCGAACCGAAGCGAGCCGCAAACCCTCGCTGAAAAGAATCCATTCCTTGCCGAAGTCCTCGCTCCGGTAGACGCGTCCACTCTCGGTACCTGCGTAGCTGCGCGACGGGGTGACCGGATCGATGGCGATTGTTTGCACACTCTCGTCTCTCAGCCGAGGGTCAGACCAGCTCTTCCCGCCATCGAGGCTTGTGATGATTCCGCGCGGTCTCTCCCCAAATTGGCTTGAGGAGTACGGGGTAAGGGCGGTGTGGATGATGAGGCCGCGAGCCGCCACCGCTCTGATGTCTTCGGCATACGTCTGAGTGAGGAGACTCTGCCATGACTCGCCCGCATCATTCGTTACGAACAACCCATCTGGAGTGGCGACGTAGGCTACGGCCGGTGCCTCGCCATCTGTTTCGAGCACCCGGGTGTAAACATAGCCGGGCGGGCCGTAGTAAAAATCCCTTGGAAGACCGACCTCCGCGGGCTTCCAGCTCCTCCCTCCGTCCGAACTCTTGGACAGTACGTAGCTGAGGTTGGCGTACACCGTTTCCGGCGATCCTTTCGATACCGCCAGGTGAGTCGCTTTACGGGGCGTGACAATCTCCCAGGTCTGACCGCCGTCCCCACTTCTCTCGATTCCCTTCTCGTCAGCCAGATAAACGGACTGGCGATTCGCCGCGATGCTCGTTACGGGCTCTACGACCTGAGCGGACTTCTGCCAGCTGAGCCCGCCTTGCTTGGTTTGGAAAAATCCTGCAGACGTTGCGGCATGGGCCTCGAGGTCTCCCGTGACGGCGAGATCAATTACCGGGACGGCAGTCAGGCCCAGATTGTCCTGCTTCCAATCTGAAGCAGCATCATCGGTTTTCTGGAAGACTCCGTTTGTAAAAGAGCGGAAAGTCAAAATTGACCCGGCGTAAATTACCTGGGGACGTTGCGAGGTGATCGTCACCGCGCGGACTGATGCGGTGAGCGTGCCGACCCGTTGCCACGACGAAGCCCCCGACTCCAGCACATACAGCCCGTCGCTGGTACCTGCGAAAAGACGTGATCCATCCGAGAGGAGCGTCAGGATAGGGGCCTGGCCTGGCACCAGGATAACGCCTAGGACTGGCAGTGCTCTCCACGTCTTACCGTTGTCGTCACTGGCGTAGACGATGGGTCGGTCCCCGACGATATAGATCGTGGAATTCAGCGGGTTCCCCGTCAGCGCTCCCACGGATTGGGTGGGGAGGGTAGCTGAGCTCCAGCTCGCACCACCATCGGTGCTGACCGAGAGGCTTCGCCCTTTCCCGCGGTCGAACATCAGCGCGTACACGACTCCGTTCGGTGAGACAGCAATACTCAGCGCATCCCCTACGAGCTCCGGCACGTTCCGCCACGGCTGACCTTCCTCCTGGCTCACGAAGACGCCACTGGTGGTAGCGACATAGATTCTCTGCCGGGTGATGTCTACGGCGAAGGAGCGGACGGAGCCACTGACTGGTTTCTGGATCTCGGTCCAACTCTGACCGCGATTCGTGCTCCTGAACACCCGGCCTCTGGAGGTGCCGGCATACAGGGACGAGGGCGCGGAGGGAACAACGGCCAGCGCCGTGATGGCCACATCCGGCAGGCCGTCACTGACCGCTGTCCATCCGGCGCTGGTTCTGAGGAATACCCCGCCCGACGTTCCCGCATACACCAGATTGTCGACCGGGTCGGTGACGAGCGAGGTTACCGAGCCGCCTTCGGGTCCACTGGTCGTCCAGCGATTCAATCCTGTGGGCGACAAAAAGGCCGCAGCGGCACCTGTCTGTGCTGAGGCGAGCGTTGAGAACATCATCACTCCGCTCAGCAAAGCTGCCGACGCCATCGATCCGTACTTGAAGCGGTTTCCTGCCTTTCTGAAGAGGGACATCGCTGGGCTCCTTAAACGACGTGCGGGCTGAAGGCTGATGAAAATGGCAATTCGTTGATGCGCATTCGAGTCTTCACCAGTGGTCGATCACCACCACCGTCAAGATAGCCTTCTCATCGATCCGAGTTCTTAAAGCGGAGCCCGGAGTTCTAGGGTTTTTCTAAGAATCGACCTGCGGCGGCATTCGCACAGCCATCGGTCCCGATCGCGCGAAGAGGGGAGGTTGGCGCGGTTTGCTTCGTGAAGACACCCGCCCGAACCACTCTTGACGCACTTCGAGCCACAACTCAACGGTTTCGCGGACCGTTAGACATGGATTCTGGCGATCAGTCCGGTATGTGAAAAGCCGGAATGAGCGCCACGCAGACTCAGCAGCCACAGTTTTCCTGTGGCTGCTGATCGTGAGAGGACGCTATCTGTCGGGTAGAGGTGTGGCGATTGAAGCCCATGAGTCCCCACTGGCGTTGTCCACCGAGACCGCATAGGCGACCCACCCGGACGCTCCCCCATTGCTCACCACTGTGACCGTGAGTGCGCCGTAATTTCGGTCGGGAACGGCGGTCTGTACCGAAGCGAATGGAGGTACGGAAACGGTCAGTCGCTCCGAAGCCCGCTGCCCGTTGACAAGAACCGTGAACTCGCGACTCACCCCATCGAGATTCACGATGCCGACGTTGGTCCGAAATCCTGGCTCGTGGACAAGTCCCAATGCGCGAGCGCGCCTCTGCAGTCCGAAGGCCTGAGAGGACACCGCGGGC
>DATLXH010000126.1:0-17943 GCA_035576005.1 Thermoanaerobaculia bacterium | reverse complement strand
GTGAACCAAGTGCCCTTCGGGCAACCAATCACGCAACGAGGGCGGCAGTAGCAACGACTGCTCGGGCATGTACTCGCGGTAACTTGTCGGCATGCCCGATTTTACCAGCCATTCGTCCTTTCTACCGCGCAGGCTCCTAGGAGTCTGCGCGACAGAAGGAATGGCGCTTTGCGTCGAATCGCGGAAGGCGTCGGGTTTCCTTTTGGAACCGTGATCGGACGGGAGAGCGAAGCGAAAGGGCTGCTCGAAGCGAAGTTTTTTATGTCCAGCGGCATCGTTACGCGCGAGATGGGTTAAGAGATTGTGGTTTCAGGCGGTTGCGGCACCTTTCAAGGTATGCATCCGACGCAGATTGATCGCCAGGCAGACTAGGTGCCATTCGGCAGTGACTTTTTCGATCCCGCGCAAGCTGAATTGTCGAAATCCTTGTGTATGTTTGATCCATCCAAACACCGGTTCGACGATCGCTTTTCTCCGACGGTACGCCCCCGCCGCTTCAGGCGTGGCGAGTTTTTCTTTCATCCGCAGCGTCGCCATGTTCGTCGGCGCGATCGGTGATGCTTTGGCTTTGCCTTCGCGACCCAGCGAGATGACGGCGTCGGTCTGCATCTGTTCGGTTCGCTCGAAATTCGCTTCGGATCGGTATCCTGCATCGGCCAGGACCTGCTGCGGAAGGTCTCCTGTGTTTTGTCTCGTCGCTTCGATCATGGGGATGAGCTGATCATTGTCCGCAGCACAGTTGGTTAGGCCAACCGCGACGATGATCTGGTTCGCTTCATCGACAGACGCTTGTGCGTTGTAGCTTTGCTCGAAGCCGTTGCCCATCTTCATGATCCGGCTCTCCGGGTCCGTGAAGTTTTCCTGAGCCTTCTCTGCTGGCTCGCCGAACTCTTTGGAGAACGGCTTGCCCTTCTTGCCATTCGGCCGTCCACCATCTCCTTCGTGTCGTCCTTTTTCGCGATCCTCACCGGCCTGTCTGTCTTCGAGCCGTTTCTTTGCGTCCTTGATCGCCTGCAACCGGGTCTCCCGGCGGCGAAGTTCTTCGGGTAGTTCATCCCCTCGATTGTCGGGGCCGTGCTCCTGGTCCTCTTTCCGATCGGTTTGCTCGGCCTGCTTGAGCAGATTCGCGATCTCGTCGGCCAGACGTTTCTCTTCTTTCTTCATCCGGTCGTAGCTCATCGCTTTGTGGCGGCTCGCGTTTGCTTTGATCTTCGTCCCGTCTATCGCGATTCGCCCCAGCTTGACCATCCCGCTGCTCTTTGCAATCTGCACCACCTGCCTGAATAGCTCAAGAAACGCCTGCAGATTCTCCTTTCGAAAATCACAGATCGTCCGATGTTCCGGAAAGTTCCCTGCCCCCAGTACCCGAAACGCCACATCCTCTTCCAGCTTCTTCGCGATCCGCCTCGACGAAAACGTGCCTGTCGAGTATGCGTAGATCAACACCTTCAACATCATCGCTGGATGAAACGGCTGATTCCCTCTTGGGTCACTCTGTTCATGCCGCTCGTAAAATCCACTCAATTCCAGCACGTTCACCACTTCAGAGATGAAGAATGCCAAGTGATTTTCCGGCAACCAATCGCTCGGTGACGGCGGCAGCAAGTAGCTTTGCTCCGGCTGATAGGTTCGGTAGTTGGTCGGCATGCCCTATTTTACCGCCGACTGATTCCTTCGCCGCGCCAGAAATTCGCTTTTCTGCCGCGCAGACTCCTAGGGCTGAAGACCACCACCGCAGAAGACCGTCAACCGGAGTTCTGGCGATGATTTAGCATCACGATCGGGAATGGTTCGAACGAAGAAGCCCGATCACACGACTCGCCGTCACGCGATGGATCTCGCCAAACAGCGTCCTCTCAAAGAGCTGAAGTTGCAGCGGGAGGCTTCCCTCGTGCGGAAGGCGATGCGGAAGGGAAAAGGTGGTGTCAGGGCACCAAAAGTCACCGAGGACAATTGGGAGAGCGGTGAGCAGTCAGCGGGTATCTCGAGGGATCACGGCCCATCGCTCGAGTCGATCGTGGCGCGATTGCGCGAGCGGCCGGACGCCCCCGGAGTCGAATACGGAGAGTTCGACCCTGAAGCCGGAATCGTGATGTCGCTCGCAAGAGGACTCTGCCGGGTTTTCCTCAAGGGCGAACAGCTCGACTGCACAGTTCCCGCGGAGATCGCGGTGCATCAGAAGAGCTCGCTGGCGGTAGGCGATCGGGTGATCGTCGATATCGACGAAGGGATCAACCGCCTTGTCTCCGTGCAGCCGCGGCGTACGATCCTGGCCCGGCCTGACCCGCGTCGAAAAGACGTGCAGAGAGTGATCGCAGCGAATGTGGATGTGGTGATTCACGTGGTCTCGTTCCGATCTCCTCCTTTGCGGCCAAGATTGATCGACCGATTCCTTGTAGCCATTCAACGGGGGGGCGCGCAACCCGTGATTTGTGTCAACAAGTCGGATCTTCTTGATCCTGGCGAGCGAGTCGTGGAGCTGGCTAAGCTCGACCCGATTGCCAGGCTCGATGTTCCAATCGTGGCCTGTTCTACAAAGACAGGCGAGGGAATGGAGCAGCTTCGAGCAGTCGTGGATGGAAAGATGTCCGCTCTGGTCGGCCACAGTGGTGTCGGGAAATCGTCGGTCCTCAATGCTCTCGACGAAACCCTCCGACTGGCGACCAACGCCGTTCACAAGCGAGGGACCGGGCGCCACACCACGACGGCATCGACACTCTATGACTTTGGCGAAGGGACCTATCTGATCGATACCCCGGGTATTCGGGAGTTTGGCCTCTGGGACCTCGATCGCAACTCACTGCGTGACTATTTTCCTGAGTTCGCCAACGCGGAGGAACCCTGTCGATTTACCGACTGCTCCCATGTCCACGAGCCCGATTGCGAAGTAAAGCGACTCGTCGAATCAGGAGAGATCAATCACGCACGATACGACACCTACCTTCGGCTCTACGAAGACCTCGGGTGATCTTTCTCAGCACGTTGCAGGAGCGTCGCGTTACACCAAAGGAGTGTCGGTCGTTACCCGCGCATGCAGGACAGACACTCTTGTCTGTCACGCGACCCCGTGGCATCACACATTCGTGAAAGTCACGATTGAGTGCTCCCGCCGAAAAAGTACATTCAATCAGGGTCGAGAAGATGTACGAGCTGTCGTCGCTCGGCCTTTTTCGAGGCCGGGGCCAGAAGATTTCCATCAGTCTTGTCCGACCGGCTCATCGTCAAGACCGCACCCGGTGGGACGTACCTCGAATCGTGGGTCTTGTTTCTGATGACGACAGCGTACGAATACGCCTCGGACACCGGACTATCGACGACGATCGAAAAATCGTCTGCTTCGCTCACCAGAGGGAAGAGCGTCAGAGCTGAAACCTGGACGCTGGCGAACGATGGGACGATGAGCTGGGCAACCGCGACGTTGCGGCCCGTTACCAGCTGAAGCGCCGCTGTAAAGGGAGCGCTCTGCTCACTCAGGTTCACCATACCGATATTTGTCCGGTACTCCTTGTTCACCGTGAGGTCTCGCAGCATCCCGACCCAGTGCTGCCCTTTCCCGTAGACCGTCGGGGTGTATTGAGGAGTTGTCATCGAGCCG
The DNA here is from genome assembly GCA_035576005.1 of Thermoanaerobaculia bacterium. Lineage (GTDB taxonomy): Bacteria > Acidobacteriota > Thermoanaerobaculia > Gp7-AA8 > Gp7-AA8 > DATLXH01. The sequence goes on along the minus strand of DATLXH010000126.1, from coordinate 14,348 downwards.
TTGTAGAGACCATACGTCGTCGCAATGACTGTCGCCGATCGCCGGCCGGTCGTCTGGACCATCAGGGGCGAAATGATTCCTCGCAGGCCGAAAAGTTCGAAGACCACATCATTGAACCGAACGACCTGGCCGGGATCGAGTGGCTGCTGGTAGAAGGTCCCCTCGACGGCAGGGAGGGAAACGAAGATCTCCAGGGGATAGTTGAAATCATTTCGGATCTCCACACGACACTTCCACTGCACACCGCCGACCCCTACGACATTCGATACCACCGGGACAACCGCTTGCGAGAACTCCTGCGCTGCCACTGGCAGGGTCGTGAGCATGAGAGCGACTACCGTCACTCCGCGATAGATGGATCGAGCGAAGGTCATCATCCACACACCGGTACGACGCATCGACCCATTCTCCGGTTTCATACAAACCTCTGATTCATGACGCGAGTCAGGACAACGGCGATCTTCGCTGAACGCGAAAGAGACAGTCTTCCCGACAGGACCGACTGTGGGTCGCGGCGCAGCCGCCGAAGAACTTCGGCGTACACACCACCCATGAGCAGCGTTGGAAATCTCGCGTCAAACGAGAGCTCGCTCAACAGAGGCTCGGCGGCGCGGAAGTACGACTCAGCCCTGTCGATCTGGAAGACCATCAGCTCTCGGAACCGATCACTTCTTCGTCCCTCGAAAAGCTCGCCCTCTGAGACGTTGAAACGATCGAGCTCTTCGGTGGGCAGGTAGATGCGATCGCGTTGCAGGTCATCGCCGACATCCCGTGACACGTTGGTCAGTTGGAGTGCTGTAGCCAGTGCGCGGCCATGAACGGGCGCGGCGTTGCTTCGGTATCCAAAGATGGACAGAGAGATGTCAGAAATCGAGGTGGCCACCAGATCGCAATACGCGAGCAACTCGTCGAACGTCGCATATCGCCGTTTGACCATATCGAGCCGGCATCCATCGAGGAGCGCGATGAAAGCTGTTTTCGGGATTTCGAAGTGCCCAAGCGCATCGGCAAGTGCGACGGTGACCGGATCTGTGGGCTTGCCCGCGTAGCAACGGTCCAGCTCGCTCTGCCATTCATCGAGGCGCTCTGAGATGCGCTCTCCCGGATCGTCGGCGATGTCATCGGCACGGCGGCAGAAGGCGTAAGCGGCGTACACCGCGTTTCGTTTCGTCCGCGGAAGAAAGCGAAATCCGACCGAGAAGTTCGCCCCATGACGATGAGCGATCTGCCTGCAGATCCGGTAGGCATCGCGCGCGTCGAGCTCGCGATCGTCCTTCGTCATCGCAACCTTGCTGTCATGATCCTCTCTCATTCAGCGTCGAGGGGTCCGAGGGGCGGGACTTTCATCTCCGTGTTGCGGGCACGGCACCAGTGGGCCCCGGGCTTGTGCTGGCATCGTCCGCTGTGAATCCAGAAGCGTCGCACCATGGGAGAGGCGAGCCGCTTCCACCACGTAGATGCGTGCCATCCACCGAGATACGCATTGAAGTCCCGGGCGCGCCCCGCCTGGCGAACGAAGATCGAGAGCCCGAGGTTGCCCCCTCGCTCGTAGAGAAAGCGATTCACGATGCTGGTCTGTTGTTTGTGCCCGAGCTCCTTCATCCAGAGATCGTCGTAGCTGCGCTCCTCCAGGATGCTCTGCGCGGCGAGATAGCCGCTCGTGAGCGCGTAACGAATCCCAAGACCAAAAAGGTAGTCCTGAAAGCCGGCAGCCTCCCCCACGAAGCGCGACATCCCGGAGGTGGCAATGCTCTTGATGTGAAAGTTCATGTACGAGTAGCCGGTGCGCAGGTCGTCGCCAGTGTCAAACGAACGAATGCTTTTCGCTCGCGCAAGCGAGCGATCGAAGTAGTCGTCGATCTTTTTGAAGTCCGCAACGATCGCGCAGCCGAACGTGGCGATTCCATCGAGGATGAAGAGATATGAATAGCCGCCCGGCGAGAGATTGTGGTCGAAATAGACGTCGACGGTCTCCGGAGCGTTACACCGGAAGGTAATTTCTTTCGCAAGGCCGTCGGGGCTCGCAGGTCCGGTTGCGACAATGTGTGCGGTGGCGGGATCGAGCCGGCTGCTGAACCGGACCTCGACCCCCAGCGTCTCGGCTTGCGCCAGCAGACCCCGATCCAGGGTTCCTTCCTCGGGACCTCGCCGAATGAAGTATCCGAACGGAGATGAGCTCTCTACGCGTTGCTGGCGCTGTCGATGGTCGAAGAAGTTCGCCCAGGCCGCAGGTTTGACGTAGAAATTTGTCTCGATCCCGATGCGGCGGAAAAAGTCCGGGATCTGTTCGCGTTCCGAGCTGTTCTCGATGATTTGAAGATCGCCGATGAATCGCTTGCCCACCGCGTCCTTCGCTTCATGCACCTCGACGCGTCGGCCCGCTCGCGCAAGAACGATTGCCGCGGCGAGGCCGGAAGGACCTGCACCCGCGATGAGGATGGGCGATGCGTCGGTTCCACGGGCGGTCATGTCGTAAATGAGAATGTCACACCTTGCTGCGCAACCAGCAAATCGCTCTCCCCAGGGAGGGTGGCGCGAGAGGCGCCGGGTTAGGGCTCCCGTGCCGAGGGGTTAGGTTTTGAAAATCACCAGCTCTGTCTATCAGCATCAGGTGATGCAACTCGGGGGGACAGGTCTACACATGGCTGACAGAGGGATCTTGATCGGGTTCGGCTGCGAATCTCCGCGTGCCCTCACCCGGCGCTGGCGCGCCACCCTCGCCCTCGGGAGAGGGGAAATGCAGGGGGCTTTCGCCCCCTGCTCGAAGTTGCTATTTATTTTCCGGCGTTAGCGGCGTCGACAATCTGGAACTGCTGGGTGTTGACCTTCTCGTCGCCAATCCAGACTTCTGCGCGATAGTCACCTTTACCCCAGCCTGTGGTCGGAGAGTTGAACGTCATGAACTTCGCACCTGCCGGTACGTTCTTCTGCTCTTCGCCCACTTTCGCTTCGCCCGGGCCGAACCAGAGCACCTTGACCGCAGCGTTGGCTGGTGCATCTTTGACCTGCATGGCGATATGTACCGGCTGGCCTGGCGCAAAGTCGTCGCCGGTTTTTCCTGTGGGAATTGCTCCGTCAGCACCAACCTCGTGACCGATGGTAACGCTATCGATGTAGGACTGAGCTTGGATAGGGTTCAGATCATTGGGGTTGCTCGTGCCTGCGATTTCCTGAGTTGTGACGGTTGACGGAGAATCAACCGCTCCCGTTGTTGCTTCCTCAGTCTTCTTGCAGGAAACCAGCGATGTGACAAGTACTGCCGCAATTGCGAGATGCTTGAACGATTTCATGTGTTTAACTCCTTTATATCGAATGATCAGTGAAAATTCACCGGCACTCCAGACACTGCAATGCGCATGCATGAATCTCAGCGCGTCGCCGCCGCTCGAATAGTTTACTCTTTCGAGAAGCTGCTGGTTTTCTTGTCCGACCTTCACTCAAATGACTGAATTGCCTTCACCACCCGCCCCGGCCAATCAAGGCGCTCCGAAGTCTCCCGCCTCGTCGACGCGGGGAGGATTCGCGGTCCTGGTAGCTGCAGGCATCCTTCTGAGCCGCCTGGCTGGCCTGATCCGCGAGAAGGTCTTCGCCCATTATCTCGGCGATTCTCAGGCAGCGGGCGCCTTCAAGGCCGCTCTCCGGATCCCGAACTTTCTGCAGAATCTGTTCGGTGAGGGCGTTTTGTCGGCCTCGTTCATTCCGGTTTATTCGCGCCTTCTGGCGGAAAAGGACGAGGAGACAGCGGGGAGGGTGGCGGGCGCCGTTGCCTCTCTTCTGACGCTTGTCGTAGGGGTCATTGTCGCGCTCTCCCTGCTGGCGACTCCATTGCTCGTCCGGCTTATCGCGCCGGGGTTCGATGGCGAGCTGCGGGAGCTGACGATTCGTATCGTCCGCATCCTTTTTCCCGGTATCGGGCTCCTGGTGCTGTCGGCCTGGTGTCTCGGGATCCTGAACAGTCACAGGAAATTCTTCATCTCCTACCTCGCTCCCGTGTTCTGGAACATGGCCATGATCATGACTCTGATCGTGTTCGGGGCCCGCCTTGCACAGGACTCGCTCGCCATTGCTCTTGCATGGGGAACGGTCGCGGGCTGCGTCCTCCAGTTCGGCGTGCAGGTGCCGTTCGTGCTGCGATATGCGCGATCCGTGAAGTTCAGCCTCGATACCTCTCTCGCTCCCGTTAGAGTCGTGCTGCGCAACCTGGTGCCGGTGATGGTCAGTCGAGGCGTTGTGCAGATGAGCGCGTTCATCGATGAAATGATCGCAAGTCTGCTTGGACATGCGGCGGTGGCGAGCCTCAGCTATGCGCAGACGATCTACCTTCTGCCGATCAGTCTGTTCGGCATGTCTGTCGCGGCCGCCGAGCTGCCGGCGATGTCGGGTGAGGTCGGGTCGCAGGAAGAAATCTTTGCCAAGCTTCGGGAGCGGGTAAACAAGGGACTGCGGCAGATTGCATTCTTCGTCATACCCTCAGTGATCGCATTCATCTTCATCGGTGACCTTCTCGTGGCCGCTCTCTATCAATCGGGAAGGTTCGGCCCCGAGCAGACCAGATACGTCTGGTACATCCTCATCGGCTCGACTGCAGGACTGCTGGTGGCGACCCTGGGACGGATCTATTCCTCGACGTTCTACGCACTGCGCGACACCCGTACACCGCTCCGTTTCGCGATCATCCGGGTAGTACTCACCGGCATCCTCGGATACACCTTCGCTTTTCCTCTCAGACCGTTGCTGCTCGAGCTGATGATGCAGATGGGGGTGCGGATGCCCCAGATAGAAGGTGGAGCGAAGGCTCTGGGAGCGATCGGACTCACGGCAGCCTCGGGGTTGGCAGGTTGGGTGGAGTTCTATCTGTTGAAGCGTGCGCTGAATCGGAAGATCGGCACCACAGCTTTGCCTCTCGGGTTCCAGCTCCGACTGTGGGGAGCCGCCACCGTTTCGGCCGTCTTTTCAGTTCTTGCTCATCGTGTCATCTCCTCACGCGCGCTCCCTGCACTTCTGCTCCATCACGTAGTGATCGCCGGCATTGTCGCGACGATATTCGGACTCGGATATTTCGCGCTCACAATGGGTCTCGGCATCCCTGAAGCCAGAGCCGTGCTGGGGCGATTTGGAAGATTCAAGAGGTCGTGATTCGTGCCGGACAGACCCTCTTGCCTATCGTTATCGAGAGTAAGGTCTCCGTTCGAGCCTTTAACCCGCATTTCTCACCGACCTTCGCCGTGAGACGACGGATAGCGGCCTGTCTGCTTCGTTGCACGGCAATTTCGCTCCTTGACATAGTGTCAACTATGTCTTCGTCGCAAAATCGCCGTGCGCCTCGCATCCAAGCCACTCTCCGCCGTCTCACGACAAAGGTCGGTGAGAAATGCGGGTTAAGCTTCGCCGACAGACAGGAGTGTCTGTCGTACATTGGCACTAATCTTTCTAGCCCACCTCAACAGTGACCGAACAGCCAACTCCTCTGAATCCGCCGATCTCGCATCAGGTGCAGCCGCGAGTACGGGAAAAGGCGATGCCGGGAGAGGCCCTTCTCCAGGTTACGGATCTGACCACGACGTTTTTTACGAATGACGGCCAGGTCCGCGCTGTCGATAAAGTTTCCTTTTCCGTGAGGAAAGGAGAGTCGGTCGCTCTGGTCGGCGAGTCGGGATGCGGCAAGAGCGTTACCGCAATGTCGATCATGCGGTTACTCGCGCCGGGCGGGAAGATCACGGGAGGTGAAGTCCGCTTCCGCGGAGTCGACCTCGTCGCGTTATCCGAGAACGAGATGCAGAAGCGTCGGGGTAATGACATTGCGATGGTCTTTCAGGAACCGATGACCTCGCTCAACCCAGTCTACAAGGTGGGCTCTCAGGTTGCTGAGGCGATACGAATCCATCGGAAGGTCGGCAGGAAAGAGGCGTGGAAGCAGGCGGGCGACATGCTAGAGCTCGTCGCGATTCCAGATCCGATCAAGCGCCTCGATGACTATCCGCATCAGCTCTCTGGTGGAATGCGGCAGCGTGTCATGATCGCCATGGCGCTCTCGTGTGATCCCGATCTTCTGATCGCCGACGAGCCCACGACCGCGCTCGACGTCACGATCCAGGCGCAGATCATGGAGCTGCTGGCGAATCTTCAGAAGAAGCTCGGTCTCGGCCTCCTTCTCATCACGCACGATCTCGGTGTGGTCGCTGAATTCTGCGAGCGCGTCATCGTCATGTACACCGGTCGAATCGTTGAAGAGGCTGGTGTGAACGAGCTGTTCAGCAATCCTTCACATCCCTACACCCGCGGGCTCCTTCACTCCCTCCCGAATCCGGAGAAAGAGCGGTTCGATGAGGTTGCCGATCGGCTTCCGACAATCAAGGGAATGGTTCCGAGTATCAAGAGCCTGCCGAAAGGGTGCAAATTCAATCCGCGTTGTCCCGACGTCATGGAGATCTGTCTCGGAAACGAGCCCGCGCGAATGGTCGTGAGCGACGATCACGACGCGCGTTGCTACCTCTGGGGCGACGTCGCCGATCCGGAACGTGTGGAGAAGCCATGACCGTCAACGAGATCAGCGGCTCCGAGCAGCAGACCCCGAAGCTGCCAGCCGGAGTCGGAGAGACGCTGGTAACGGTCCGCGACCTGAAAAAGTATTTTCCTGTGCAGCGGGGACTTCTCTCCAGAGTCGTCGGCAACGTCAAGGCCGTCGACGGAGTGAGTTTCGCGATTTCTCGCGGTGAGACGCTCGGTCTCGTCGGTGAATCAGGCTCGGGAAAAACGACAATCGGACGATGCATCCTCCGACTCATCGAGCCGACCTCCGGGTCGGTCGATTTCGATGGAACTGAGATCATCGGTCTCGACAGCAAGAACATGCGGCGGATGCGCCAGCACATGCAGATTGTCTTTCAAGATCCGTATGGGTCGCTGAACCCGCGCATGACCGTCGGGACGATTATTGCGGAGCCTCTCGTGATTCACGGCGGCCTGACGTCGAAGGACCGGGTCGATCGTGTTGCGCAGCTGCTGTTGAAGGTTGGGCTCGATCCTGAGTACAGCACGCGATTCCCTCACGAATTTTCCGGAGGCCAGCGACAAAGGATTGGTGTTGCTCGAGCTCTCGCGACCAACCCGAAGTTCCTGGTTCTCGACGAGCCGGTCTCGGCGCTCGATGTGTCTGTCCAGGCCCAGGTCGTCAACCTTCTGCAGGACCTTCAGGACGAGCTCGGACTCACGTATCTGTTCATTGCGCATGGCCTGGCCGTTGTGGAGCACATCTCGGCGCGCGTCGCCGTGATGTACCTCGGCAAAATCATGGAGCTGTCCGATCGCAGGTCGCTGTACGAAAAGCCGCTGCATCCGTACACGAAGGCTCTTCTATCGGCAGTGCCAATTCCGGATCCAGCCGCAAAGAACAGGAAGCGGAGAATCCTGCTGACAGGCGACATCCCCACGCCGCTCAACCCGCCAGCCGGTTGCGTTTTTCACACCCGCTGTCCGATCGCGCAGTTTCCGATATGCGGCGAGGTCGTTCCACCGCTGGTTGAGCACCGGCCCGGCCAGTTTGCCGCCTGTCACTTTGCCGGTGAGTCGATTCCGGATGGAACAGGCGCTTCGACGCTGGATGTAAAAAGCGTCCCGCTGCCCCGGCCCACGCCTTCGGCTTAGCGCGCCTCCCTCGGCCGCAAAACCCGCGACGAAGAAACGAGGTGTCGTCCCGAGCGGGTAACAGCGGGAAACGCTGGTGAAGAAGGATGACACGGAGCGATTGCATCTCTGGAGCGGGCAGGACTTGCGTGCGCCCCGGGAGGGGCAGCGAGAGGGTAGCCGGTGGCTGAGCGCGGAGCGCGATGCCACCGGACCGGAGTGCAGAAGCTTCTTGCACCCCTGCCGGGGTGCGAGCTGGCCGGTGTGAGAGACCGGTGGCATCGCGCTACGCGCTCAGCCACCGGCTACCCTCTTCGGCCCCTTCAGGGCCTTCCATGGGCAAAGACCAGTCCGGCCGACGCGCCCTAAAACTCGGTGTCATCAGAAGCTTGGGCGTGAGAGTGGGCAGGCGAGGGACCTCGCAAGACGAGAGAAGACTGTGTCCCCCAAGCCCTGACAGTCCTGCGCCGCGAGCTCGACTGCGGTAACATCTTACGAACTCGGTAGTCGCTATTCGCGAAGTCGGTGAGAATTACTGTTTGGAACAGCCCGACGCGTTGCGTCGGGGACGAGGAGAGCCGTGCCGGAAGCAGCGTCAGCGCAGAATCTACGCACCGTCGAGAGATTCATTCTCCGTCCTCCTGTCGACGCACTGTTCGGCAACGTGCCCGTCGCCATCACCGATCTCTCCCTCAAAGGCGCCAGGTTCACGCACAAGTTGCCGTTGGAAGCGGGAGCCAAATCCGTCCTCCAGTTTTCTCTGGATCAGAGCCCGCTGATCCCGATCGAGAGCGCCATCGTATGGACGCAGAACGAAAGTAACGGCGCGCAACTTTATGTTTCCGGTGTGCGCACATACGGGCGTCCTGACCAGATCGAACATCTGCTCCAGGTACTCCAGGAGCAGCATCGTTCCAGCCGGATCGAAGAGTTTCGAGCGATCGACCGCTTCCGTATCCTGGAGCCGATGTCGGGACAATTTTCCCCGGTCGGCGAAGTGACGTTCGCGGACATCTCGGCGCGGGGAGCACGGATTTCTGCGTTGGCGCAGCCGGTCGTTGGCAGCAGCGGCACCCTTCGGTTCCGAGTGCCGAAGTCGACCTTCGACATCTCGGTAACAGCAACCGTGGTCTGGTCCACCGTCAGAGCGATCGGGATGAACAACGAGAGCCAGTTCAGTGCCGGTCTGCGCATCAGCGAGAAACCCGAGCTCATGCGTGGCGCGATCGGACACATGTGTGAGCTGAATCTGGCGACTCTCGATACGAGCTCGTTGAAGTTGAAACTCAAAATCATTCTCGCCCGGGCGAGCAAACATTCAGCGGAATATCAGGCAATCGAGGCGAGCGGTCTGCCGCCGGATCAGTTCTTTCTCATCGAGAGTGTGCGGGAGGAGCTGCGCTCGAATCCGCAGGAAGCAATCCACTGGCATCAGAAGGCGAGAGCGGGCGCGACCGACGATTCGGTACGGAGAGCCGCCGGACCGATTGCCGACCATCGCGAGGCCATGGCGGTATGGGAGTACCTCGACCGCACGATCGATCCGACCATCATCGCGCGCTCGTTTGCGTGGAAGGGCTACAGCATTGCGGAAGCGCAGGAAGAGATCTTCAGGCTGCATACGCTTGTGGAGGCCTCTAAACTGATCAACTCTTCCCTGACAGCGGACACGCTTTTCGAGTCGATTCTGCGGGTGGCGAGAAAGAACCTGGATGTCGAGCGGGGAACGCTCTACTTCGTTGATGCCGGCAAGAACGAGATCTGGTCGAAGATTGCCTCCGGCCTCGACAGCAGTGAGATCCGGCTTCCGATCGGCAAAGGTCTCGCGGGGACGGTGGCCGAGACAGGAGAGATGATCGTCATTCAGGATGCTTACGACGACCCGCGGTTTGATCGATCCTCAGATACTCGCTCCGGGTTCGAGACCCGATCAGTCCTATGTGCTCCGATCAAGAATCGTGATGGTCGGATTGTAGGTGTGCTGCAACTTCTCAATAAGCGGTCAGGAAAGTTCGGCACGAAGGACGTCGATTTTCTCGAGTCGCTCTCCGACCACATGGCGATTGCAATGGAAAATGCGACGCTTCACCTCGCAGAGATGAAGAAGAACCGAATGGAGCGCGAGCTTCAGCTCGGTCGTGAGATCCAGTCCAGCCTGTTGCCGAAGCCCCCGAGTGATGTGAAAGGGACCGAGATTGCGGCCGAGAGTCATTCCTGTTACGAGGTAGGCGGCGACTATTACGATTTCATCGAGCTTCCTACTGGCGAGGTCGGATTTGCGATTGGTGACGTCTCCGGTAAAGGTGTCAGTGCCGCGCTGGTGATGTCGAGTCTTCAGGCCTCACTCCGGATGGCCGTTCCCCTCGAGAGCGATCTGCCGAGGCTCATGTCGCGCCTCAACGGCCTGTTGTACCGGATGACGTCTGGCAGGAAATACGTCACCTTCTTTTTCGGACGATACGACCCTCGCACCGGAATGATGACCTACGTCAACGCGGGCCACAATCCACCGCATCTCTGTCAGGACGGCGAGCTCATCTCTCTCGGTTCGACGGGCAGGCCGATCGGACTCTTCCCCGAAGCTGAATACGAGGAGAGCTCCATCGAGCTGCGACCCGGATCGACGTTGTTTCTCTACACCGACGGCTTAACCGAGGCTTCGAACAACGAAGACGAAGAGTACGGGAATGAGCGCTGGGCGGAGCTGGTCGCGTCGCATGCTGCGAGTCCGGTCGAAGGCATACCCGGTCAGCTTCTTCGCGCGATCAAAACCTTCGAGCAAGGTGCTCCGCCGTGTGATGACAAGACGGTCGTGGTGCTGCACCGTAAACGCGCCTGAGCCGAACCCGCATTTCTCACAGACCTTCGCCGCAAGACGACGGACAACGGCCTGTCTGCTTCGTTGCACGCCAATTTCGCTCCTCGACATAGTGTCAACTATGCCTTCGTCGCAAAATCGACGTGCGCCTCGCATCCAAGCCACTCTCCGCCATCTCACGACAAAGGTCTGTGAGAAATGCGGGCTACTTCGCTCGAAACCGCTCGCCGTATCTGAGCGTCTGACCCGTTTCCCACGGTCGATAGCGATTCGCAAAGTCGATTCTTTCTCCAAGAGGTGGGTGACTCTCGCGGAAGATCTTGCGTACCAGGCCCGGCCTCGGAATGGCCAGGTTCTCCTGCTGGAGTTTGACGAACGCGAGGGCCGCATTGCGATTGTCTCGCGTGATCTCGAGGGCGAAACGGTCGGCTTCATGTTCATTGTGACGGGTGATCGCGTTGATCGCAGGCGTCATCACGAACAGGGCAAGACCGAGCAGCAAGGTCATCAGAGGGAGAGAGGCGACGTCAGCGAGTGACGTCACACCCCATCGCTGTCCATATCGTTGCAGTAGCGCCCCTGAAGTCCGATGGACAAAGTAAAGCCCTGCGATCAGGAATACGCAGATCGCCATCGTCAACTGCCTGACATGCCCGAGGACGAAGTGCCCCATCTCGTGTCCCATGATGCTCAGGACCTGTGGGGGAGTGAGCTTGGTGAGCGTCGTATCCCAGAGCACGATTCTCTTGGTCCTGCCGAGTCCTGTGACATACGCATTGACGGTCTTTGTGTCGAGGCTTTTGTCGACTTCGTAAACCCGTGCTCCGTCGATTCCGGCACGACCCGCGAGCGAGAGGATTTCGGTCTCGAGGACGCGGTCTTTCATCGGGCCGAATTTGTTGAAGAGAGGGTCGATCAGGACGGGAGCAACAAGGATGGAAACAATGACGAACGGAAACAACGCGAGTCCTGTAAAGAGCCACCAGCGGCGAGGACTCTTTCGGATCAGAAGAAAAGGCACCCATAGAACGAGGGCGTTGACGACAAGGGCGACCATCAGGGCCTTCAGCTGGTCGCTGCTCCACTTGCCGAACGTCTGATTTGACAGTCCGTACGCGTGTTGCCTGACGTACCCCATGTAGTACGACATCGGAAGGTCAATCAGGAAGGTGACGACGCCGAGAAGGATCGAGTAAATCGCGACCACGAAGAACCAGTTCCTGCCGATTCGGGCGGCCACGTTCCTCAGAGTCGCGGACAGACCGGTAAAGAGAATCGCGAGCGGGATCAGTACCCCGAGCAGTTGATTCACAATCCAGAGGATGTTGCTGCTGCGGTAATAGCGCCTTGCTTTTTCGCTCGGCTCCGGCACCGCTACGGGTGTGCGTCCGACCTCGGATCCGTGACCGGAGGCTGACGGCGGTTCGGCCATGACGGAAACTGGCTGCGCAGAAAGCGGTGAGGGTACGACCGTGAATGCGAGCAGAGCGGTGGCGAGACAGAGTTGCAGCGTCTTTCTCAGCATCCGGCTAATGATCTCTCACTCGCTGAATCGTTGAAAGCAGGGGAAGCTGAAATGTGCGAAAGCAAGGATTCATACCTCCGGTCATAGCTGCAAAGTCCTGTCTGTCATAGAATCAGGTTTCACACACAGTACTCGGAGGTAGAGGATGTCGAAGTTGTATGCGGGCGTGGACCTGGGCGGTACAAGCATGATCGCTGTCATCGCGGATCGTCGCGGCAAAATCCTCGGTAGCTCTGACTGCGCGACCATTCGCGAAGTGAATGCGAGCGAGACGATCGATCAGATCGCCGAACAGATCGTGCTCGCTGCGAAGGAGGCTGATATCAAACCCTCCAAAATCGAATCGATTGGCGTCGGAGCTCCTGGCGCCGTCAGCCCCGAAGAGGGCATCGTAGTCCGCGCTCCTAACCTCGGGTGGAGCGATGTGCCTCTTTCGGCTCTCCTCGGCAAGCGGCTGAAGAAGAAAGTCGTCCTCGGCAATGACGTACAGGTAGCAATCCTCGGTGAGCACGCCTTCGGTGTCGCGAGTGGATTCAATCGCGTCGTTGGCATCTGGGTCGGCACCGGAATCGGAGGAGGGCTGATCATCAACGGAAAGCTCGATCGCGGCGCGCGAGGAGCGGCAGGTGAGATCGGCCACATGGTTCTCAAGGAGGACGGCCCCGTCTGCGGTTGCGGTCGGACCGGCTGCGTAGAAGCGCTGGCCAGCCGGACCTCGATGGAGAGGGACGTACGGGCGGCGACGGTCAAGGGAAAGAAAAGTGCGGTTCTTCAAATCATGAAAGAGCGGAACAAGACGCGCATGACGAGCAGCGTCATGAACCGCGCTCTGAAGGCCGGCGATCCGATCATGCTGGACGTCCTTGCCAACGCGCAGCACTACCTTGGGCTTCTCGCTGGAAACGTAGTGAACCTGATCGATCCCGAAATGGTCGTGATCGGCGGAGGAGTGGCGCAGAGACTCGGAGAAGATTTCGTCGGCCCGATCCGCGAGCTGGCACGAAGCCGGTTTCTTCGACCCGACCCTGAGGGCCGTATCAGGATCGAACACTCGATTCTTGGCGACTATTCAGGCGCCCTGGGTGCTGCTTCGCTGGCTCAGAACATTTGAGATGGTGTGCTGGCCGTCTTGCTGACCATCACTCCACGACGATTCCTTCCACGCCTTCTTCCCCCTCGGGGTATGACATCTCGAACGACTGCAGCGTCTTCAGAATGATGTTCGAGATGACTACATTGCGATACCACTTCCGATTCGATGGGATCACGTACCAGGGCGCGGCCTCGGTGCTGGTTCTGGACAGTGCATCTTCGTACGCCGCCTGATAGTCGTCCCAGAGCAGCCGGTCCTCCAGATCGCCCCGCCTGAACTTCCACCGCTTGGCTGGGTCTTCGATTCGTTTCTGAAGCCGCTCCCGCTGCTCCTCTTTGTCGATTTGAAGGTGAAACTTCAGGATGGTCGTCCCGGTATCGGTCAGTAGTTTCTCGAAGTCGACAATCTGCTGATACCGAGGTCTCCAGACGTCCTCAGGCGCCAGGTTGCGAACGCGCACGACCAGGACATCTTCGTAGTGACTTCGATTGAAGATGGTGACCTCTCCCCGTCCCGGCACCTGCTTATGGATGCGCCAGAGAAAGTCGTGGTCAAGCTCTTCCTTCGTCGGAGCTTCGAAGCTTGCGATCCGAATCCCGAGAGGGTCCATACCTTCGAAGACATTGCGGATCGTTCCGTCTTTTCCCGAAGCATCCATTCCCTGGAGAACGATGAGCAGCTTCCGCTGATGGGATGCGTACAGCAGGTCCTGGAGGGGCTCTAACTTCTCCAGCGTCCCCGCAATCTCCCGTTTTGATTCGGATTTCCCTTCGGAGAATTCGGCGTCCGACGCGTCACGATCTTTCAGACGGAGCTCGGCTCCAGGCTCGACGCGATACTTTTCCATCATCTTGTCCACGGAATCTCCTCATGCTCACGTGCAGCAACTAATCGTCTGACTGCAAGGCGCTCACCCGTTCCTCAGGCTGTTTAAAAACTGCCAGCTCTGAAAGCGACTGATGGCGCCAAGGCCCGCCCTGAAAGGGCGACAGAGGGTAGCCGGTGGTAAGCGCGAAGCGCGCGGCCACCGGAATGGACGTGGTCGGATACCTCGCCCTGAAGATGGTGCCACTTGGCAACCAGGTAGTTGCTGAAATTGGTGAAATCGCCGTGTGACGTTCGGGTAGGTTTATCGCTTTGCCGGCCCAGGCATGGGCCGGTGGGATGAGCAGCAATACGATGATTGCTGCCCATGCCCGGGCGTCGGCGCGGGCGCTCAGGTTGCTCCTCAGCATTGCCCTATCCTCCCCGCCGACATAAGCATTGTGCTCATACGGCCTCCCTTGTGT
>DATLXH010000125.1:0-23023 GCA_035576005.1 Thermoanaerobaculia bacterium | reverse complement strand
AGTGGTCTGGATGCGAGGCGCACGACGGTTTTGCGACGAAGGCATAGTCGACACTATGTCGAGGAGTGAAACCGTTGTGCAACGAAGCAGACAGGCCGCTATCCGCCGCTTCACGGGGACGGTCTGTGAGAAATGCGGGCTAGTGCAAGAGCGCATTCGCAGATGTCACACCGCAGGGGTGGTCGGCGGGACCGAGCGATCCAGTGGGCGAATAAGCAATGTGTCGTCCCGTCTCATTCTCTCGGTCGCGGCACGTGGCCGGACATCCCCGGCGATGGCAGCTTAACGAGCACCGGTATCGGAGTCGCTCAGAACTGGTAGGTCACACCAAACGACGGGAGGATGCCGACGACGGACATTTCCCGTGCTTCGCTCACGACCACGCCGGTCGACTGGTCGATCGTAAAGTCGTAGCCATCTACGCGCGTCACGTTCTCCTGGTTGAGCACGTTGAACAGCTCAACGAAGAAACCGAAGCCGCCTACAGATGTGGCGAGATGCCGGCTGACGCGAAGATCCACGCGGTGGTACGCGGGGAAGCGCGCCGCATTCATCGGCCCGACGACCGCGCCGAGCTTTCGGTTGATGAACGTACCGACGACTCTGGTCGTCGGAAATCCGCTGTGATACAGCCCCGCAAGGTTGAAGTTCCATCTCTCCCCTCGCCGATAATTTGCACTGAACCCGATCGCATCGCGCTGATCCCAGCTGCGCGGTGTATCGACACCGTCCACCCTGTCGGTCACTGAAGACCTCGTGTAACTCATCCAACCGCTCAATGGCCCCCCACTTCCGTGTCTGATCAGCAGCTCGACGCCGCGGGACTTCCCGCTCGAGGGCGACACCCGGGTGCGATCCGGCCGAAGCTCGGGAAAGATCGTCAGCCGGTCGAAGAGATTCTCGAAACGGGGACGAAGATCGCTCAACGCCTTCTGATATGCCTCGAGACGAATCGTGAATCCCCCGCGAAGCTGCTGGTCGACTCCCACGAGCAGATGATCGGAGCGTTGCGCAGGAAAGAAGCGCGTCACTCCATCCTCAACCTGCAACTCGTCGAGCGCCTGCGGCTGAAAGAAGCGGCCCAACGCTGCGCGGAGTACGGTACGGTCGCTGTGAAGGAACAGCACATTGAGACGCGGACTCACATGGCCGTCGTCAGGCGTGTAGCTCTGCTTGTCGAGCCGTATCCCGGCCTCGACGATCACCCGATCCGTAAGACGGATTCGATCCGCGACGTAAGCCGCAATGTCACTTCCAGAAAGGACGAGGTCGGCCCGACGACTGAGCGTGATGTCGGGGCGGTTGAGGTTGAATAACGAGTTGCGAATCGTCGCGGCCGCCTTGTAGTCGTAGCGCGCGTCCATCCTCTTGACGTTCAGACCAGCTTTCAGGACGTTTCGGTCGCTGACACTGAACGTGGAGTCACTCTTGAGCGACGCGTTGCTGAAGGAGCGCGAATCCGCTAGCGCACCTCGCTCCCTCGATCGCACAGTGCCGTAGTTCCCTCCCCTCTCACGGGAGAGGCGCGCGTACGACACGACGTTCTGTGTGGAGAGGCGCGGAGAGACCGAGCTGCGGAGATTCAACCAGACGTACGAGTCATCGTAGCTGGCGCTCGCGCGGGTGCTGACGCCCTCATCGATGCCAAGCTTGTCACGCGCACCGAGGACGCTGACGGAGAGCACGTGCCGATCGCCGATCTGCCGTTGGACCTTACCCATGAGGTCGTAGTAATTGGGATTCAGCTCCTCAGCTCCTTCATCAACCAGGCGCAGCAACTCTCGCAGGTATCCTCGGCGCAAAGAGAAGAGCCACTGCCCACGCTGCTCATCGAATGTTCCGAGCGAGAGCAGTCGTGTGTTGAGCAGACTGATTCCGATCTCCGTCGTACGCTTGGAGGGTGTGACCGAGGCGATGTCGATGACCCCGCTCATCCGGCCACCGTATTGCGCGGGAAACCCTCCGGTGAGAATCTCCACCGCACCGACCGCTTCGGAGTCGATGATGCTGAACGCGCGGAGCAGATCGCGTACGTGAAACGGATCTCGGATCTCGGCACCGTCGAGGACGACCTCCACCTCATCTTCCTCTCCGCCACGGATGCTGAACCTCGCGGTGACGTCACTGCCTGCAGCGCCAGGAATTCGACCGATGGCGCGATAAAGATCGTCAGCGAGATGAGGAAGATTGCGCACGTCCTCTCGACTGAGAAACTGCCGTTGCTCCGGCTCGCCGCTCAGCAGTTTGAACTGGCTCGGTGTCACCACGATCTCTGCGAGCGTTGTAGGCATAACCGGACTCGGCGTGCTGCCGCCCGCGGTTCCACCGCCGGTGCGCGCTGCAGGATCCGTGACGATTCGCAGCGCACCGCATGGTCCGCGTGTCGCCTTCAGTTGATGATCGCGAAGAATGGAGTCGAGGATGGCGCGAGGTCTGGTCGATCGAGGCTCGGTGACAACCCGCAGTCCGGGCGGGACGAGATCACTGTCGTAGATGAGGCGCAGTCCTGCGGCTTCGAGCTCGCGCAACACATCAACGAGCGCCCGGCCGGCCAGAGGAGCAGCAACAATGTTGCTGGCGAAGAGCAATGAAAGAACCGCGGCGGCCAGAGTGCTAGCCCGGGGAAATCTCATCGGTCCTCTTTCAATACGAGCTGGCCGCCGTCGATGCTGTACGAGACGCCGGATGCGGCGGATGCTGCTTCGAGCGCCTCGTCAGTCGTGAGCGGCAGCGATCCGTGAAGAATCTCCGTCGACGCGCGGCGCGCGATCGCATCGGGCCAGACAATCGTCAAACCCTTCTCTCGCGCGATTCTCTCGAGAGCGGCTCGGAGTGAGATCCCCTCGAGCAGCATCGGCGGCGCCGCGCGTTCCATCCAGCTCCATTCGGTCCCTGCCTTCGAAATGGCCTCGCGCGTCAGAACCCTCGGGGACCCGGCAACGACGAGTGAGACGCCGGCCTCGGCTACATGCACCGCGCCGCCGATCCGAAGATTGACCTGCCCGTCTCTCACGCGAACTCGCAATCCGTCTTCTGCGAATCGGACCTCGAACTGCGTCGCGATGCCGTGCACGCTACCCGAAGGGGTTGTGATCGACACCCGAGTCGCCTTTTCCCCCTCTGACGACACATAGAGAGTGCCGTGCTCGAGGAAGAGGGAATGATCGGAGTCAAATCGAACTGTGGTTGACTCGTCGATGCGGAGCGTTTCTCCACCCCACCGGAGAGACGCCGCGGATTCCGGTGCGGTCTCGACTCCCTCACCGGTCTTGATTCGCCCCCCCTCCAGGACGATCCTGCGCGTCGTTTCGTCGGCCACGGCGATTGTTCCGGTAACGCTCTCCAACCTCGCCACCATGCGGGCGGGAGCGACGACAGCCGATGGAATCGTCCGCAACGAACGGACGCTGACCGTAAGAGCAATGCCCAGTATGGACGCGACTGCTACCCACGTTCCCCAGCGCTTCGGCCGTCGTGTACCACCTCGGTCCGTCGGTTGACTCCTGTTCCAGGGCGTCGGCATAGAATCAGAGAATACGAGTCTCTCCCGGAATGACATGCAAAAACTACATGATTGGTTTGTTAGAAATTGTCAGCGTCGTAACAGCCGCAGGCAATCGCGAGGCACCACACTGAAACGGACAACGCCCATCAACTTCAGGAGGATGCATTGAAAAGACTCACACTGTTCCTGATCACTCTACTCATAACGGGCGCACTCGTCGCCCAACCTGCAAAGAAGAGAGTCACCACACCAGCTTCGGCGATCCCGAAAGTCGAATTCGAAAAATACACCCTTCCAAACGGCCTCCAGGTGATCCTGCACGTCGACCGCAAGTTGCCGGTCGTTCATGTGAACCAGTGGTACCACGTCGGCTCGAAGAACGAGAGGCCCGGACGAACGGGGTTCGCACATCTGTTCGAGCACGTGATGTTTCAGGGATCGAAAAATGCCGTCGGCGAGTACTTCACGTTCGCGGAGCGAGCAGGAGCGAACCTGCGCGAAGGTGGCGTGAACGGAACGACGAGCAACGACAGAACGAACTACTTCGTCACCGTCCCTTCAGGGAACCTCGAGCAGGTGCTCTGGCTGGAGTCGGATCGCCTCGCGACCCTCGGCGACGCGCTGACCCTGGAGAAGCTCGATGAGCAGCGCGCCGTGGTTCGCAATGAGAGGCGTCAGTCGCTCGAGAACGTGCCGTACGGTCGCTGGTACAAGCTGCTCGTAGAGAACATGAACCCGATGGGCCATCCCTACTCATGGTCGGTCATCGGCTCACATGAAGATCTGATCGCGGCGTCGCTCGACGACGTGAAGGAGTTCTTCAAGCGCTACTACACGCCGAACAATCTGACGCTCGTCGTGGCAGGAGATTTCGAGCCGGCAGAAGCAAAGCGGCTCGTTGCGAAGTACTTTGGCGGAATCGCGGCCGGACCTGCTCTCGATCGTCCCGCGCGCAACGTTTCGCGCCTGGAGGGCGAGAAGGTCGTCGAAGTCCGCGACCGCGTGCCTCAGGAGAGAACCTACTTCGCCTGGAACACCGTCCCCTATTTTGACAAGGATGAAGCGGCACTCGAGATCGCCACTCTGGTTCTCACTGACGGTCTTTCCTCCCGCCTCAAGAAGAGCCTCGTCTATGACAAGCAGATCGCCACGAACGTCACGGCATTCCCGGTCGTGAGCGAGATCTCCGGAAACCTCGTCATCAGCGCGACAGCGAGGCCGGACGCGTCGCTCCCGGAAGTCGAGCGGATCGTCACCGAGGAAATCTCGCGGCTGGCGAAGGGCGGACCGTCGGTTGACGAGCTCGAGCGCGCAAAGACGAAATGGGAGTACAACTTCATCAGTGGCCTCGAGCGCATTGGAGGTTTCGGCGGTAAGGCTGACCTTCTTGCTCAGTACAACACGTTCCTGCGTGACCCGGCGAAGTTCGGCGACGACATCGGCCGATTTCGGGCGGTCACGACGGAATCTGTCCGCACCGCGGTCGGCAAATATCTCGACACGCGGAACCGGCTGCTGATCCGCTTCCATCCTGAAGTTTCCGCGCGCGCGGCGGCCGACACGCTCGATCGCAGCACGCCTCCCGTTCTCGGGACTGATCGCCGCTTCGTCACCCCCGAGGTCAAGGCCGCGAAGCTCTCGAACGGAATGGATCTGTTTGTTGTTGAACGGAGCGACCTCCCCAAGGTCGCCATCACCTTCGCGACGCTGGCGGGATCAGTCGCCGACAGGCCCGGGAAGGAAGGACTCTCAATCATGATGGTGAACACCATCGACACAGGTACGAAGAGCCGCGGCGCCATTGAGATCGAAGACGCGCTGGGCAATCTCGGAACCGCCTTGAATGGCTTCTCCGACCGTGAGTACTCGGTGCTCGGACTCGAGGTTCTGAAACGAAACCTCAAAGCCGCGCTCTCGATTACCGCGGACGTCGTACGTAACCCACTCTTTCCGGCGTCAGAGATCAGCCGGGAAAAGAAGCGGATCCTCGATGGTCTCGCCCAACAGCTCAACAATCCGAATCAGGTCGCGAATCTGATCCGGCCCATGCTCGCGTTCGGAAAGGATCATCCATACGGCCGTCCTCTGAACGGTCTTCCCTCCACCGTCTCGACGATTGAGCGCTCCGAGCTCGCGCAGTTCCACTCGATTTACTGGAAACCGAAAAGCTCCGCCATCATCTTTGCGGGCGACCTGAGCCTGAGCGAGGCGAAGCAGCTGGCGGAGGAGGTGTTCGGCGGCTGGGTGGGAGACGCAGCACCATCGATCACGATCCCGGCCGCGCAGCCGATGGGACGCGGAAAAATCTTTCTCGTCGACAAGCAGGACGCGGCGCAGACGGTCGTTGCGCAGATCCTTCCCGCTCCGAAACGAAACACCGACGACTACGTTGCTTATCGCCTGGTTGACTCGGTCTGGGGTGGTGGCGGTTTCGGCACGCGGCTCAACCTCAATCTGCGCGAGAACAAGGGTTACTCGTACGGTGTCTTCTCGAACATGAGCACGCTGAATGAAGCTGGTCACTGGTGGGCCGGAGGCGGCGTGCAAACCGATAAGACGAAAGAGTCAATCGTCGAGTTTGTGAGTGAGCTCAAGAACCTCGGCGGAGTCAAGCCGATCTCCGACAGTGAGCTCGTGACGGCGCGTGAATCGCGCGTGAGAGGCTACGCCCAACAGTTCGAGTCACTCTCGAGAATTGCCGGGCAGATCGCGACGCTCTGGGCCGCGAAACTTCCAATGTCGGAGCTGCAGCGCGAAGTTGATGCAACCTCAGCGCTCGACATGGCCATAGTTGCAGCAGCCTCGAAGAAGTATGTCGATCCCTCCACCGCAACCCTGCTGCTCGTCGGCGACCTCTCGAAGATCGAGCCAGGCATCCGCTCACTCAACCTCGGCGAGGTAGTAGTGCTGACGAACGAGGGGAAGCCAGTCAATCGCTGATCTCCAGACTGTTTAAGACCCTCTCCCCGGACGGGGAGAGGGTCCCGCTTTTTTCCTTCCGCGAGGGAGGGACATTCGTTGGCGCTCCAACGTGAGTGGCCAGAACGGCTCGGCAGCCGCCGTAGGCGGCGAAAGATCCGTAGCACCCGGCTTCAGCCGGGTGACAGACGCAGTCATGATGGGATCGAGCCCGCGCAAGCGGGCGGCAGAATGCGCGGGGGAACTGCCACTGTCGTGAGAACGCTCTGCCGCCCGCTACGCGGGCTTACATTCCTCACGCCTCTGTCACCCGGCTGAAGCCGGGTGCTATGGATCTTTCGCCGCCTACGGCGGCTGGACAGCTTCAACGCGGTTACTTCTTCCCGTCCAACTCCGCCCATCTCGCATAGAGTCGATCGACATCCTCCTGCACGGCTGAGAGCTCCGCGAACCTCTCTTGCAGAGTAGCCGCGTCGGCCGCAATTGAAGGATCGTCGGCGCGTTGACGCGCCTCCTCGAGTCGTTCTTCCGCGGCGTGCAGCGTAGCCTCCATTGCGTCGAGCTCGCGTTGATCCTGATACGTCAGCTTCTTCGCTTTCGCTTTTTCACCCTGAGAAGGCGCGCCTGTCGCACGCGCAGCGGGAACGCGACGGTTCGACTCCCACTGTCCGTAATCGGCAAACATCTCCGCACCACCCCGACCATCCAGCGCCAGAATCTGCGTAGAGACACGATCGATGAGATAGCGGTCGTGCGTCACCAGCACCAACGCTCCGGGAAACTCCATGAGCGACTCTTCCAGTACCTCGAGAGTGGAAATGTCCAGGTCGTTGGTCGGCTCGTCGAGTACCAGCAAATCGGCCGGCTGGAGCATCAGGCGTGCAAGAACGATCCTGGCCTTCTCTCCACCCGAGAGACGCGAGACCGAAGTCTCAAGCTGCTCGGGCCGAAACAGAAAACGCTTTGCCCACGACGCCACGTGCAGAGACCGGTCGCGATAAACGACGGAATCTCCCTCGGGGGCCAGAGCTCGCTTCAGCGTGATGTTAGGGTCGAGGCTCTCGCGGTTCTGCTCGAAATAGACCACCCGCAACTGATGGGCTCGTTCGATGGTTCCCTGGTCGGGCTCGACTTCGCCGATGATCATCCGGAGCAGCGTGGTCTTGCCAGATCCATTCGGCCCGAGAACCCCGAGGCGCATTCCCGGGACCAGAAGCAGATCGAGATCATTCACCAGCGGCTTATCGCCGAGGCGTTTGCTCAGTCCTTTGCCTGTCCAGAGGCGCTTCGTTTTGCGCTCGGAGGAGTTGAAGTCGATCTTCGCGGTCGAGACCGCACTCCTCGACCTGCTGTCGCCCAGCTCATCGATCAACTTTCCCGCTGACTGAATGCGTGCCTTGGACTTCGTGGTACGGGCTTTCGGGCCTCGCCGCAACCATTCCATCTCGCGGCGAACCAGATTGGCGAGGGTGTCCTGATACGTCGCTTCGTTCTTCAGGAGCTCGTCGCGGCGCTCGAGGAAGTCGCTGTAGCTCCCGTTACTTTGAAAAAGACCGTCGGGATAGGTCCGGTTCAGCTCGAGCATTCTCTTTGCGATGTTCTCGAGAAAGTAGCGGTCATGACTGACAACGATGAAGGCTTCCGGTTCGGTCTTGAGCAGTCCTTCCAGCCAGAGGATCGCTTCGACGTCGAGATGGTTGGTAGGTTCATCAAGGAGGAGGATGTCGGGCTCAAAGGCGAGCTCCCGTGCGATGGCGAGGCGTTTCCTCCATCCGCCCGAAAGCTGGTCAGTGAGACCGTACCCGCTGGCAGCACGGTCGGTGAAGCCAGTCTTGCGCAGGGCCATACCAACGCGCAGAGACTTCTCGTAATCATCGAGATTCGTTTCGGAACTGAGTGCCTCGAGGAGAACCTCTTCCGCGGACTTGCCGGGTGCAAAGACGGGATCCTGGGGAACGTAGCCAACGCGAACGCCTTTTCGCATGACACGCGCGCCGGAGTCGGCCTGCTCGACGCCCGCCAGGATCTTGAGCAGGGTCGATTTGCCTGAGCCGTTTGGCCCAACCAGACCGACGTGATCGCCGTCAAACAGCGTAAAGGAAAGGTTCTCGAAAAGAGGTCTCGAGGTGAAGGACTTACTGACTGCTTCGCAGCTGAGTAAAACGGATCGGCTCATGGGGCCGAGGATATTAACTTACCGATGAGCAATGACGGGAACTCTGCGCGATAATCCGCGAATGTCTGTCCCGTCCACGGCAGCCGATTACTTCGGCGATATGGTTGAATCATACGACTCGCGGATCCGGCGCGCGGTTCCTCGCTATGACGAAATGATCGAGCGGCTGATCGATTACCTTCCTCCCGCCGCGGATCGCGTGCTCGAGCTCGGATGCGGAACTGGAAATCTGTCGCTTTCCCTCGCGGAAAGATACCCATCGGCGAAGCTCACACTCGTTGATGCATCTCCCGAAATGCTGAATGTGACGAGGAAGCGTCTGTCGCGCCAGGCAACGTTCGTCGAGAGCTTGTTCGAGCAACTACCCGCCACCCTTGGGCAATTCGATGTCGTGGTCTCGAGCATCAGCCTCCACCACGTTCGCGACAAATCCCCGCTCTATGAGCGCATTGCGCAGCTCACCGATGAGGGCGGGACATTTCGCTTTGCAGACCAGCTGCGCGGAGGAACGGAAGAGAATCACGCCATCAACTGGGAGAGGTGGCTCGAGTTCTGCCGGTCTGCCGGTCACTGCAGCGACGCCGAGACGAGCAGCCTCGTCGATCATGCCGCTGCCCACGACCACTACACTCCCCTCGCGGAACATTTCGCGATGTTGCAAGCGGCGGGGTTCACGAAGCTGGACTGTGTGTGGAGGAACTGGATCTGGGGGATCGTGACGGCGGAGCGGTAGAAGATTGCAGCGCGAGGATGGGTGGGTCCCCCTCTCCCCGCGGGAGAGGGGTCAGGGGTGAGGGTCTTACGCTTCACCGATCTTCGAGATCGGTCTTGATCGCCTCAGGAATCAGATGAAAGATTGTTGTACGAGCGATCTGGTAGAGGTGAGGATTTTCGCAACGCCACCAGGGACCCTCACCCGCCGCTCGACGCGGCACCCTCTCCCGCCGGGAGAGGGGGAGAAAAAAACCAGGCTCATCGCCGCTGCGCCATGAGCCACTTCCACAATTCGGGGTCCGTGTACGCGCGGTCCCACGAGTTGTGCCCTACACCCTTGTACTCGGTGTAGCGAACGTTGCCGCCCTCTTCTTTCAGCGCCGCCTCCATGAGCCGTGACTCGGAAGCCGGAATGACCTGATCTGCCGAACCGTGAAAAATCCAGACCGGCGTGTCACGCAACGCGCGCGCAACGAACCGGTACGGGTCGCCCGCCCGTTTCGTGAGAGGCGACTGCCTCACCGATTGCGCGCTTTCCTGCGCCACGATTCCGCCGCAGATCGGAACGATCGCAGCGAACCTGTCGGGGTTCGCGATCGCGAGGTGCCACGTCCCATACCCTCCCAGTGAGAGCCCCGTCAGGTAGATTCTCTTCGGGTCGCCACGGTACTCATCCACCGTTCGATCGAGCGCGCGGATGGCAGCATCGGCAACTTCCCCGAGCCACTGCTTATCAGCCGGCGCCTGGGGGAACAGCGCGACGAATGGAACTTTCACGTCGCCATTCCGGATGGCGTGGCCGAGCGAGAATCCGGTCTGACGGATCCCATCGCTTCCCCGCTCGCCAGCACCATGCAGGAAAAGCACGACAGGCCAGCTGCGTCGCCTGTCGTACTCCTTCGGAACGTAGACGACGTAGGGATACGTCATCGTCCCGACTTTTACGGATCTGTTGAGAAATCCGGTCTCACGCACAGGCGCGATGCTTCGACATGAGACCAGCAAAAGCAATAGCAAAGGTCCGGTCAGGACGAAAGGCGAAGCTCCGCACTCGATGCTTCCGTAACACCGGCTCATTGCCGACCAGATGCGCCGGGAACCGTTCACGCTCGCTTCTTCATGATGAGATAGGTGAACAACCCCTTCGCTATGAGCGACGCGGCCTGCGACACCTCGACGTCGCAAAGTGCGATCGTTCCACCGCGCCGCACGGTCGTCGACTTTGCGTTCAGATCCCCGCCCGACAGTCGCCCGGGCCGCACGAAGTTGATCTTCAGCTCGATGCTGGTCATTGCCTCCCCTGGTTTCAGAAAAGGGTATATCCCGTAGACAGCAGCGGTATCCGCCAGGCTCGTGATGATTCCACCATGGATCACGCCCCCTTCCTGCTCGAACCAGGGTAGAACGGGCATCGAGATTTCCGCGGCTCCCTCGACGCATTCGATCAGCTCGAACTGCAGCTGTCCGTTGATGGGAACCTTCGCGAGCTCAGTCTTCATCTGAACCTGCATCCTCCTGCCGCCGGACACCGGAATGTCCGGTCGCGGGCCTGAAACTGAGCCGGATTTCGATCGGGTCGCGTCATTCGATCAGCTCCCCGTCAGCGTTCATACGACGGACCTCACCGAATCCGAGCTCCCTGATGCCGGCTTCCACTTTTGCGAGGTCACCGACGACGATCCAGATGACGGACTCAGGCTTCACGTACTTACTCGCTGCGTTCCCAAGAGAGGATTCGGTCAGCGCGCGC
The DNA here is from genome assembly GCA_035576005.1 of Thermoanaerobaculia bacterium. GTDB lineage: Bacteria > Acidobacteriota > Thermoanaerobaculia > Gp7-AA8 > Gp7-AA8 > DATLXH01. The sequence continues at coordinate 11,959 of DATLXH010000125.1, read as the reverse complement.
ATGTTGCGCGAGTAATTCGCGTAGTAGTCATCAGGATAACCGTAGTTCACCAGACTGATCGCTGCAGCTTCCAACGCTTCCAGTGTCTCGAATCGCGCAGGGAGACGAAGGGTCATGTTCCGCATGATGCTCGCGAACTCTTCGCCCGCCACAGGCCGCTCCCCTGCCACGCCGCGCAGTTCCTTCGCGATCTCTATCATTGACTCTTTCGTCTTGTCACTCTGTACCGGCGCAACGATCATGAACGGACGCTGGCCTCGGGCATTGACGAGAGTCGCCGAAGCGCCATAGCTCCAGTGCTTCTCGAGCCGGAGGTTTCTCATCAGCCTCGAGGTGGCCATGCCTCCGAAGTTCCGCATCACCGGCTCGATTGCAAGATCTTCAGGCTGCCCTCCGGTCTCCGAGACGTGCGCCGCGACAATCACAGACTGTGGTGCGTCGGGCTTGTCGATGAGATAGATCTTTCCCCCTGCAGTGCTCTCAACCGGATCAATCTTCTTCACCGGGGCCGTTCCCGGTCGCCACTCCGAGAACGCCTGTTTCAGCTCGGGCAGCACCTTCTCCATCGTCACGTCACCTGTCACGATGATGGTGCTGTTGCCCGGATGAAACCAGTTGCTGTGCCAGCCCGCCAGATCGTCGCGAGTAATCGTGGCGACTGTCTTCTCGAAGCCCAGTCCGGAGAAGGGAGTCGAATATGCGTGGCCGGCCCCGAAAAGAAGGCCGGGCAGTACGCGCTGTGCCGCGCCTCCGGGCTGCGACTTTTCCTGAGCGATCTGAGTGAGACGTCGACGCTTCTCGAGCGCAACAAGATCAGGGGGAAATGCGGGATGCAGCACGACGTCGGAAAGGATGTCGAGCGAAGCACGAAGGTTGGCGGGCAGCGCCTGTAAGCGAACGAACGAAAGATCGAGCGAGCTGCCCGTGCCGAGCTTCGCGCCGAGGGCATCGAGCTCGTCCACGATCTGGAAGTTGTCGCGGCTCGTCGTTCCATCATCCATCAGATCGAGGGCCAGCGAAGCCACTCCGGCCTTCTCGGCGCGATCCGCGGCATAGCCGGCATCAATGACCAGGGAGACATTGACGATTGGCGCCGTGTGACGCTCGAGGAGAATGACCGAGAGACCGTTGTCGAGTTTCGCTCGCTGAACCTCGGGAAACCGGACGTCCGGGGCATCGCCGAGAGGGGGGAGAATCTTTCGATCGAGTGTTGTAGTCGCCGCCGCAAGACGCGGAAATGGCTTGACCAGAAGTGTGTAGTGGTTTGCACGAAGCCAGGTTCGGCCAGCCTTTTTCAGATCCGCGGGAGTCGCCTTCGCAAGAGTCTCCAGACGGTCGAGGTAGCTGTCAGGACTGCCGCCGAGGGTCATACTTCTGGCAAGGATGTCCGAGCGCCCGCCGAAGCCGCCGAGCCGTTCCATGCCGCGAACAAAGTCGGCCAGGGTCCGGCTTTGAGCGCGCTGAAGCTCGGCGGACGTCGCCCCTTTCTCGAGCAACTCCGAAACGACCGAATCCATCTCGCGCTCAACCAGCGCTGGATCGATCCCCGGCTTGACGTTTGCCGTCAGGATGAAGTTGCTGCCGAGCTCCTTATCCCATACGGCGGCTGAGACGCTGGTCGCCAGTTCCTTGTCGTAGACCAGACGCCTGTCGAGTCGTGCGCTCTTCGATCCGCTGAGCACGCTGGCAAGGAGTTCCAGATGCGGAATCTCCCTGCTGCGCCATGCAGGAGCGTGATAGATCCGGTAGATGCGTGTCTGCGCGACACGGTCTTCCATCTGATCGCGCACGTTCGATTCGAGTCGCGGGATCCATTCCTCCGTGCGGCGCAGTGGCGGGCCCGGAGGGATTCCTCCAAAGTACTTTTTCACCAGCTCGAGCGCGCGCTCAGGTGTGATGTCACCGGCCAGAGAAAGAACGCAATTGTTGGGGCCGTAGTAAGTGCGGTACCACTCTCGAATGTCCTCGAGGGATGCCGCATTGAGGTCGTCCATGCTGCCGATCGTCGACCAGCTGTAGGGATGCGAGTAGGGGTAGATCGTTTCAACCATCTGAGAGAACGCCCGGCCGTACGGCTGGTTCTCGCCAAGCCGTTTCTCGTTCTGCACGACCCCGCGCTCGCGCTCGAGCATCTCCTTCGAGATGTAGCCCGCCAAAAAGCCCATCCGGTCCGCCTCGAGATAAAGCGTCCGCTCGAGAGCCGCCACTGGAACATCCTGGAAGAAGTTCGTCCGATCCGTGTTCGTGGTGCCGTTGCGATTGTTTGCGCCGAGGTCGTCCATCGCTTCGCGGAACCCGTGAGGATGATTCTCGCTGCCGTTGAAAAAGAAATGTTCGAAAAGGTGGGCGAACCCGGTCTTTCCGCGCTTCTCGTTGCGAGATCCGACGTGATACCAGAGATTCACGCCGACGACCGGCACGCTGTGATCCTCGTGAACGAGGAGAGTGAGGCCATTCTCGAGCACGAACTTCTGGTGAGGAATCGTGAACTGCTCACGCTGAAAAGACGTGGTCGATTTTTTCATGTCTGCTTTCTTTCCTTTCGGAGCAGCCGCCAGGATGAGCGGCGAAACAAGGGCGATGATCAGCGCAACCAGTCTCGATGACATGCAGTCTCCTCGTAGCGCCGAAGCGCGGAAGCGGGATTGTAGCGGTTTAACCCCTCTCCCTCGGGAGAGGGGGGAGCTCCGTGCAAACTTCCGGCTGCGATTACAATCGGCACGTCAGCTGCTGCGCTGCCATACAAGGATTACGATGACCGACTCAATCGACGACACTCCGCCAACCCCAAAAATCAGCCCCTTCTCTCAACTTGGACTGCGAGACAGCGTAGTCAAAATCCTGGTGGAGCTGGGATACGAAGCTCCCACACCGATCCAGGAAAGGACGATCCCCGTCCTGCTTGCAGGAGGCGATGTCATCGGTCAGGCACAGACCGGTACGGGAAAAACCGCCGCATTCGCGCTTCCGATGCTCGAGCGGATCGACCCCGAGAGCAGGGCTACGCAGGCGCTCGTCCTCGCCCCCACACGCGAGCTCGCCATGCAGGTGGCAGAGGCGATTCATTCGTACGCGCGAGGCATCGGTTCCATCAGCGTCCTGCCCGTCTATGGTGGCGCACCGATGGGCACGCAGTTGCGTGCCCTTCAGCGCGGCGCGCAGATCGTCGTCGGCACTCCTGGCCGCCTCATCGACCATCTCGATCGGAAGACCCTCAACCTGAGTGCGATCACCATGATCGTGCTCGACGAAGCGGACGAGATGTTGAAGATGGGATTCCAGGAGGAGGTCGAGCGGATCTTGTCTGAAGCAGGGACCGAACGCCAGGTGGCGCTCTTCTCGGCGACGATGCCCGCTGAGGTCCTCCGAATCTCCAAGCGGTACCTCAAGAATCCGACCCGGATCGAGATCGAGCATAGAGCGCAGACCACCCCTGCAATCGAGCAGCGGTTCCTGAACCTTTCTGAGGGACAGAAGCTCGAGGTGCTCACGCAGATTCTCGAGATCGAATCGAGCGAAGCGGTTCTCATCTTTCGCCGAACAAAGAACGGTGCAGCCGAGCTTTCGGAAAAACTGCAGGCGCGCGGCTTCGCGTCGGAAGCGATGCACGGCGACATGACTCAGCCACTGCGTGAAAGCGTCATCCGCCGGCTGCGGGCCGGTCAACTGGAGATTGTGGTCGCCACCGATGTCGCCGCTCGCGGTCTCGACGTCGAACAGATCTCGCACGTCATCAACTACGACATTCCGCACGACGTCGAAGCCTACGTCCATCGGATCGGACGCACGGGGCGCGCGGGGCGACGAGGGCTGGCGACGCTCTTTATCACGCCGCGGGAACGGCGGATGATGCGTGAGATCGAGCGCTTCACCGGCACTCAGATCAAGGCGATGAAGATACCGACCGGTGCGGATGTCGCCGCAAAACGGGTGGCCCTGTTCAAGGACAATCTGCGCAAGAGTCTCAACGATGGCGACCTCGATCTCTATGTCGAGCTTGTCGAGCAACTGGTCGATGAAGGTGGTTTTGACATGGCTGAAGTCGCGGCGGCAGCAGCGCGCCTGGCTAACAGTTCGCGCTCGCTCGTGCCTGAGCCTGAGCGTCCGCAAATTTTCGAGCGCGTGAATACGGCCCCTGTTCGGCCGCCTTCCCGACCGAAGACGGAGTGGACCGCAGCTGCCGGCGACCTCAGAGCGGAGAGACCTCCTCGCCCCTCAGGAAGAGAACAGAGCGAGCGACCCGCTCACTCGAGTTACGAGCCCACGAGCGAGCGGCGACCCCCGCGCAGGGATGACGATGGAGAGCCGAAGGTCCGCCTCTCGATGGGAGTCGGCAAGCAGGACGGGATTCGTCCCGCCGACATCGTCGGCTCAATCGCAAATGAAGCAGACGTCCCGGGACGAGATATCGGTCCAATTGAAATCGGCGAAACCATGACGATCGTGGTGATTCCCGCGAAGTATCGCGATCAGGTGCTTGCCAAGGTTGCCGGCGCACGCTTCCGCGGAAGGCCGCTCAATGTTCGAGAGGCATCTTCGCGAGATGGAGCCGAGGGCGAGGGCGGTGCGCCGCGAAAGACTTACAAGGCGGAACGTCCATTCTCCCGAGCGGGAGCCGGGGCGCCGCCAAGAGCATCGATGCCTTATGGGAAGCCGAATCCGCGGGCGCAACGTGACGATAGCCGCCCTTCTTTTTCGGAGCCTGACAAGAAAGCGTTCAGATCATCGCGTGCCGATTCCGGAACACGCAGCAGCTCGCCGGCGTCTCGTCCCTACAACAACAAGAGAGACGATGCGAAGCCAGGACCGCGAGGGGGGAAGGGATTCTTTCCAGGCGGGAAGCCCGACGGCAAAGGACCAAAGCGCTCGAAGCCGTAAAACGGTTTTTCCCTCTCCCGGCGGGAGTGGGTGGCGCGCTTAGCGCCGAGTGAGGGTCCCTGTGGACGTCGCCGATCACGGAATCGAATCTCAGTTGCGTGCCATCGAACAGGGAGTGTCCCGCACGTGGCCGACGTTGAGAACTCACGTCTCGAGAACGCGATCAACCTGCGTTTGAGACGTTCACCGGATGTCGAGTTTCAACTAGCGTTAACCTGCGAGACCGCCATCCGGGCGAGCAGGCCTGGATCGAAGTCGGATGATAGCGATTGGATCCAGATGACTCAGGTAGCCTGGGGGTCCAGGTCAAAATCCTCGCGTGGCTCATTGCCGGTGAGCAGCTGAAACTCGTCGTCTGCAGGGTTTTTCTTCGGTTCACTGGCGCGCTGGTCCCGCTTTTCGACCTTCATCTTCTGACGCTCGCGCTTGGCCTGTTCCCTCTGACGCTTAGAAAAAGAAACCTGTGGTTTTCCCAAATCAATATCTCCTGATAAAAGTAGAGGGAGGGCGATTTATCCACCGCCAGAGCTCCAGTCCGTGTCAGACAGGATACACGGAGAACCTTCCCTGAATGATTGCTAACACAGATTTGCGCCCCACCATGCCCGGCCGGGTAAAGAAGACGGGTTCGACGGTGTGAGCACTCATCAGACGTTCTATTTACTCACCGGTTCCGCCGGCGGCGCCAGCAAGCATCCCACAGCCCCCGTCGATGTCCTGACCTCCGCTGTAGCGCCGAGCCACAGGCATGCCGAGCTCGACGCGAAGCGCGTCGCGGAAGTGATTCCTTTCCTCATCAGACGGCGCCACGTATCGGCCAGTCGAATCGTTGACGTCGATCAGATCGAGCTTGATCGCCAGTCCGCGCGTGAGCTCAGCGAGCTCCCGGGCGTCTGTCTGGCTCGTGTTGTAGCCGGAGATGAGTGTCCAGGCCAGGGTGATGCGCTTTCCTGTCGCAGCTTGATACTCGCGCAGCGCGGCGATCAACTCGGGTAACGGATAGGTTGCCTCGATCGGAAGGAGCAGCTTCCGACTGCTACTCTCAGCTTTCGTCAACGAGACAATCAGCCGAAAGGGCCGGCGCTCACTGGTGAAGCGCTGGATCGCAGGAACGATCCCCACGGTGGAGATCGTGATCGCTTTCGCACTGATGGCCATGCCGCACGGCTCGGAGATGACTTCCGCTGCGCGCATCACAGAGTCGTAATTCAACATCGGCTCGCCCATCCCCATGAAGACGACTCCGCGAACCGGCTCGACTGAGTCGCGCTGGATATGAACGACCTGGTCGACGATCTCCCAGGTCGCGAGATTTCTGCGAAAACCCAGGCGGCCGGTCGCGCAGAAGTCGCAACGCAGCGCACAGCCGACCTGGGAGCTGACACACACAATGTGCTTGAGGTCGCCGGCCCGATGAAGCAGAGGAATCCTGACCGCTTCAAAAAGGTCCGGACCGTCGCCACGAAACAGGTAACGGGTGAAACCATCGCGGGGAGATACGATTTTATCGATCAGCTCGAGTGCCGGAATGCTGGCGACCTGGCCAACCCGCGCCAGTACGTAAGGCGAGGTCTCCGGCAAAACCCGAGGGATCTCCAACGCTCCACGGCGGACTGCAGCGCTCTGAAGCTGTCGCGCAAGCCGCGGAGTCACGCCGACTTCGGAGAGAAGGGCGGTAAGCTCAGAAGAGGTATGGTTCTTGATCCGGACCTGCGGAGTCGTTCTGGGTTGAGCGAGACTCATCTATCGCGAGTGTAACCTCGTGCGAGCCCGCATTTCCCAATTGCGTCGCAGGGGCCCTTACGGTTGTTGAATGTCCCAGGTCACTTCGTCCCCAGGCATGAGCTGACCGAGTTTCCAGAGATCGCCAGTCAACACAGTCAGCACCTGTTGGTATCCACCGGTGGATGGATGATCCGGTCCCATGATCACCAGGTCTCCATTGGGATGAAACTGCACAGTGCCGAATTGAACTCCGCATGACTGGAGGTCCGCCGGCGGCACGATGCCGTGAGCGTTTTTCGAACCCACGCGGATACCGGTGCGGTCCAGCGCAGCGGTCACGGTCCACGACGAGCCAGCCACAATCTCGATTAGTGAAGGATCGCAGTCATGAGGCCCGATCATTGCCTGAAGCCTTTTTCGATCGCTTTGCTCGAGATGCGCCTGACGTCCTCTTCCTGTGAGGGCCATGGCGGTTTTTATTGACTCTCCTACGCGAAGCGCATGCGGCGATAAATCATACGGTCCGCCCAGCGTCGCAATTCCGCCCGACATCGCCAGATACCCTCGCAGGCCGTTCCTCAGTACGCCAACCTCGACGACATCCCCGGCCCGTCCTCAAAGAGGCGAGACTGGACCACTACCTTTCCGTTCACCCGAATCGAAACCTCGGCGCCCCACCAGGAAAGGATTGTTTCGCGATGCATCACCACTGTCGGCCCGACCATTGCGCATTCCAGTACCGCAGCATCGGGCGGGTTTCCAACGGCGCGATTGACCGCAGCAGCCGCTGTCTCGTCGAAGCGTCCTCCGGGTGGTAGACCAGAGTCGTACCGCCGCTCGTTGCGAGGCAGCACGATGAGAGAAAGTTGCCCGGACTTTCGTACTGTCGCCAGGATCGCTTTGTCTTCGGACGCGGATAAAGAGAGTCCCGATTCAACGATCACTTCCTTTTCTACTTCAACGTCGATTTCAGCGCTGTGCACCGGGCGGATACGGATCTCGTCTCCTGCTCCGATGAGGTTGGGCTGTTCTCGTGCAGGATCCCAGAGTCTGACCGATGTGCGGCCCAGCAGGTTCCACCCTCCGGGCGAGTCCGTGGGGTAGAACCCAGCCATCTCTCCCCCGACCGCGAAGGAGCCAGCGGGAACGCGTGTGCGGGAGCTTTGCCGGCGAGGCACCCACCACTCAGGAGGAAGCCCCTCCAGATACGCGAAACCGGGCCGAAATCCCAGATATCTGGCGCGAAGTGGGACGGAGCGAATACGCGAGAGAAACTCGTCGCCAGTCATTCCTGTATGCCCCAGGAAGTCGGGCAGGTCCGGAGCATCCTCAGATGAGAAGCTGACCCCGATCTCGTGAATCGCCGCTGCCGTCGGTCGTGGCCCGACAACCCAACTTCCGGCGACACGAGCATCACGGAAATTTCTCTGCAGAGCAGATGAGATCTCTACTGCGTCCGTTTCTCGAGAGTCGAACAACACAAGAAGCGAAGAGTGACCGATGACAACGGCTTCAACGTTTGCAAGCGAACGGGCCTCGGCAGCAGCCCGCTGTAGCTCTGCGAGGGAGACAGTACGAAACACCGCGAGAACCGCGCGGTGCCCGGCCCGTCTGATTGAAAGCTGTTCGTTCATCGATGAACGATTGTCCCATCCCGGCGCGCCGACTCGCGCCCCGCAGGGGCGCGTATCCCTCTCCCCGGCGGGGAGAGGGTGGTCGCCTTAGCGACCGGGAGAGGGGCCGCGAGAGATACGAAGACCTCGCCTTTTCCTACGGACTGGCGAGACTTTCACGCCCCTCTCCCTGCTTCGCTCCGCTCGCTTCCCTCTCCCCGCCGGGGAGATACGCCGCTTCGCGGCTCAACCAAGTCAGTCAGTGAACCGATGTCATCAGAAGCCTGGGCTTGGGATGACTTTTGCGCTCACACATGATTACGCGGGTGACATGACTGTACTCCAATCCCACCACTCGTCAGATTGTCCCGAATGGCACGAAGACGTCGAACGGAATCCTTCATATCCGAATGAATGCAGATTGTCTCTACTGCGATTCCGATTCGCTCCCCGCCTTTCGCTGCCACCTCGCCTTCATCCGTTATGAGCCTTGCCTGAGCGGCCGCTTCGAAAGGATCCATCAGCAGAGCGTCTGGCTCGCTTCGAGGAACAAGTGATCCGTCTCGACGGTAGCGGCGATCCGCAAAACCCTCGGCGACTGCACGAATGCCGCGCTGCTGAGCAGCGGCGAACATTGCCGAGCTCCGCGCGCAGACGAGGCTGGCCTCCTTGTCGAAAACGTGAACGGCCTCGGCGATTGTGTCCGCGAGAGCGTGGTCATGATGTGCGTCGTTGTAGAGCGCCCCGTGCGGCTTCACGTGCGTCACGGCACGGCCGTTCGTTCGTGCGATCTCAGCGAGAGTCGTCATCTGCTCCACCAGGGTCTCCATGAGCAACTCACGCGATATCGACATGCTCCGCCGTCCAAAGTTCTCTCGATCCGGGTATGAAGGATGCGCGCCGAACGACACGTCGTGCTCGATTGCCTGCTCAACCGCGCGCTGCATACTGTCTCTGTCACCGATGTGACCGCCGCAGGCAACGTTCGCCGAGCTGATCAATGGCCAGATCGCTGCTTCGACAATGGCGTCGTCATCCGAGCCTGCCTCACCGAGATCGCAGCTCAGATCGATGAAGCGGCCAACCGGCTGTCTTGTCATCACGCCAGCTCCCTCCCTCGCGTTTCCGGCAACAACCAGATCAGTGCTCCGGCGAGCGTGAAGAAGAGCGCATTGACCGTGAGAGCTACGCCCAGTCCGACTGAGTCGGCAGCGAACCCGATTGCAAACGGCGCTGCGGCTGCAGCAAGGCGTCCGGCGTTGTAGCAGAAGCCCTGACCAGTGGCACGAAGCGATGTAGGAAACAGTTCCGAAAGCAGTGCTCCGAAGAGCGAAAAATAGCCGTGCGCAAAAAATCCGACGAGCGGTCCGATCAGTAGAAGAACCGACGGGTGCGAGGCGGCGGCAGCGTACGCAGGAATGACCAGCGTCGCGCAGATCATGAAGAGCGTGAACGCAGGGCGACGGCCAAGACGATCGGCGATCCAGCCGAACGAGAGGTACCCCGCGAACGCCCCGAGTTGCACCACGATCATCCAGGTAGCGGATTTCGTCACGGATAGACCGACTCCGCCCTGGCTGACGGGCGTAGCCAGATAAGCAGGAAGCCAGGTGAAGATTCCCCAGTACGCAATCAGAGTCGATGCCGCCACCATCGTGGCCACGAGCGTCGTGCGCAGGAATCGCGGCGCAAAGATCTCTCCCCATCCCGTGGGTGACGCGACCTCTTTTGCCCTCTTCCAGATCTCCGGCTCCTCAACGTTTCGACGAATGAAGTACGCGAGGATCGCGGGGAACACGCCAATCAAAAAAAGTACACGCCAGCCGAAACGTTCGAGGACGAGGGCCGAGAGCGCCGCAGCGAGAAGTGCGCCGACAGCCCAGGCCGACTGCATCATCCCTGCAGCCTTGGCCCGGTGTTCTGCTGGCCAGCTCTCCGCGACCAGGACCGATCCGCACGACCACTCCCCTCCCATCCCGATTCCGACCAGAGCACGCCAGAAGAAGAGCTGCCAGACCGAAGATGCGGTGGCCATGCCTCCAGTCGCAAGCGAGTAGATCACCATCGTGAGAGTCATCGCGGAGACTCGTCCGATTCGATCTGCGATCCGTCCGAAGGCGATTCCTCCGACTGCCGCGGCGACCAGAGCCACCGACGTCAGAAGTCCCATCGTTGCCGAATCGAGCGAGAACTCCTTCTGGATCGCGCGTAGAGCGAACGTGAAGAGAAGGAAGTCCATCGAATCGAGCATCCAGCCGAGCTGTCCGGCGATGAGCGCTTTCCATGCGGAGCGAGGAACGGAGCGGAGCGAGGACATCAATACAGTTTCTTCGAACGGAATCGAACGTTCAATACCCTTGCGCGAACCGGCCGTCAATCAGGAAGATCACACCTTGTTCGCGCGTAGTGCAGCGAGAGAGTAGTGCGTGCCCCGCCAGTCAATCCCTCCGTTCGCCAGCGCCAGAATTGCGGAACGCCATAGAACGTAAATGAAGAGAAGCGTGGCCAGGGGGAATCCGAACGCATACCACCATCGGCTCCCTGACGCATGCGACAGGATGGCGATGATCGAGAGGATCACCGCCACGATCAGTCCGTTCGCTGCCCGCAGCCAGCCGTCCGTGACAAACAACGCAACGAAGGGCCAGACATAGAGCGCCAGCAGCGTAAGCGTTCCCATCACCACGATGGTCATGCTGTAGTTGCATCCGGTGAATGCGTTCTTCTCCAGGCCGCGGATCGCTTTGCGAACCGAGGGGTACCACTCCACCCGGATCATTCCAATTGCGGAGACGAAGTCCTGCCTTGCGCCCGATTTCTTCACGAGTTTTCCGAGCATCATGTCGTCATCGGTGCGCATGGCAATTGGCTGGTGCCCTCCGATTCCGCGATAGACAGAGCTGCGCACGAGATTGAACGCGCCGATCCCGACGTGAGCTTTTGAGCGTGGATTCTTTGCGCGCCAGGGTCTGGCGTAGAGAACGAAGAAAAACCCAAAGGCAGCGATGAACATCCCCAGAGGCACCGACCTCGAGCGCACCTCGGCCCCTGCAGTGAGGTGATCGATCTTTGTATCTTCCATGTATCCGACCGCACGGCGCAGAGCAGTCGGCTCGAAAACGATGTCGGCGTCCGTGAACAGCAACAACTCCCCGCGTGCCTGTCCCGCGCCTACATGCAGAGCGTGATTCTTCCCCAGCCAGCCCTCAGGCAGCTCACGTACTGTAACCAGACGGAGGCGTCGATCCTTTGTTGCGCGTGCCGCGACGATCGAGCCTGTGGCGTCGCTGCTCCGATCATCGACGAAGACCACTTCCAGATCGGGGTAATCGAGCGCGAGCACGGAATCGAGCGCTTCGGCGATCGTGGCTTCTTCGTTGAGAGCCGCAATCACGATCGAAACGGAGGGCCACGAACTACGCTCGGAAGAGAGTTGCCCGAGTTTCGGGATACTGCGACCTGCGCCCGCGAGCTCGATGAGAAGCAGCGTGAAGAGGAGGATGGAGATTCCTGCAAGGATCGAGAGAAGCATCGTGAAGGGATGGTAGTGCAGTTTGTCTTTTCGATCGCCGAGCGAGAGTGACTCAGCGGCGAAGCGGCGTCTCCCCTCTCCCGAGGAGATCGTCTCAAATGTCGCTGATGATTATGATGTCTCGGAGAGCTTCAGAGCGGAGCAGATCGTGAGCGAACGAGGGCCTTGGTCGCCGAAACAAGCAAAAAGACGATCCTCGCCGGAGATTTGG
>DATLXH010000124.1:0-12643 GCA_035576005.1 Thermoanaerobaculia bacterium | reverse complement strand
ACCGGTCGTTTTGCCTCCCGTTGCTCCCCACCCCGTGTTACCACGACGCAGTTACGGTCAGCTTTAGTCAATGAACGTTTGACCAGAAAGGACTTTCACCCTTCTGCTCGCGTGCGCTTTCGGGCGCACCTCCCGGTCGCTGACGCGACCACCCTCTCCCCGCCGGGGAGAGGGATTCGCCCCTTCGGGGCGCGAGTCCCGCCAAGTGTCATCACTTCTTCAACAGCGTTCCCCGCTTTTTACCCGCTCGGAATGACACTCTGTGTGCGTTCACTGAGAGCTGCGAGAACTGCGGGCAAACGATCACACGGCGTGTGTGTGTACTGGCCGACCGCGTTACGCGTGCTCGCGATCGCCCTCGGACCAGATCTCGTCTGCGAGCAGTGGATCGATCTTCGACTCGTAGTAACGGATCGTGTTCCTGCCGACCGAGCTGACCGCGAAGTAGTTGAGCGCTCCACCGGAGACGATCCCCACGAATGGAACGAACTTCGAGAGTCTGTCGCGAAGGAAACGCGTACCGATTCTCTCGGCAATGATGCCGCCTTCAATCGTAGCCGCCTCCAGCATCACGGCAATTCCACCTTTACCCAGTCCGACTCCCGAACCATACGCAAGACATGCAAGTGCTTCGTTGAATCGCTCGCGCTGAGATGGCTCATGGCCGTAGAGAGTTGCGATGCCGAGAATCAGCCGGAACTGCTGATAAATCAGGTAGGCCAGATCGGCGCCGAGTGTCCCGATGGCCAGGAATCCTGAAGGAACTCCGCTCACAGCTCCTGCGGCGGCACAGCGAAGCGCAGTCCTGCGCGACAACAGGCGCGCGTGATCGACTGGATCGAAGTCGGGACTTTGCAGCCGCAGCTGGTCAGCCTCGCGCTTGAGCTTGTCCGTGTCGATCTCTTCGAAGAGCGATCGAAACACCTCCTCGAGCACTGAGTCGGCCCGCCGCTTGAACGCGGCTCCCTTCTGTATCACCGCGAGATGGGAATCGCCGCTCAACTTGCCACCGGCTTGCTTTCAGTTGTCACACTTGCGGTTGAGCTCTCTTTCTTCGACTCGCCCTTACTCTCGCCCGTGCCCCCGCTCTTGTCAGACTTATCGCCGCCACCAGAACCTTCAGCTTTACCCTCCGATGAAGCAGCGGATCCTGGTTGCGTATTGCTGCCACTGTTTCCCTTCGAGTAGTCAGTGATGTAGAAACCGGAGCCTTTGAACTGAATGGCAGGCGACGAAATCAATTTCTTCATGTCTCCGCCGCACGAAGGGCAGACGCTGATCGGCGCATCGGCAAATTTCTGGATCACCTCGATCTTCGCACTGCAGGCTTTGCACTGATATTCGTACAGAGGCATGGAATTCCTTTTTCCCGCACGAGATCGCAGCGAGGGGGGCAATCGATGAAACCTCGCCTCAGGGACGGCGATTCCTCATTTGATGACTCGACCCGAAAGTCCCGGCAATCGCTCTTCCGAATCGAGCTCCGCAGTGAGGAGCCGACCATCGTAGAAATGCACCCCGGCAACCCCTCGTCCCTCCCTGGGGTAGTACCACGATTCTGCACGCTTGCTGCGCTTGACCACACTTCTGGTCCAGCCCGGGAGCGGCTTACCGAGTCGCTCAGCGACCTCGCGCTGCGTCATTCCCTTGGTCAGGCTCTCGAGCTTATCGGTCGACACGCTGAGGCGATCGATCGTGGTGGTCAGCTCCTCGCGCGCCTGTCGATTCGCAGGATTCCGTTGCAGGACACTTCTATAGAAGCGAACTGCGTCCCGCCCCCGACCCATGGAAACCAGATCGCGTGCGAACTGCATCTGGAAATCTTCATAGACATGTCGGCCACGTCCGTGCGTAGGATGTTTGACAACGAAGTTGTGAAGAGATTTCGCGTACGCCTGCCGCCCGGCGGATGGGCCACTCGCGAGCGGAGCGGCCTTCTTCTGCTTCAAAACATGGAGCCAGTCTGTGAGCGAGTCGTCCTGAACCTCGCGACGGCATGAAATGAGTAGGAACAGGATGAGCAGAGAAGGCAGATGGCGTCGCTGGCGCACTGTTTCGTAAAGTAACACAACGTGAAATTGATCTCTGTGCGTGGTGACAACGCCACGCGGAATGACCAGATTCGACAATCCTTGACACGTCAGAGAGCGCGGTTCGATAATCGCCCTCACTTGTGTGGAAGGTTTCACTGAGGCTAAGCTACAGTATCGGGAGGATTTATGGCTGTGAGGGGTGACGAAGTTGCTGAGGGGATTGACGCCCACGTGCGGGAGACCATGGAGAAAATGGTCACCGAGATCCGCTCCTCGATCCAGGATGTGAGAGAAGCGGTCGACCAGCAGCTCGACGCCGCAATGCAAAGCATCCAGGCAGACCTCAAGGGGGTTTCCTTCAGGCCCTTCCTGCAGTCGACGATCAGGAGTCTGGAAGAAGAGAAAGCCGCTGCGGTTCCGCCTCCTCCCTCCGGACCCGACTCCTCGACCCTGCGCGAGGCAATCCAGGCGATCGAGCGAGGGAAGAGCCAGGTGGAAGTCCTCAATGCTCTTCTCGACCAGTCTCTGAAGTTCGGCTCGAGATCCGTTCTGATGATCCTCAAGGGAGATTCCTTCACCGGTTGGAAAGGAGTCGGATTCTCTGCAACGGGCGGAAGCGACGAGCAGGTCAAGCGATTCACCGCCACGGCTGACAGCATCCCCGAGCTCGGGACACTGTTGCGGGATGAGAAGGTCGTCAGCTGGAACGGAGCCAGTATCTCGGCAAAGCTCGGAGCTGCTGCTACAGAGCGGGCGCTATTAGTGCCAATGGTGATCAAGGACAAAGTGGCGGCAGCGCTCTACGTTGACGTGGTCGAAGGTTCCAACCCTTCTTTCGATCAGAGCTCCATCGAGCTCCTGGTGTTCGTCACAGCACTGCTCATCGACACGCTCTCCATCAGGAAGAAGATTCCTTCACCCTCCCTCAGCGGAGGCGCGACCGCTACGACCGGCGTGACGGCGCAGCCGGCACCAGTGGCGGTGCCAGCAGCGGCGCCAGCAGCGGTCCCTGCAGCCCCGCGACCTGCCGCTCCGGCAGCGCCGCCCCCACCGGTCCCGCGACCGGCATCACCAGTTGCTCCAACACCTGCCGCCCCACGGCCCGCTCCATTCGTCCCTCCTCCTCCCGTCGCACGCCCTGCTTCACCAGCGGCTCCACCTCCGTCCCTCCCCTCGTTTCAACTCGAGTCGGATCCCGCTCCGATGGCCTTCGTTCCGTTGCCCCCAGCGCCCTCCATCGCGCCTCCTCCTAGCATCCCGCCTCCCGCTGCACCCCCTCGCCCGCCAGCCCCCGCCGGTGGAGGCGCCTCGTCTGACGCCGACAAGCCGAGCACGCAGTACATTCCGCCTCCAGGACTTGCGCGAGGTGGAGCACTCGGCGGCTCTCAGACCGAGGAAGGAAAGAAGCACGATGAGGCAAGACGCTTCGCACGACTTCTGGTTTCGGAAATCAAACTTTACAACGAGTCGAAGGTCGATCAGGGTCGTAAGAACAAAGACCTTTACGAACGGATGAAGGAAGACATCGACCGGAGCCGGCAGATGTACGACGAGCGCATTCCTGAAGAGGTTCGAAAGGTATCGAACTATTTTTACGACGAGCTTGTCAGAATCCTCGCAGACAACGATGCTGACGCTCTGGGGTTATAACCCCAGAGGCGTCCGAGCTTCGCCGTGGAACCATTCGACCATCTGAGAACGGATGGTCAATCAAGCTTTGCGCTCTTGAATCAGATTGCTGAGGCGTGAAATCTGCAGCGGACGCGAGCTATGGGCGAGGGAGAGTCGATCGGGCTGAAGACGCGACGGCGGTGGATCGTCCCCGCAGCGGTTGCGCTCCTGATAGTCATTGCAGGATCGATTGCTTTCTTCGTCTCGCGCCGAGAGGTACGAATCGAGAAAGCCCGCGGCCCGGTTCCGGTTGAGATTGAGGCTCCTCCCGATCTCGCCAAATTCCGCACGCAGTTTGCGGCAGGAGTTGAAGCGGCCGGCAAGAAGGATCATGCGCAGGCAATCGCTCAACTCAGCTCCTTTTCTTTCGGTCCTCGTGCTGTCGAGCAATACCGTCTTTATCATCTGGCCAATTCGCTCCAACTTGCAGGCAGACCCGACGATGCGCGTCGCACCTTCGCATCGCTCTGGCACAAAAATCCCTCGATGGTTTACCGTCAAGAGGTTGCAGTGGCACTCGCATCGCTCTACTCCGGCGTTGCGAACTGGCGTGGTGCCGCCTGGGTTCAGTCGACTGCAACTGGAAGCGATCGCAACGCGCAGGCAGTGGCGCGCAGGGCCTGGATCGATTCAGCGTTCTATCAGGGCGATCCAGTCGCCATGGTCGAAGCGTCGCACGCCGTGGTTGTCGAACATCCTGACTCTCCCCACGTCGCAACGGCAGCTGCGGTACTCCGCGGCATGGCCAGCCGGTCACAGAGCGACCCGCTCCCCATGAGCCCAGTCGACCACCTCCTTCGCGTGCGTGCGCTCATTCAGGCGAACGACCCGAAATCAGCGCTCGATGAGCTCGCTTCGGTGGATAGCGGCGCCCTTTCTCCTTCACTCCAGGAAGAAGCCGTGCTTCATCGCGGCGTTGCCCTGCATCACCTGCGTCGTTTCGAAGAGTCGAACCGGGTCCTCGAGCCAAAGCTGCGCGGCACATACAAGTGGGCCGTCCCAGCCGTCTATTTCCAGGCTAAGAATTACCAGGCTCTTTCCAGGTCAATCAACCCGATTGAAACTCGCGTCGTGGTCGAGAACAGACCCCTCGCAGCTGCCGTAAGGGCTGCCCCTGTGAAGAGAGGCGTGACGAAAAAGGGGCCAGTACGAAAACCTCCGCCAGGCAAGCCGGCAGCGAAGAAGCCCGGAGCCAAAAAACCGCCCGCGAAAGCTGTCGTTAAAAAGTCGGCGCCGAAGAAAGCTCCGGCAAAAAAACCAGCTGGGAAAAAAGCGGTTCCAAAAAAGAAGAAAGCGGAAACCTTCACCAGGACAGCGGACGCTACGGCTGTGAGAACAGAGTTGAACCTTGTTGAAAGCAAGAGTGCTCGACCCGCCTCCTCTGTTTATCGCCATGCCTCATTTCGTTCCTACAATTCAGCGATGGCCGAGGCCGGAGAAATCTGGCTTGTTGCCGATCGCAAAAAGCAGCCGGTCAGGAAGCCGAAACCTGGAGTAGCAAAGCGATCAGCGGCCCCGGCTCGTAAGGGAAAACGTCCGGCGACCGTTACGAAAGGACAACGTGCGGCAAACCCCGTTGCGAAAGGAAGACGTCCCGTAGCAGCGCCGCGTGTTGTCACCGTGAAGAAGAATGTGCCGGTGACTAACCTCGCGCTGCTTTACAAGCGTGAGAGCTATGAGAAGCTCTGGGTCGAAAGACTCAAGGACCTGCTACTGCTTCCGGCAGAGACCTCAATTAAAATCGAAGCACTCAATACGCTCATCGGAATCGCCGAGGCCAAAAAGCAGGACGCGTACGAGCAGGAGCTGTTGACTCAGCTCGCGAAACTGGAGCCCTCCACAGAAGCGGGACTTCAAAAGTTCTGGAACAAGGGTTGGGCTGCGTACGTGCGCGGTGATCTCGCGAGCGCCCGCCCCTTGTTCGCTTTCGTGCGGGACACTTATCAGAATCCGAATTTGAAGCGTCAGTGCGACTACTGGCTTGCCCGAACCCTGGACCGTGCCGGAGACAAAGGTGCTGCGGGAGCCATCTACTCGCGTCTCGCTGCCGCCCCGTATGAGGACCTCTACTCCGTTTACTCACAAAGGCGAGGAGCCAGGAAGCCTGTCCTCGGCGGCAACCCGCTCAAGAGCAGTAGCCCTGACTGGTCGGAAATCGCCGAAAAGGAAATGCCTGCAGAGCTCAGACTCGGGCACGAGCTGAGCGCGCTCGGAGTGCGCCGTGACGCACAAATCGAGATCGAGCGAAACAGCAACGCGGCAAACCGAAAGTACTCGAATGCCCTCATGGGGGAGATCCTGTATCACGAGAACGCCTTTGAGGACGCCGTCCGGGCATTCCGCATAGCCTGGCCTGAGCTTGCGACCGTCGAACAGGATCGAGTCCCCGCGCACTTTATCCGGATGTACTACCCGGTCAAATACGAGGCACCGATCAGGAAGCACGCTGCAAAGCAGCAACTCGACCCCTATCTAGTCATGGCGCTCATCCGGCAGGAAAGCTCGTTCAACACCCACGCGAAATCGCACGTCGGCGCGACCGGCCTGATGCAGCTGATGCCAGCGACTGGCCGCGAGCTCGGAACCCGCATCCACGGCCTCTTTACAAACTCGCGTCTCGAGAACCCGGAAGTGAACATCGAGCTAGGCACTCACTATCTGCGTAAGCTCATCAATCTTCTGGATGGCAATGTCGAGCTCGCCGTGGCCGGCTACAACGGTGGGCCTTACAGGATCAAGAAGTGGAGGCAGCAGAATCGAGCCAAGCCTCTCGACGAGTTTCTGGAAGGACTGTCGCTTTCTGAGACCCGCAACTACGTGAAACGGGTCACGATGCTCCGGTCCACGTATCAGAGGCTGCACCTCTAGCCCGCATTTCTCACAGAATGCGAGCGCAGGCACGCACGGCGTGCGTCCGGTACCCTGTGCTGACCGAGAAGATTGTCGTCGGCCATCGCTTTGGACGTGAGTTCATGCCGGGATGCAGAATTCCTGATGCGAATGTCTGGGTGCCGGACGCAGGCCCTGCGTCCCTACACCCGCCCCGGTTGCTCTCGACACAGTGTCAACTATGCTCTCGTCGCAAAAATCGCCGTGCGCCTCGCATCCAAGCCGCTATCCGTCGTCTCGCGGCGAAGGACTGTGAGCAATGCGGGCCAGCGATGCAGGAAACCTGGACACATTCACAGATTCAGCTCTGCCAGGACCGCTCCGCACTCGCGATTGACCCTGATGCCGGCCAGATCGTCCGCACGGGAGTCACCGACGTTGATGATGGCGATCGGAATGGCAAGCTTCGATGCGGCAAGGGCAAACCGATAGCCGGACCAGACGGTGAGGGACGAGCCGATCACCAGGAGCCCGTCGCTGTTTTCCACATGATTCATTGCTGTAGCCACCACAGGTGCAGGAACGGACTCTCCGAAAAAGACGACATCAGGCTTGAGCAGACCGCCGCAGGCGATACAGTCGGCGCAACGAAAGTCCAGCGTGTCATCGCGTGTCAACTCGGAGTCACCGTCGGCGAGTTGCGTCAACGGGATCTCACTGCTCCGCTCAAACCAGTTGCGGTTGAGCTCATACAACCGATTCTGCAGGGCCTGCCGGTCGCTGAGCTGCCGGCACTCGAGGCAGATCACACGATCATTTCGTCCATGAAGGTCGAGAACCTCGGAGCTCCCTGCCTTCTGATGAAGCCCGTCGACGTTCTGGGTGATCAGGAATGAGAGTCGGTGGTCGTGCTCCATCGCTGCGAGCGCCTTGTGAGTGGAATTTGGTTGTGCTGCGGCGAATCGCGGCCAGCCGCGGGAACTGCGAGCCCAGTAGTGCTGGCGGTTTTCGGGCGAGCGAAGGAACTCGCCGATCGTCATAGGCTTCCTTCGATTCCAGCTCCCCTGGGGTCCGCGATAGTCGGGGATGCCGGACTCGGTACTGCAGCCTGCGCCCGTGAGGGCGACGAGTCGGCGTCGCGAGCTCAGCCATGCTGACAACTCGTCTGTGCGGCCCACGGAAGCGCTTCGCAGGTCGTTGCCCGTGATCGTCGAATCTGTCTCGCGCATTGGCGCCGCATCCCCCGGGAATTCGCTGTACAATTGAGGCCTTCCGGACCTGGTGGAGTGTATTTGATGAATTGGTACCAGATGGCGATGGGATCGGCGACGTGGGCGAGGCGCGACGACGCAGGAATAGTGGTGACTATGCTGAGGAGTCGGAACGAAGCCCACGACGGCGATCCCAAGCCAGGTGGTACCAATTCATCGAATACACTCCACTAGTTACCGGCGCATGCCGTGCGGATGACACCTGTCGTCCTGCGCAAACAAACCAACTCACCAGCTGAGCAAGTCCCTCGCGGATTTGAAACGATCAACTTTCGACGCCGTGATTCGGCGTCAGGCAAACAGGAGCTCATCGATGTCCACTACCATGGAAATGACTGATCAATTCTCCGCTGCACGCGCAGCAGGTCGCGAGCCATACAAAGTGAAAGACCTCAGTCTGGCCACCCTCGGAAGGGCAGAGATCCGCCTGGCTGAGCACGAGATGCCTGGGCTGATGGCAATCCGGAAGCAGTATGGGAAAGAAAAGCCGCTCGCCGGTGCGAAAGTCATGGGATCGCTCCACATGACGGTTCAGACCGCTGTGCTCATCGAGACCCTGACGCATCTCGGCGCAGATGTTCGCTGGGTGTCGTGCAACATTTTCTCGACTCAGGACCACGCCGCCGCGGCGGTTGTGGTCGGCCGGACCGAAGATGAAGGTAGTGAAGCAAACCCTCGCGGAGTCCCGGTGTTCGCCTGGAAGGGCGAGACTCTCGAGGAGTACTGGTGGTGCACATCTGAGGCTCTGATGTGGCCTGATGGCAGTGGACCGAATCTGATTGTCGACGATGGTGGCGACGCAACACTCCTTCTGCACAAAGGGAAAGAGTTCGAGGGGTCGCGCGCCGTACCGCAGTTCAATGAAGCCGATGACCCGGAGGAGTGGGGAGTCATCCTCGATCTCCTGCGAACTGAGCAGAAGCGCGATGCGAAGCGCTGGACACGTGTTGCGGCCGATATGCGCGGCGTGTCGGAAGAGACGACGACCGGCGTTCACCGGTTGTACCAGATGATGCAGGCAGGAACGCTCCTGTTTCCCGCGATTAACGTAAACGACTCGGTGACCAAGTCGAAGTTCGACAACCTGTACGGCTGTCAGCACTCAGTCGTCGACGGTCTCAATCGCGCCACGGACGTAATGCTCGCTGGCAAGGTCGCAGTGATCTGCGGATTCGGTGAAGTAGGGAAAGGATGCGCAAAGGCGCTTCGTGGTCAGGGCACTCGCGTCGTCATCACTGAGATCGATCCGATCTGCGCACTGCAGGCGGCGATGGAAGGCTACGAGGTAAAAAAACTCGAGAGCGTCGTTGAAACGGCCGATATCTTCATTACCACGACGGGCAACAAAGACATCATCACCGCCGACCACATGAAACGAATGAAGGACAAGGCGATCGTCGGGAACATCGGACACTTCGACAATGAGATCGACATGTCGGGACTCAAAAAGATCAAAGGAATCAAGAGAGTCAACATCAAGCCGCAGTACGACGAGTGGGTCTTTTCCTCCGGGAAGTCGATCCTCATTCTTGCCGAAGGACGTCTGCTCAATCTTGGCTGCGCGACGGGCCATCCTTCCTTCGTTATGTCGGCATCGTTCACCAATCAGGTTCTCGCACAGATTGAGCTGCACAAAAACGACGGCAAGTACGAGAACAAGGTTTACGTCCTTCCGAAGTCGCTTGACGAAGAGGTTGCGCGGCTTCACCTCGGACATCTCGGCGTTGAGCTGACGAAGCTCACCGAGGATCAGTCAAAATATCTCGGCATACCGGTCGATGGACCTTACAAGTCGGACCAGTATCGATACTGATTGTGCTCGGTCAGGGGGCTGACTTGGCTACGTCCAGAATTTTATGACCTGCCTTCGGGACAACGTCTGGTATTTAACAGGGCTTTGCTTTTAGCGGGCCGAGTTGGCCAGGTTGCATTGCCGGCGTAACACCCTCGACATTCGTTGCGTGCTCTTGGAACGTTCTTCCGTTGCTGCCCGTAAAGGGGAATTTTCTAATGAATACGTCTCCGGATGTGAATTGGGAGAATCCTTACGTTGTGTGGCTTATCCTTCAATGCGCAGTGAGCGCTGTATTGCTGCCATCATTCATAGGCAACATCTTCTCCAACATCGTGAACGACCCCTTGCTGACCCGTCCATTGAAACCCTAGTCCTTGGTGTGGCGATATGCCCCGTCATCGGGGTTTTAACTATTGCAAAAGGAGGACGGTTTCGGCCGCTCCTTTTCCTGGGAACTGGTTCGTTGGCGGTCCTGCTGTACACCGCAGTGCGTTACGTTTGGTGACTCAGTGCGGGGGAGGGTCGTCTCCTTCTGGCGGTTGACGCTCCCGAATATGTCACTGCTCGGGACGACATTTTCGTTTCTTTTTCTCGGTCGTGTGGGTGTGCGGTAGATCCACGCGTGATGCATTCGTTCACGGGACGGGTCGCCTGGATTCGGCCCACGCTCGGTATCAGGAGAACTGTTTGCTCGCCTTCTCCCTGGTGAGCCGCACTCTCATCGGCTCGGAGTGGAAGTCCCTGCGCATTCCTCGGGGTGCATCGGCGGCTTACAACGCCGCCTCGACTGTTGAAAAGCCGCCCCGATAATGCGCACTGGCCTTGAACGAAAACGGCCTCGCCGCAAGGCGAGGCCGTTCGGTGTGGATCGCAAGTCGAGAACTACTGACGGAAGCCCGTCCATGCCGCCTGCATGCGTGCGGTCTGCCCGGCGGTGAACTCATACATGCAGGAGTCCTGCGTGTAGTCCATGAAGTTGAAGATAGGATCGAGGCCAGGTTGCGACGTTCCTGAGCAGGTGTCACGTCCTACGGGGCACCGGAAGGCGGGAGAGAATTCAGCTGGAGTGTCAGCGATGTAGTCGCCTTTGGCTCCGCACTTGCCGTCGAAGGTGTGGTACAGCGCCAGCCAGTGTCCCACCTCGTGAGTGGCGGTGTCGCCCTCGCTGTAGATCGCAAAGGTCCCGCCGGGCAACGAACGCCAGTCGAGCACGACTCCGTCGAGAATCGCGTAGCTGGTGGTCAGGATTGAGGGGAAGTAGGCAAACCCGAGATATGGCCCGCCGTCGACTGTGTAGATGTTCAGCGTGCCGGGGCCTCCTTTTCGGAGGGCGGTTTTCGCGGCGGTTTCTACAGCGAAGTCGGTCACGAGGGTCTCGAACCATACCTGATTGACTGTTCGGGTTACGCCAGCAAGATTGAATCCGAATCCGGTATTGGCGCCGCCGGACTGTCCATTGAATGACTGGTCCAGGACGCGCATCTGATCGCGGATCATCGCGTCTGAGACTTCCCCGTTGGCAAACCCTGCGCCGCTGCTGATGACGTGAATCCATACATCGATGACCGCGGAGGTTTTTCCTTTTTGCCCTCTGGCAACCGCCGACTCGATCTGGGCGATCTCCTGATCACCGGGCTGTCGGGTGCCGCAGCGGTCCGGTTGTCCTGCGTGCAAGGGAACGGTCGCTGCCAGTAGCAACGTAGAAACGAGCACGGCTGCCAATCGATGACTCATGGAATCTCCTGGTTGTGGTTTGGGGATGGAACAAGTTACCTCAAATAATGACGCTTTGGAAGCGCTGGTGCGCTCCGGGACGGATCGAAGGCGTTGCATCCCCTTTCTGGCGTCCGCCTTGCGAAGTACGAGAAGCGGGATCTTGATTACAGGAGGCTCTACATGTTGAGAATCAGAGACTTAGTTCTTGTGGCCGCCGTGGGAGCAGTTGTGGCTCCAGCGTCCCTTTCCGCGGAAAACCGTGACTCGTGGAGGACGAACGCCGGAGAGGAGATCACGGTTCGAGGCACGCGAGAGGGTAGTCGCACCAGCACTCGCGTCGTCGACGCCACCGTCGAGGTCGAGAGCAGTCGAGATGGGCGGGTCATCGTCAAGACTACCCGCGGCGAGAGAATGACGCTCGGGAACGTGCCCGTTGAGTATCAGGGAGACCAGTACAAGGTCTCCGATCTCGAGCGAGGCGACAGAATCAGGATCTTCTTCGAGCCGTCCAGCGACGGAAGGCCGAGAGCGCGTCGAATCGAAGTCCTTCGAAGCGTCTCCGATCGCGATGCTTCTTCCGATCGATCAAGGCGTGGCGACCGCGATGAGGATGATGATCGCGACCGTCGCGGAAGGAGTCGAGACGTCAGACGTGAGACCTCTCGCGATCGCGACCGCAATGCTCTCACCGGCCAGGTGACTTCCGTGAACGACCGCAACGAAACGTTCGTGATCGCGACCGAGGATGGTCGTGAGATTCGGGTCGACGCGTACGAGCTCTTTTCACGCCACGGGTCATCGGCGGGGAAAATCCGTCGAGGAGATCACGTGAGTCTGCGAGGGGAGTTCATCGCCGGAGGCGCTTTCCGTGCGCGGGAGATCGCCAGCCGTGGTTCTGGTGACAGGCGTCGTGTCATATCCGAACGGGGAGTGCGGCGCGGGGACGATCGGACGGACAGGAATCGGAACTGGCGAGACTCCGATCGGCGTAAGAATGATGATGACGATGAGGATGATGACGAGGACGACGAGGATGATGACGAGGATGACGACGACGATGATAACGACACGGATCGTTGAGCGGCGTTCGCCGCTTGCAGGTTCTTGAGCCCTCACGTACATTGAAAGCACGCGCCCTCCTGATACCTTGGAAGTTCGACCAACCGAGGTATCAAAGGAGGGAGCGTCTACCATGACTAAGACAAAGCCAAAGGCGATTCAGTATGTAGGGATTGATGTGCATCAAGCAACACTCGTTGTTGCTGTGTTGTCGGCTGACGGGAAGCTGGTGTTCGAGTCGACCGTGGCGACAAAGCGAGAGGCAATCG
>DATLXH010000123.1:0-9587 GCA_035576005.1 Thermoanaerobaculia bacterium | reverse complement strand
AGTGGTCTGGATGCGAGGCGCACGACGGTTTTGCGACGAAGGCATAGTCGACACTATGTCGAGGAGTGAAACCGTTGTGCAACGAAGCAGACAGGCCGCTATCCGCCGCTTCACGGGGACGGTCTGTGAGAAATGCGGGCTCAGCCCGCATTCAGCCATCGCGCCCGGTGGTTCACTGTGGTCCGAGCGGCCCTCTGGCCAAGTACCGCGTCTGGGCCAGTGTCATTTCCGATAGGCTGACAGAAATCCAGAGCACGTTCACAGCTTAATGCCTGGAGAGGACCGCTCATGGATATTGACTACCAGAGTCTCGGACACGAACTCACTGACGGAACGTTCGAGAGCCGTCTCGAGAGGGAGCTCACGGAAGGTTTTCGGCTGCTCGCGGATGCGGGCAATCCACTCCCGCTACCGTCTTACTACGCGACGAAAATCGCCGAGATCATTCACGCGGGACTTCCGGTAGCACTGACGAAGGATGCCGAATGGGAGCTGTACCAATCCATCGTGGCAGCATGCGAAAAGGCATGGGAGAACGTCACAGGAACGCCTAGAAAAGGCGCCTGAAGCCTTCTCATCGCGTTCGATTGTGGCCGGACATTCCAATGTCCGGCGTCTTCACTGAAAGCCGGACATTGGAATTGTCCGGCCACAAAAACGATCAGGAAGCCGAGCGGAACGTCTCGCCCTTTCGTAAGTTCGAGGGAACGCCACTCGGGAACGTTTTCGCGATGGCGTCCTCGATGGTCGCGGCACGATTGCCATGATTTGGATGCGTCGAGAAGAATTCAGGTGACCTGCCTCCGCCGCCAGCCTTCTCGAGGATCTTCATAACCCCGAGCAACTCACGTGGATCGTAGCCTGCCTCTGACATGAACCGTACGCCGAGGGTGTCGGACTCGAGCTCATCGCTTCTGCCGTACTTCATATTGACCATCTGCCCTACAAACCCCGCCATCATGGCAGCGCGCTGACCGCGATAGGGATCATTCGGATCGGATGCAGCCACTCCCGCTGCCCCCACGAGGGCTCCGGTGAGCTGCGACTTCGCCATGTGTTCGGCAGAATGCCGGCCCACCACATGCCCTGCCTCGTGCCCGAGGACACCGGCCAGCTGCGCCTCGTTCTCGAGCTGATTGAGCAAAGCCCGCGTGATGAAGATCTGGCCGCCAGGAAGGGCGAATGCGTTGACAGTATTCGGGTCCGCCAGCAGGTGATACTCGAACTGGTAGGGAAGCTTTGCGGCCGCATTGCGGGAAACTTCGTTACCGATCCTCTTCACCAGCGCCTGCGCATTGGGGTCGGCATCGAGGCCACCAAACTGTTGCGCCATCTCCGGCGCTGATTGAAGGCCAAGGGCGACCTCCTGTTCGGGTGTGATCCCGCCAACATGCTGGACCTCACCGGTAACGGGGTTCTCGGATCGCATCGAGTAAAAGGAAATGATCCCGAACAGGGCGATAACGGCGGCAATAATCAGCTGGGGCTTACGCATGAATTCACCTCGGGCGGCAGCACGTGCAACCGAAGGGCCATGACTACAGAGATCGGTGAGGCCGGCCTCTGCCTTGTCATGGGTCCGCCACGGTCCGCGTGATGGGATCTCAACAAAACTGGTCGACGGATGTTCTCATACTATCGCGGGTCCCCGCTTTGAAAGAGACGTCGGACCTCCCTTCTGCTGCGACCGTACGCGAGTCGGACGCGGGTGGCTCGCACGGAAGATTCGACCGTGGCGCCCTTCGCGCGAAGTAGTTTCACGTAAGCGGTATGGAACTCGCTGGCATCGTGCTCCGAGTCCCACTCCGAGAGGACGAGCACATTCTTGCGACCCGCTCCAGTCGCCATCAGACGAACCTCATCCCACCTCCAGCCGCGGGCAGCGTCGGCACCCAGGAGGAATCGCCAATGAAACTCGCCGAGACTCAACGCCCGCATCTTCGAGGTTGCACTGCCAGCTGCTCTCCGATCTCCGTTGCTCGAGAGCAGTGGGGGCGATGGCTGGAAGTAGGTCGCAGGATGGAGGATCTCTCGAGTCGTGGTGGGCGGACGCGCGTGAATTTCATCGACCAGCTTCCAGCCGCCGCGGCGATACGCCTCAATGACGAACCGAATGCCCTCGAGGTAGGGGAACTTGAGCGACGCGACAAAGTATGGAGGTGCATCGGCGGCAACACCGACACTGGCCGAAGCAGCCGATGCAAGTCCATCGATGAGCTCCTGACTCCTGAGAAGCATATCGAGGGACGCGCCACCTGCGGATGCAAGTCGCGAGAGCATCACCGCGGTCGCCTCACCCTCGAGCAGCGCCAGATACGCCAGTGAGCCGTCCCACTCCTTTTTTACTTTCTCGATCCTTGCCCCAGCCTCGAATCGTTGATCCTGAAGAGCGTGCGTGAGCTCATGGATCACGACAGCTTCCTCGAGAGTCTGGTTCATCGGAACTCCCGCAGGCGGCTCGCTCAGAGAAAAAAACGTATGGACCGCTGGGTCGTAAAAGGCCAGCACCTGAGCTTCGTACAGATCGAGCAGACTCTCGAGCGGCCTGGGTGCGTCATCGATGAGGTACAGCGCGCGGAGAACGGCAACGTACTCTTGAGGCGGCATTCCGGTGCCGATGCCGATTTGTTCTTCGAGATACCCACGAAGTGCAATGCGACTCATCGTTTCCTGCTTGACGGGAGCGGAGAACGTCAGCCCTCGAATCTCCTCGACAATCTTCATCGGGCTGGTGAGATCCGCAGCGCTTGCCGAGTGGGAAGAGAGCAGAACGACGACAGTGAGTAATCGAAGCGCACGGCTGGACATGCTGAGGATCATAAAGCCGATGCGGCCGGGCTCGTGTCATGGATACCAAACGTTAACCCGCATTTCTCACAGTCGTTCGTCGCCGGGCGGCGGAGAGTGGCTTGGATGCGAGGCGCACGACGGTTTCGTGACGAGGGCATAGTTGACACTATGTCGAGGAGCGAAACCGTTGTGCAACGAAGCAGACAGGCCGCTATCGGCTGCTTGGCGATGAACGACTGTGAGAAATGCGGGTTAACCCAGGGTTAACCCGCCATGCAGACGACGCAACTTCCTCTTTTGGAGTGCGGCCCAGGCCGCAATCATGACCTCCTATGGCGTGGGAGATCCCGTATTTGATGGCCGGACCGCCCCGATTTCTCGTAATTTCTTGAAAGAGAGACTTTTGTTCTTCTAGAATGCCGGTCACTCACAAATGGAATCAGAGTCCGAGCGGGTCGAGATCACCATCAGCAGCAGGTTTGAGAACATTGAGCTTGTTCAGGTGATCGCTGAACACCTCTGCGAAACCGCCGGTCTTGACGACGACGGCTCGCACTGGATTGGTATGGCCGTGCGCGAAGGTGTAGCGAATGCGATCAAACATGGAAATAAACTCGATGTCAGAAAGAAGGTTTTTGCGATCTTCGATCTGAAGGGGACACAGCTGGCAATCGTGATATCGGATGAGGGAGACGGGTTCGATCCCGGCAAAGTAAGCGACCCCCTCAGCCCGCAAAATCTCATGAAGACCAGTGGGCGCGGCATCTTCTACATGAAAACTTTCATGGATGAAGTCGATTACACATTCACTCCCGCGGGGGGCACGCAACTAGTCATGACCAAGAACCTCACGCAAAAGTCCGACACGCAGTGAAGTGATCAGCTGCTGCGACATTCAAAGACCTGACCTGACAAGCCGAAGCATTGCAAGCAAAGGAGATTACTCATGAAAACCAGTACACGCACTGTCGACGGGGTTGAGATCATCAACCTCCAGGGGAAAATCACGATTGGATCGGGAGACTCTCAACTCCGCGACATCATCGGAGACTGCCTCAAGGACGGTAAAACCAAGATCCTTCTCGACATGAAGGGAGTGACGACGATCGACTCCTCCGGGATTGGTGAGCTCGTAGGTTCCTTCACGACCGCCACGAACCGCGGTGGCAAACTGAAGCTGCTTCATTTGCCAGCGAAGGTAACCGATCTGCTGCAGGTCACGCAGCTCATCACCGTGTTCGAGGTCTACGAGGACGAGCAGGAAGCTTTGAAAAGTTTCTGAGCGAAAGCGTTGATCCCTGGCCCTTCAGCGCCGTCGTAGTGGTTGCTCCGCCGAAGTCTCGGACTGCGAGAGTTCCCAGGTGATGGGAATCGCATTGGTCATTACGCTGTCATTCGTGTCGACCCACCTGGGGAAAAGATCCGCGGCGAGCTTCGGGTCACGAATGATCCGTTCAGGAATTCCGATGAGCGCGCGAAATGGTTCCACGTCGGTGAGAAAATTGACTCGAACCCGCAGGTACTGAGGTCTCACCTGACCTCCATCCACCCGTGCGGGAACATTGACTCGCGCACCGGCACTGAACGCTCTCTTCTCCCCCGACGCGATGAGAATCAGTCGAGGAATGGTCTCATTGCCCGGAACCTCCGAACCGATTCCGATCGTGATGGTCCGACTATCCGGATCGAATGAGCTGTCCGGTATCAGGTCAGCAACTGCAATCGCCGTCGCCCGTCGATTCTCGATCTCATACGTCAGTCCTATTGCCGCGCTGGCTGTGAGCGTGTCACTCCCGATCTGCGCGTTTACCCGCACGTCACTTTCCTGACCCATGAGGCGTTTCGGCTCATCAGGATCAACCTGCCTCGTCGTGCTGCAACCGAGCGCGGAGAGCGCGATCAAAACGGCTATAGAGAGGTTCGGGAATCTCACTCACTTCCTCCTCGAACAACGGGTACGGCGACGAGCGCGGACCCCATTGCCCCCGCATATGCGGCATCAATCGATCTTCAAGACAGCCAGAAATGCTTCCTGAGGGATCTCCACCTTCCCGACCCTCTTCATCCGTTTCTTTCCCTCTTTCTGCTTCTCGAGGAGCTTTCTCTTACGGGAGATGTCGCCGCCGTAACATTTCGCGAGCACGTCCTTGCGCATTGCCTTGACGGTCTCTCTCGCCACGACCCGATTCCCGATCGAAGCCTGGATTGCCACCTCGTACTGCTGCCGCGGAATGAATTCCTTCATCTTCTCGGCCAGCAACTTGCCTCGGGGAAACGCCTTCTCCTTGTGAACGATGAGAGAGAGTGCATCGAGCGGCTCGCCGTTGATGAGGATGTCCATCTTGACCAGGTCACTCTCCTTGTAGCCGAGAATCTGGTAATCGAGTGAGGCGTAACCGCGAGAAATCGATTTGAGCTTGTCAAAAAAATCGAGGATCACCTCGTTGAGCGGCAACTCGTAAACGATCATCACGCGATTGGAGCTCACGTACTCGAGCTTCCGCTGGATCCCGCGGCGATCGATGGCCAGCGCAAGAATCGGCCCTACGAACTCGTCGGTCGTCAGAATCGTTGCTTCGATCATCGGTTCCTCGATCGAGCGGATATTCGACGGATCAGGCATCTTCTGCGGATTCTCGATCTCGACGACATCGCCCGCCGTGGTGGTCACACGATATCTAACGCCCGGCGCCGACGTCAGGAGCTCGAGATTGAACTCGCGCTCGAGGCGTTCCTGGATGATTTCCATGTGCAACAGCCCGAGAAACCCGCAGCGAAAACCAAAACCGAGCGCCAGCGAAGTCTCAGGCTCGAAACTGAAAGACGCATCGTTGAGCTTGAGCTTGCCCACTGCATCGCGCAGGGCTTCGTAATCTTCTGAGTTGATCGGGAAAATCCCGGCGAAGACCATCGACTTCACTTCTTCGAAGCCTGGCAGTGGCTCGACGGCAGCTGCGCCAGCTTCGGTGACCGTGTCGCCGATCTTGGCCTGAACGATGTCTTTGATGTTGCCGGCAATGAATCCGACTTCACCGGCCGACAGACTGTCCACTTCACGCGCTTTTGGAGTAAAGATCCCCATCGACGTGACCTCGTAGATCCGGCCAGTCGAGAGAAATTTGACCTTCGTTCCTTTCCGCACGGTGCCGTCGATGACGCGGATGAAGATCATGACTCCGCGATAGGAGTCGTACCAGGAATCGAAAAGCAGCGCGCGAAAGGGTGCGTTCAGGTCGCCCTTGGGCGCCGGAAAGTGCGAGACGATTTTCTCGAGAATCTCCTCGACACCAATCCCCGACTTAGCCGAAGCCAGGACTGCATCTTTGGCGTCGAGTCCGATGACATTCTCGATCTGCTCCCGCACTCGTTCCGGTTCGGCGGAAGGGAGATCGACCTTGTTGATCACCGTGAGGATATCGAGGTTGTTCTGGATGGCGAGGTAGCTGTTCGCCAGCGTCTGTGCCTCGACGCCCTGCGTTGCGTCGACAACGAGAATCGCCCCTTCGCAGGCGGCAAGACTGCGACTCACTTCATAGGTAAAGTCGACGTGTCCGGGAGTGTCAATGAGGTTGAAGGTGTAGACCTCACCGTCGTTCGCTTTGTAGTTGATCGTCACCGCGCGAGCCTTGATCGTGATTCCGCGCTCCCGCTCGATGTCCATGTCGTCGAGCATCTGCTCGCCCATCTCGCGCAGTTCGACCGCGCCGGTCCTCTGGAGAAGCCGGTCAGACAGGGTCGTTTTTCCATGATCGATGTGCGCGATGATGGAGAAGTTGCGGATGCTTTTCTGGTCAGGCATTGGTTGGAAGGTGAGAAACGTCCTCAAAGGTGGGGTTCGAGGAGCTAGGAACAGCTCAGAGAGCGAAAGTCATCCCACCGGGTTCCGGAGCGCCGCCTTCGAAGCGGCCGTACCGCCGCTCCTCTACTTCACCACTCCTCCCCATTGAGCGCGGCGACGAACTTTACGATCTCGATGTAATCGCTGTCCGGCTTCTCCCGCAGTGCAGCCGTGTAGAGCTGGGACGCGAGGTTCGCGATCGGCGCGCTCAGATGCTGATCGTGCATGATCGAAGTCGCGATCCTCACATCCTTGTCGAGCAACCAGAGCTTGAATGTCGCCGGCCACTCGCCGTCGACCAGCCGCTTCGGCAGAAGATTCTCAGAGACGTTCGATCGCCCACTTCCCGCATTGAGCACATCGAGCGCGAGCTTCATGTCGAATCCCAGCTTCCGAAGCGAGTAGAGGCACTCGGCGGCAATTAGCATGTTGGTCGCCATCATCGTATTCGCCATCGCCTTGATCGCATTGCCGGTACCGATTCCACCCACGTGAAAAATCTTCGCCCCGTAGGCTTTCATGA
Organism: Thermoanaerobaculia bacterium; assembly: GCA_035576005.1. GTDB lineage: Bacteria > Acidobacteriota > Thermoanaerobaculia > Gp7-AA8 > Gp7-AA8 > DATLXH01. The sequence continues at coordinate 2,436 of DATLXH010000123.1, read as the reverse complement.
TTTCCGTCGCTCGCTCCGCATCATCCGCGGCTCCGCCCATCATGACCGTGAGTGTTCCCTTCTCCGCGCCAGGCACGCCACCGGTGACAGGCGCATCGACGAACCCGACACCCGCCGCGGCAAGCGTTGCAGCAGTGTCCCGCGCCATCTCCGGCTCTCCGCTCGTCGCGTCGATCCAGAGGGTACCTCTCTCGAGGTGCGGCAGTAGCCGCTCGACGATTCCATTCACCTCAACACTCGTCGGCAAAATCGAGATAACGACCTCGGCGTTGGCGCATTCGGCGAGTGATTCGGCAGCGTGAGATCCGAACTCTTTCGCGTGCCGTTGCGCCACTCCATCGGTACGATTCCATACGGTGACCTTGTGCGATCCCGGCAGGTGTCCTGCCATCGGATAGCCCATGGCCCCGAGGCCGATAAAGGAGATTTTCATGTTCCGCATTGTATGCGGAGCTCGCGCGGGCGAAGCTTTAGCCCGCATTTCTCACAGACCTTTGTCGTGAAACGGCGGAGAGTGGCTTGGATGCGAGGCGCACGGCGATTTTGCGACGAAGGCATAGTCGACACTATGTCCAGGAGCGAAATTGCCGTGCAACGAACGAGACAGGCCGCTATCCGTCGTCTCGCGGCGAAGGTCTGTGAGAAATGCGGGTTAATATGACGGGAGGAAGCAGGAGCAGCCATGCCTGCTCCGACTTTCAACCGCCATTCTGTTCGCGGCGAGTCATAGCAGTCTCGCGCGCAGGTCTCTCTTCGAAGTCATTTCTGCGGCTTGGGAACGAGGGAGACGAGGTCGCGAATCGTCTGCACATCGAACGGTTTGGCGATTACAGCCTCGATGTGTTCTCTCGGTAGCTGATCCACTACCGATGGTCCAGCGGCTGTCATGCATACGATGCGGGGAAGAGCTGATGTCTGCTCCCGAACCATCGTCTCAATCACTCCGCTGCCGCTGAGTCTCGGCATCGTGAGATCGAGAATCACGAGCGCATATTGCTGGCGTCTGATCCGCTCGACCGCCTCGACGCCGTCCTCGACTGCGTCAACCTCGTAACCTTCCCTCTGGAGAAGCTTCTTTACGAGCGACCGGATGGAGAGGTCGTCGTCCGCGACCAGCGCACGCGGCTTCTCAGGCGCAGGACCGCTGGCAGAGGAAGATCGGTGAGCTGCATCATCCGTCATATCAAATGCCATCTTACGCACTTTTCACCGGGATCGCGGATTTGGCGTTGCGGAGGGTGTCGACAATCAGAATCTGCCTGAATAGGCTGCAGTGGCGCCGGCGATGACGATTCATGAAGCAAAAGTGCGCGTGATGGCAAACATGCGGCCTTGTCGAACGAGCCCTTTGTACGACGAAGCAGGCAAGCCGCCATCCGCCCCCTGGCATCGAGGGTCAGTGCGAAAGGCGGGTTAGTTGCGCTCGGCCTGATTGCCGAGTACAAGGGTGAGCGTGCTGGACATCTCCAACTTCACGACAAGTGACATGATGCGTGCGCGCGCAAAACTTCGGGAGATACGTGATCTCCGAAGCGCGAGCATGGAAGAGGCGGCTCAGCATGTGGTCGACTATTTTTACGAGCAGCTGCGAGTCGGATTTGACGGTCCCCCGGCGTGCGGACTGATCCGCATTTTCAAGACACATCCGTATGGGGAGCTCGACGAGGATTTGCAGAGCTTCGCAAGCGCGGCCATGCCGGGGGTTGCGATCGTTCCTGCGACGAAATGCCTGACTCTGCTGGCCACCCGAGGCGAGAAGCCGGAGTGGAACTCCCGTCACAATTCGGACGGGCATCGAGCCATTCCGCTGGTCAGCGAAGAGATGGTCAGAAAGGCTCCGATGGTCTCCAGACTGATCAGCCAGCTCGGATTGTCGATTCCTTCGGTACTCAGTCCCGATCCGTCTAGGATTCTGGAGGCTCAGGAAAAAACCTACGACATTTTTCACATCGCTGACGCTCTGGACAGCCCTTACCTTCCGGCGCAGGACCAATTCGTCAAGCCGTACGCGATCAAGTCCGTTCTGGGGTTCGGCGGAATCCTCCCGTCGGGAGACTTCTTTGCCACCATCATGTTCAGCAAGGTCTCGATTTCAGCTGGCACCGCCCAGCTATTTGCTCCGCTCGCTTTGAACGTGAAGATCTGTCTTTTGCCGTTCAACGGCGGCGTGGTCTTCGAGGGCTGACGTGAGTACACCCTTGCCGCTGGCAACGTTTCGACCGATGGCGAATCTCGGGGAATCTGGAGTGCCGGCCGGACCACGATGAGACGTTTAACGGTGCGATCAAAGAACCGCTGTATCACCCTTGCACGGTCAGGCAGAGAGCAGATAGACTCGTCCGAGCCGACCGCAATATCGCGCCCTTAGCTCAACTGGATAGAGCATCAGACTTCGGATCTGAGGGTTGGGGGTTCGAACCCCTCAGGGCGCACCAA
>DATLXH010000122.1:0-17727 GCA_035576005.1 Thermoanaerobaculia bacterium | reverse complement strand
TAGGGACGCAGGGCCTGCGTCCGGCACCCAGACATTCGCATCAGGAATTCTGCATCCCGGCATGAACCCTCGTCCAAAGCGATGGCCGAGGACAATCTTCTCGGTCAGGGACAGGGTACCGGACGCACGCCGTGCGTCCCTACGCTCGCATTCTGTGAGAAATCCGGGTTAAATCCACACGCGTTTCGAAAGATCCACGCGCGTTCGAAACAAAAGCGGCAGCTGCGGCTGCCGCACTCCAGAGCTTCGCCCCGGGCGCCGGAGACTGTTGCGATCCGAACAGCTCGACGCACCGATTGCCCCCAACTTGATATAATTCGCGAGCCCACCTCCCAGCCGATGCTCTCTCCCCGAGCGCCGTCATAACTATGGACTCTCAAAATGAACGCCTGCGCGAGCTGATCGCGCGTAACTGGGGCTACACGACCTTGCGCCCCCTCCAGCAGGAAGCTATCGACGCAGAGCTCTCCGGGCGCGATTCCCTCGTCGTCCTTCCTACAGGTGGTGGAAAATCGCTCTGCTATCAGGCCCCAGCTCTCGTTAGTGGCAAGACGACCGTCGTCGTCTCCCCTCTGGTTTCTCTCATGAAGGACCAGGTCGATTCGCTTCGCACCACAGGAGTCAACGCGCTCCAGCTCGACAGTATGCAATCCGATTCGCAGCTTCGCGATGCACGGGCCGCGATCCTTCGCTCGGAAGTCCCACTTCTCTACGTTTCTCCCACGCGCCTGCTGAGCAGTTCGTTCCAGTCATTGCTCCAGAAAATCCCGATCGGAAGTTTCGTCATCGACGAAGCGCACTGCATCAGTCACTGGGGTCACGATTTCTGGCCCGAGTACCGCCAGCTGAGTCGCATCAAGGAGATCTTTCCCGGCGTGGCACTGCACGCGTACACAGCGACCGCGACCGAGCGCGTGCGCCAGGACATCATCGCCCAGCTCGGCCTGACCGATCCTGCAGTACTGGTCGGCAGATTCGACCGCCCCAACCTCGTCTACCGCATCATCCCGCGTCGCGAGAGTCTTTCCCAGATCCTAACGGTCCTCGGCAGGCATCAGGGAGAGGCGGGAATCATCTACTGCATTCGAAAAAAGGACGTCGATGAGCTCACCGACGCGCTGCAGGCAAAAGGAGTGCGAGCGCTTCCCTATCACGCCGGCCTCTCGCGGGAGTCACGCCGTGATGCTCAGGAGAAGTTCGCGCAGGAGGAGTGCGACGTCATTGTCGCCACGATCGCGTTCGGTATGGGGATCGACCGCTCGAACGTCCGCTTCGTCCTCCACAGCGCGATGCCGAAATCGGTCGAGCACTATCAGCAGGAGACCGGGCGCGCAGGACGTGACGGACTTGAGGCTGAGTGCGCAATGCTCTACTCGGGATCCGACGGCATTCTCTGGCGCTCGATCTTCGAGAAAGGTGCTGCCGAGCGAGCCACAGGTGAGTCGCTCGCTCCGATGCTCTCGCACCTGGCGGACATCGATCGCTTCTGTCGCGGTGCCGTCTGCCGACATCGTGTTCTGTCCGAGTACTTCGATCAGACTCTCCCGCCCGGACCTTGCGGAGCGTGCGACCTCTGTCTTGGCGAAACCACTGCGGTAGCCGACGCATTGATCATCGCCCAGAAGATCCTGTCGTGCGTGGCTCGCGTGAAAGGGGGATTTGGAATCAATCACATCATCGATGTCCTGCGAGGTGGCGACACTGAGCGCGTGCGGAAGTTCCGACACAACGAACTCTCAACCTACGGGCTGCTGAAGATGCATTCCAAAAGTGAGATCCGCGACTGGATCTATCAGCTGCTGAGCCAGGATCTGCTCGCGCAGGAGACGGGGGAGTTTCCAGTCCTTCGTCTCACAGAGCTCTCGTGGGACGCGATGAAGGGAACCGTTCCGATCACGCTCATCGAAGTCTCACGCAAGACCGAGAGCCGTGCCGAGTCGGTGTCGTGGGAAGGAGTGGATCGCGGCCTATTCGAGCACCTCAGGTCGCTTCGCCGTGATCTTGCTGCGAGTCGCGGAGTTCCCCCGTTCGTCATATTCAGCGATACGACGTTGCGGCAGATGGCGACCGTGCGCCCCTCCTCGCTCGACGGGATGCACAGAATCAGTGGCATCGGTGAGGTCAAGCTTCGCGACTTCGGTCAAGGCTTCCTGTCTGCAATCTCCTCCTACAGTGACGAGCGTGGGCTGACCCGCGACCAGCGCGCCGCATCAACGGCGAAGAGCGCACCTCGACCCACACCACAGAAATCGAGTAGTGAGAAAATCCGCGCCGCCGAGTTGTTCAGGCGCGGCGCGACAATCGAGGAAGTCGCCGGCCAGACCGGACGAAGCCGCTCGTGGGCATGGGAGACTTTGGCCGCATGCGTGGAATCGGACTCAATGCCATCCATAGCTCCGTGGGTCCATGATCAAACAGTAAACCGGGTTCGTGAGGCCGTTGGCAGAGTGGGGCAGGAGCGTCTCAAGCCTCTCTACCTCGACCTCGAGGAGTCCGTCCCCTACGACGAAATTCGAGTGGTGCTGGCGTTCCTGGCCCGCGAGTGAAGAGCCACATAAGGGCAGAGGGCTTACATTTCGGTTTTCCCGCTCCCGCTCCCGTTCGCACTCACGCTTTCCCCGGGAGTCCTGGGCCCTGGAAAGCGTTACCAGCATCGCAGCGATGCGTTCGAGCATTGCCCTTCCGCCGAAGTGAGATCAGGGAGGCACGAGCCGCGTCACCTGCGCAGCAGACGGGGAAGCGGGAGACGGGAGCGAGAGCGGGAATCTAGACTTCGCGCGTATGGGTCAGATTGTCCGGACTCACGGCGCGAATCCGACGCGGAGCAGCAAATTCTTAAAACGCGGATCGGATCGCAAGTTGCGCCACTTCGGCTCGACCTTCAGAAAAGTCATCTTCGGATCTCGAAGCTCGTACCCCTTTTCCAGCCACTCGAAAACCTTCTCCGTTTCCCCTAGTCCATTGTAGACAATCGCGATGTGGTAGGGCGGCACGAATCGCGTCCTCGATAACTGCATGAGACTGTCAAGGGCGGCCCGGGCCTCGTCGCGTTTACCCGACTTTGCCAGCGCGTAACCGGCGGCGGAGACTCCAACGGTCTGTTTAGGGGACAGCTCGTTTACTCGACCCGCTTCGGCGACTGCCTTGTCGTACATCCCTTTCTCGGTGTACGCACTCGCAGTAAATATATGAGGGAAGTGGAACTCCGGCGCGATTTCGCTTGCGCCCTTCAACTTGACGATCGCTTCGTCAGTCCGTCCCGCGTGTATGAGAAACTGACCCTCGAGTGCAGCGACGAAGGGAGAGAGCGGGTCCAGTTCTCTCGCGCGTTTCACCGCGGCGAGGGCCTCCGCGTGCCGCCCGATATTCGAGAGCAGGTGCGCGTAGAACAGATGGGTGATCGCGCTGTTCTTGTTCAGCTCCAGGGCCCGACTATATTCGTTCTCGGCACCTTTCCAATCCCAGTCGTACCAGAACTTGATGACGCCGAGAGCCGTATGCGCGTCCCCCAGACCGTCGTCGAGGTCGACTGCTCTTTGTGCCGCTAACCTCGCTTTCGGAAGAAATTCGGATGGAGTCAGTTCTCCAGCGAGCGCAAACGAACGGTACGCCTCCGAGAGACCGACGTAAGCAAGCGCATAGTTCGGGTCGATCTCAATCGCCTGCTGGAAATAGGAAATCCCTCTCTGGACTTCCGGCGGAGTCAACTTGTACACGTGATATCGGCCCTTGAGGTAGAGCTGGTAGGCCTCCACATTTTCGGTAGGGTTTTTTCCGAGCTCATGCGCGTCCGCACCCGACAGACGCGCGCGCAACTTTCGAGAAACATCAAAAGTAATTTCACTCTGGAGGGCGACCAGATCGGTCATCTTTCGGTTGTACTGCTCGCCCCAGAGCTGATCGCCGTTTCGCGCGTCGACCAGGGAGAGATACAGCGCCAGCTCGTCACCGCGCTGCACCACGCGGCCGTTCAATATCGCCTGAACGGACAGCTCCGCTGCGACCTGCCGTAATTCAACATCTTTCCCCTTGTAGCGAAACACCGAGCTTCGTGCTTTCACTTTCAGCCCGGGCAGCCGCGAGAGGCTGTTGATGAGTGATTCGGTCATCCCGTCCGACAAGTATTCTGAATCGGCGTTTCCGCCTGAGTTGACAAACGGCAGAACGGCGATCGCTTCGACCGGTGCCGGTGTGTTGAAAGAAGGAACCACACTGCGGCCGCGGAGCAATGCGTAACCGAGAGCGACTACCGCGAGTAGCATCAACACCGATCCAATGGAAATGAGGCGTCCGTGCCGCTTGATTCGACTAACGACGTACTCGGCGCTCGACGCCCCAAGCGCAGCCGCGGCGCTGTCTGCAGGGATGACCGAGGGCAGCGCGATAGCACGGTCCCCCGGAGGTCCCGTCCGCTGGATCTCTGCATCGAGATCGAGCCGCTTGCGGAGCCTCCGCAAGTCAATCGCCAGCTCCTTGGCTGTTTGATAACGCTCTTCAAGATCCTTCGCCAGGGTTTTCGCGACGATGCGTTCCAGTTCCTCGGGGAGGCCTGGCACGTGCTGCGACAACGTGGCTGGCTCGCGATCGGTTATGGCGATCATGATGTGGCTCCACGTCGGGCCGGCGAACGGCACGCGCCCCGAAACCATCTCATACAGAAGCACCCCTGCGCTCCACACATCCGTCCGCGCGTCGACGACTCGTCCCTGCGCCTGTTCAGGCGACATGTAAGCAATGGTCCCCATCACCGTGCCGGGATCGGTGCGAAGTCGCGCGCTCGTGGCTGCTTCTGTATCAAGGTCTCCGGAGGACTCTTTGTCAGTCAACTTTGCCAGTCCAAAGTCCAGGACCTTCACGAGACCATCAGGTCGAAGCATGACGTTCTCGGGCTTGATATCTCGATGCACGATGTTGGCTTCATGTGCCGCGGAAAGCGCGGCAGCCACCTGAATAGCGATATCAAGAGCGGCGCGCAGCTCCATCCCCGCTCCACCCACCATCCGACGCCGCAGCGTCATGCCGTCTATGAACTCGGTCGCTATGAAGCGTGAACCCTCATCTGCTGTCCCAATTTCGTGAATGGTCAGGATGCTCGGGTGGTTGAGCGAAGAAGCGGCCCGCGCTTCCTGCACGAACCGCTGCATCCGTCCGCGATCTGCCGCAATCTCAGCCGGCAAAATCTTCAAAGCGACGACTCGACCGAGCTCGCTGTCTTCGGCCAGATACACCTCGCCCATCCCGCCCGCACCCAACAGCGAGCGAATCGCGTAGCGCCCAACTCGGGTCCCGGAGGGAATCGTCATTTATGCAATGGGAGCTTCATCGTCGGAGAACAAGGCTTTCGCAACCTCATATACTACGTTGGGCGCAGCTTGCAGGGAATCGGGAGTGGTGCCCGGGGGACATGCGGCGACCTCGAGCCGATAGACGCGCGCGAGGACCGACTTGTTGACGCCGGTGAGCGAATGTTGATCGAAAGGGATACGAACGCGCGACGGTTCGTTCCAGCAGTCTCACTCGTGCCCACGACCACTGAAGTGAGCGACCCTACCCTGAATTACCTTATCCGCGGATTTGACAACACCACGGGCCGCCCCCTTTGATGCAGCAACTTTACGCCTTGCATATACTCGTTCAGTCTCAAGGAGCTTCGCACACATCATGATCTGGTGGATCTGGGTCCTCGCTGGTTTCGTCCTTCTCGCGCTCGAGTTGCTCACCGCTGGTGTGCACCTCGGTCTTTTCGGAGCCGCCGCGATCGTCGTCGGCCTCCTCGTCGTCGCCGGAATCGGCGGGCCCCTGTGGCTTCAGCTCCTTCTTTTTTCGATATTCTCGGTCCTTCTTCTGGTCGTCGCTCGACCGCCTCTCATGAGAAAGCTGCGAGGCAGCGACGTCTCGGACCAGGTCGATTCGCTCGTCGGCCAGACGGCTGTTGTCTCGGCTGCGATTGAGCCTCACGGTCTCGGACGCGCCGAGCTTCGTGGAACCGGATGGTCCGCCCGGAACCTCGGCGAGGCGTCTCTGAGCCCCGGCCAGCGTTGCAAGGTCGAGGCGGTCGAAGGGCTGACCTTGATGATTCGTGCCTGACGCGACGACCCCAACTGGTTGTGACACACTTCGCTCGTCAACCCTGAGAACTGAGAGGACCAACATGGGCAGCGTAATCGTTACCGCAGCACTCGCGATTTTCATCATCATCGTTTTCCTGAAAACTGCCACCGTCGTGCCGCAGCAGAATGCCTACATCGTCGAAAGACTCGGCAAGTTCCGCGGAACTCTCGAAGCTGGCTTCCACATCCTGCTCCCCTTCGTCGACATCATTCGCTACAGGCATACTCTCAAGGAGCAGGCGATCGATATCCCCGAACAGGTCTGCATCACGCGCGACAACGTGCAGGTCGGCGTGGACGGAGTCCTCTATCTGAAGGTGCTCGACGCTGAGCGCGCCTCATACGGAATCGGGAATTACATCTTCGCCATTACTCAGCTCGCGCAGACCACACTCCGAAGCGAGATCGGAAAGATCGAGCTCGATCGGACGTTTGAGGAACGAACAAACATCAACCTGTCGGTCGTGGCTGAGCTCGACAAAGCCTCCGAGTCGTGGGGCGTCAAAGTCCTGCGCTACGAGATCAAGAACATCATCCCGCCTCAGGACGTGCTGGCGGCGATGGAGAAACAGATGAGGGCAGAGCGGGAAAAGCGCGCCGTCATTCTCACCTCCGAGGGCGTTCGCGATGCCGCAGTCAACACGGCCGAAGGGAACAAGCAGCAGACAATCAAAGCTTCGGAAGCGAGCAAACAGCAGCAGATCAACGAGGCCGAGGGTGAAGCGGTAGCAATCCTGTCGGTTGCTACGGCTACTGCCGAAGCGCTGAAACGAATCGCTGAGGCAACACAGTCTGCTGGTGGATATGAAGCACTGCAGCTGCGGATCGCAGAGCAGTACATCAGTCAGTTCGGCAACATAGCCCGCACCGGGACGACGATGGTAGTGCCAGCGAATCTCGCCGATATTTCGTCGATGCTCGCCCTCGCCATGGGAGCCATCAAGTCTCCGGGCGAGAGGAAAGCGGGAGCCCAACTATCGGACCGCCGGCCCGAGCCTTACGGCAGATGAGCTCTGTGTGAGGCGTCGCGCCAGAGCCAGCAAACGTGCCTGCTCCGAGGAAAGGATGTTGCAGCCCCAGCGATGTAACGCAGTGTCACAACTGGGCCATGAGAGAGACTGAGACCTCGCCCTTTCCACCGTAGTCTCAGGACTTTCACGCCCCTCTCCCTGCTTCGCTTCGCTCGCTTCCCTCTCCCCGCCGGGGAGAGGGAAACGCCGCTGCGCGGCTCAGTACCCGAGCAATGGAATCGGCCCATCAATTTCGGCCCAGGGCCTCCACGATGAACGATCACTCGACGCACACGCCGACCTCTCGACTCAGCAGGTTCAAATCAGCGATGAAGGTTCTGCTTGCGATGCTCTTCGTGCTGGCGGGAATCAATCATTTCGCCAACGCGACAAACTACGTCGCGATCGTTCCGCACTGGATTCCCTTCCCGCTCGCCGCGGTTTATGTGAGTGGCGTATTCGAAGTTGTCCTGGGGTTCATGCTACTCGTGTCACGCCTCCAGCGCCTTGCGGCGTGGGGACTGATCATGCTGCTCATCGCCGTCTTCCCCGCCAACATTCAAATGGCACTCCATGCGGAGCGCTATCCCGATTTCCCCGCTGTCCTGCTATGGTTACGCCTTCCTCTTCAAGGCCTGTTGATCTGGTGGGTGTCCATTTACACGCGAAGAAGAGTTGATACTCGAGTCAAAGGAGCTACATTCCCATGAAGCGAATCGCCTTTTCCCTGCTCGTCGCCGTCTTCACTTTGTCTCTCGTGAGTCCGGTCAGCGCAAAACAAAAGTCTGCCCGCAGCACAGTGGTCCGTCGTGGCGACGCGGTACCGGGCCACCAGGCAATTACCCTCGGGACACTCATTGCAAAACCAGAGAGCTTCACCGCGGAACCGGTTGTCATAGCCGGCGTCATCGACAAAGCGTGCACGAAGAAAGGTTGCTGGATGCAGCTTGCGGACAAGAAGGGAAGCAGCTCCGCGGTTCGCATCACCTTCAAGGACTATGGATTTTTCGTCCCTCTGACATCCGCAGGGATGCGAGCCCGTGCTATCGGAGTGGCTGAAGTGAAGACTCTGAGCGCTTCGGAGGCCGAACACCTCGTAGGAGAGGGAGCGCAGCTAATACGAAACGCGGACGGAACAGCACGCGAGATTTCCTTCGTCGCGTCCGGGGTCGAGCTGAAGCGTTAGCCCCAGTCCTTCGATGCAGCTTGACCCTTTCTACTCATGTATCAACGAAGAGAGTCCGCTTTCCCGATCAGCTTCCTGAGCGGACCTGCGATCCGTTCGGCCATCAACTGATAGCCCCGCGCGTTTGGGTGAATCTCATCGCTCTTGAGCGCACGGTTCGAGGTGATGCCGTCCAGGAGATCGGGGATCAGCAATGCTCCTTCCTCTTCAGCAACACGCTCATACATCGCTTCGTAGTTCGCCTTGAAGCTTGGGAAGCGGTACCCGAGGAGTACAACCATCGATCCTGCAGAGTGGATCTTTCTCACGATCGTTCGCAGATTGCTCTCGGTCTCGGCGATTGCGACGGCACGCAGGAAATCGTTGCCACCGAGTCCTACGATGACGATTCGTGGCTCGCGCGACAGAACATCGCGATCGAGACGCTCGCGAGCGGATTCGGTCGTGTCTCCGCTCACGCCTGCATTGATGACTTCGGCTCCGATCATGCTGGAGAGTCTTGCCGGGTAGGCTTCGGGCAGCGTGGCGCCATAGCCGGCGGTGAGCGAGTCGCCGAATGCGATTAGCGATGAGCCTCTCGAGCGGAGATTCGTGAGGTTCGCGAGCGGCGACGGCCAGAAAATCCAGGCAGTGAGAGCGAGCAGAACAGCTCCAGCTGCCAGCTTTTTGGGCTGAACGGGAACAGCTTTCTTCCCGCTTCGCGCAGCCACAGCTTCAGGCGTCATTGGCTTTTCTTCAAGCCGCCATTCAGCGAAAGTCTCGAATCAGCACGACGTCAGACTTCTCCTGACCACGTACCATGACCAGCTTCCCGTCCGCCGTCCAGTCGTAGGTAGGAATGATGCTATCGGGGAAATTCGCCAACGGCGTCTCCGGTCCACCTGAGACAGGAAATGAAACGATGCTCACTCCACCTCCCGTGCGACGCCTTACGGTAATAGCGTCTCCCGACGGGGACCAGCGCATCGCAATGCCTGGAGCTCGAATCTCAGTCCCACCTGCTCCCCCGTCAAGGGGCAAGATCGCCACGACCGGCACTGATCTTCCTCCTTCCATGCGCCACTTCCTGTACGCCACGAACTTTCCATCAGGCGAGATCGGACCGGCAGCTGTCGGCAGCGTGGTACCACCCTGCGCGACAAGGGTTGCCCCGCCTCCTTTCGTCGGCATGATCCAGAGCTGCCCCTTTGCGTCGTTGTACGAAACAACGCTACCGTCAGGAGAAAGGGACGGCGCCGCTTCGCCTTCTCCGCTGGTGAGAGGACGCAGCCCCGAGCCGTCGGCGTTACAGATGACGATATTCACCTTTCCACTCGGTTGTTTACGGGTAAACGCAACGAGTTTCCCATCCCCGGAGATCGCTACGCTGAAGTTGTTTCCATCGCTGGTGAGGAATCGAGGCTTCTCGCCGGGACGGTCGATCATGGCGATATCGGCCCGGCCTTCCTTCATGACGGCCAACGCGATCGCGCCGGTTCGGGCTACCGACAAGTCGAGGTACTCAGAGTCCGAGTGCGGGATCAGAGGCTTACCACCAGTTTTGTCGGCGGGATCGGCCAGGAGCAGAGTCACATCGCGCTCTCCTCGAATGGTCGAAACAATTTTGCCGTCGCTTGTCAGAGTGCTTTCTCCGTAGTCGTTCAGGTCGTTGGTGACGCGGACGGCTTCACCCGACGGGTAAGGCTGCAACCAGATCTGCGATCGCTCGGCAGCAGTGTGGGCACCCGTGATCAGCACGGCGTTACCATCAGGAATCCAGCTGATGCTCTGCACGGAGTCCCACCTCCCGGGCAGGCCGCGCTTCGCTCCGGTCACCACATCCACCTCCTCGAGTTGATGTCCCACGCCTCCAGCTACCTCGAAGTTCGAGTTGAGGATTTTCTTTCCGTCAGGCGACCAGGCAGGAGCGATCGGATTACTGATCCGCGCGTGGGTCGAAAGCTTCCTCTCGCCGCTTCCGTCCGCATTGGCGACGACGAGAACATTCTCGCCTCTGGACGGGGCACCTCTTCCGAACGCAAACTGCTTGCCGTCAGGCGCGAAGGTCACTGCGGTGTCGATGTCAAACAGGAGGCGGCGCGGTGTGCCACCCAGCGCCGGCACCTGAAAGAGCGACGCATACCCGCTGCCGCTTACCTCCTCGCGTTGCCCGTAGAGCAGATAGTTCGCGTCAGGCGTGAACGTCACGCCAGCAAATGGTGTTTTGGACGGGGGCGCCACCTGGACGGTGGCTCCTGTAGCGATCTGAAGAACCGCCAGGGTGAACTGCCCATCGTCGCCCAACGTGACTTGTGCCAGGTATTTTCCGTCAGGTGAGATGGCAGCGCGCGCGACGTTGTTGCTGCTCGTCAACTGCTGGACCCGCATTGCGCCGTAGGCCACGGCCGGCTTCTTCGGCTCTCTGCTCGCACGCCACTCCCGCAAACCCAGGCCGATCAGAGCCAGAGCCAGCAGTGATGCCAGCCCGAGAGAAATACGGGCCGTCCGGTTCGAGCTGGTAGTTGCCGCGAGCGATTGCGCGAGAGAGCCTGAGCTCCCCGAACTGGTCGAGGCAGAAAGTTCTTCGAATTCATCGGCCACCTCACGAAGCTCGAGCGCGAGATCCTTCATGGATTGATAGCGCGTCTCCGGATCTTTGGTCATGCAGCGGCGGATAATGCGACGCAGCTCCGCGGGGACCTTGGGATTGATCTCGTCGATCGGCTGAGGCTTCTCGTGCATGATTCTGTGCATGACATCAATGTCGGAATCCGCCTCGAACGGACGGCGTCTCGTGGCCACCTCGTAGAGGACGCAGCCAAACGAAAAGATGTCGGAGCGGTGATCGACGATGTTGCCGCGAACCTGCTCGGGCGACATGTAGCCCACAGTGCCGAGGATCGTTCCTTCACGCGTGCCCTCGCGGAGGTCAGTCAGGCTGTTCCCTTCCGAGGCCGACTTCTTCACATTCAATTTGGCCAGACCGAAATCGAGAACCTTGGCGTAGCCGTCACGCGTAATCATGATGTTTTCAGGTTTGAGATCGCGGTGCACGATGCCCGCGGCGTGTGCCTTGGCCAGCCCCTCGCCCGCCTGTGCCATGTATCCGATGAGTGTGCGGAGATCCGTCTCATCGGAATGGATTCGACGCTTGAGTGTCGCCCCGTCGATCAACTCCATGGCGATGTAGTGGATGGGTGTCTCAGCAACCCGGTCACCCCCGGGAGATGAAACGTGAGCCTCCCCGATCTCGTGAATCGTGACGATGTTCGGGTGATTGAGTGACGAGGCCGACTTTGCCTCCTGGATGAAACGGCGGACCCGCTCGTCATTGCGGACCAGCTCGGGTGGAAGAATCTTCAAGGCGACCGTTCGCTCGAGCGTCGTGTCGTGCGCCTTGTACACCTCACCCATGCCACCTGCGCCAATCGCCGAGATGACGCGATAATGCGATACGGAACTTCCAGACTGGATGGTGCTGCTCATTACGATCTCCGGATTCTGTGACGATTGGGAAAGTAGATTGTAAGCGGAAGGATTGCATGGCGGCAGCTACACTACGGTCATGTCTTCCTCCGCCGACGCGCCGCTGCGAGACGATATCCATCTCCTGGGCGACCTTCTCGGCCAGACTCTCCGCGGCCAGGAAGGTCAGGAGCTCTTCACCATGGTCGAGCGCGTTCGATCTCTTGCCAAGAGCGCACGGGCCGGCCAGAGCGGGGACTTTGACGCGCTCGCGCAACTGCTTGCGTCCCGACCGACTGAAGAGGCGTTACCTGTTGCCAGGGCTTTCGCTCACTTTTTGAATCTGGCCAACATTGCCGAGCAGCATCACCGTACCCGGCGCGCTCGCGAGTATCAACGCGATCCTGCCGCACCTCCTCAGCCATGGTCATGCGATGAGGTCTTCGGCAGGCTGCGATCGGAGGGTGTGCCGCCCGAACGTCTCTTTGAAGCCGTGACCTCTCTGCAGATCGAACTGGTACTGACCGCCCACCCGACCGAAGTCGTCCGCCGCACCCTGCTGCAGAAGTACAGCCGAATTGCTGCACTCCTGGCAAGGCGGGACGATCTCGTAATGCGGGACAACGGTGGAACTATGTCTCTCGCCGAGCGCGAGATCGTCGACGCACTGCGCCGGGAGATCACCGCGGCCTGGGAGACCGACGAAGTTCGTCACCAGCGCCCGACCCCGATCGATGAAGTGAAGGGAGGCCTCTTCATCTTCGAGCAGACCTTGTGGGACTCCGTTCCACAATATCTCCGCAACCTCGACCGCGCGCTTCGCGAGCAATGCCACCGACCGCTGCCGCTGGATGCGGCGCCGATTCAGTTCGGATCGTGGATCGGAGGCGACCGCGATGGGAATCCGAATGTCACTGCGAACGTAACGGGTCAGGCTTGTCTCCTTTCAAGGTGGATGGCGGCGGATCTCTATCTCCGCGAGATCGACGCACTTCGCTCAGAGCTGTCCATGAGCTCAGGATCGGAGGAGCTTCACGCTGCTGTGCGGTCAGGCCGAGAGCGCCTTCCGTCGTCAGCGGATTCAGATCCGGAGCCTTCCGAGGTCGCCGGGCAGAGTAGAGCGCGCGAACCTTACCGGCTGCTGCTCAGGGAGGTTAAGGAACGGCTGTTGAGGACGCGTGACTCCCTTCAAAAGGCGCTGGAGCGAGATGACGGCTGGCGGGAGTGGCCGGGAAGTCTTGCCGTCTATGCCAATCGCCAACAGCTTCTCGACCCCTTGCTCGTCTGCTGGCGCTCTCTGCACGAGACCGGGAATGCAATCCTTGCGGAAGGACGGCTTCTCGACATCATCCGACGGGTGAGCTGCTTCGGAGTGACGCTGGTGCGGCTGGATGTCCGGCAGGACTCCGCACGTCATCGGCAGCTTCTGGACGCACTGGCTCGCCCTGGTGCCGCCGAGGGGCTGGCGCGCGGAGGAGAGGCAACGATCCCCCCAATGGACGAGGAAGCGCAGGCAGATCTCGATACGTTCCATGCCATCCGCGACATCCATCCTGAATCACTCGGTGCGTACGTAATCACCATGACAAAGAATGTCGAGGATGTGCTGGCAGTTGTGCGGCTGCAGGATCTGGTTAGTGACACCGGTCAGTATTCGATTAACGCAGACGGAGTTGCCAGTAGCGTCCCTCATCCTCGCATTGTTCCGTTGTTCGAGACGCTCGCCGATCTGCGGAATGCTGGCGACACGATGGCCCGCCTGCTTGCCACTCCGGAGTACCTCGGGCGAATCGGAGGCAGACAGGAAGTCATGATCGGCTACTCCGACTCGGCGAAGGACGCCGGCCGGTTCGCCGCCTCGTGGGAGCTTTTCAAGGCACAGGAGCGGATCGTCGAGGTCTGCAGGAAAGCCGGCGTGGAACTGACGCTGTTCCACGGCAGAGGAGGTAGCGTGGGCAGGGGCGGCGGACCTGCCTATGTGGCCATCCGTTCGCAACCACCCGGGTCCGTCGATGGCCGGCTCCGCGTCACTGTTCAGGGAGAGATGATTCAGGCCGAATTCGGACTCATCGGAGTCGCACTTCGAACGCTCGAGATCTACACGACCGCTACCCTCGACGCGACGCTCGTGCCATGCGGTACGCCCCAGCCGGAGTGGCGGGAACTGATGGAACGCATGGCGACGGCAGGAGCGGCCAGCTACCGGCAAGTCGTGTATGAGACACCGGCGTTTCTCGACTACTTCAGGACGGCAACCCCCGAAGTGGAGCTTGGTGCGGTGAATAT
The DNA here is from genome assembly GCA_035576005.1 of Thermoanaerobaculia bacterium. Classification (GTDB taxonomy): domain Bacteria; phylum Acidobacteriota; class Thermoanaerobaculia; order Gp7-AA8; family Gp7-AA8; genus DATLXH01. Next base: position 3,691 of record DATLXH010000122.1, on the reverse strand, counting down.
CGGAAGTCGACCTTCCCGGCGTGGTGGAGCAAAGAGAGGGGTGGACTCGCTTCGCGCAATCCCCTGGCAATTTGCATGGACGCAGAATCGTCTCCTGCTTCCTTCCTGGCTGGGAATGGACGCGGCCATCGAGACGATCGGGACGCGTTCTTCCGCCGAACCACCCGACGAGAGCCTCCCATGGACAACTCTCATGGAGTGGCCGTTCTTCGAATCCACCATGGACCTGCTGGAAATGGTTCTGGCGAAAGCCGAAGTCGGGATTGCCGCCTATTACGACAGGGTCCTGGTACCGGAAGCGCTCAAAGCAGTGGGATCAGACCTGCGAGAACGACTGCAGCGAACTGTTGAGCTCGTCCGCGTCGTGACGGGACGTGACCTGCTCGAAACGAATCGAGTCCTCCGTCACTCCATCGAAGTGAGAAATCCGTACGTCGACCCGATCAATGTTGTCCAGGCGGAGGTTCTACGACGTCTCAGAACCTCGGAGGACCCCGCGCTCCTCGACGCATTCGTGGTCACGGTCAACGGAATCGCTGCGGGAATGCGAAACACGGGATAGTGTGCGGAGTGTCGCTGCGATTCATCAAAAAGTAAGACCTTCGAAAGCGTGGCGAAGCCTTTGGAGTGCGGCAGCCGCAGCTGCCGCTTTCTGAGTCACAACGCCGAAACCGTTGCAACGCGGGATACTTTCTTTCCGTGGATTGACACAAAAGCGGCAGCTGCGGCTGCCGCACTCCAAAGCTTCGCACCTTTCTCGGGAGAGCGGTTTCGGCACGGGTCCGGCGTCGCGGAGATCATCGCCTCGCTGCGCGCCTCCTGTCGATCCGCGGCAGCACCCTTACCACCCGTGAAGTTTCCTGCCCGCACTCGTTCCGAACCGAGACAAAGTAGGAGACACCACCCGTAACAGGCGGCGTCATGAACGTTGTCCCGGATCCGGCGAGAACAGGAACGTTCGAGTCATCCAGACGAAACCAATCCGCGGTGACCCTGCCGATCTGATGGAGCTCGACCGACAGCGTGGCGCGCTGTCCGGGCGAAACTGCAATGTCCTGCGGCTGCGAGAGGATCTTTGGCGCGAGACATCCCGAGATCGCGCAGTCGACCCTGAGGCTGAAGGCTCCGCCCGTGAGCGACTCCTTCGTCGTTGCCGCGATCCGGTAATAGCCGCTGAAAGGCACGGTGAAAACTGCGCCGTCGGTCCCCTCCCTCAAGACCCGGGACGAGAGGATCAGTTCGTTGCGTGGGCCATAAAGCGCGAAGAGCGGCTGGAACGTGGACGAGCTCATCTCGATCGCCAGGACATCACCCTGAACCGCGTAAATCTCATAGCCGGCGTAAGGATCCTGCGGAGGCGAAGGGAAGCGGCAACTCTGCTGGCTGAGTGCCCACTCCGATGTCTGTCCGCACTGAAGTCCCTGAAGTACGCATGACTGTGGTTCGGTCGGCGTGGCGGAAGGAGCGACGCAGGAGAGCGAGATCAGGTAGTCGCCTGATGCGAAGCGGTCTCGACTTCCTGCGAGAACTTTCCATCGACCAGTACTCGAAAGGGTGTACCGGATCGTCCCACCCCTCGACCCGGTCACTACCGGAGGAATGACGCCGTCACCGGCAGGCGCTTCCAGTGTCAGATATGGATTCGTGAGGGTTGTGGAGAGCGCCCGGAAAATCACAGTGACGAGCTGCCCTGCCACCCCGTCGAACGAGACGACATCAGAAAGGCCTCCCGAGCTGGTCGCGCAGTCTCCGACATCCAGCCTCCCACGAATGTCCGTATTGCAGAGTGCTCGCGTCTCCACGCATCCATCAGCGAGGGGTGAGACCACAGCCATCGACTCTGTAGCATCGAAGGGCAGGATGGGAGTGGAAGCGATCTGTCCATATGCACTCGCCGAGGCGAGCCACGCAGCTGCGAGCAACGTTCGTTTCCACATTGAGGAGTTCCTTGATCCGCGCATCGGGCGGTCCGCTTGACAGCTCATTCTTGTGCGGAAGCCGCGCCAGCGCGCCGATCACGGCATACTCGCGAACCAGGGCTGCTTTTCCCGCTCCCGCTCCCGCTCCCGTGCCCTCTCCCGTTAGCCCGCATTTCTCACAGAATGCGAGCGCAGGGACGCACGGCGTGCGTCCGATACCCTGTCCCTGACCGAGAAGATTGTCGTCAGCCATCGCTCCTGATGCGAATGTCTGGGTGCCGGACGCAGGCCCTGCGTCCCTACACCCGCCCCGGTTGCCCTCGACACAGTGTCAACTATGCTCTCGTCACGAAACCGTCGTGCGCCTCGCATCCAGGCCGCTGTCGGCCACCTCGCGGCGTTCATCGTCTTGAGCGCGGATGAGACGACAGGTCGGAGGAGGCTTCGGACCGACTGAGATGACGGACGGGAGTATCACCGCTCAACCGACGGGTTACCCCGGAGAGATGAAGGGTCACGGAAAGACAATCAGCCCCACCAACAATGATGCGGCGAAGTACTGACCGTTTTCTCCCGCGCAGTCTTCGCTGATCTGCATCGCGGCGGCTCAGAACCTGCACCGCTGACTCGTCATGACACCGACGGACTCTGTCGACCGGATGTCCCCCGCGCGCGAACCGGATCGCACGCCCATCATGTTTCAGAATTGGAAGCACCTTCTCTTTCTCCATTGGGAGATACCCTTCGACGAGATCCGGGAGAAAGTTCCCCGCTCCCTCGACATCGATCTCTTCGAAGGAAAGGCATACATCGGACTGATCCCCTTCACCCTCTCAGGGGTGCGCCTGGCAATGACACCGGCAATCCCCGGCATCTCGAGCTTCCATGAGGTGAACATCCGCACCTATGTCTCACACAAGGGCGGCAATCCCGGAGTCTGGTTTTTCAGCCTCGACGCTTCGAGCATCCTCGCAGTGGAAGCCGCGAGGTTGTTGTACCACCTCCCCTACTATCCCTCCGAGATCGACTTTCATGGTCCTTCTGATCAGGCAGGGCTCTGTCGTTTCAACTCGAGCCGAACCCTCGGCGGCGACGCCGCAGTCTGCAGAGTGAGCTATGCACCCGACGGCCCCGCCGCTCCGGCGAGTCCGGGAACCATCGATCACTTCGTCACTGAGCGCTACATCCTCTATACCGAGCACAACCATGTTCTGCGTCGGGCTCGAGTCCACCATCATCCCTACATGCTTCAGCGCGCCTCGGTGAGCTCGCTCGAAGAGACGCTCGTGTGGGCCTCTGGACTGAAACGCCCGGAAGTCCCTGTCACGCGGCATTACTCGGCGGGAGTGAACGTAAAAATCTACGGCCCCGAGATCGTCGCGGTGTAGCCCCAATCCAGAGGCCTGGGCGTGTGGCCGGTAGGGGCGGCGACTGACTGAAGGAATCGACACGGCGTCCCGAGCGGGTTAACAGCGTGAGGACACGCCGGTGAAGATGATGAAGCGTCCCTCCTTGGTACCGCAGGAAGCGCTTGTGGCCGGACATTCCAATGTCCGGCGGTTTTCGCTCGCGCCTCCGGCGCGCCGGACATTGGAATGTCCGGCCACAAATAGTGCGGCCAATGTTAGTGGCTTCATCAGAAGCGGGTTAACAGCGGGGACGCTGATGAAGAAGTGATGACACGCGGCGGGACTCGCGCCCGAAGGGGCGAATCCCTCTCCCCGGCGGGGAGAGGGTGGTCGCGTAAGCGACCGGGAGAGGGGCCGCGAGAG
>DATLXH010000121.1:0-7067 GCA_035576005.1 Thermoanaerobaculia bacterium | reverse complement strand
AGCGGCCTGTCTGCTTCGTTGCACGGCAATTTCGCTCCTTGACATAGTGTCGACTATGCCTTCGTCGCAAAATCGCCGTGCGCCTCGCATCCAAGCCACTCTCCGCCGTCTCACGACAAAGGTCTGTGAGAAATGCGGGCTTACGGCGACTGAAAATGTCCAGCTTCAAATCCTCTTCTGAAAAGAGCGTCTCGCTGCTCAATCGCCCGGGCCGCGTGTGCTTGTCTGCGTTCCTCGAGAATCACGCGCGGAGTTTCTTGCAGAAGATGACCTTGTCGTCCTCAACGCGATAAAAGTCTTTGATTCGCGAGATCTCTTCGTAGCCGCTCTGGTTGTAGAAACGAACCGTCGGTTGATAACTTTCCTTGGACGATGTTTCGATCAGGAGCATGCGACCGTTCGCTTTGCGGACTTCCGTCTCGACGAATCGCAAAAGCAATTGCCCGAGGCCGTGACCCTGACGTAGCGGATCGACGGCGATCCAGTAGAGGTCGAATACGCCGTCAGTGAGCGGCGTGGCGCCGTAGCATACGTATCCCTGGACCTGGGTCTCTTCGCCGTCCGTTTCTTCGACGACGATGACCTCGTAGTCGCTCTTTGCACCCTTCGCGATCGTCAGATCGACCAGTTCGACCGCGCAGACGATTTCATCCTCGGTGAAGCGGGCAGTCGAGATCAGGATCTCCTGAATCCGTTCCCGATCGGCGACCTCGACCGGCCGGATCGTCATTTGTGAATCGTTTTTCATCATCGCGACCCCGCGAGGTCGGATTTCGCTCGCATGCTGGTCATCATAAGCTGATTGAGAAAGTCGGAAAACGGGAGCTCAGCGGCCTCGAGAGATTTGCGAAAGCCACTGCCCGGAGAGATATCAGGGTTCGGATTCACATCGACGATAAAGAGCTCTCCCTCGCTGTTGACCCGAACGTCGAATCTGGCGTAACCGTCGAGTCCAATCAGTCGCGAAGCAGCGCGGCAGACGCTCTCCACTTTTTTGAGCGCCGCGAAATCAAGTTCCGCTCTTCCGCTGACCGTCGCCTTGTCCTCCGCAGAACCGCTGTCCCACTTCGCTTGAAAACCGACAACTCGCTCTTCGGCGGCCAGGGAGTCGTCGAAGAAGATCTCTCCGGGTGGCAACATCGTGAGACCGTCGATAGACATGAAGGCTGCGAGATTGAGCTCCCGCCCATCGATGAACTGCTCAACCAACGCTGCCTGACCATATCGCTGGTGGATTGAGCGGCATCGCTCAAGAGCTTCGGGCCAGCTCCTGACAAAGGAATCACGGTCGACGCCGATCCCTCCATCCGACCTCGCAGGCTTTACGAACGCGGGACCGTCGAGCTCGGCGAAGCTCCTCTCGCGGAGCTGCTGAGGGTCGCCCGCTTCGAACACAAAACCCCTGGGAGTTGGAACTCCGCCTGACAGGAGCAACCGTTTGATGAGTCCCTTGTCGATACAGAGCGCGAGCGGGATCGAGCTGCAGCCGGTGAATGGGATATCGAGCATCTCGAGGAGAAGCGCGAAATGACTTTCCCATTCCGTTCTTCCCAGGACACCTTCGCAGAGGTTGAAAACGGCTGCCGGAGCAAAAGACTGGATCTCTCGGATCGCATCCTCGAGCGATGCGCCGACGGGCAGGAGGCGGCAGTCGTGAATCTGTGAGAGTTGCGCAGCGACGTCAGCGGCAGATTCCGCAACCTCTTCTTCCCCCACCATCTCGATCTCGCTCAGGCCGCTCTTGAGCGAGGAGTCGTCGTTGTAGGCAACGAGCACCCTCATGCGGACGCGCGCAACCCGCATTTCTCAGAGACCTTCGCCGTGAGACGACGGATAGCGGCCTGTCTGCTTCGTTGCACGGCAATTTCGCTCCTTGACATAGTGTCGACTATGCCTTCGTCGCGAAATCGCCGCGCGCCTCGCATCCAAGCCACTCTCCGCCGTCTCACGACAAAGGTCTCTGAGAAATGCGGGTTGGATGGCCATTTTCTCGCCAGCGCTTTTCTGCGGCGCCGACCACCGCTCCGATGACATCTTCGTAACTCACACCGTAGCCGCGAGCCAGGATGATGAGATCGCTACTTGATGGATTCATGCCGGGCAGAGGATTCATCTCGATGAAGCTCGGCCGGCCGTCTCGATTATTCCGGATGTCGACTCTCGTCACGTCGTTGCAGCCGAAAACTCGAAACGCATCGAGCGCGAGCTTCTCCACCTCGGCAAGCGCTGCAGGCGCGATTCGCGGCGGAATGATGTACTCGATCAGATCTCTGTAGTTCCGTTTCATCTCGAGCGAGTAAACGAAGTCGGACTTCGCCTGCCGAGGTGTGACCTGCATGGTACCCAGGACACGCGCCTGGTCACCGTTTCCCACGATGCCGACCGTAAACTCGTCACCAGGAAGGAACTCTTCGACCAGGACCGGACCGTAGTCCGAGAGCATCCGTGGGACGCGCCCCCGAATCGCAGCGCGATCGGGACAGAGTGACTGGTCTGTGATCCCCATCGAAGAACCTTCGAGCGCAGGTTTTACGAAGAGTGGATACGTGAGGTCGAGCTCGTCGAGCTCGCTCAGCGAGGAGATGACTCTGAACGGCGCTGTCCGGATCCCGTGACTTGATGCCATTCGTTTCGCCATCGATTTGTCGAGTGCGAGCGCCAATGTCAAAGCGTCAGAGCCGGTGAACGGGATGCCCAGCATCTCGAGGCAGGCGGGGACCTGCGACTCTCGACCTCGACCGCCGACGCCTTCCGCAAGATTGAATACACCGTCGAGCCTTTGTCCCTTCTTCCGAATCTCGAAGATTCGATCGAGCATCGGCGCGCCCCATCCGAGGCGGATTACGTCATGACCGAGGTGATGAAGCGCGGCTTCGATCGAAGAGATTGTCTCCTCCGAGTCGAACTCCTCGTAGCGATCGTCCGGCTCACCGCCGGCTGGCGTGACGTCCGATTTGAGGTTGTAGGTGATCCCGAGTTTCAAACCGGAGCGCCGCCTTCCAGGCGGCCGTCCCGCTGGCTTCCAGCCGGCAATGACGCAGAAACGAGCCGGCAAGATGCCGGCGGTACGGCCGCCTGGAAGGCGGCGCTCCGGCTCGAGCTACTCCGTGTCAGCTCGCTCATCAGTCGAGTCCGACGACGGGAACGCTGGCCGCTTTGCTCAGCAGGCCGGCGAGATTCGCGACCTTGTCGCGGTAGGCGCGGAGAGCTTCGATCTCGGCAGCCGCGTCCGGATATCTCCGTGCTGCTTTCGCGAGCCTTTCCTCGATGGAGGAGTTGAGTTGGATGACCAGATGAGGATCGATCGAACCGCTCTCGAGGAAGCGGGCGCAGAGGCCTGCGACGTGACTGTCGTCGTGGGCGAGGTCGACGTTCGCTCCCTCGACATCGAGCTCTCCGGCGCGCGGGAACTTTCCGAGCTTCCATTGCTCGTAAGCGCGGCGGAGAGCGTTGTGTGCTTCGTTCGACATGCGATTGATTTCTGCAGTGCTACCGGAAATGCTGCCAGTTTCCGAGCAGGCTTCTGGTATGAGGAGACGGCACAACGAATGGCGTCGTGCCGTCTCCAACAACAGCGATTTTTTAAACGTTGACGCTTCGAGGTCCGTCCTTGACGGCAACAGGCTCGAAATGATCGGCAGTACGGTTGAGAAGTTTGGCAATCCCGCGCTCGCTCTTCTGCTCGCGATCGGAACAGCGATCGCAGTGATGAGGCTCGCGCGGAATGTCGTCATACCGGCCGACTACGCCTTCGAAATTGCGATAGACGATCGAGTCTCCGTAGTGTCCGAGAACGTAATTCGGCATGAGCGGGACTTTTCCGCCGCCACCGGGCGCATCCAGGACGAACTGCGGGATCGCGAGACCCGACGTATGGCCGCGGAGAAACTCCATGATCTCGATTCCTTCCCCGATCGAGGTCCGGAAGTGTTCGGCTCCCATCACCTGATCGCAAAGGTAAAGGTAGTAAGGCCGGACTCGGATCTTCATGAGCCCCTGCACGAGGTCGCGCATGATGTAGGGACAGTTGTTCACGCCCTTGAGCAGCACGGCCTGATTGTTCATTGGCACGCCGGCGCGGAGGAGGCGGTCGCAGGCGGCCGCGGATTCCGGAGTGATCTCGTTCGGGTGGTTGAAGTGTGTGTTGATCCAGATCGGGTGATACTTCTCGAGCAGATCAGTCAGCGGCTTGTCGATTCTCTGAGGCAGAAAGACCGGAACGCGCGATCCGAATCGAATGATCTCGACATGAGGGATCGCGCGAAGACCGGAGAGAATCTTCTCGAGGTAATTCAGCGAGAGCGACAGCGGATCGCCGCCCGATACGATGACGTCGCGAATCTCCGGATGAGCCGCAACGTACTCGATCATCTTCTCGACCTTGCGCTGGCCGGTGGTTCCGTCCTCATCGACCCACTTACGCTTTCTCGTGCAGTACCGGCAGTAGAGCGGGCAATACGAGGTGACCAGAAAGAGGCATCGGTCGGGGTAACGGTGAACGATTCCAGTGACGGGTGAGTCACCTTCTTCGTCGAGCGGATCCCACACCAGCTCTCCAGGATTGACCATCTCCTCGGAGATCGGAACAGACTGGAGTCGCAGCGGATCGGCGGGGTTGTCGAAGTCGATGAGGCAGAGGTAGTACGGGGTGATTGCGGTGCGATAGAGCTCGTAAACATCTCTGAGTCGCGCAACAGTGAATTCGTCGAGGCTGAAGAGGCGGGCGATGTCATCGAGATCGCCGACGCGGTTCTTCTGCTGCCAACGCCAGTCATTCCACTGCTCGTCCGTCACGTCGGGGTAGAGACGTGCCTTGTTCGCGTGATAAACGTCGAGGTGATTTTTGCGAAGCTGCTGCGGGGGGGGGACGGGGGGGAGGGACGCGGGGTCGTCGGCAGCGCTTCTAGACGGAGGTTCTTCTGCTGTTACGTGGACGGAGCTCATGGCTCTATTTCCTTTCCCAGATTCAACTGGGGATCTTTCTGAGCCGGATCAGCGAGGGGCCGGGACAGAGGTCGGCCGTTTCACGTTGTTCCGTGACGAGTGGATTGCGAACGATGACTTTCACCTGGCGCATAAGGGCTCTGCAAAATCGTTGATGCTCAACACTCTGAGCAGTCACGCATGCAACACAAAATAGTAGAGTACATTCCGAAGGAGTCAACGAAAGTTTTCATCTGGATTTCGATCGCTCGTGAAGTGTGATGCGGCTCACGGGATTGAAGCGGCAGATCGAGTGGCGAGCGTCTACGAAGTTTGCGGAGTCTGGTCGGTTGATCGCGCCATGAACGCGGGTCGTAGTGCTGGACAGGGGACCCTGACCCGCCGCTCGAGCCACACCACACCACACAGCCCGCGCCGCCACGGCTCTTTCACGTTACGCTGGGCGTTTCGCTTCGGCGCCCGGCACTGCCCATGCGTCGAACTGGTGGACGGCGTCGGAAGGAATCCACGCGGTCACGCGCGTAACCTCGCCGGTCATGCTCTTTTCAAAAATCTCTCCGACTTCATGGAGTCGCGCAAGAAGCTTCGACTCCTGAACCGGGATCTCCAGCGTGAGCATCTCTCCACCAGCCAGCTCCCTTTCGCGAATGAGTCCGACGAGCGTCGAGATCCCGGCTCCTGTCAACGCCGACACAGACACTGCGTTTTTCTTCCGCAGATTCGGAGGAATGCCTTCCTCGATCCGGTCGACCTTGTTGTAGACCTCGATGATGTTCGTGGGAAGAACGCCGAGGCCTTCGAGAACCTGCTCGCCCACAACTCTTTGATCTTCAAACTGCGGGTGGCTCGCGTCGATGACGTGCAGGGCAAGGTCGGCGGAGACCGCCTCCTCCATCGTCGATCGAAACGATGCAACGAGATGGTGAGGAAGCTTCCGGATAAATCCGACCGTATCGATGATCACGGTCTCCCGAGGCATCTCGAACCGGATCTTGTGCAGACGGGAATCGAGAGTCGCGAACAACCGGTCGACGGCCTCTGCGTCGCCACTGGTCAGCTGATTGAAAAGGGTCGACTTTCCCGCGTTCGTGTAGCCGACCAGCGCAACGGTAAAGGCGCCCTTCCGCCCCTGCCTTTGCGTCTCGCGCGTTCGCTCGATCTTTTTGAGATCATCCTTGAGCCGGCTGATCCTTTCTCGAACGATCCGGCGATCGGATTCGAGCTGTGTTTCGCCTACGCCGCGCGTCCCGATTCCGCCTGCCTGACGCGAAAGGTGAGACCACTGTTTCGTAAGACGTGGGAGGAGGTAGCTCATCTGAGCGAGCTCGACCTGTGTTTTCGATTCGCGGCTTCTGGCGCGACGGGCGAAGATGTCGAGGATCAGGCCGCTCCTGTCCATCACCTTCGCCGGAATGATCTTTTCCAGATTTCGTGTCTGAGCCGGTGAAAGATCATCATCGAAGACGACGAGCCTGACACCCTGGTCGGTCACCATGGCGGCAATCTCTTCTGCTTTTCCGGAGCCGACGTAAGTCGCAGGGTCGGGCCCGTTGCGTTTTGCAATCAGCGTGGAGCCGATTTCTCCGCCGGCGCTCTCGATCAGCTTTGCGAGCTCTTCGAGATGCTCCTCGACCACGGACCTTGTGACTTCCGGAAGGATGACTCCGACCGCGATTGCTTTCTCGCGCCGGACGGCGCGTGATGTGCTCAAAGGTTCGATTCTCCGCTGCTGATTCTCCTACAAGATGCCGTTCAACGGGGCATTTGATTGCAGCGACCTGAGGTGTCAATCCCGAGCGTCGAGCGCCCTCGTTCGACGCTTCGAGGAAACTCCCAGTGTTCATGCGGCTTTGCGAAGATGTCGGGACGAGACGTCGTTTCTTGTTCTCAGTCGCGGCACGTTGCCGTACATCGCTCGCGATGACACCGGTTCACTGTCTGACGTCGTTGAGCCGCGAAGCGGCGTAATCCCTCTCCCCGGTGGGGAGAGGGAAGCGAGCGGAGCGAAGCAGGGAGAGGGGCGTGAAAGTCTCGCCAGTCCGTCGAAAAGAGCGAGGTCTTCGTATCTCTCGCGGCCCCTCTCCCGGTCGCTTACGCGACCACCCTCTCCCCGCCGGGGAGAG
>DATLXH010000120.1:0-38691 GCA_035576005.1 Thermoanaerobaculia bacterium | reverse complement strand
GAACCAAGTGCCCTTCGGGCAACCAATCACGCAACGAGGGCGGCAGTAGCAACGACTGCTCGGGCATGTACTCGCGGTAACTTGTCGGCATGCCCGATTTTACCAGCCATTCGTCCTTTCTACCGCGCAGGCTCCTAGCCCTTTCCACCGGGGTCTCAGGACTTTCACGCCCCTCTCCCTGCTTCGCTTCGCTCGCTTCCCTCTCCCCGCCGGGGAGAGGGGACGCCGCTGCGCGGCTCAGTACCCGTGAGGTGGGAGGGGCGAGGGACCTCGCAAGCTTCTACTCCGGTCCCATCGACGGGACAGCCGCGGCGCAAAGCCCTGGAGGCGACGCGTCACCCTTTTGAAACAAGGTCTTCGTACTCCGGATGCCTCTTGATGTAGCTCGAAACGAACTGGCAGAGTGGCTCCACCTGTAGCTTCTCCGACCTTGCATGGTCGAGTGCCGTCTTGATCAGTCGCTTGGCAACACCCTGCCCCTCGAGCTCTCGCGGCACTTCCGTATGAGTGAAGGTAATGACCTTATCGTTGAGCTTGTATTCCGCGACAGCCGTATGGCCATCCACTTCCGTCTCGAATCTGCTGGAGGCTTTGTTGTTTGTCACTGGTGATGTTTTCACGTCGTCAGTCATCAGCTATCCCTTTGTCCCTGTCCGGTCGTTACGAGTCCGATTTCCAATCTTCCCTCTGGTAGCCCGCATTTCTCACAGACCTTCGCCGCGAGACGACGGATAGCGGCCTGTCTGCTTCGTTGCACGGCAATTTCGCTCCTTGACATAGTGTCGACTATGCCTTCGTCGCAAAATCGCCGTGCGCCTCGCATCTAAGCCACTCTCCGCCGTCTCACGACAAAGGTCTGTGAGAAATGCGGGCTAGATCAGCGCCCCTTCGCGCGGAAGGATACAGAATATAACCGCAGACCCACCAGTCGGCCCTGCTCGTCTGGTGTGGTCGTGTCGGATAGCAGCTCGAGCCGATTCTTTTTTCCGTCCGTGAACGATGAAACTTTGTATTCGCGAGTGATCTCCCATCCTGGAGCCACAAAGCGATCGAGTTCGACGCCGTTGAACCGGATCACCACATTGACAGCGTCGGTCCATTGCGGTCCAGCCAGGCGGATCTTGAGCAGCGAGCGCGGGGCCGGCGAGGACAGCTCGATGGTTCCATGACTCCCCATGGCGCGCCAGAGCCTGGTGCCCTCACGCTCCACAGGCATCCACTCCTCCGAAAGCTCCAGAGCGCTCTCAGCTTTCGTAACGAACGTCTCGAAGTAACGGCGGCGGGCAGTCTTCCATAGCGGCCCCTTCTTCGGCCTGGTGAAACGTGCTGGAGCGCGGTCATCCTCCCCCTCCGCGAGGATCCACCCCTGTCCCTGCTTCGGAAGCTCGAGCGGTAGCGAGCTTTCATCGACGATCGCCTCGTAGCGATAGTCGGGAAGGAAGTACTCGCGAAAGGGGTCCATTGCCGTCGCAACGAAAAGCGTGCTCTGAGAGATGGGAAGGTTCGAGCGAATCCACTGCACCGCCGAGAAAGAAGGCGAGCTCTCGCTGCGAACATGCTGGAGTGACGGGATGAACCAGGCAGTCATCCAGACGATGGTTGCGCTCGCCATCGAGTACTCGAAGACCTTGCGGCCGCGGCTGGAAGAAGGCAGCCACCCCGACGCCACGCCGAGCCCATGGGCGAACATGATTGCGAACAACGGACTGTACCCCACCGCGTAACGACTGACGCTGAAACGGTCGAGCATCAACGCCGCGGAGAGACAGAAGGGGGCGAAGAGGAGTAGCGCGAGCCCCACGGGCCGGGATCGGTTCCGCGCTGCTGATGCGCACGAGATCAGGACGAACAGTGTGATCAGGTAGCCGGTAGCAAGATGAGCGTACTGCTTGAAGAAAAATGCATTGAAGATCGAGCCGAGCCCCGGTCTCGAGGGGCTCCTGAATGAATCAATCGTTTGGATATAGCTCGCATGATGGGTAATCGCACTCTGAAACTTGCTCCAGGAACCGGTTGCGCCGGCTGCGGCCGCGTACACGCCCGCGACGATTGCTGCCCCCACAACGAGCGCTGCCAGAGGCTCCCATCTGCGAGTCCGGGCGCGATCGATCGAAGCAAGAACGAACGGCAGCGGAGCGAGCAGGATCGTCTGAGGGCGGATGCCTGCCGCAATCGCAAAGGCAATTACACCCCACCAGTAGTGACTACGATTGCGCCGTCCGGACAGGAGCAGTCCCGCCCCTCCGACGGAGGCGGCGAGCGAGGAGATATCACTGAACGCAGTGCCTCCATAGAACCAGACGTTCGGCAGAAAGGCCGCAACGGCTGTCGCAATGATCGCGGTGCGAAAACGGAAGCCGAGCTCTCGCGTGAGGTGAAACAGTGCGGGGGCAAGCAGCACTGCAGCGAAGAGATTGACCGTCTGAAGTGCGCGAAAGTCGCTCTCAACGAGTGGCCGCAGCAGCTTGCCGAGTGCGATGAATACAGGAAATCCGGGTGGATGAGGATGGTGCGCCGAAACGTCGAACTCGCGCATTCCCAGGCAGAGAAGGACCTCGTCCCACTCCCAGATGGTTTTCGAACGAGCCCACAAGCGCGACAGGGCGACGATGCAGAAAAGCGCGACGGCGCCACGTCGCTGCAGGGAATTGAGGGGCTGGGGATCTGTGAAGGAGGGGGTCAAGCGCGCGCATCACTCATCACAACGTTCCCAGTGGGCCGGGCGACTCTCGCCTGGAGAGCGGCGAAGCCATGTACACAAGTGCAGGCAACTAAATCACGAGATGTTCTCGACGATCATCGCGATTCCCTGGCCGCCACCGATACAAGCCGACGCCAGGCCATAGCGCTTTTTCCTGCGAGCTAGTTCATGGAGCAGCGTCAGAACCAGACGGGTCCCCGAAGCGGCCAGCGGATGTCCCAGAGCGATTGCGCCGCCGTTCACGTTGAGCTTGTCCGGATCGAGTCCCAGTTCCTTGGACACCGCGAGGATCTGTCCGGCGAATGCTTCATTGATCTCGACGAGGTCGATCGCGTCGAGCTCGAGGCCCGCTTTCTTGAGCGCGATGCGCGTCGCCGGCACCGGCCCGATTCCCATGATTTCCGGATCGCATCCCGCAATCCCCCATGAGACCACGCGACCCATAGGCGTCTTCCCTTTCTCTTTCGCCTTTTCTGCCGTGGTGAGCAGCAGCATCGCAGCGCCGTCAACGATTCCGCTTGCATTGCCCGCTGTGACGAAACCCTCCTTGGAAAAGGCAGGTTTGAGCTTTGCGAGCCCCTCCATCGTCGTGTCGGGACGGATGTGATCGTCCGCTGTGATCCTCTCCCCTTTGCGACCGACCTCGACCGGAGCGATCTCAGCAGAAAAGAATCCCGACTCGCTGGCCCTCGCGGCACACTGCTGACTGCGAAGGGCGTATTCGTCCTGCGCCTCGCGTGAGATCTCGTACTTTTTCGCCAGATTGTCCGACGTCTGTGCCATGTAGTAGCCGCAGTACGTATCGAGCAACGCAACCATGAGCGAGTCTTCGATCGCGCCCTGACCAAGCTTGAAGCCCTTTCGGGCGCCACGAATGACGTGAGGGGCCTGGGACATGTTCTCCATTCCGCCCGCAAGGACCGTGGTCGATTCCTCGAGCAGGATCTGTTCGGCACCGCTGATGAGTGACTGGATTCCCGAGCCGCAGAGCCGGTTGACGGTGAGCGCAGGGACGTGTTTCGGAATGCCAGCCTTCAACCCGACGTGGCGGGCACCGTAGATCGCGTCGCCCGAAGTCTGAAGTGCGTTGCCGATGATGACGTGATCGATCTCGTCAGCATCGAATCCACTCCGCCGGATTGTCTCCTTCGCAGCGACGACGCCGAGGTCGATCGCGCTCGTGTCCGTGAAATGACCGTTGTACTCGGCCATCGGGGTCCTTGCGCCGTCCACTATGACGATCTCTCTCATAAGTCTCCTCTTTCTGCCATTCAGGATTTTCGTTCAGGCCGACTCACAGGAATCAGCGGGAGCGGCGAGCGGAACCAGCCCGCATTTCTCACAGGCGGGCCAACGCTTCGCTCCGTTCGAGCATTTCTTTTTTCTGCAACAGATATGAAGCTGATGCGATTGCCATGAGCTCCACAAAGGTCATCATCACACTTCCTTCGACGCCAAAGGTTCCCCCTGAAAGCCAGGAAGGACCAGTGAGATCCGCTCGATACATCGTGTCACTCACCGGCATGCCGCTGACACGGTAGCCCAGGAGCGGCCCCGACATCACGTTCCAACCGAAGTGAATCCCGAGCGGGAGCCAGAGCCTTCGGTACAACAGATAGGCAAGACCGAGCAGCAATCCGGCCAGAAAAATATTCAAGATCGCAATGGCGGTAAGGTTGTCGTTCCCGGCGTGCGCGGCCGTGAAGAGGAAGGAGCTGATGCAGAGAGCCGCATCGCGTCGCCATGTCAGCAGCTTCTGGAGCAGGTAACCTCGAAACAGAATCTCTTCGTGAAGGGCCGCCGGCAGAAAGAACGAAGCGATGAGAGCAGCATCCATCGATCCTGACCTCGAGTGCGCGACGGCTCCCGCAAGACGCAGCAGCACGTCGCCGAGCCCGACCAGGAGAACGGCAAGCGCGAGGCCGGCCAGGAGTTCGCGGACCGAGCGATCAGCCAGCCGGCCGAAGCCGATCGGCCATTCGCCGCGCTCCACGACCGTTACCGCAATCCTCGTAGCGAACAGGACGGACGCCAGTGCGAGCCACTGGAGCCGCGTCCCTGACGCTCCGCTCCCCATCGCCGCGAGTAGAAAGCAGGAGAGGTAGACGCCGAGAAAAAGGATCAGCGGGACGACAATGCCATCGACTCGCTTGAATCGTAACGCCGGCTCTTCCACCGACCGAGGTGGAGGCTCACTCCGCTCCGGGGCTGCTTCTACAGATTGCGCGGAGTCGAGGTCTCTGGCTATGGCGTTGCGCCGATGTCTTCGACGATGATTCCGATGTTCTGTGCGCCGCTTGCCTTGGCAAGGTCGAGGAATCTCAAGGTCGAGTCGTAATCCACCGTCGGATCTCCGGAAAAGAAGACCATCTTGCTGGTGTTTCCTTTCAGGATTTCTCGTACCCGTTGAGGAAACTCGGTCATCGTCATCTCATCCTTGTTGATGAGGACCCGGTTGTCCGGGAGAAGCCGGAAGATGATTTGATCGGGAGTCAGATTGGAGGGGACCGGGGGAGCTTTTGGGGGAACCTTGACGAGATACCCCATCTGCACGACGGGAGAGATGACCATGAATATGATCAGGAGAACGAGAACGACATCAACCAGCGGTGTGACGTTGATCTCTGAATTGACTGAACCGCCGCCACCGACCTGCATATCTTAGCCCTCGCCGCTCTTCTTTGGTTGGGAGATGAGACCTACGTCCTGGAACCCGACTTCGCGGCAGGCCTTGAGGACATGAAGCACGTCGCCATATTTCACGAGCCGGTCCCCTTTCACCGCGATCTCACGGTCGGGGCTCTCCTCGTGGATTGCCTTCAGCGAGCTCTCGAGCTGGTCCGTGCGGATGACATTCGAACCCACATAGAGTGTGCCGTCGGCCTTGACGGAAATCTGAAGCTGTTTTGCCGTATCGGGCGTTTTCTCGGGAGTGTCGGTGCTGGGAAGGTTGACGGGGATTCCCTTCTGCAGCATCGGCGTGACGACCATGAAAATGATCAGCAGCACCAGGCAGACGTCGACCAGCGGCGTGACATTGATATCCGAGGTGAGTCGACGTGCGCCGACTTTTCGGAGCGAGTTAGCCGACAGATGTCTTTGCTTCATTTCCCATCTCCGCCTCTTTGAGGAAGTAAATGCTCATCTCGGAACCGGAATTCGACATCTCGACGGTAAAGCGATCGAGACGGTTCTGAAAGTAGTTGTATGCCCAGACCGCGGGAATTGCGACGAGAAGTCCGCCGGCAGTAGTCAGGAGTGCTTCAGCGATACCGGCGGAGACCGACGCGATACCACCGCCCGATTTCGCCATGCCTTCGAACGCGCGGATGATTCCCATGACGGTTCCGAAGAGACCGACGAACGGGGCGGTCGCGCCGATGGTTGCCAGGGCCCCCAGGTTCTCCTTGAGCTCGGCTACGGTGATCATCGCGGTGCGATCCATACCCTGACGCGCTGCTTCGACCATCAGTTCAGGATCGGTGTGACGCTTGTCGCGTCGGATGGCTTCGAATTCAAGAAGGCCTGCTGCAATGACCTTCGCGAGATGACTCTGCTTGAACTTTTTCGTCACGTCGATCGCGTCCTGGTAAGCGCTCCGTGTCAGAACGTTCGACAGAGCACCAATCAGCTTGAGCGACTGGTTCTTCGCCTGAGTGTAGACGATCATCCGCTCGACCATGACCCACAGCGAATAGACCGACATCAGAGCCATCAACACGACGACGGCCTTTCCGACGAAACCCATCGAATTCCAGAGTGCTACCGGACTCATATCCATTGTGATTCCCCTCCTAGCTCGACGCGGCGACCCGCGGCAAGTGTGTTTAGTTCAATTTGAAGTTGACTGTGAGATTGAATAGAACATCGACAGGCTGACCGTTCAGCGTGCCTGGTTTGAACCGCCAGCGTTTCACGGCTTCCACAGCGGCTGCGTCGAGTCCGAACGGCAGTCCTTTTAACACTTTCACATCACGCACTGCACCGCTCTTGTCGATTGTGCACTCGACGATCACAATCCCGGCGACGCGCGCCTTACGGGCGACCTCCGGATACACCGGCTGCACTTCGTTGATCTTGACCGGGGCCTTGACGTCGCCTCCGACGCGCAACGGTCCTGCTGGCGGAGGAGGGGCAGGCGCATCGGTGACGATGCCGCCGACCACACCGCCTACAACGCCACCAACGACACCGCCAGCTACACCACCCTCGACTCCCCCTTCAACTCCCCCTTCAACTCCGGCATCCTCCGTTGACACTTCCGGAACCTTCTCGGAGATGGTCGTCGGGGCCATGTTCATGATGTCTCTGGGGACGTCCACTCTCACCACGGAAGTCGGTGTCGACTTCGCCTTCGCTGGCGGAGGAGGTGGAGGGGGTGGCGGAGGAGGAGGTGCGGCAACGGTCGAGAACTGCGCGACCTGGGCTGGAGAATTCAACGGGAAATCAACGTTCCAGACGGCTGCGAAAAGAGCGCCTGCCCCGGCGATGAGGTGGATTGCGAGCGATACGGGAAGTGTCATGTACTTCTGGATGCCGAACTTCTGCTTTCTCGACTCGACCACCGTAGTTTCGAACATTGGATTCCTAAGTTGCCTTCTTCTTGTCTTTGATGATCTGCATGGCCCGCCCACGAATCGTGTCAGCCTGAGCGATTAGCGCCTGCTGTTTGACCGGGTCACTCTCGAGGAGCGCCTGCTGGCGGTAGAGAAGGTTCAGGTAGGCCATTGACTCAAAGTAATCAGGTTTCAGGTCAATAGATTTCTGCAGAGCTGCTTTTCCCCGCTCGATCAGGGACAGCCTGTCAGCAACGAGAGGAGGTGGATCTTTCGCCACCTTCTCGTAACAGACCACTCCGAAGATGTAGTACGACTCGGGATTCTTCGCATCGATCACCGTGATCTTCTGATACCAGTTGAGCGACTCGTCGAAGTTCCCCGCTTTCGCGTAAAGCGTGGCGATCGACTTGACTGCGTCGAGATCGTTCGGGTGAGACGTGAGATAGCTCCGGAAGTAGTCGATGGCCTGCGACGTTCGGTTCGCGTTCAGCAGCGTATTGATCATCGCCTCGCGCGCGACCGTGTCATCGGGCCGCTTGCGCAGGTAGCCCTGCAACTCCCGAATCGCCGCGTCCGCGAACTTCTCATTCTGCGGCGAAGGCTCCTCTGGTTTGTAGAGGCCTATGTTGCAGTATCCAATGAGCCGGTCGATCTCCGGGAAAGAGGGATCAATCTTACGCGCACGCTCGTATTGCTTGAGCGCGCCAGCCCAATTCTCCTGCGCGTACAGATCGTTGGCCTCGCGGATTGCGATGCGGCCGTTGATCTTGCTGCAGCCAACCAGTTGCAAGGAAAGAATGAGTGCCGCGGAAAGGCACAACTTCTTCTTCATCAGTTTGTGGACTCCCCGATTATTCGTCGCAGGCTTGATGGAGCGCTGAGTGGCGTTTCGCCACTCAGCGGGCGATCGGAGACGGAGTATAGAGATCGACTTTTGAAGCGTCAAGAAAGTTCGGATCTGTGACGTTCGCGTAACGCCCGGGACGGCAAGTCGAATCAAATCAGGAAAAAGCGAATTGGCTCCGTTGACACAGGCCGGAAAACGTCGCTGCAGGATTTCCGGGATCCGAAAACTTCGGAAACGCTCAGCAAACATCGTTGCCATCCCGGTCAGAAGTCTCGAGACTCAATATTCCGGCTTGAACTCGCCGGTCAGATTGCTGATGTTGTCCCACAGGACGGGGAAAAGCGCCTCACGCGTACCAACCTCGAGCTGCGCGACTGGAACACTCTTGAGTGACATCACTTTCGATCCGATGATCCGCATTGCCAGACGCATGTGCGTGTATCGCCACTTCATGAAGGCCGAGTCATAGTTGAGCATCCCCTGGATGAGACGGAAGAGCTCTCGATGATCGCGCGGCTTACGCTCGATCTCGATCACCGTCAGGCCCTTGCGGGACAGGAGAGCCTCGAAGGGTGGCCAGACACGCCGGCCGACGTCGAGCAGCTTCTGGAAGCCGGGCGACTCCTGCCCGCTTCCACGGCCGAGGGAAGAAACGCGAATCACATGGTAGTCAGCGGGCGCCATGGTTTCGAGAATGACGATCTGTGCACGGAGAAGATCAAGGAGCTTCGTGCTGCGCTCGAGCAGGTCGGCTGCCTCTTCGGGCTCTGTCGCGACAATGGCCGCCGCGGCGCGGTCAATCTCGTAGTCGATGTGCTTGAGCCAGATCTCCGCAGTCTGATGCGTTGTCTGGAACAACCGCTCTTCGGGGTGGATCAGATCTTCGATCGGCTTCTGAAGTCTCAAAAGCTCCTCGACCCTTACATAACGCTCGTAATCAGTTCGGCCAATGCCTTCGAGAATGGGACCTGTGTGGGACATCGTCGATCGCTCTCCGGCTTCAGGAAATTTTGCGGCGGCTGGCCCTTCGAGCTCCACCCTCGGCCCCGTAAAAAATGCAAGGGGCGCTACACGAGCTCGAGCATATGCCCAAGCTTCTGCTTCTTAGCCTCGAGATAACGCCGAGTATCGTTTGACGGCGCAATCTCCAGAGGAATCCGCTCGACGATCTTGAGACCGAATCCTTCGATGGCGACGAATTTCGCAGGGTTGTTGGTGAGCAGACGGATCTTCGTTACGCCCAGATCGCGGAGAATCTGCGAGCCCGTGCCGTAATCGCGAATGTCGGGGGCGAACCCGAGCTTCGCGTTCGCTTCGATGGTGTCGTGGCCCTGATCCTGGAACTCGTACGCCCTCAGCTTATTGACGAGTCCGATGCCCCTACCCTCCTGAAGAAGGTAGAGGATGACTCCCTTGCCCGCGGCGGAGACCAGTTCGAACGCACGGTTGAGCTGATCGCCACAATCACAGCGCAAGGATTTGAAGACATCACCCGTGAGACAGGATGAGTGCACTCGCACCAGCACTTCGTCCTGCTCCTCGATCTCACCCATGACGAGCGCAACATGCTCTTCATTGTTGATATCGTTTTTGTAGGCGTAAACCCTGAAGTCACCGTAGGTGGTCGGAAGTCTGGGTGAGGCCGCCCTCTGGATATGTCGTTCGTTGGTCATGCGGTACTTGATGAGGTCTGCGACCGTGATGACCTTGAGGTCGTGCTTGAGGGCGAACTCGCGAAGGTCTGGAAGTCGCGCCATCGTTCCGTCGACATTCATGATCTCGCAGATCACGGCGGCCGGACTCATTCCCGCAATCGACGCCAGATCGACAGAGGCCTCGGTCTGACCCGCTCGTTTCAGAACGCCGCCCTTTCTCGCGCGAAGAGGAAAAACGTGACCAGGTCGGAGGAGATCAGCCGGCTTGCTGCGCGGATCGATTGCGACCCGCACAGTCTCCGAGCGATCTCTGGCCGAGATCCCGGTCGTAACACGGCCGCGCGCTTCGATCGAGACGCAGAACGCTGTCCCGTAGTTCGAGGTGTTGTTCTCGACCATCAGCGGGAGCTGCAACTCATCGCAGCGCTCCTCGGTGAGGGCCAGGCAGATAAGTCCGCGACCGTGAGTCGCCATGAAGTTGATCGCCTCGGGGGTGACCTTCTCGCCGGCAATGCAGAGATCTCCCTCGTTCTCGCGGTCCTCGTCATCGACAATGATGACGAACTCCCCACGACGATAGAGCTCTGCGGCCTCTTCGACGGTCGCGGAAGGCATCAGCCCTTCTTCGCTCCGATGACCTTGAAATCTTCAGTGAAGTTGTAGTTCTGTTTGCTCACCGTATCAATGACCTTGACGCGAATGACGTAGTCGCCTGGCGCGAAGCCCGCCAGCGGTATCGAGTTCCCGAGGGCGTAGTGCTTGTCTACACCCCTGAGCGGCTCAGCCGGAACGTCCAGAGGAGGCGAGCGCATCGTCACCTTCTTCTTGTTGACCGTGCGATCGACTTCAACGATGACCTGCATTCTGGTCTTGCCGGTATCGTCAAGGCCGGCGTTGCGCAGCTCGATGAAATACCAGAGCTCGTCGCTGTTGAGGAACGTCTTGTCGCCCTTCGGCACGACCTTGATTCCGCCAAAAGAAAACGGGTCAGTCGGCATCTGGGCAGTGGTCAGCGGATAGATGTTGTTCGACAGGATCATCTTCGAGCTGCCGGGAAGATCCTTATCGAGGGATTTGAGCTCCATCTTGTTGCTGGTCACCATCACAGGCTTGCCATCGATCGCCAGGCCGAAGAAGCCTTTGTAATTGCCGGAAGGCAGCACGATTGAGCGATCGTAGAAGTAGTCTTCTTTCGAAGCGGTGAGCTTTGCAGGCTCTTCATAGAGAGCGACAACCTGGCCATTCGAATCTTCGATCGTTCCGAAGAAGGTTGCATTGCTATCGGCAGTCACTCCGTGCGCTTTCGGAACGAACAGCTGGAGCGGTACGTAGTACTCACCGGTTGTGGTGACCCCTTCGCCGTAGGTCGAATAGAGCGGTTTGTAAGCTCCGGTCTTTCCTGCTTTCACGTCTGCGACGGTTTGCGCAAACGCGCTGTTCTTGAACGAGGTGGCCGGTGCCGTCGTTGTGGGAGCAGCGGGAACGGCCGGCCTGGTAATGACCGGCGCTACAGTCCCCTTCGCCGCATATGTTGGCGCCTGGGTGAGTGAAGGCGAAACGATCGCCGCCAGAACAGCTTTTTTCGCGAGATCAATCGCGTTTGCGCTGTTGATCCGGCCGAGTTTATACAGGCCGTTTCGAAACTGATCGATGAAGGCGATCTCGAACGGGCGGCTGCTTAACGCAAACTTCGGAACCTTGCCTTGGTCGTAGAACCACGTCTCTGTCGAGAGCGCGGCCTGGGTCGGCCGCCCGTCGGGGTCCAGGGTAACGGTCTCGCTGTCGGCATTCATAGGGCGCCGATCATTCCTCTTGCGGTAACGCGAAGGCGCACCAAGCAGGTAAAGGTACTTCGCACGGTCTGTCAGCGAGCCCTTGATCTTCCCGGCGCTGAAACGCTCGTCAGCGACCGTAACTTTCATGTCGAACTCCGCTTTGTACTCGTTTGCAGGGGTCGAAGGTGTGGGATCACGACGCGCCCAGAACAGGTTGATGAAAGCCTGTGCCTCCGCATCGCTGTTCAGGCCCTTCCACGATTGCAGCTCCTCGGTGGTCATCAGGAACTGAACCGGTCCTTTTGCCCACTCCTGCAAGTCAGGCGAAACTGCCGCCGAGAGGTCCGTGGAAACGATTGCAACGATCGCAAATGCACCGAAGGTGTTTCGAAGTTTCATGCAGATTCTCCCGTTAGACAGCTGTTTGGAATTGCAACCATTCTGGAAGATCGCTATTCCATGGACCGAGTGGAGTGTATTCGATGAATTGGTACCAGATGGCGAAGGGATCGGCGACGTGGGCGAGGCGCGACGACGCAGGAATAGTGGTGACTATGCTGAGGAGTCGCAACGAAGCTCACGACGGCGAGACCAAGCCAGGTGGTACCAATTCATCGAATACACTCCACTAGGGGTCGGGATGTCATGCGTCAGTGTAGTAACAGGATCACGAAGTCTCTTCCTGATCTTCCACCTTCTCCATCTCTTCATAGAGCTTTTCCATCTCGACGTCGATTTCTTCCTGCTTGAGGATCCCCTTGCGGACGAGAATGTTGATCACGCTGTGAATCAACATTCCGTTCTCCATGATCAGCTGTTCGATCTGCTCGTCGTATTCGCCCTCTTCAAAGTCATCTTCCATGATTCGCTCCTCCGTACGCTGGACGTGTATCACCAACCGCATGGGTAGGCAATCGGTTTGCCTGTTCACTACGCTTCAGCAGGTGCGAAACGAGCGGGCGAAGCTTTGGAGTGCGGCTCCGCAGCTGCCGCTTTTGTGTCGAGCTCGCGTGATCGATCGGCGTGCATCATGTGAACGGCGTCGCGATGGGACACGGAAAGCGGCAGCTGCGGCTGCCGCACTCCAAAGGCTTCGCCCGATGACTGGATCATGGGCTCCAGCCGCCAAGAGAGTCCCAGACCGATGGCAGGGAAGAGGAGACATGCGGCGATCGCGCCGCTGGAATGACGCCTGCGAGTACGGCAGCGATGGCTGCAAGCTCATCGGGCCGCTCCTTCCGAAGCGCCTCGCGATGCTCTCCAAGAAATCCCGTGTGCACCTTTCCCTCGCGGAATGCTTCGTGATCCACGACGCGGCGCAGGTAGGAAAGGTTCGTGGTAACGCCAAGCACCACGAACTCCCGCAGGCCGCGCACCAGCCGGTCGATCGCGGCGTCGCGTGATTCCGCCCAGGCTACCAGCTTCGCCAGCATCGGGTCATATCTGATGGTGATCTCACTCCCCCGCATGACCCCCGCATCGACGCGGATCCCCGGGCCTGATGGCTCGCGATACGTCGTGATGGTTCCGGTTTGTGGAAGAAAGTCGTTCTCCGCGTCTTCCGCATAGATGCGGCACTCGACGGCATGACCTCGCTGAAAGATCTCCTCCTGCCGCCACGGAAGCGGCTGACCTTCAGCCACGCGGATCTGGGCGCGAACCAGATCCGTCCCGGTGACGCTCTCGGTGATCGGATGCTCGACCTGCAATCGGGTGTTCATCTCGAGGAAGTAAAACTCGCCACCGGGGGCGAGGATGAATTCAACGGTCCCGGCGTTCGTGTACCCCACCCCTCGAGCTGCGGCAAGCGCGGCCTCACTCATTTTCTGTCTGAGCTCCGGGCTGAACAACGGCGCCGGGGTCTCCTCAACCACTTTCTGATGGCGCCGCTGGATCGAGCAGTCACGCTCGAACAGATGGACGACCGACCCCTGCCGATCGCCGAACACCTGAAACTCGACATGCCTCGGCTGCTCGATGTAGCGTTCCATCAGCAGCCGATCGTTGCCGAAGCTCTTGCCTGCTTCACGCCGCGCCGCATCGAGCGCCTCGACGAGCCCTCCAGGGTCGCGAACCACACGCATCCCTTTTCCGCCGCCGCCGGCTGACGCCTTCACCAGCAATGGAAACCCGATCTTCCCGGCCTCCTCAGTCATCCGATCCTGTCCCTGCTCCTCCCCGTCATAACCTGGGACAACCGGTACACCGAGCCGCGTCATCAGCTGTCGCGAAGCCGACTTGGAGCCCATCAGTTCGATAACGTCCGCACCTGGACCGATGAAGACAATCCCTGCGTCTTCGCACGCGGAAGCCAGCGCCGCGCGTTCGGAGAGAAATCCATACCCCGGATGGATCGCGTCCGCCCCGGCCGCCCGCGCTGCGTCGATGACTCTCGACACATTGAGATAAGTTTCCCTGCTGTCCCCCTCGCCGAGCGAGACGACATCGTCAAAGTACCCCGCGGCGAAACTGCTCAGCTCGTCTTCCGACGACGCGAGGACGCTCTCGATACCCATCTCGCGACAGGACCGGGCGATCCGTATTGCAATCTCACCGCGATTCGCGACCAGAACCCGCCTGATCATCGCCCGGTCCATTCAGGTTTTTCCTTTCTCAGGAATGCTGACATCCCCTCCTGTCCCTCGGCTGATACTCGTCGTTGTGAGATCGCCTCGATCGTGTAAGGAATCGATTCCGCTCGATCGTTCGAAGCGACGAAGTCGATCAGTTTCTTGCATTCTGCGACCGCCTCGGGACCAGAGGACGTCAGGCCGGCCACGGTCTCGTCCACAGCGGAGTCCAGCTCCTCGTCAGTCGCAGCCAGACGATGCACCAAGCCGATCGACAGTGCACGAGCCGCAGAGAATCGCTCGCCCGTGAGGAACAAGGCGCGCGCGTGTGATGCACCGATCTTTCCGATTACATAAGGTGAAATCACGGCAGGCAGGATCCCCAGTTTGACTTCGGAGAGGCCAAACTTCGAGCTCTCCATCGAGATTGCTATGTCGCATACGGCAACGAGTCCCACGCCGCCGCCGATCGCCGCGCCCTGAATCCGTCCGATTACAGGGATCGGACACTCATCGATCACCGCGAACATTTTTGCCAGCAGAGATGCATCGCGTATGTTTTCCTGCCGGCCATACGAAACCATCTTCGCCATCCAGTTCAGGTCCGCGCCTGCACAGAAGTTCTGCCCACCTCCGCGAAGGACGACTGCGCGCACACCTCTCGTTTGTTCGAGAGTCGAGAAAAGATCCACGGCCTCGCGGATGAGCTCGTCGTTAAACGCGTTGTGAACATCGGGGCGGTTGAGCATCACGTGGAGTGCAACCCCACGCTGCTCCACCAGAAGAGTTTTGTAGTCCATCAATCGTTTCCCCTCGCCGCCCGGAGCTCGTCGCTCGCGAACTGCGTTGTGTCCAACGACGATCTTATCGGATCGGAAAGCGCAGCCCGCATTTCTCACATAGATTCGTCGTGAGGAGGCGAAGAGTGGTCCTTGCCATAAAACAGGAGTGTCGCTCGACAGACAAGACTGTCTGTCCCACACGCGCATGTAGGACAGACACTCTTGTCGTCACGCGACACTCCTCGCTTGGGCGTTTCGTTGTGCAACGAAGCAGACAGCCGGTATCCGTTGCCTCGCGGCGAAGGTCTGGGGGAAACGCGGGCATGACAAAACCCTCAGCGCCGCCGCGTGGCTCGCGTTCTCGGCGGGGCGGCGAACCGAAACGTCGGGAGAATCGAGTAGCGTGCGTCTTCACCCACACCGCCGACTGGCTCGATCTTCACGAAGACGTTCGTGTCGGCGATGGTTTGACCTGTCCCGGTTCCAATCGGCAATGACACCGTTTGACTCGATCGAGCAGATACATCGACGACAGTCGCAGTCCCCGCTGCGCTCAACGTAACGCGAAGTGGAGCGTCGCCGGCGGAGACGACGATCGCGACAGCTCCCGATCGATTGACAGTCAACCTGTAGAAGTCGACATCGCCCGGCACGCAGGTACTGGCACTCGCCCTCTGGCCATTCAGGAGCGGGATCGCCTGAGACTCGCTGTTGTTCGGTTCGTTGTCGTCTCTGCACGCCGTCGCAGCATTTCCAAAGTTCCCGCTGGTCACCACCGCATACGATTGCGGTCCGGACGCAATCGAGGAGCCGCTCACAACCACCTTGTAGGCCCCGGCAGGTGCCGCCATGAGCTCAATTTCTTCCGTATTGTCCCGCACGTTGATGCCTCTCGCAGCCACCGTTCCCGGAGAGACAGGGTCGAGGACATACGGCAGAATTTCCCCGCCCGACGGAGTCACGAGCTTCAGATCGAGGTCGTTGATGAGCGTGGGCGACTTGCTCAGATCTCCGAACAGCACCAGCTTTTCAGGATCGCTCCACCCCAATACGACTCGGAGATTCCTCGACGCCCGGAGGCTGAGCGGGATCTCGACTCTGCCACCCTGTTCGATGCTGCCCGTCTCGATCCGCACGCGATTCCCGGAGTCATCACGTACCAGGTCAACCGAGCTCTTCGCGTTGACCAGCCCGAAGCCGTACGTGTAGTCGGGTCCTGGATTCCCGAGGTCCTCGGCGCCTGCGATCAGCAACGTCTTGAGAATCGCGGGAGAAAGAACGGCCCCTCCCATGCTCCTTCGCCACTCCTCTGTCACAAGAACCGAGATCCCAGTGACTACCGGAGCGGCCATGGATGTACCGAACATCGTCTGGTAGCGGCTGTTTGGTGCCGTGGAAAAAAGACCGTCACCCTTAGCGACGAGATCGGGCTTGATCCTGCCGTCCAGCGTCGGACCACGCGAAGAGTAACTGGCGATTGACTTGCTCGAATTCACCGAGCCGACCGAGATCACGTTCTTGGAGATAGAGGGCGATCCGACAGAGCCGAAAGGGCCGTCGCCCTTATGGCGCGTGGTTTCGCATACATCGCACGTTGGAGCGACCGGACAGTCCTGTGCGGTCGCAATGGTGGAAAAGCAATACTTCTTCGTCTCGATCTCGTCGTCAGCGCCGAGGTGATAATGAACGAAGGGCGCGCTCTGCGGACCGGTATCGTTGTTGTCATTGCCGCCGGCATAAACAATGAGCGTGTTGCGCTGACGCGTCAAAGCATCCAGCCCGCCAGTGTAAAAGTCATAGGCGCCCAGCGTGTCGCCATACCAGACGTGGCGACTCGTGCTGTTCTCGAAATCCCACCCATGAACAAAGCCCCAGGAGTTGTTATCCGCGGAGACCGAATAGGTAGTGAAGTCGGCTCGCTTGCGATCGACGAAGTCGAGATCCGCCGCAAAAAAATGCATCGTTACAGCGGGCGCCATCCCTCTTGCTTCCACGGTCATGCCGCTGGCACCCAGAGTTCCTGCAACATGGGTCGGATGACTGAGGACCGGCTCGTTGCTGTGACCTGTTAGACGCCCGTTGTACTCGAGGTGAGTCCGATCGACTCCTCCGAGGTCATACATCGACGCGACGACGCCGCGACCGGACAGACCATAGGGCGCCTCCAACAAAGGCGTCACGCTCGAAAGCGACGCCGCTGTCGCGTTCATGCTCTTGATGCGGGGAGGGCGACCGGCGATGCTCAGAACTGACGGTGATGCCTGCAGGAGCGGGATCGCACTTCGAGGTACCAGGGCAGTGAGCATATGCGGCGTTTCAAACGCGTGAACGAACATCTGCTTCGCTCTTGCCCCTGCCCGCACGAGAGTCTCCTCGGCATCGCCGACTGTCACGTCAGGCTGGAAGAGGACACGCAGAGTTACCGTCGGGCGAAGAGACTCCATCTCGTGTCGAGCCGAAGCGCTGAGCTTTCTCTCCGGAGAAATCGACTCCAGATTCAGGACCAGCGGCGAGTCCAGCTCAACGCTGCTTTCGAGTCCGTCACAGCGAGCAAGATAGCGTCGGTCACCGAGGGGAGCCAGAACCCGGCAACCACGCGACCCGAGATCTTCCTTGTCGAAGGCGGCGAGATTGCGCTGCGCCTCGAGAATAAAGTACCGCGCGTCGCCTGGTGTTACGGGCTTGCGATCCTCCGCTGCGTAGGCGGTCTCTGTGAAACTCGAGACCAGCGCCACGAGAAAAATCAGGCATACAGGGAAAAACCATCGGGTGCAGTCCCTGGGGGTTGCGACAGGCAAGATGATTGAGCGCACACGCAAAGAACGGTTGAGAGGTCCCGCGCATTCTCCGGGGAGGAACGGGGGCACTGGCAGTGGAGCTGACCATGGTGTCAGCTGACTCGTGGCGCGTAATTCAGAACGGAAGCAGTCCAGATTTAATCTCACGCGCCAAAAGCTAATCCCACACGGGCGACGGTGATCCGGGGAGCTGGTGCCCGAGGCCGGAATCGAACCGGCATGTCCGTGAGAACGGCAGATTTTGAGTCTGCTGCGTCTACCGATTTCGCCACTCGGGCAAACCTTTTTGAAGTATACAACAGGGCTTCGTGGCTTCTACACTGCCGCGTCTTTCCCGCGACCAGACCACGAAGAGCGAAACATTGGGCCCTAATACGCCCGGGAGCCGATATGGAAAAAGTTCATTTCTCGACAAAGATCAACGCCTCGAAAGAGCGCGTCTGGAACACGATGCTGGATGACGAAACCTATCGGGAGTGGACCAGCGCGTTTTTTGAAGGGTCGTACTATGAAGGTAGCTGGGAACAAGGGAGCGCAATCCGGTTCATGGGTCCCGATCGAAGTGGGATGGTCTCGAGGATTGCGGACAACAGGCTGCATGAGTTTGTCTCCATCGAGCACCTCGGGTTCACCAAGAACGGCGTTGATGACATGGAAAGTGAAGGGGCGGCAGCGTTTTCCGGTGCTCGAGAAAACTACACCTTCAAAGAAGGCGGGGGCGTCACTGAACTGTCGGTGGAGATGGACATCCCCGACGCGTACCGAAAGATGTTCGAGGATACCTGGCCCAAGGCACTACTCAAGCTCAAGCAATTGTCGGAACGATAAGCCGCTGGCGAACGCGACGATCTGCGCTGCCTCAGGCCGTCGCTTTCTCCTGGAAGCTTCTTGCCGCCTCATGGAGCTCGAGGTCCGTAAGGATCCGGTTCGACGCTTTCGCCTTCGCGAAGATAACCTGCGCCAGCTCTTCACTTTCAGAATAGCCGTTGACGGAGAGCCAGTAGACGACGTTTGAGAGCCCGCACATCGGTCCCACTTCAATGACCTGCTGCAGGCCAAACAGTCCCGCGGGAACGCCTGAGTAGACGCGATCTGCGAGCCACTCACTCCCCTTCTTCTTCGCTTTGATGATCGCTGCGGCGTGGACGCCGGTGCCAGTCCGAAACGCGTCGCGACCGAAAACAGGATACTGATCGATCAGTGGAACCTTCGTTACGTCCGAGACGAAACGGACGTACTCCGGCATCGTCGTCAGATCGTTGTCGATCCATCCCATCAACTTCAGATTCACCATCAGGAGATCGAGCGGTGTGTTCCCTACCCGCTCACCGATCCCGAGCGCACAGCCATGAATCCGTTCAGCGCCTGCTTCCAGTGCGGCAATCGAATTGATGACCCCCAGCCCTCGGTCCGAGTGCCCGTGCCAGTCGATCTTCACGTCGGGGTTTACGCGTTGAACCACGCCTTTGACAAATCGGATCAGGTTCTTCACGCCCCAGGGCGTTGAATGTCCCACTGTGTCGCACACGCAGACCCGCATCGCGCCTGCTTCCATGGCGGCTGTGTAGAGCTTCTCGACATCCTCTGGTTTCGCGCGAGTCGTATCTTCCGTGACGAACATGACCGGGAGACCTTCCGCCACTGCGAATCGAACGGCCTTGCTCGACTGCTGGACCAGCCAGTCGATGTCCCACCCCTCAGCGAACTGACGAATGGGAGACGAGCCGATGAACGTGCATGCTTCGATGGGGATACCGACCCGCTGCGAAATCTCGGCGATCGGCCGGATGTCGTTCTCGTGGGTGCGGGCAGCGCAGTTCGCGGCGATGTTCATCTTCTGATCGACGATCTCACGGGCGAGCCGCTCAACAGAACGCTGCACGTGGGGGCCCGCGCCCGGCAATCCGATGTCGGCCGCGTTGATCCCGAGGTTGTTCATGAAATGAAGGATTCTGACCTTCTCTTCCAGCTGAGGATCCGTCACCGAGGGTGACTGCAGACCGTCGCGGAGTGTTTCGTCGTTGAGCTCAATTCTGCCGGACGGACGGATTGCCTGATCCCCGTTCGCGTTCCAGTCGTAAATCAACTCCTCGATGTTCTCGTTCATCGTTCCCTCGTGTCTGGAAAACGCTGACTCCGCCACTGAATTCCGCCATGTAAAGGCGCGTCAGCGCGGCCGTTCCTCCCCCTCTCCCCGCGAGAAGAGGGTGGCGCGTCGAGCGACGGGTGAAGGTCCCTCTCCAGCGCTCGCGAGTCTGTTGAAGAAATTGAGCTGCCTCGAGCTGGCCTTTGATAAGAGCACGCGGGAACGAGGCTTCACGACCCTCGCTCAGGCGTGAGACCCTCACCCCTGCCCCTCTCCCGCGGGGAGAGGGGAAAAAACACTCCTACTTCCCCGGGAACTTCGCGGGACGTTTCTCCAGAAAGGCGTTCATCCCTTCCTTCATATCTTCGGATGCGCAGAGGAGGCCGAACAGCGTTGCCTCCAGAAATTGACCTTCTTCGAACGGCATCTCACTCCCGCTATTCACCGCCTCGATCGCCGCACGAACGGCCACGGGTGAGCGGGAGATGATCTTTCGCGCCATCTCCTCGGCGTTCGCCATCAGATCTTCAGCGGGAACGACGCGGTTGACGAGTCCGATCTTCTCAGCCTCTGCTGCACTGATTCGATCGCCCGTGCAGATGAGCTCCAGCGCTTTGGCTTTCCCAAGGAGTCGCGCCATTCTCTGCGTTCCCCCATAGCCCGGAATGATGCCAAGCGAGACTTCCGGCAGGCCGATCTGGGCCTTGTCAGATGCGATACGGATGTGGCAAGCCAGGGCGATCTCGCATCCACCGCCCAGAGCGAAACCGTTGATCGCGGCAATTACCGGCTTGGTGGAGCGCTCGATCCTCGAGAGGATCTGCTGGCCTCGCTCCGAGGTGTCTTTCCCCGACATCGGGGTCTTCTTCGCCAGCTCATTGATGTCCGCCCCGGCGACGAACGCCTTCTCCCCGCCACCCGTGACGATGATCGCTCGGACGGCGTCATCGTCACGCGCGTCATCGAACACGCGTCCGATTTCTTCGACCGTCTGCGCATTGAGTGCGTTGAGCACTTTGGGACGATCGATCGTCACGAAAAGAATCTGATCGCGAATTTCTGTGCGGACATTTTCCAGGTTTTCATAGGACATCGTGCGGTTTCCTCAATGGGCCTAGTGGAGTGTATTTGATAAATTGGTACCAGATGGCGACGGGATCGGCGACGTGGGCGAGGAGCGGCGACGCAGGAATAGTGGTGACTATGCTGAGGAGTCGCAACGAAGCCCACGACGGCGAGACCAAGCCAGGTGGTACCAATTCATCGAATACACTCCACTAGTGAGCGTCAGGCTTTCGCCTTGTCGAACGGGACAGGAGAGCCAGTTTCGTAATTATAGAAACCGCCTCCGCTCTTTCGGCCGAAACGCCCGGCCAGAACCATCTTCTTGAGCAGCGGAGGCGACGCGAAGCGTCTCTCGCGATACTCCTCGAACATGATCTGTGAGATGTAGTAGGTAGTATCGAGGCCAACGAAATCGAGCAGAGTGAGCGGCCCCATCGGGTAGCCGCAACCGAGCTGCATCGCTTTGTCGATGTCCTGAACCGAGCCGATCCCCTCTTCATAGCCGCGAACAGCGTCAAGAAGGTACGGCACGAGGAGCCTGTTGACGATGAACCCCGAGTTGTCACGTGCAGCAACCGCTTCCTTCCCGAGCGACTTTGCGAACTCGAACGCGCGGTCGAAGGTCTCGTCTGACGTAAGAATTGTACGAACTACTTCGACGAGCTTCATCAGCGGAACTGGATTGAAAAAATGCAGGCCGACGAACTGCTTCGGTCTTGCAGTTGCCATCGACAGCTCCGTGATGGTCAACGATGAGGTGTTCGACGAAAAGATCGTCTCTTTCTTGCAGATACGGTCGAGCTCGGCATACGTCGATTTCTTCAGCTCGACGTCCTCGATGATCGCCTCGATGATGATGTCGCAATCGGCGAGATCTTCGAGTCTGGTTGATCCTTTCAGTCGTCCGGAACAGGCGGCCTTCTCATCGGCCGACATCTTTCCCTTCTCGACAAATTTAGACAGACTCTTGTCGATCGATGCGAATCCCCGATCGAGATAAGACTGCTCAACCTCACGCACGATCGTCTGATAGCCAGCCTGTGCGGCTACCTGTGCGATTCCGGAACCCATGAGCCCGCAACCTAGAACTCCGACTTTTTCCATCCTGGACATCCACAACTCCTTTCAACCCTCGTAATCGGGCGACATTCTAGCCCGCATTTCTCGCAGACCTTCGTTGAGAGACGGCGGAGAGTGGCTTGGATGCAAGGCGCACGGCGATTTTGCGACGAAGGCATAGTCGACACTATGTCAAGGAGCGAAATTGCCGTGCAACGAAGCAGACAGGCCGCTATCCGTCGTCTCGCGGCGAAGGTTGAGGGGCCGTCATCCGTGGCCTTGCGGCAACGTCTCCCCCACCCTGGGCCGGTCCACGAAAGTTTCAGTCCTGCAGACTGTTCCGATTATTCTCATAACGATGACGGCCCCGCCTCCGCGCGTCCCACGACTTCGGAAGGAAGTCATTGTCCTGGGCCTTGCCGCGCTCTTCAACGACATGTCGAGCGAGATGATCTTCCCTCTTCTTCCTATTTTTCTCACGACTTACATAGGCGCAAGCCCCCTCGCCGCCGGGCTGATCGAGGGGTTCGCTGAAGCGCTTTCATCCATCCTCAAACTGTTCGCGGGAAGCTGGTCAGATCGACTCTCGCGACGGAAGCCGTTCATCGTTGGCGGTTACGCGCTGGCCGCAGCATCGCGCCTTTTCATCGCTTCAGCCGGACGGTGGCCAACCGTTCTCGCTGCCAGGCTGGTCGACCGAACAGGGAAAGGCCTTCGCTCAGCTCCTAGAGACGCGATGATCGCCGAGGTCACTCCCGCTGAACATCGCGGGCGAGCCTTTGGCTTTCATCGCGCTCTCGATCACGCAGGCGCCGTCGCAGGCCCTTTGATCGCTGCGCTCCTGCTCGGAGCGCTGCATCTCGATCTCCGCACGTTGTTCATGGTCGCGATCGTCCCGGCGGCAATCGGCGTCATCATGCTCGCCTTCGTTTTGAAAGAACCAGCACGTTCCCCACGAGTCACTGAATCGACAAGTACCTCGTTTTCCGTCCCCACGAAGCTGCGCGGCCCACTGGTCTCGGTTGCGATTTTTTACCTCGCGAACTCCAGTGACATTTTTCTTCTGTTGCAGGCGCACGCGGCCGGGGTGTCTGTTGCCATGCTGCCCGTTCTCTGGTCAGCACATCACCTCTTCCGGGTAGCTTTCAGCACGAAAATGGGAGGCGTATCGGATCGCGGAGGGAGGAAGACCCTGCTCGTGACCGGCTGGCTCTCCTACGCCGCGATCTACTTTGCATTCCCCTGGGCGACTTCGCTCTGGATGTTCGTACTGCTGTTTCTGCTTTACGCCATTCCCTTTACTCTCACCGAAGGGGCCGAACGGGCCTGGATCTCGGAGCTTGCCGGGCCGCATATGCAGGGAAAGACCTTCGGGTTCTATTACCTGACGACGGGCTTTTGTGCGCTCGCGGGAAGTGCATTGTTTGGCTGGCTCTATCAGACGGTCTCACCCGTCGCGGCTTTCACGACCGGGGCAGCACTATCGGTTCTCGCTGCGCTGTCCGTGTCGCTGCAGAAGTCTGATCGGACGCCCGAGCCGGTCGCAGTCAGCTGACTGGTCGACAAAGCGGGCTAACGCCGGCTGCTCCCTCGAGACGGTCCGGGCGATCGCCCAGGTGAAAAGGAATCAGGAGGACCCTCCTCACGGTTCAGTGACTGACCTGCAACTCGATCATCGGGAGAACCTTCTTGCACACAAAAGTGATGTTTGCCGTCGCCGCTTCATTGCTCCTTACCGGCAGCGGGATGGCACAGACAGCGGAGAAACGAGCATTAACCGACACACGCGTCGCCGAGCTGGTTCGAGCCTCAGTGCCGCTCTGTCTTGGCGAAACGACTCTTTCAGAGTCCCCTTTCGAGCGTACCTTCCCCACGGGAATGAAGGCGAAGCTGATCAGAATCGACAGCAAGAACGAGAGCTGCCGCGCTGAGCTCATCGCCATCACGACCGAGCGCGGAAATGCTTACATCGGACGCCCCTGGTTTCTCGACAAATACGAAGGGAAGCCCGAGCAGAAGCTCAAGTCTTTCATATGGGAAGGACTGCACGAAGCAGCCGAAGTAACAATCGACGCATCGCGAAACTCCGAAGGGATGCGGCGTGTGCTGATCAGCCAGACGACCGAGTACGGGAAGATCCCGATCCGCGGAGTCATCAACGAAGAAGGAACGATGTTTCTCACCGGCGACTTCGTTCCGATGAAAGGCGACTACAAGGCTACACGGCTTACGGAGATCGACAAGCTGATCGCCGCCTCTCCTTCAACGGGTCCTGCCAGGGCCCCTGTCTCGATCGTCGAGTTCTCAGACTTTCAGTGCCCTGCGTGCCGTCGATCCGCCATGTACATGAAGCCGATCCTGAAAAAGTATGGTGATGCCGTTCGTTACACCCGGTTCGACCTCCCTCTGATGTCTCACCATCCCTGGGCCTTCCCTGCTGCAGTCGCCGGTCGAGCCATTCATCGGCAGAACCCCGACAAGTTCTGGCTGTTCAAGGACGCGGTATACGACAACCAGGAAAAGCTGAATGCCTTCACGCTCGCGGACTTTGCCCGCGGATTCGCTCAGGATCACGACCTCGATCTCGCGCGTTATGACGCGGACGCTCAGTCGGCGGCTGTGCTCCAGCAGATTCTTGACGGAGTTGGAGCGTCGTTCAATCTTCAACTTCACGGAACGCCGAGCTACCTCGTGAATGGAACTCTGGTCGAAGCGGGACTGGAAGGCGAAGGCATCGACCGATTCATCGCCGCGCAGCTAGCAGCACAGAAGACGGTCGCGACGAAGTAGTCGAAACGCTGTTGTCTTCACCAGGGACACCGACCTCGCCGGCGAAGCCTCTGGAGTGCGGCAGCCGCAGCTGCCGCTTTCTGTGTCACATCGCGGTCCGGCCGCCGACGCACAATTCATTTTTCCCCGAGCTCTACTCAAAAGCGGCAGCTGCGGCTGCCGCACTCCAAAGCTTCGCACGCCGTTAGGCGCAGATACTCAGCGCGCAACAATGCGCTGACTCCCGGGTCCTCTGCGTCGGACGACCCAACGCCCTTCACTACTCGTAGCGGAGCGCGTCGATGGGGTCGAGTTTCGATGCCTTGGCGGCCGGGTAGATTCCGAAGATGATCCCCAGCAGCGCACAGAAGCCGAACGCCAGCGCGATGGCCCAGATTGGCGTGTGAATCGGTGGGAACTCGATCCACCGGGTGATCAGCGCTCTAACCGCCGACGCCAGCCCGATTCCGCCGACAATTCCAAGCAACCCTCCCACTCCCGACAAAGCGATGGCCTCGATCAGGAACTGGAGCATCACGTCCTGCCTCCGAGCTCCGATCGCCTTGCGCACGCCGATCTCCCGAGTCCGCTCTGTTACTGAGACGAGCATGATATTCATGATCCCGATCCCACCGACAAGCAGCGCGATCCCGACCACCGCCCCCATGATCAGCGAGGTGCTCATAAGCACTTTTGACGCACTCTTCAGAATCTCTTCCTGAAGGATGATCCGGAAATCGTCTTTTGCATCCTTCTTCAGGCGATGACGTCTGCGCAGGATCTCTTTGATCTGTTCGCGGGCCAGATCGATCCGTGTTGCCGACGCGGCCTGGAAATCGAGACGGATCGAGCGAATGGCGTCATTGCCATAGAGGAGTCCGGCGGTCGAGAAGGGAATGAGGAAGAGGTCATCCCGGTCCTGACCGAAGGAGTTCCCTTTCGACTCCATGACTCCCACCACAGTAAAGCTCGTTCCATTAATCTGAACCTGCCTGCCGATTGGATCGCTGCCTAGACCGAGCTTGTCTGCCGCTTCACGACCGATGGCGCAGACTCTCTTCCTGGACTCGAGG
Source organism: Thermoanaerobaculia bacterium (assembly GCA_035576005.1). Classification (GTDB taxonomy): domain Bacteria; phylum Acidobacteriota; class Thermoanaerobaculia; order Gp7-AA8; family Gp7-AA8; genus DATLXH01. Next base: position 12,952 of record DATLXH010000120.1, on the reverse strand, counting down.
TCGAGAGGTGTGAAGAAGCGTCCGTGGTCCACCCAGTGATTGACGACCTCCTGGTACGACTCACTCACGCCCAGCAAGACCGCCTGGTGCCGCAAATCGCGGTTCTTCCCTTCGGCGCTGGTGAAGAAAATCGGAGTGAACTCCCTGATTTCCGGGGCGCCGTCACGGATGGCCAGCCCATCTTCAAATGTGAGGGCGGGGACCTTGGCGTTCATCGTATGCCGCTGCTCGCCGGCGTCGGGAAACACCGCAACGTAAGTTGCGCCTACGCCCTGCAGTTCATCGGAGATTCCATGCTGCATTCCCTGGACCAGTGACACGACCGCGATCACCGAAGCGACCCCGATGATGATCCCCAGCGCAGTCAGAATCGACCGCATCTTGTTCGCCCATAGAGCCTTGAGCGCGATTCTGAAGTTTTCCAGGAACATGGTGGGATGGGAGCGCTGGTTCTCCGTCAATTCATCGCGGGCATGTCATCCCAAGCTTCTGATGACATCGGTTCACTGTACTGAGGTGGTTGAGCCGCGAAGCGGCGTATCCCTCTCCCCGGCGGGGAGAGGGAAGCGAGCGAAGCGAAGCAGGGAGAGGGGCGTGAAAGTCTCGCCAGTCCGTCGGAAGGGCGAGGTCTTCGTATCTCTCGCGGCCCCTCTCCCGGTCGCTTACGCGACCACCCTCTCCCCGCCGGGGAGAGGGATTCGCCCTTTCGGGGGCGTGAGTCCACGCCGGGTGTCATCATCTCTTCACCAGCGTTCCTCGCTGTTCTCCCGCTTGTGATGGCATGCTCGCTGTACCTCCTCGCGCCATCTCGCATCTACGCCGTCTTTCCGTCGCGAATGTGAATGACGCGCTGTGCTTCCTTCGCCACCTCGTCCTCATGCGTGACCATGATGATGGAGTTTCCCTGATCGCTCAACAGTCGAAAGAGATCGAGGATCTCCCGTCCAGTCTGAGAGTCGAGATTTCCTGTCGGCTCATCTGCGAGAAGAAGGGAGGGTTTGTTCACGAGGGCGCGGGCGATCGCGACGCGCTGGCGCTGACCTCCCGATAGCTCGTTCGGTTGATGACTCATGCGGTCTCCCAGACCCACACTCGCCAGCGCCTCCTCGGCGATCTTGCGTCGTTGAATCCGTGGGATCTTCGCGTAGATGAGCGGAAGCTCGACGTTCTGCAGCGCTGACGTTCGCGCCAGGAGGTTGAACGTCTGAAAGATGAATCCGATCTTCCGGTTCCGCACCTCAGCCAGCTGGTCCTCGTTCATCGATTCGACCGGAATGCCGTCGAGCAGATATTCGCCAGAGCTCGGCGTGTCCAGGCATCCAACAATATTCATCAGGGTGGATTTGCCCGACCCCGAGGGCCCCATGATCGCGACGTATTCACCGCGTCGCACTTCCATGTTGACGCCGCGCAACGCGTAGATTTTCTGAGGCCCGAGCTCGTAGATACGAAACAGGTCTCTCATCACAATCAGGTCAGGCGCGGACGCTGCGCCCGAGACCGCGTCCGCGCGCAGGGTTGAAGCGCCGGGTGGTCTGCCACCTGCTCCCGCAACAGTTCCAGTCACTGACTCGTTCATGACGTTTCCTTTTCCTTTTCGGCAGACTCGCCGCTCTTCGAGCTCTCTGTCTCGACCCGAACCTTGTCGCCCGTCCGAAGCTTCTTGAGTGTGCGGAACGGGCCGGTGACGATTTTCTCAGACCCTTTCAGCCCCGACGATATCGAGACGTGCGTGGGCGTGATCAGCCCGGTCTTCACTTCCAATGGTTTCGCCTTCTCGTTCTCGATCACGAACACATATTTTTTTTTCGTTACCGACTCGTCGTCGTCCTTTTCAATGGAAGCTTTCCCTTTCCGGGTAAGGGCTGCAGGATCGAGCTCGACGACGCTCTGGATGGGCACAGAGATGGTCTGCTTTGCGGCATCGGTGATGATCTCGACCTGAGCGGTCATGCCTGGTCTGAGTCGCTCATCCCCGTTCTCGAGTGCCACCTTGACCCGGAAGTAACGGATCCCGGAGCCGCTCCGGACCGCCGCAGAGCTTCCGATCTCCGTCACGCGGCCCGAGTACTCCTTATCGGGTATCGCATCGACTTTGACCTTCGCCAGTTGCCCCTGGCGAATCTGCACGACTTCCGTCTCACCGACTTCGGCTTCGACCAGAATCTCGGAGAGGTCTGCTATGACTGCGATGATTGAGCCGGCGTTGTTCATCGTGCCGGTCACCACGACTTCCCCTTCGTGCGCATTCAGCTGAACGACCTTCCCAGCGATCGGAGAAACGATGGTCGTCCGCGACAGGTCGTCCTGCGTCTGTCGAAGGGAAGCGAGTGCCTGCTGCACCCCTTGTTGAGCGGAAGCCAGCGCGGCTTTCGAATTTTCGTGCTCGAGACTTGCCCGCTCGAACAGTTCCTGAGCCTGAATACCCTGATCCATGAGTCGACGAGCGCGCTTGAACTGGACGTCGGCGTTCGCCAACGCGATTCTCGCGCGGCTCACCTCAATCCGCCTGTTCAACACCTCGGCCTCGGTGCGATCCCGTTGCGCGACGAAGTTCGGCTTCTCCAGGTCGACAAGCCTCGCTCCCTTCGCGACAGTGTCACCTTCCTTGAAGTAGAGCCGCTCGATCTTTCCAATCACGTGAGCACTGATGTTGACCTTCACCTTCGGCTCGATTGCTCCGGATGCCGAAACGATTGCCTCGAGATCGCGTCGCTTCACGGCCTCGACATAGACCTTCTCACCTGCTGGACCGCCTCCACGGACGCTGGCAGCGACAATGATTGCCAGCAACACTCCGCCAAGGACGATCCAGTGCCACTTCTTCAAGAGCCGGCTCCGCCTGTCAAGGCGGCGATTCCTACCTTGATGAGAATCATCAACGACCAGAGGATCAGGACCATTACCGTCGACTGACGCATCGTCACTTTTGCCGCGAACGACAGGCCGATGATCAGTAGAACCACCATCCAGATGTTGAACACATCAAATGACGAGAGGAAGGCGAAAGCTGCGGGTGAGGTTTTCAGCTCGACGAGAAAACCGAGGTTCGACTTGATAAGCGTGACCAGCTCAGGCTGCGTCAACATTCCGCGCGATGCAACGATGATCGAAGTCACGATCCCCTTGAGGATCTGCGGAACGAACGAGTAACTGCTCACCGAGAAGAACTGCTTGAACGTGCCGCCGTAGCCCATCAACTTGAACGCCAGCAGAAGCACGCCAGCCATGGCGAGCATCATCAGCGGAATCACGATCGCGGTGATCGGGGCGTTGAATCTCGTGACCTTCTTCATCATCTCGAGCTGCTTGTCGATCAGCTGTTGATCTGTGACGCCTCGGGCCTCCATCTGCTCCCTGAATGTCGACTCGAGATCGAGATGCGGGGCAACGACCATGTACGATGCGAGCGTCGTGAGGGTAATGACGATGATTGGAATGATCCAATCAGGACGCCTCGCGATGTCGCGAAACGTTTCGATCGGTGAAAACAGAACGCCCACCAGGCGCTGAAACGAATTGAGCGGTCCCGCGTCGGGGACCGCTGACTCGCCCGCTGCTGTAGTCATGAAGCTCTCCTCGAGACCGCCTCTTACTTTTTGTCGTAGTTCCCGAATTGGAGCCAGGGAACGCTCTCGAGCCTGCTGCGTGGCGACTCAAACACCTCTTCATTGATGGCAATGTTCTTCTCGTCCAGAAGATCGCCAATGGCGCGGTGATAGTTGGAGACAGCCTTGTCGTAGAAGACGAGCGCCTGGAGCTCGCGTACCCGCGAGTCCGAGAGCTGCTGCTGAATCAGCAGGACGTTGAAGTTTGTCGTCATCCCGTTTTCGTAGCGTTTTCTTTCAGCATCGAGGTTCTTTTCTGCAGCGTCACGCGCAGCGCGCGAGGCGGTGATCTGATTTGCCGCAGTCTCGATGTCGCGCACGGCCTTTCGGACTTCCACCGTGATGATCTGCTTTGTGGTCTCCTCATCTGCCCGCGCCCGTTCCAGCGCGAGCTCTGCGCGCTTTTTGTCAGAGCGTGCGCCGATGTTCGTGATCGGGATCCCTACGTTCAGCCCGACGGTCCACGACGCGAACTCGTTACCGAACACCTGCTCGAGCGCATTCGAATACGTGGTGCGATTGATCCGACCTGTTGGCCGGCCGGTAACGGGATCGATCTCGGCCGAACGTCCGCCGAGTCCTGCCGCTCCGTAACTCACATTCAAGTCGAGCTGAGGAAGGGTCTGGTTACGTGCAAAGGTGTATTCGATCTCCCGGATGTCGGTACCGAGCTTGAGCTGACGCAGCTCAGGACGAAGCTCGAGGGCTGTCGCAACAGCCTGGCCGAGATCGATGGGGCCGAGACGAGCGCCGACGCTGTCGGTGGGAAGAATTGGCCGGTCCCATTCCGCCGGGTCAAGGTTCATCAACTGACGCAGCCGGTCCTCAGCGTCACGAACGAGCGCCTGAGCTGCGATGAGCTCTTCCTCACGAGTGGCTACAGCTACCCTGGGCTGCAGGATGTCGAGCGGCGCAGAGGCACCGACATCGATGCGGATCCTCGTGATCCGTTCCTGATCGGTTGCGAGAAACAGTGATTGCTTCGCGACATCCAGAACCTGCCGCGCGTAGATGAGATCGAGATACGCGTCCTCAACTGAAACGGAGGTGTTGATGAGGCGCGTCCGGAATGCTTCCTGGCTGATGCCGAGGCTGTTCCGCGCGATGTTGATCTGGCGACGGTTGACGTCGACGCCAAAGTTGCGCAGCAGGGGCTGGTTTGCCTCGAGACTGAGCTCGCTGTTGTACGCGGGGTTGATGAAGGTTCCCCCGCCCACGCTCTCTGATCGGTTGCTGTTGAACCCGACAGCGTAATTACCGCCGGTCGGCAGGAACTGGCGCACACCGAAGTTGAGAAGCGTCCTGTCGGAACCGGATGTGAAGAAAGGGGACGTGACGGGGTTGTTGTTACTGACCTTCAAGAGGTCAGCGGTCGCGAGGGGATCGAAAAGACCATACGCAGAGCGCAGCGTGTAACCTGAGATCCGATAGTCGAAGCGCTGCAGCTCCACTCCCAGATTTCGCTGAACGGCCGTTCCGATCGCTGAATCGAGTGAGAGCTTGAGTGCACGCGGGTTCTGTGCGTCGCGATCTGCCGTGATGAGCGAGTCCGTCGCAAGTGGCGTTTTCGCCGGTTTCTCGTTGGTGCTGCTCTTCTGCGCTGCTACTGGCGTGGCAGCCAGACAGAGCAACAGTGCGAGCCGTCGAACTGCAGTCATGAACGATCCTCCTGGACGGGGGGTTGTACGAAACGGAGGCGCCAGGGTTTCCGGTCCTGGTCGCGGGGCCTGAATTGTAGACGACTCACAGGGGATGCGCGTTGCGGGAGTGTAAAGACCAACAGACCAGACTGTCTGTCCTCCTCTCCCGTCTGACGCTACCAGCGCGGCATGTAGGACAGACACTCTTGTCTGTCTTCGGTTCCCCACACTCAGAACAATTTCATCTGCGGTCGTACCCTTAAAAACTCGGCACGGACGCCCCGCGCTCGAAGCTCGCGGGCAAAGCGGCTGGAGCCGTGCGTCACATGGACAATCTCCGCTGAGGAGCGCTCGACAATCTCGAGCAACTCCTCGAAGTCGGCATGATCGGACAGCGGGAGGGCATGGTCCGTCGTACGCGGGCGCCCGCCGAGGGCCCAGCCAGTCAATGCGACCGTTTCCTTGTTCCGGATCCTTCGAATGTCCGACCTCATATGAGGCGCGATGATGAGTACCTTCGCGCGGAGATCGGTCGTAGCTCTATGCGCGAACATCTGAGACTGAAGCGACCAGATCTCGAAGTCCCCGAGGTTGACGCCATGCTTTTCGTAAATCTCCGAAAGCCGGGCGGCAACGGGATGCATGACGACCTGCAGTCCCGACCCCGCCAGCATCCTGCACGTCTCCTGAGCCTTGCCCAGCGAGTAAGCGAGAAGAACAGCGGTCTTTCCTCGGCTCGTGATCGAGCGGGCCAGCTCCTGGAGCTGCGAGCGCAGCAGGTCCCGGGGAGGAAACTTGCATTCCGGCGATCCATACGTCGACTCCATGATCAGCGAGTCGCACTTTGGAATCTCGGCGGGCTCGGCTGTGAAGGAGGGACGCAGTCTGAAGTCTCCGGTGTAGAGCAGGGTCTGGTTCTCCCTGCGCACCCTCACCATCGCTGAGCCGAGGATGTGCCCGGCCGGGAAGAGGTCGATCTCGTAGCCCTCAATGGTCACGGCCTGACCGTAGCGCAACTCGGATCCCTTCAGATCATGTCCGTTCCGGGCGCGAAGAAAGGAGGCAGTGGGCGCTGTGGCAACGAAAAAGTCGTGACGGCCAATATGGTCGGAGTGGGCGTGACTGAGGATCGCGGTCGCACGCGACTCCGCCGGGTCGAGATAAATCTCGCTGTCGGTGAGGCGCATGTCAGGGTCACACTGGAAGAGTCGGGACATGGTTTCGTACAGGTGGCTTCTTTACCTGCTCGGAGAACAGAGAGGAGGACAGGTAAGGAATCGGGATGTTCCCCGAGATACTTGAAGCAGTTAACCCGCATTTCTCAGAGAATGCGAGCGCAGGGACACACGGCGTGCGTCCGGTACCCTGTCCCTGACCGAGAAGATTGTCGTCGGCCATCGCTTTGGACCAGGGTTCATGCCGGGATGCAGAATTCCTGATGCGAATGTCTGGGTGCCGGACGCAGGCCCTGCGTCCCTACACCCGCCCAGGTTGATCTCGACACAGTGTCGACTATGCCTTCGTCGCAAAATCGCCGTGCGCCTCGCATGCATGGTTGATCCTCGGCGGGAGTGATCCCGGGGATCGACCGGTGTAGGATCGCCAGTCAGTCAGATCAATTCAAAACGAAATCCATGACCCTTCCTCCATACGACTTCGACTCTCGCCTGGCGAGCGCCAGAACACTTCCCTCGACGTATTACTTCGATCCCGCGATTCTGGAAATTGAACAGAAGACAGTCTTCGCCCATTCGTGGCAACTAGTGGGGCGGCGTGACCAGCTCCTCTCGCCCGGCTCTTACTTCACTACGACCGTCGGTCATGAGCCACTGTTGATCGTTCACGGTCAGGACGGGATGATTCGCGCGCTCTCGAACGTCTGTCGTCATCGCGCCGGCCCTGTGGCCCAGGGTGCCGGGACACGCGCGCGGTTCAGGTGTGGATATCACGGCTGGACGTATTCAAATGACGGATGCCTGCTTCAGGCTCCTGAGTTCGAGGGGGTGGAGAACTTCGAGCCTGACAACGTGCGGCTTCCCGAGTTCCAGCTGGAGATATGGAATGACCTCGTCTTCGTGAACCTCAGCGCCAAAGGTCCCACGCTGATGGAAGCGTTGGGGGAGCTCCCATCGCGGATTAACGGGAGCTTCGGTGGCTATCGGCTTGCGGCGAGGAAAGAGTGGGACCTGGAGTGTAATTGGAAGGTTTACGTGGACAACTACCTCGAGGGATATCACATCCCGATCGTTCATCCCTCGCTGATGCGTGAGCTCGATTACGCGAACTACAAAACCGAGACGGGACGATATTTCTCGATTCAGCACTCCCCGATCCGAAACCCGGACCGGCTGCGGACCGCGGATGGAGCGTCGTCCGAAGCTCAGTACTTCTGGCTGTTCCCGAACCTCATGCTCAATGTCTATCCCGACAACTTCTCCACGAATCTGATCGTTCCGCTGTCGGCTGAGCGGACTCGGACTGTCTTCGAGTGGTTTTTCGCAGACGGATCGGGCAACGGGAGCGAGGTTGATGAGACGGTGGCCTTCAGCGATGAGATTCAGATTGAGGACATCGAAATCTGTGAAGCAGTGCAGCGCGGTCTCCGTTCCCCGACCTACTCGACAGGCCGGTACTCGGTTGCGCGCGAGAATGGCGTGCATCATTTTCACGGACTATTGAGCGAGTTTTTCGGAAAACACGGCGCGGCTTAACCCGCATTTCTCACAGACCTTTGTCGTGAGACGGCGGAGAGTGGCTTGGATGCGAGGCGCACGGCGATTTTGCGACGAAGGCATAGTCGACACTAAGTCGAGGAGCGAAATTGCTGTGCAACGAAGCAGACAGGCCGCTATCCGTCGTCTCGCGGCGAAGGTCTGTGAGAAATGCGGGTTAATGACTCGAAGTCTGGGCCGGGCTCCACAGGACGGATCCGACCGTCTCGATTGAGGAGGAATGTCCCTGATGTCTGCCTGGAAGAGTCTGCTTCGGACCGTAACCGCCGACCTCGAGGAACAGGCATCCTCGCGGACACTGCGGACCGGGTACGAGTGGAACGGCACGAATCCCCTTCACGTGGTTCCTTATCGCAGCTTCGGCACATCGTCCCGCGTAAGTTTCCGAGGACGCGTGCTCATCGATCGAGGAATCGCCAGCGGACGTGACGAGACTCCCGCGTGGAGAAATCTCTCGGACACGATGAAGCGGCTCGCAAGTGCCGAGCTTGCCCGTGCAGAGGTCAAAGCCACATTCCGCGGGGAGAGTCTGGACATTACAGCCAACGACGAGGGCTATTTCGAGGCGGTGTTCTCCACGAACATTCCGGGGAACGAGTGCGGCTGGCAGAGCGCGGAACTGGAGTTGGTCGAACCTCGCAATCCTCAACTCGTCCGGGCAACCGGTCACTCGCTTGTACCTCCCGTGTCGGCGGAGTACGGAGTCATCAGCGATATCGATGACACCATCGTGCGCACCGAGGCGACGAGCGCGGTCCGAATGCTACGAACCGTCCTGACTCGCAATGCGCGAAGCCGGCTGCCATTCGAGGGGGTCGCGGATTTTTATCGCGCACTGGTGGGGGGGCTGAGTGGTGTCGCGGCAAATCCGATCTTTTATGTTTCGAGTGGCCCCTGGAATCTCTACGACGTCATCAGTGACTATCTTGAAATCCAGCAGATTCCGGTGGGCCCGCTGATGATGCAGGACTTCGGTATCGATCGGGAGCGATTCATCCACGCCTCGCACGACGATCACAAGCTCTCATGCATTCGCGCGATTCTCGACAGCTACCCGTCGATGAAGTTCGTTCTCATCGGTGACAGCGGGCAGCGTGATCCCGAGATCTACGAGCAGGTCGTCGACCTCGATCCCGGGAGAATTCTGGCGATCTACATCAGAGACGTTACCGTTGAGGCACGTGATGCCGCCGTGGTGAAAATCGGGAAGACTCTCACCGAGCGAGGCGTGACGATGATTCTCGCGCCAGACACAGTCGCTGCCGTGGATCACGCGACGAAGAAAGGGCTGATCGCGGCAATGTAGGACAGACACTCCTGTCTGTCACGCGACACGGCCTGTCATCTCGAGTTGAAAGACAGACAAGAGTGTCTGTCCTGACATTGAACGACGAGCGCGCCCCCAGCGGACTACACGAAGATCCGCAGCTCCTTCAGCTCACGCAATTTGTCCCTCAGCGAGGCAGCTCTCTCGAAGTCGAGGTTCTTCGCAGCGTCCTTCATCTCTTTCGTCAGGCGTGTGATCGTCTTCTCGACATCCTGGTCCGCGACGAGGTCGAACTCGGCCCCGGCCCCTGACTTCGGAACGGGAATCTCGAAGTAATCGAGATTGGCCATCTTCACCAGGTCTGATTCGATTGCCTTGATGATTGTCGCAGGCTCGATCCCGTGCTCCTGGTTGTAGGCGTGTTGAATGGCCCGTCGCCGGTTCGTCTCGTCGATGGCAAAGCGAAGCGAATCGGTGATCTTGTCGGCATAGAGAACCGCCAGACCGTTGACATTCCGCGCGGCGCGACCGATGGTCTGGACCAGCGACGTGGAAGAACGGAGAAACCCCTCCTTGTCGGCATCCAGGATGGCTACGCACGAGCACTCCGGAATGTCGAGGCCTTCCCGAAGCAGGTTGATCCCTACCAGCACGTCATAAGTACCGAGCCGGAAATCGCGGATGATCGCGACCCGCTCGAGTGTGTCGACATCCGAGTGCAGATAATTGACCTTGATCCCCAGCTCCATCAGATACCGGGTCAGGTCCTCCGACATCCGCTTTGTGAGAGTGGTGACCAGAGTCCGCTCCCCTTGCGCGATCCTCTCGCGGATGACACCGATGAGATCGTCGACCTGCCCTTTCACGGGGCGCACGGAGATTTGTGGATCCAGGAGTCCGGTCGGTCGAATGACCTGTTCGACGTAAAGCCCTCCCGTCTTCGTCAGCTCGTACGGCCCCGGGGTCGCCGAGACGTAAATGACCTGTCCGAGTTTTCCGAGAAATTCGTCGAAACTCAGCGGCCGGTTGTCGATGGCGCTGGGCAGACGAAACCCGTATTCGACCAGTGTTTCTTTGCGAGCGCGGTCGCCACCCCACATCGCCCGGACCTGCGGAATCGTCTGATGCGATTCGTCGATGACCAGGAGGAAATCCTCCGGGAAATAATCGATCAGCGTCGGAGGTGGCTGTCCCGGAGCGCGCCCTGTGAGGTGCCTGCTGTAATTCTCGATCCCGTTACAGTAGCCGAGCTCAGCGATCATCTCGAGATCGAACATCGTCCTCTGAGAAAGTCTTTGCGCTTCGAGCAGCCGGCCGTTAGCCTTGAGCTCTGCGGTCCGCTCGTCGAGCTCGGTCCGGATCGTTTCCATCGCGATCATCAGTCGTTGCCGTGGCGTCACGTAGTGCGTCTTCGGATAGATCGCCAGTCGGTCATGGCTCCCCGTGATACGACCGGTGACGGGATCGATCCGGGAAATCTTGTCAATCTCATCGCCGAAGAATTCCACCCGGACCGCATCGTCCTCGTACGCCGGCCAGATCTCCAGCACATCTCCTCGCACGCGGAACGACCCGCGGCTCAGGTCGTACGGAGTCCTTTCGTATTGCATTTCCGTCAGGCGACGGAGGTACACAGCCATCGGCTGTTCCTCCCCTCTCGCCATGAACATCAGCATCCCGTAGTAGAGCTCCGGATCACCAATGCCGTAGATGCATGAGACAGAGGCAACGATGATGACATCGCGGCGCTCAAACAGCGCCTTCGTTGCAGCGAGACGAAGTTTGTCGATCTCGTCGTTCTTCGTCATCTCCTTTTCGATGTAGAGATCGTTCTGGGGGATGTACGCCTCTGGCTGGTAGTAGTCGTAGTAGGAAACGAAATATTCAGCCCTGTTGTTCGGAAAAAAATTCTTGAATTCCTGGTAGAGCTGCGCTGCAAGCGTCTTGTTGTGGGAGAGGATCAGAGTCGGACGGTTGATCTTCTCGATGACCTTCGCGATGCTGAACGTTTTCCCGGATCCCGTGACGCCCAGCAGGACCTGATCCTTCGTGCCCGCCTCGAGACTCGTTACGAGCTGCTCGATGGCAAGAATCTGATCGCCCTGAGGCTCGAATGGAGAGATCAGCTCGAAGCTGGATGTCGCAGATTCAGCACTCATGGTTCAGCATTCGCGAATCATGGACGGCGGAATGACGAACCGGGCAGGTCGGATGCTCACTCGGATGCGAGTCTCTACCGAGACGGTTTTCGTCGGAACGTCCGAGCCACCGGCGCGGTCGTTCGCTTCCTTCATGATCCGAATCAGCTCATCGACCTCGCGACCATCAAGACGATCGTCTTTCATGGCAGCCTGTAAGGCTTTGAGAATCCCCTGGACCCTGCCAAGCTCGATCCTGCTCTGTCGCAGGTTGCTCTTGAGCCGCTCGATCTCCTGACTGAACGCAGACCTCTGCTGCGCTGTGACGTCCTCTGTCATCGCGCGGGTTGACTGCTCTTCCAGCTGGTTGAACAACCAGCCGAAAAATGCACCGCCGCCCGACTTCATCGCGAGGCTGCCGAGCAGAAACATGGCAAGCAAGGTAAAGCAGCCGAGTCCGCCGCAGCCAAAGATCAGCCATCTCGGACAACCACTTTTCCCCGCTGGTGTGGGAGGAGTCGCGTAGTAGTCAGCCGGCCGCTGATAGGCCCCTTGCTCCGGCGCGATCGAAACATTCGCCGGAGGGGATGCGGGTGGCGGCGGGGGTGGTGGCGGGGGTGGTGTCAGCTCATTTTCCAAGGAGTCTCCCGGGGTGCTCGTTTTCGAGTGGTAAATGATTTGAGGATCGCTCTGTGGCGGAGTGGCCTGTCGGACCTCTACTATTTTTCATCGAGATTCTGTGTCGCCTTCGCACGGAGGCCTCACGCCGTCAGACCGTAATGCCTGCCAGCCTTTGACCCCGCGCTACAAAGCGCGGCGCGAAGTTTTCCTAGGGTCGCAACCCGTGGAAATGTATCATGTGCCCCACCAACAACCACAGCTGGAATGGAGCGTTTAAAGACATGTCGTCACTCGACAATGTGACCGTATTGATTCTCGACGATAACCCCCTGGTGCTGAAAGTGGGTCGAGCGCTGCTCGAGCGCGAGGGCTGCACAGTCCTCACGGCGTCGAGCTCGATCGAGTTCAATCACGTGCTTGCCGCCAACACCCCCGATCTCATTTTCCTCGACGTGAACCTCCCAAGCATCAAGGGCAATCGACTCAGCGAAGTTCTCAAGTCTCAGTCGAACAAGAAAGAGATTCCAATCATCCTGATCTCGGATCTTCCTGAGAAGTCGCTCGAGGACATGTTCCCGAGCTCTGGCGCCAATGCCTGGATGCGGAAGCCACTCACACGCGAGAAGCTGGTCGACATGATCACGCGCTTCGTCAAGACCCAGGCCTGACGGCCGCGGCAGCGCTGGAATCTACGTCCCGTAGTCTTCAGCGACGGTCCATTCTTCACCGGCAATCAAGGACAGCACGCAGCGCTGGCCCGCATTTCTCACAGAATGCGAGCGCAGGGACGCAGGGCGTGCGTCCGGTACCCTGTCCCTGACCGAGAAGATTGTCGTCGGCCATCGCTTTGGACGAGGGTTCATGCCGGGATGCAGAATTCCTGATGCGAATGTCTGGGTGCCGGACGCAGGCCCTGCGTCCCTACACCCGCCCAGGTTGATCTCGA
>DATLXH010000119.1:0-38380 GCA_035576005.1 Thermoanaerobaculia bacterium | reverse complement strand
TCGCCGTGAGCCGACGGACAGCGGCCTGTCTGCTTCGTTGCATGCCAATTTCGCTCCTCGACATAGTGTCGACTATGCCTTCGTCGCAAAATCGCCATGCGCCTCGCATCCAAGCCACTCTCCGCCGTCTCACGACAAAGGTCTGTGAGAATGCGGGCTAGGTCAACGAGAAGACTTTCGACTCTTCGTGGCCTTCGCCGGAGCGGTCGCAGTCGACTTCTTCTTCGCGCCCTTCACACTCTGTCGAAGACGGTCGACGTTCATCGCCTCGAGGACGAGGGCGCGAATCGCTACAGATAATCCTTTAGGATTCTGTTTCAACCACTCGATCTGCTCCGGCTCGAGCCACACCTGTGTTCGTTCGGTTTTCTTCGCGACTGCCATGTCTCGTACTCTATCGCGACGGAGGGTTGCGCAAAACTCCCGCTCCCTTCTCCCCCCGGGTAGGGGAACGCCGCTGTGCTACTCGCAGCTCACCCGTGAGGGCCAGGTGATGTCGGCTCTCGTGGCTTCGCAAGCCTCCCGGGCTCATGCCTCCCGAGCGACCATCGTTTCTACTGGCATGGGCCGCGCAACCGCGTGGAGCTGAACTACTCATGCAACGAAACGAGTCGCACCGTCTGTCCGACGACCCGCTCTGGTACAAAGACGGAGTCATCTATCAGCTGCACGTCAAAGCGTTCTTCGACCGGAACGGTGACGGGATTGGCGACTTCCCGGGACTGACCGAGAAGCTCGATTACCTGCAGGACCTCGGCGTCACCGCGCTCTGGCTTCTCCCCTTCTATCCCTCACCTCTTCGCGATGACGGCTACGACATCGCCTCTTACGAAGGAATCCATCCAAACTACGGCAACCTCGACGACTTCAAGAGGTTCCTCGACGAGGCGCATCGACGCGGGTTGAGAGTAATCACCGAGCTGGTCATCAATCACACCTCCGACCAGCACCCCTGGTTTCAACGCGCACGCAGAGCGCCGCGCGGGAGTGCCGAGCGCGACTTTTACGTCTGGAGTGACGATCCGCAAAAGTACAAGGAAGCACGGATCATCTTCAAGGACTTTGAGGTCTCGAACTGGGCATGGGATCCGGTCGCAGAGGCGTACTACTGGCACCGCTTCTTCAATCACCAGCCTGACCTCAACTTCGAGAGCGCCGATGTTCAGCAAGCCGTCCTGGACGCACTCGATCTCTGGATGAACCTGGGCGTCGACGGCCTTCGTCTCGACGCAATCCCATACCTTTACGAGCGTGAAGGGACAAGCTGCGAGAACCTTCCCGAGACTCACGTCTTCCTGAAAAAATTACGCACGCACGTTGACGCGAACTTTCAGAACCGGATGCTGCTAGCTGAGGCGAATCAGTGGCCGGAGGATTCGCTTCCTTACTTCGGAGAGAAAGGCGACGAGTGCCATGTCGCCTTCCACTTCCCACTCATGCCGCGCCTGTTCATGGCAGTCGCGATGGAAGACCGCTATCCCATCATCGAGATCATGCAGCAGACTCCCGACATCCCACCCGATTCACAGTGGGCCCTCTTTCTTCGTAACCACGACGAGCTCACGCTCGAGATGGTCACCGAAGAGGACCGGGACTATATGTACCGGACTTATGCCCGTGAGCGACAGGCAAGAATCAACCTGGGGATTCGACGGAGACTGGCCCCTCTGCTGGAGAACCATCGCCGCCGCATCGAGTTGATGAACGCGCTGCTTTTTTCGTTTCCCGGCACGCCGATCGTCTACTACGGCGACGAGATCGGAATGGGCGACAACATCTACCTCGGCGACCGTCACGGCGTCAGAACACCGATGCAGTGGAGCCCCGATCGCAACGCCGGCTTCTCGAGGGCAAACCCGCAGAGGCTTTACCTTCCGGTAATCATTGATCCCGAGTACCACTACGAAGCCGTCAACGTGGAGGCGCAGCAGAACAACCCACACTCACTGCTCTGGTGGATGAAGCGGATGATCGACCTGCGAAAGCAGCTCAAAGCGATGGGGCGGGGAACGCTGGAATTTCTCCACCCTGACAACGGGAAGATTCTCGCCCTGCTGCGGTCGCATGAGGATGAGACGATTCTCGTCGTTGCGAATCTGTCGCGACTCGTGCAGTACGCCGAGCTCGACCTCTCGAAGTACAAAGGGTTGCGCCTCGTCGAGCTCTCGGGTCACACGGAATTTCCTCGCGTCAGCGATCGACCGTACCTGCTGACCCTCGGCCCTCACCAGTTCTACTGGCTGCGGTTCGAGCCGGTTGAAGACGAAAGAGGGGTTCCTTTACCAGCTCAGAGCGATCTGCCCACCCTCGAGGTGTCGAGAGGTGAAACGCTCGCCGATGTCATCAAACGTCGCGACACCCGCCAGCACCTGATCACGTATCTCAAGGCACGGCGATGGTTCGGAGGGAAGGGGCGCCGAGTTCAGACTCTTCAGGTCACAGACCTGATCCAGCTCGGTACTAGCGACGTGTCGATCGCATTTCTCCGGCTCGATTATGTAGAAGGCTCGGAGGAGACGTACCTGATTCCTCTTTCGATTGAATGGCGTGCGAGCTCCGATCTCACGTACGCCGTCGCCTACGTGACGACCGATGGAAAGCGTGGCGTCTTACTTGAGCCACTCTCGCAGCAGGGCTTTGCGCGTTCTCTGCTCGATCCGTTCGTCAACACGAAGGCCGTGTCCGACGAGGGTCACCTCGTCTCGACAGGAAAGAAGCTCATGGCCGACGACCTGCGCGAGCTCGATGCACATCTGATCAAAGGGGAGCAGAGCAATACGTCGCTTCTATTCGGCGAGCGATACTTCCTTAAGATCTTCCGACGGTTAGAGGAAGGCGAAAACATTGACGTCGAGGTCACGCGATTCCTCGCGGAGCAGACCGATTTCCGCCATGCGGCGCATTTCACTGGAGCTCTCGAGTACCGAAAGACGGGTCACGATCCGATCACGGTTGCGATGCTGCAGGGATCCGTGCCGAACAGTGGAGACGCCTGGCGCTACACACTCGATGCGGTCGGTCGCTACTTCGAGCAACTCACCAGTAATCCTTTGAGAGAAGAGCAGAAAGCCGAGGCTTTTCCAGGAGGTTCCTTACTCGATCTGGCGGGGCAGGAATTGCTGATGTTGCCGCGAGCGATCCTTGGCAGCTACATCGGAGACGCCGAGATGCTCGGGCGTCGGACCGGCGAGATGCACGTGGCCCTCGCCTCTCGACCCGACCTGCCTGCCTTCGCTCCCGAGCCCTTCACACCACACTATCAACGATCGATTTATCAAGGCATGCGAAGCCAGGTGTCGCGGGCGCTGATCCTGCTTCGAAAGAACCTGTCGATAATTCCGGATAGTCTGCGAGGCGATGCGGAGAAAGTGCTCGAGCTCGAGGCTACGGTCCACGAGATGATTCGACCGCTCGTCGACCGCAACGTACGGGGGATGCGCACCCGGATTCACGGCGACTACCACCTGGGGCAGGTCCTGAAAGCCGGCAATGACTACGTGATCATCGACTTCGAAGGGGAGCCAAGCCGACCTCTCAGTGAACGCCGGATCAAGCGGTCTCCTCTCAAGGACGTTGCCGGAATGATCCGGTCATTCAGCTACGCCCCTAACGCGGTGCTGCTCGGAAAGGCGCCCGGTGTCAACGTTCGCTCCGAGGATGTGGAAGCGTTGGAGCCAGCCTCGCTATTCTGGCAACAGTGGATCAGCGCCATTTTTCTCCGCTCCTACCTCGAAGCTGCGGCGGCAGGGTCATTCCTGCCGGAAGACCGCGAGGAGCTCTCGCTGCTGCTCAACGCGTATCTGCTGGACAAGGCTTTCTACGAGCTGGCCTATGAGATTAACAACAGGCCCGAATGGGCCGGGATCCCGCTAAAGGGGATTCTGACCCTCGTCTCGAAGTGACGCCTCCGCTTTCGAGGCGACTCACATTGCCCCGTCATCCTGAGGAGCGCTTTTGCGACGAAGGATCTCAAGATGCGATGCTAATCATGGGCAGAGGATCTCGCTTCGCTTCCAAAGACTATTCAGAAAACTCCCTCTCATCGCTCAAATCCTTCCACTCTGGATTCATCGTCTTGATCAAGGCGATCTTCTTCGCCCTGGCCCAGCCCTTGATCTGTTTCTCCCTCTCGATCGCCGGACGAATGTTAGCGTAGAGTTCGTAGTAAACCAGTCGATCGAAGTGATACCGCTTCGTGAATGATGATCCCTCACCGCACTTGTGTGCCCCCGCCCGTTTTTGAAGGTCGTTGGTCACGCCGACATAGAGGGTCATCGAACTGTTCGACATCACGTACACGGCGAATTGTCGGAGCGATCCGTCCCGGTTCCAGAGAGGTTGCATTAGTTCTCTCGTCGTATTTTGAGATCCTTCGTCGCAAAAAGCGCTCCTCAGGATGACGGGAGCGTGTCACAGTGCCGCCTACGAAGGAAGAGCCGACAAATTGAAGCCGATCCCGCTGCACCTCAGACGACTGGCCGCGCTCTACGACCTCCAGTGTTCGTACACCGACGTACGGGGGGTTCGCACGCAAGCGACTGAGGGTGGAATCATCGCAGTTCTTGCGTCGCGGAGAATCGACGCCCAGTCGGAAACTGCCTCGCAGCAAGCGATCGAGCAGAGGATCGACGCACTCAACGATCGTCACCTCGAACCAGTCCACGTTGTGTGGGGGAGCCGAGACTGCACACTCCCCTTCCGCGCCCCGACTACCGATATCGACAGCCTGATCGTCACCCTTCAAATGGAGAACGGCCAGCGTCGGGAAATCGAGACGTCGCCACAGCGGGATGATGGTGATGTTCAGCTCTCCCTCGGCCGGCTCCCTTTTGGCTATCACGATCTCGAGGTGAAATCGAACGGTCGGACGTATCGCTCGAAACTTTTCAGCGCCCCCGAGCGCGCATGGTCTTCTGCTCACGGCGACTCGGCACTCACCCGAGGGCTCGGGCTCTTTGCGCCGATTTACGCGTTACGCTCGAAACGGAACTGGGGAGTCGGAGACTTCACCGACGCCAGTCGGCTCCTGTCGTGGAGTCGAACCGTCGGCTCGTCGATGATCGGCACCCTTCCACTCCTCGCTACGTTCCTCGACAAACCTTTCGATCCAAGCCCTTACGCACCAGTCAGCCGCCTCTTCTGGAACGAGCTCTTCGTAAACGTGGAATCGTTGCCGGAGCTTTCGGAGAACAGCGAGGCCCGCAGGAAAATCGCTGAGCCCTCGTTCCAGCGACGGATCCAGAATCTCCGGGACACTCGTCTTGTCGACTACGCAGAGTCGATGTCGTGCAAGAGGGAGATTCTCCTCGAGCTCTCGCGCTCGCTCCCCGATGCACTCAAAAGCGAGCTCAATCACTTCACGGCTTCGAGGCCACTCCTTCGCGACTACGCACAGTTTCGTGGCGCCGTCGACAAGCTCGGTCCGAGTTGGCAGCAGTGGCCGGAGCCACAGCGCGGCGGATCACTCTCGCCGCACGACTACGACGAAGAGATCGTTCGGTATCACCTTTACGTGCAATGGTGCGTGCACAGGCAGCTCTCACTCCTCGCAGGAGAGGCTCGATCGGCAGGACAGGGGCTCTACCTCGACTATCCACTCGGAACTCATGCCGATGGCTATGACGTCTGGCGGTATCAATCGGTCTACTCCCGTGGTGCCAGTGTTGGAGCGCCACCCGACATTTCGTTCCAGCAGGGGCAGAACTGGGGCTTCACTCCGTTCGACCCCGAACGACTCAGAGAAAGTGACTACGAGTTGTTCATCAGTGCGGTCAGAAATCACCTTCTCTACGCAGGAACCCTGCGAATCGATCACGTCATGGGATTGCACCGTATGTGGTGGATCGGTCAGGGCGAGAGCCCCGCCCGAGGGGTTTATGTCCGTTATCGCGCAGACGAGCTCTACGCAATTTTCAATATCGAATCCCACCGCAGCAGAACTGAGATCGTCGGCGAGGACCTGGGGACTGTGCCGTCCTACGTGAGGACCTCGATGGATCAGCGCGGCTATCGCCGTCTCTTTGTCCTGCAGCGACAGTTCACCCACGAGGCCGCCCCTCCGGGAACCGTTGTTCCGAACATGCTCGCGAGCATGAACAATCACGACATGTTTCCATTCGCAGGATTCTGGGCGAGCCTCGATATCGAGGAGAAGCACGCAATCGGCATCATCAAGCCGGAACGTCTCGAGCCCGAGAGGGAGCGACGCGCTCACGTTCGAGCGCTCATGCTTGGTTTCCTCGAGACGACCGGAATGCTGACGACGAACGACGGCGACCCAGCTGCCGTCCACGCCGCGGCACTCGACTTTCTGAGCCGGAGCGTCGCCGGAACCATGCTCGTGAACCTGGAGGATCTCTGGCTGGAAAGGGGGGCGCAGAACATTCCGACAACAACGTTCGAGAGGCCCAACTGGAGGCAGAAGTTCCAGCTCGATCTGGAGTCGATCGTCACCTCGAAGCCGCTCGCGGATCAGCTGTCGGATCTCATGAAAAACAGGGCGCGGCCTGCCTGAGATCGGCCAGAATTCGTCGCATGTGGCCGGACATTCCAATATCCGGCGCGCCTGAAATCGCATGATCCCTGCGAGCGCCGCCTGACATTGGAATGTCCGGCCACAACTGTACCGAATCGAGTACGGATCTTGCGAACGGAGACTTTCACGCGACACGCCCTACGATGAAAGACCGGAAAACTCCCCCACGCGACGGAAAACGACGCTCGAGACCGAGTGCGCGACCCGCACCAAACAATCCTGGGCCAACGCCAGCCAGAATGTCGGTGAAGGTTGCTCAGCCCGACGCGTCGACCGCCAGAACCGCACCCCCCGAACTGACACCACCATCCGATCACTTGCCGCCCGCCTCACAAACGCTCCTCTCCGCCATGGATATTTATCTCTTCAACGAGGGAACGCATGTAAAGCTCTACGAGAAGCTTGGCGCGCATCCGATCGAGCTACAGGGAAAACGCGGGACGAACTTCGCTGTCTGGGCACCGTCAGCGAAGGCTGTATCCGTGATAGGGACGTTCAATGACTGGGACGGGTCGCGCGACAATCTAACGCTGCGCGAGAGCTCAGGGATCTGGGAAGGTTTCCTGCCAGGTGTCGGTCTCGGTGACCTCTACAAGTTCCACATCGTCTCGCGGGGCGGGAGCTACTCGGTCGACAAGTCCGACCCTTTTGCATTCATGCAGGAGGAAGCTCCTCAGACTGCTTCGATCGTCGCCTCGCACGATCACGACTGGAATGATGGAAAGTGGATGGCAAAGCGCGCCAGCCTGAATGGGTTCGGCGCTCCGATGTCGATCTATGAGATGCACATCGGATCGTGGAAACGACCCGACGGCCGCATGTTGAGCTATCGCGAGCTCGCTGCGCCTCTTACGGAACACATCCAGAAGCTCGGCTTTACGCATGTCCAGCTTTTGCCGGTCATGGAACATCCGTTTTATGGCTCATGGGGCTATCAGATCTCGAACTACTTTGCGGCCTCGAGCCGCTACGGCTCCCCCACTGACCTGATGTACCTGATCGACTATCTTCACCAGCACGAGATCGGAGTGATTCTCGACTGGGTACCGTCTCACTTCCCCTCGGACGAGCATGCGCTGTCGTACTTTGACGGCACGCATCTATTCGAGCACGAAGATCCGCGTCAGGGTTTTCACCCCGACTGGAACAGCCTCATCTTCAACTACGGCCGGAATGAGGTACGGAGTTTCCTGCTCAGCAACGCGATCTTCTGGCTCGACCGATTTCATGCGGATGGGTTGAGAGTGGACGCAGTGGCCTCGATGCTCCATCTCGATTACTCCCGCAAGGCCGGCGAATGGATTCCGAACATTCACGGCGGTCGAGAGAACCTGGAGGCAATTCACTTCCTGCAACGACTGAACGAGGAAGTTTACAAAGCCTTCCCGGATGTGCAGATCATTGCCGAAGAATCGACTTCCTGGCCGATGGTGTCACGTCCGGCGTACATTGGCGGGCTGGGATTCGGCATGAAGTGGGACATGGGCTGGATGCACGACACGCTCAACTACATGGCGCTCGATCCCATCCACCGGAAGTTCCACCATTCAAAACTCACGTTCCGAATGATGTATGCGTACACGGAGAACTTCGTCCTTCCCCTGTCGCATGACGAGGTTGTCCATGGCAAACGATCACTCCTCGAAAAGATGCCCGGGAACCAGTGGCAGAAGTTCGCGAGTCTCAGACTCCTGCTGGCTTACATGTACGGACAGCCAGGGAAAAAAATGCTGTTTATGGGCACGGAGCTCGGGCAACGGAAGGAGTGGAATCATGACGACCAACTCGGGTGGCATCTCCTCGAGAAGCCTGAGCATCAGGGGATTCAGCAGTGGGTCGCCGATCTGAATCGTTTCTACCGCTACTCTCCTGCTCTCTTTGAGTCAGACTTCGAGCCGAACGGCTTCCAGTGGATCGACTGCTGCGACACCGAGCAGAGCGTGGCCAGCCTCCTGCGCCGAGGCCACAATGATGACGACGTGATCGTAGCGGTCTTCAATTTCACTCCGCACCCTCGCTACAACTATCAGGTTGGCGTACCGTCGAAAGGGTACTGGCGTGAAGTGTTGAACAGCGATTCCATAACGTACTGGGGCAGTGGACATGGAAACATGGGAGGAGTCGAGGCGGCTCCGATCCCGCTCCACGGACTGCAACACTCCGTGACGCTGACCCTTCCCCCGCTCGGAGCGCTCTTCTTCCAGCGCGAAGAGAGGCGAGATGGGGAACGTGAGGCTGAGCTCCTACCCGAACCGACACCCGCGACGCCGTGACGGAAGAGCATCTCGATCGAGCCGTGACGCGGGTGTCATCCCAATCGAGTGGGACTAGCCCGCATTTCTCACAGTCGTTCGTCGCCAGGTGGCGGAGAGTGGCTTGGATGCGAGGCGCAGGACGGTTTCGTGACGAGGGCATAGTTGACACTATGTCGAGGGGCAACCGGGGCGGGTGTAGGGACGCAGGGCCTGCGTCCGGCACCCCAGATATTCGCATCAGGAATTCTGCATCCCGGCATGAACCCTCGTCCAAAGCGATGGCCGACGACAATCGTCTCGGTCAGGGACAGGGTACCGGACGCACGCCGTGCGTCCCTACGCTCGCATTCTGTGAGAAATGCGGACTAGCGAAGCGATGACAACCGACACACATCACAGTCTAGGAGGACGAGAGCTTCGATCGCGTGATGGCTGCAGCTTTCGAGTCTGGGCGCCCGCTCACGCGGCCATGCAGCTCCACGTCGTCGATCCCATCGACCGTCTCTTCGACATGGAGCGAGAAGAGGATGGCTATCACTCGCTCACTGTAAAAGGACTAACGCCAGGCGCACGTTACCTTTTCCGCCTGCCGAACGGTAACGAACGTCCCGATCCAGCGTCGCAGTCACAACCGGACGGGGTGCACGGGGCCTCGGAAGTCATCCGCACCGATTTCAAATGGCACGATGAGGAATGGCGCGGGCTTCCTCTTCCCGAATCGATCTTCTACGAGCTCCACGTCGGGACCTTCACTCCGGAGGGAACTTTCGATGCTGTGATCCCGCACCTGGACGAATTGCGGGAGCTGGGCATCAATGCGATCGAGCTCATGCCGGTCTCCCAGTTTCCGGGCTCCCGGAACTGGGGTTACGACGGCGTCTATCCAGGGGCAGCACAGAACTCCTACGGCGGACCCGACGGTCTCAGACGCCTCGTCGACGCCTGTCACAGCCGCGGACTCGCGGTGGTGCTCGACGTCGTCTACAACCATCTCGGTCCCGAAGGAAACTACCTTGGGGAGTTCGCTCCATACTTCACAGGTCGCTACAAGACACCGTGGGGCCTCGCGCTGAACTTCGACGGGCCACAAAGTGACCACGTCCGGCGATTCTTCATCGACAACGCTCTCGACTGGCTCGATCAGTTTCACATTGACGCACTACGGCTCGACGCGGTTCACGCCATCGTCGACCATACAGCCCGACCGTTTCTCGAGGAACTGGCTGACGCCGTCCGGGAGCTCTCAACGTCAAAAGGGAAGGCGAAGTACACGATCGCCGAGAGCGACCTCAACGACCCGAGATTGATCCGCCCCGTGGAACGAGGAGGGTACGGCCTCGATACTCAATGGTGCGACGATTTTCACCACATACTCCATGTACTCCTTACAGGTGAACGGCGCGGTTACTACGCAGGCTACGAGACCATCGAGCAGCTCGGGAAGATTTTGAAGAACGGGTATCTCTTCACGGGCCAGTATTCCTCGTATCGGCAGCGGCGGTTTGGCGCCAGTGCGCGCGATCTCCCGGGCTGGAAATTCGTCGTCTGCTCGCAGAACCACGACCAGGTAGGAAACCGCATGACAGGGGATCGCCTGGCGGCTACGCTTCCATTCGCGGCGCTCAAACTGACTGCTGGAATGACTCTGCTCTCACCGTTTCTCCCGCTACTGTTCATGGGGGAGGAGTACGGGGAAACGGCACCGTTCCAATACTTCACCTCCCACTCCGACGAAGCACTGGTAGAAGCAGTACGAAAAGGAAGGACCCGGGAGTTCGCCGCATTCACATGGGATGGGGAGGTGCCTGATCCTCAAGCCGAGACAACCTTCCAATCGTCAAGACTGAAGAGGACCTCGGCGGTGACACCAGAGCGGAATGCGCTTCGAGCGGTCTATCGCGAGTTGATCGGTCTCCGAAAGACGCTTCCTGCCCTCCGCGACTTCAACCTTGCCGGCGTCGAAGTCGTCACCTTCGAGAGCGAGCGCGTTCTCATGATGCGACGTCAATCGCAGCACGATGAGGTTCTGCTCCTCGCGAGCTTTTCGCCTGATCCGGTGCTGTTCCAGGCAGGCATCGCGTCATCGTGGCAGCGCCGGTTCGACAGCGAGTCATCGCAGTGGCTTGGAACCGGCAGCACTCTGCCGGAGACTCTCAAGCCCGGTGAACTGCAAACGAAGCTCGCCCCCTGGCATCTGGTCGTCTATGAAAAAGCGCAGTGATCTGGCAGGCGAGTAAGAATGCGAATCAGAACTCCCCTCTCCACGTATCGGGTCCAGTTCAACTCCTCCTTCTCTTTCGCCGACGCGACCAGAATCCTTCCTTACCTTCACGACCTCGGCGTGACCGACCTTTATGGTTCGCCAATTCTGAAGGCGCGCCCCGGCAGCCAGCACGGGTATGACGTAGTCGACGCCGCTGCGCTCAATCCGGAGCTCGGTTCGGCCGAGGATCTCGCCTCTTTCTCTGCGGAGATGAAGAGGCTCGATTTCGGGTTTCTCCTCGACATCGTCCCCAATCATATGGCCGCGAGCTCCGACAACGAATGGTGGATGAGTCTGCTGGAGAATGGGCCGCAGTCCCGCTACTCGAATTACTTCGACATCGATCTCGAAGAATTCTCCACGACAGGCGCCGAAAAGATCCTTCTTCCCGTCTTGGGAAAACCATACGGGGAGGTGCTAGAGCTCGGCGAGCTGAAAGTCCAGTTCGATCAGCGAGGCTTCTTCATTACATACTTTGACCGACGTTTCCCCGTTGCGCCGCACTCCTACTCGGCACTACTCAACGATTGCGTCAATCACATCAACGACGAGAAGGAGCTACTCGACAGCACAGAGAGGGAGCTTCGGGAGCTCATCGAAGCAACGGGCATTGCTCCCCCCGGCTCCACGACGACACCGAAATCATTCAACAGTCGCTTCCTAAAGGAAACCTTATGGCGACTTCATGCGAGCGACCCGGCACTCGGTCGATTGATTGCATCCACGCTCGAGCGGATCAACGGAACGCCCCAGGATCCTTCGACCTTCGAAAATCTCGACCATCTCCTGGATGAGCAATGGTACAGGCTGGCCTACTGGAGACTCGCAAGCGAAGGGATCAACTACCGCCGTTTCTTCGACATCACCGATCTGATTGGGGTTCGGATCGAAGAGCCCGAAGTTTTCGAAGCTCGCAATGCCCGGGTTTTCAAGCTGATCGATGACGGGATCGTGACCGGACTTCGAATCGATCACATTGACGGTCTCTATGACCCCGTTGCTCACCTGATCAAGCTCCAGTCACGGATCAACACCCAGCCCGGCCAGACGTTTCATGTCGTCGTTGAAAAGATCCTGGGCGCGGGCGAGACGCTCCCTGAGGAGTTCCAGGCCTCGGGCACCACAGGGTACGAATTCCTCAACCAGGTCAACGATGTTTTCGTCAGTGGTGAAGGATTAAAGAAACTCAACACGATTTATCGTAGCGTCACAGGGCGGAGCGAAACGTACGGGCAGATCAGCTATGAACGAAAGAGACGCGTCATCCAGGAGCTCTTCCCCGGCGAGATCCGAAGGCTTTCCAAGCGCCTTCTCGAGATCGCGAGCCACGATCGTCACGCGCGCGATTTCACTCCGGGCGAGATCCTCGATGCCCTCATCGATGTCACTGCGTCGCTCCAGGTTTATCGGACGTACATCAGAGACTCGACCGTCTCTCTGCGCGATCGCCACTATCTCGAAGAGGCTTTCAAAGTCGCCGACCTCAATCGCCGCCATCCGATCGATAGGCGGGTATCGGAGTTCGTCAGAAGAGTCCTGCTCCTGGAGGTTCCATCATACGCGGCAGGACGGAAGGCCGAATGGCTTGACTTCGTGATGAGGTGGCAGCAGTTCACCGGAAGAGTCATGGCCAAAGGTGTCGAAGACACATCCTTCTACATTTACAACCGCCTCATATCCCTCAACGAAGTGGGAGGAGAGCCGGACCGGGACCTGAGTGACAACGTCGAGCGCTTCCACCAGGAGAATGCCGCGCGCACCAGTCTATGGCCACGCACCCTGAGTGCCAGCTCCACGCATGACACCAAACGAAGCGAGGATTTTCGAGCGAGGTTGAATGTCCTTTCGGAGCTCCCCGATGAGTGGAAGCGGAGTGTGCGTCGATGGTCGCGGCTCAACCGGCACCTTCGAGTACAAAGTCCGGCAGGATCGGAGGGAGCATCCGAACAGCCCGCCGCGAAATCTGACGGCGCACCTGACGCAAACGAAGAGTTCCTCATCTACCAGACGTTGCTTGGCGTATGGCCTCTCGACCTGAACGAGGAAGAGGGCCTCGCAGCGCGCCTCGAGCCGTGGATTGAGAAGTCACTCAGAGAAGCCAAGGAGCGCTCGAACTGGATCGAGCCGAACCTCTCTTACGAAGAAGCCGTCAAGAGGTACGTACGTCAGGTCATCGCACCGGAGAACAGTCGCTTCCTCGACGACTTCCGTCCCTTCCAGTCGCTCCTGGCCTTCTACGGCGCCATCAATGCCCTTTCCCAGCTCCTGCTGAAGATCACCTCGCCGGGCATCCCCGATTTCTACCGAGGCACCGAGCTGTGGGACTTCAGCCTCGTCGATCCGGACAACCGAAGACCAGTGGACTTCGAACGACGACGAAAGATTCTCGCGTCGATTACCTTCTCATCAGATCGATCTGCGTTGATCCGGGAACTGCTGAGGACGTGGAAGGATGGGCGGATCAAGCTCTTCGTGACACACACAGCACTGCAGCTCAGGAAGGCGCAACCCGAGCTGTTCCAATCCGGTCACTACATTCCCCTGCAGACTTCGGGAACCCGCCTTTCCCATGTATGCGCTTTCGGCAGAGTGCGGTACGAGCCATCAGAAGCACGAAGCGATGCGACTGCCAAACCGACTCATGTGATCACTGCAGTTCCACGATTGTCCCGGTCTCTCGTGAAAAGGAATCAGTTTCCACTCGGGGATGTCTGGAGAGGAAACCACCTGGCGCTCCCGGACAACTGGCCCCAGCGCTGGATCAATGCCTTCACGGGCGAGATCCTGACGGCGGGTCCGTCCGGTCTCGCGCTGAACGACGCCTTTCGATCCTTTCCACTGCTGCTGCTGGTTAGTAGCGATGACGCGAACCCGGCGCAGGAGACAAAACGGCCCGAACGGCCGAATCCCTCTCCCGAGGGAGAGGGTGGCGCGCCAGCGCCGGGTGAGGGCGCAGGTACCTACTGAGCGGACTGCTGAAGCCTCAGAATGCAGAGTCCTCTTTCCGGCGCGACACGTGATTCCGATTCCCGCCCCCTCCACGTTGATGATTGTGCGAGCGTCGCTTCGAATAGCCTGAGCCCTCACCCGGCTCTCACGAGGCACCCTCTCCCTCGGGAGAGGGAAAAGGCCGCTTCGCGACGAAGTGAATGTCTGCCTGACTCAACGCGTCCTTCCAGTAGCCTCCGCCAGCCTGCGCAACAGCAAAGCATGCTCGGAGAGAAACTGACGCGGTGTCGCGCGCCACGTCCAGTTGTCCGCCCCCTCGCCCGGAACGTTCATCCTTGCCTCGCTCCCAAGTCCGAGCACGTCCTGCATCGGCACCATCGCGATCACAGCCGGAGATTCGTAAGCGGCCTGAATCATCCGCCACTCGATTGGCGTATCGTCGTCACCCAGCCACTCCTTCAAACGCTCTCGATCCTCCCCCATCGTCTTTTCATACCAGCCCACGGTGGTGTCGTTATCGTGCGTGCCGGTGTAGACGACAGAATGGGAGACGTGATTGGAGGGCCGATGCGGGTTCTTCGGATCGTCTCCGAATCCAAACTGGAGGACATGCATCCCCGGCAATCCGGAGACAGTTCTCAGCTCGTCGACTTCAGCCGTGATGTCGCCAAGATCCTCGGCGATCAACGGCACATCGCCAAGCCTCGCGCGGATCCCGTTGAAGAATGCGATGCCGGGTCCCGCAATCCATCGCCCATTGACAGCCGTAGCCTCCGTCGAAGGTACCTCCCAGTAGGATGCAAACCCACGAAAGTGATCGAGCCTCACTACGTCGGTCAGACGAAAATTCGCCCGCAGTCTGGCCACCCACCAGTCGTAACCGTCCGCCTCCATTCGGTCCCATCGGTAGAGAGGATTCCCCCAGCGCTGTCCAGTCTTGCTGAAGTAATCGGGAGGCACTCCGGCGACGGCAAGCGGCTGGCCGTCGTCACTCAGATGGAAGATCCCCGGGTGAGACCAGACGTCAGCGCTGTCGAGCGCAACGTAGATCGGAACATCCCCGATGACCGTGATGCGACGGCGCCCTGCTTGCTCTCTCACCCGGGTCCACTGCCGGAAGAAAAGGAACTGAATGTACTTATGAAATGCCACCTGATCCTGCAGCTCGCGTCTTGCCGCTGAGAGCGCTCGAGGATCGCGCATCGCAAGCTCACGGTTCCATCGGAGCCAGTCGATCCCACCGAACCGGATCTTCAGAGCGCTGTAGAGAGCCCAGTCGTCGAGCCAGATCTCTTGTTCTGGCGCGAAGGTGAACGCCTCGAGAGCCAGTCGGGCCTCCGGACTCGCGCCCCTCTGAAACCATGCCCACGATTCGCGAAGAAGCCGGTTCTTGAGCTCGGCGACACGAACGAGCTCGACGTGCTGATCAGAGAACGCCGGCGTCAGGTCGATGGCCGACTGAGGCAGAAATCCGTCAGACACGAGTCCGTCGGGGGAAATCAACATCGCATTCCCCGCAAACGCCGAGTGGCTGCCGTAGGGTGAGCCGCCGTGACCGGTCGGGGTCAATGGCAGCAGCTGCCAGAACGATTGCTCCGCTTCCACGCACCAGTCGAGGAACATCTCGACTCCTTTCCCTAGATCTCCTGTGCCGAAGCGTCCCGGAAGTGAGGTGGGATGGAGAAGGATGCCCGCGCTGCGTCTGGAAAATGGATTCATCAGGGAAGGCGGAGACGATGTCAGCGGAGGAGGCATGGCACAGAAGAAGTCGGCATCAGGAGACTCTGTCGCCAACAAGCGGCCCGTGCGAAGCGGTCCTGATCGCAAGTTTCTCGCCCAGCCGCTGATAGGTGGACAACCAGTCCGAAGCAAATGAGTCGCCCTGTTCCGAGCGGTTCACGAGCAGGGGGACCGTTGCCCTGCTCAGACCGTAGTACGCATTTTGTACCTTCCAGAGGTCCACCTCGAACGGAAGTCTTTTCGCGAGAGCGACGGCAGCCTCCAGCCGTTGGATATCCGCCAGATTCTCGGGGCCCTCCAGAAGACTCTCCACCATCATTCCGAGATTCTGCTTGAGAGCGAATGAGAGCGATGTGCGGTCAACGACCACATTCTCCATCTTCACTTTATTCATCAGCGAATCGATCAGGTCGATGGGAAGGTCGGGATTCTCCAGGGCCCGCCGCAACAGAAGATTGAGGTCGAACTCCGCTGCGACGCTCAGGACTTTCGGAAGCGGAACGCCTAACTCCACGTGATAGCGCATGAGCGGAAGATAGCGGTCATGCAGTTGACGGAAGGCAGCCTCGGCTTCCGAGAGCGTCGCGTTACAGATCGACGCAAGAATCCTGCGCTGCTCATCGTGGAAGACCGTGCGCATCGAGAAGGTGAGCTTACCGAGGTGAGTCTCCAGTATGCGCATCACGCTGGTGAAGTCCGTCACCGTCAACGGATCCGAGAGAGCATGGCGCAGAACCTCATGGGCCTCGGCTTCGTAGATGCGGACTCCCCCAGTCAGATGGAGATCGCCGAGATACATCAGGCCAAAGGTGAAGCGCTGGGACTCCCGCGTGACCGTCGATACCACGTTCACCCGCCCAACCATGACCCTCGCGCGGCCTGCCTCGAGGACGTCGCACACTTCGCGCGTAATCTCGTAAGAGTAGACCGAGGAAACCGGAGGGTAGCTGCGAAACAGGGAGTCGATTGCGTAGTGCGCCGCAACTCTCGAGAGCTCAACGGCTGCGGGTTTGACTGACTTGAGATAGATGTCTCTGCCGTTCCCCCGCTCAACGATGTTGCTTCGAGCCTCGGAAAGCCTTTCCAGAAAGTCGTCCTCGACCTTCCGATCGAAAAGTTTCTCCGCCAGCTGAATGGCCCGGCCAGCGTATTCAAGAATCTGAACCGTCTCGAGTCCCGACAGGTCGTTGAAGAACCAGCCGCAGCTCGTGTACATGAGCATCGTGTGCCTCTGGAGCTCCATGAGCTCGAGTACACGAACGCGCTGTTCCGGGGTCAGCGGCCCGCGCGCATTCTCATCAAAGAACCGGATGACATTCGCCAGCGAGCGATCGAGGAGCACGTCAACGTACCGATCACGGGCCGCCCACGGATCTGCCAGCAACTCCTGGCCGGCCTGTTCAAAAAGAGGGGCAATCACATCACGCAGCCAGTCGAGTGACTCTCGCAGCGGACCCCGCCATCGCTGACTCCACTGTTCCGCGCCGCCGGTGTGACAGCCGCAATCACTGCGCCACCGTTCGACGCCATGGATGCAGCTCCATGAGGTGTTTTCACGCACCTCAATCTGCTCTGTCGGAGGGAAGAGTTGCAGGAATTCGGCGTAGTTCGTCAGACGCGCCAGACCGGTTTTCTCCACGTAATCGAGCGCGTAGGCGAGTGCCATGTCGCCTCGCCGATGGTGGTGTCCGTACGTTTCGCCGTCCGTGGCGATGTTGACGAGCTGAGCCCGCCCCCGCGAGGCCGAGAACGCTCCGGCCATTCGTTCAGCGAAGCCTTCTCCGCGCGCGAGAAGATTTTCGAATGCGACTGCGCGCGAGATTGGCCCATCATAGAAAAAAGCCGCCAGCTTCCTGCCGGAAGGAAGAGCCACGTCATACGGCACGGAAGGATCGATCTCACTCCCCTGCAGCTCTGTCCAATCGTGCTCGCCGATGGAGCGTTTCCGGAGCGCCTGATGAGGCTCGAGGACGACAAAGCGGATTCCCTCGTCGGCAACGATCTCGAGCGTCGCCGTATCGACGGCCGTTTCGGGAAGCCACATCCCTTCCGGCTTCCGTCGGAATCTGCTCTCGAAATCACGGATGCCCCAGATGACCTGAGTCCGCCTGTCGCGCTGATTCGCAAGTGGCAGGATCATGTGGTTGTAGGCTTGCGCCATAGCCGATCCATGACCTGAAAACTGGAGCTGGCTGGCCAGATCCGCATCCAGAATCGCGCGGTAAGTCTCGGGGGAGCGAGTCTCCAGCCAGCTGAGCAGCGTAGGCCCGAAATCGAAGCTGATCTTCGAGTAGTTGTTGACGATCTTCTCGATCGTATCGTTTCGATCGAGGATGCGGGACGAGCCGTTCGCCGCGTAACACTCGGCCGTGATGCGCTCGTTCCAGTCGTGGTACGGGTATGCCGAGTCTTCCAGCTCGACCGCGTCAAGCCAGGGGTTTTCCCGCGGCGGCTGGTAGAAATGCCCGTGGATACAGAGGAAGTGATTGGTCAACGCCGAGTCCCAAAATCTCCGCCTTCAGTGTAGCAGCAGGGTCGCGACATGGATGACGAGCTCGCCCCCAATGTCGGTAGCATGTGAGTTCTCCGCCCTCAGTAGCAAGTGAGTTGTCCGGTCAGACGGATCGAGGGGATAAGGTTCATATTCGCTGAGAGGTAAGGCGAATGGGACTGTATCCGGCTCGGTCAGTGGAGCGGGCAATGAAGTTTCAGGAAGTGATTTTTCGGGCAATGAGCAAACAGATTACGTGGATGCAGGCGGCCGAGATCCTTGGGATGAGTGATCGGAACATGCGCCGGTACCGCAATCGGCTCGACAAGGGCGGGTATGACGGGCTGCTGGACCGCGTGGAATCTGAAGGCCTGGCCCCAATGGCCTTATGCGAGCAGGCCATCGAGTTCATCCGGACGAACAATGAGCACGCAACCACGAAGCCCCCGACCGACAAAGTCGGCACTCGCCCGACGCATCACTCCCTTGCCACAACACTGGACCTGGCGGAAAGGGTCGAATCCCTCTGCGCGCGAATTCGCAAGTGGAACGGCACCTAACGAAAAAGCCATCGATGTCAGTTGCGATTTACGAGTGACTTACCTGTCGTGCGAGTTAGCCGGCGATCACGACGTTCAGCTTGAGCCACTCCTCTACATGAACAACGTAATCGCCGAAGGTAAGGTCGTTCTCTTTGAGACGAAGCCTCTTGCACATAAGAGGGAGCTCGCGCCGGAACAATTTGTAGCGCTGGCCGATCTCCGCACATCCAGGGATCTGGATTGTTTTAGGAGTCGCGCCGCTGATGAAATCTCTGACAACCTTGATCGCTTGCGCAGGCCTGTCGGAGTGCGCTGCGATGTCTTGCCCTGAGATATCAGAGATAAACTTCTGGTAGCGATACTTCTCGGTATCGAGCACCAGGCAGAGTTTCGTTTTGTGCTTACCGCTACCGAAACGCTTCGCGCCTAAGAACATCCCGAGCTCCAGCGGCATATTGAAGCGCGGCAGACGATTTGCGGGGTCCAGATCAGTTTGGGAGACGTCGTGTACGCCGAGGCGGCACGCCTCGATGATTCGTGAGATTTTCTCGATTCGGACGTCGCTGGAATCGTACACTTCCTGAGCAGAACGGGCGATGTAACCGCAGTCGTGAACGACGAATACGATGGCCTGCAGAAGGGGCCGGTACGAGTCGTCGAACGGACAGTTGATGAATACGCTAAAGGCGTAGTCAGGAGACGACATCTTTCAGGACTTGCGAGATGAAGTCGGTGCCTTTGCGGAGCTGCGCTCCGAAAACCGCCCGGAGGCACTGGTCCGTGATGACACCACATAGCGCGCGGCGGAAGAAACCTGGCTGCGTTTCACCGAAGCGGATCGAGATGTGGTCCGGATCGACCGAAGCTTAGTTGTCACGGTGAGATTTTACCTTCCTGCGACGTAGAACGATGCAAGGAGCTGCGATCTGCTACGGTCGGCGTCCAGTTCGACGCTGGTACAGAGTTGGGCCCAGAGCCTGTTACGCTTACTTTCACTAAGATGCATTCGGCTGCAGCAGTCTACCTGCCTCGATCGCCGACCATCGCATTGTCACTCTTCGCGTGATCATCGGCAAATGCCGCTTTTGTATGATGTTGGCGCAGGGCAGGATTTGCAGGGATCTGGAATGCAACAACTTGAGAGGGCAACCCGTTTGGATAGACCTGTCAGCAAGCGTGGAATTTGAAGGCCTGGCCCCAATCGCCCTCTGGAATGTAACCATGCAAGCTCGCCTGCGACGGCACGTTTTCAGTTCTGTTGAACCTCACACTTCCGTCAAATGACGAATCGTCTCAGCGGCGTCGTCATTCCCATTGAGTTCTGGCGCATCCGCAAAGTGATACGAGACAAAGCGCGCTGCGTCATGGTCCAGACGATTGAAGAAGTAACATGCGTTGCGCTGCGATCTGGGAGCAGCTTCTACGATGATGAGGGGCAGGAGCTGCAGTGCACGATTCGATTCCTCGCTACAGAGATAAAGGCGCTCGACGTCGAGGCAGGTGCTTAACGTGCGAGTCTCTTTCAAGAATTCACTGTTGCTGCCCATCAGGATCGCGAGATCAGTCTCGAACGACCCACGTCGGGAACGGCACCCGAGAGCGTGAACGAGTTGCATGCTCTCCCACCCGTCCGCGACAGCCTCTCGAAACTTTTGAACCTCTTCAAGAAGTCGTTCGTTCCGAAGGCGCGCTTCATCGCTGCCGACGACTCCTCCGTGACCGCTCCAGTTGTTTCTCATAGTATTGGTTCGGGAGACGATGCCCGCCAACTGCTTGCTCGAAAGCATCTCGGGCAGCCTCAAAGTCTCGTCACCGAATATTTCTCGACACAAGGCCCTCGCATCCGCGTCGCCGGTTAGGAGCTGGCGAGTTTGCTTACCGAAGTACTCCACGATGAATTTCCATGTACCGAAGGTTGCCCTACTGAAACTATGCTTATGAGCAACGAGAGCTGCGGCGAATTTTTCTTTATGAGACCCGTACAAGCCCTGATTTGAAGCAAAAGCACTCAACAGAATGATGCTGCAGAATTCCGAAGCCGCCTCGAAGAAGTGCAGGAGATGTTCGTATCTCGTTTTATGGTCGGATATCGCCGTTGCTTGCCAGGCACGAAGAATGGACGCCAATGGAAACGGTTGCGTTTCGAACCATTGATCGAGCGTTGCGCTTACCTGCGTCGTCAACTCTCCGGACAGGCGCTCGGCAAGCTGACCCAGCCTTTCTTCCACCTGGTTCGTCGCGCTCGGCTTCGCCCATAGTTCTCTTCTGAGTTCCGCGATGTTGTGATGCAGTCCCAGAATCACGTTCTGCTGTTCAGCGATCTTCCCTTCGATCGACAGTACAACCTCTTGCGTCTTTATGTCCGGAAGGAAAACCGTGATCGACTTCAAGCTGGTAGTGTTCAGCTTTGGTATGAACCCAGTCTTCATGCCATCGCGAATCTCCCGGCCAAGCTCGGAATTTAGAAAGCGCGCAACGAAGGGAGCCATAGACTGTCTGGCATCAATCGCCACCTGGGCGTAGTTTTGCGCTTTGATCCCGAATTCGTCTACTGAAAGGACCACGTCCGTCGCGCCGATGGTCGGGATGAAGATAGCGTTCTGGCGCTCGGGGAACTGGAACCCCTCACGTGCTCTTCCAAGATCGACTGCGGTCGCGAGATCACCGAGACGCACCGCTCGACCGCCGAAATGACGTCGTTTTTCTTCCAGTCGTTCGGCCAGCTTGAGGGCGGGAATCCCTCGGAAGTTCTGCGGTTCCACTAGACGGCCGAGTTCTGGTGAGTCGCCTTCACGGCCATTCCTGAAATTACTGATCACGTTGCCGTTGTCGCCCGACAGTGAAAGTTCAGCGACGAAGAGCTGATCGCTCGTTCTCTTCGACAGTACAAGCAAGTACGACGAGATATTGGTTTGTGGCGAGAATGCTCCGGCGGGGATTGCAAATGCCGCCTCCAGAGCGACACCGGCTTCCAGAAAACCATCCGTTGTCGAAGTCGGAATCGGAAAGAAAGCTCCGGAGACCACGACGAGAATTACTCCGTCGTCCGCCAACTTCTCAGCGACCGCCGTGATGATCTCTTCATCGAGACCGCGCGGTTGAGTTGCGCGAAAGTTTCCGATTGTTTTTCGACGGGGCGCTCTCACACCGAAAGGAAGAACGCTCACAACCACGTCCAATGCGCCAGGAAGTGTGGTCAGACCTTTTGCGGTGATGCTAACTTCCCATCTAGCGGCAGGAACGAAGCTCTTTCCCAGACTGGCCTCGTCCTCATTTCGGCTGATAGCGAACGCAGCCGTCGCTTCCGTTGCCTCGATGGCGACGCTGAGAAGCACTCCAGCGCCAGCCCAGGGATCGCAAACACGCTCTGCACGTCTGCCGGCAAGGAGACGCTTCGTGGCGTCGACTACCACTGCCGGTGGAGCGTAGAGGAGTCCGTCCCGCCCAAACTCTAACAAACGGTCGATTGCCT
Source organism: Thermoanaerobaculia bacterium (assembly GCA_035576005.1). GTDB lineage: Bacteria > Acidobacteriota > Thermoanaerobaculia > Gp7-AA8 > Gp7-AA8 > DATLXH01. The sequence continues at coordinate 16,133 of DATLXH010000119.1, read as the reverse complement.
GCGCTACGTTCAAGAGTTCCGAGGGAGGAAAAGTCCCGTACGACGCCATGCACTCGGCTAGACGACGACCGTCAACCCGGGCACCTCGATTCCTCGCCTCGTCGCGAAGCGATGTTAGAGCATCAATGATCCGTAGCTCCATTCGCGGACTTCCCCCCTTACTGAGATGCCCATTCTATTCGCTGAGGTTCACCTTTCGCCGTCTGCAACGGACACACACTTTCAAATCCTGATCGAACCCAACCAAGGCGAACCACGCTTGGGGTGCCCGGTTGAGATAAGGAACTCATACTCATGCACAGGGAACGAGACCCATGCTCACCGGAGAGATCCGCAGTCAAATCGACAGCATCTGAAGCTTTCTGGTCGGGAAGCATCTCCAATCCACTCGTGTGACCTCTGGTCGGTCCGTCCCCGCTTGTGGCCTGAAAGGAACGTTGGCCCGACTTCTCCTGTTATCGATTCCGTGGTGAGGATTCCGACGGTCACAGAGGCCTTCGTCAATGGCGTGTGCAGGACGTCTTTTTTGTCGTTGTGGAGTTACGCGAGTCCGCAGGGGCGCACTGCCGGCAAGGAGATGTGCGACGTTCTCGTGATCTGCGACCCTGATGTCGTGATCTTTAGCGTAAAAGAGGTGCAGCCGAAGAAGAACGTGCGGGATACGGTGCGCTTCGGGCGATGGGTGCGCGGCGCGGTGGATGAGTCAGTGGCTCAGATTTACGGCGCGGAGCGCTTTATCAACTCCGGTAAAGTCGCGCACGTTGTACAGGAGAACGGCTCAGAAGGTCTGCCGTACCCAGACCCTCAAAGTCGCCGAATCCACCGGGTTGCCGTGGCACTCGGTGGCGACGATCACTTCCCAGTTCCGTTCGGCGACTTTGGGAAGGGTTTTGTTCACGTGCTCGACAAGCGATCGTTCGACGCGATTACCTCTGAACTCAATACGATCACCGACTTTGTCGAGTATCTCCGGAGGAAGGAGGATCTTTTCTCGTCAGAGAAGAAGATTCTTCTCGCGCGCGAGGAAGACCTGGTTGCCATTTACCTTCACGGAAATCGCGCCTTTCCTGACGCTAACATGCTGATTGATGAAGGCGCGTGGGAACAGTTCACGGGCAAGCCAGAGGTGCTTGCGAAGAGGAAAGCGGACAAGGATAGCTTCCTCTGGGATCGCTTGATCGAACGTATTGGACGTGACGTTGCTGCACGCAACATGCTTATCGATCGTTCGCTCGCCGACGATGAAATGGGCCTGCGCGTCATGGCGCGAGAGAACCGTTTCAATCGGCGCATTCTCGGCGCTGCGCTCCGCACATTCTTCGAGGCGTCCTCGCGGAATGAAGTGCGGTCCCGCATGATCGAATCACTGTCCGGTGTCGGCTACGTCTTCCTCGCTGTGCCGCGCGACGAAGACCGTGAATTGCGCAATATGGAACTTAGCCTCCGTTGCTACGTCGCGCGATCGCGCTTGGAGTCGTGCATCACGATCATCGGGATCGGCACAGAGCAGAAGACGGGAGAGTCGGGCGCGTCTTGGGACGTTCACCTTCTGCATGTACCTCAACTCGATGCTGGAATCGGCCAAAAGGCGAGCCGAATCTCGGACGAACTGGGTTATTTCAAGGAACCCCGGATGACGCCCTTACATGAGGATGAGTACCCGGGCAGCTGTCCTGGTGACGACGCTGCGCCTTGGCTCCCATAAGCGCGCTGAGAGACGAGTTGGGAACGTCGCGCGATCCCGATACGTTTGCGACGAGATGGTGATAGGGCGCGGCTCGGGTAGAAACGTTTTCAAGCAGACCCTTCTTGAAAATTCGCTCGATCACATTCAGGAGGGTGTGGATCGATTCTTTTCGAAGGACGAACCAGAGCGGACAAACTCATGACTACCCGAGACTTCAACTCACTGGAAGACTTCCTCAAATCGCAGAGACTAACAATCGATGGTCTCGGCGAAGATGGCTGGGGTGGATCATTCCCCGTAAAAGGGCGCGAGATTGAAGCCACGATCCTATTCGCGGATATATCCAACTTTTCCGGACACACGAGTACGCTCTCATCCACTGAAACTCTCGCGTACGTGAATCTTTTCTTTTCATGGATCTCCGCGGAAGGACTAAGCGGAACTTCCGGAATAGTAGACAAGTACATCGGCGACGAAATCATGATTGTGTTTTCAAGAGAGTTTGGTTCTTCCGATGCCTTTGCTGAGGCGCTGTCAGCAGCTCGCGGCTTCGGTGAGCGTGACGCTTTCAGTTTTTCGCCACACATCGGTATTGCCTCCGGTGTTGTGACGGTTGGCTATGTCGGCACGCCTTTCAAGTACGACTGCTCGGTGTTCGGTCGACCCGTCGCGACGGCGGCGCGGTGCGCGGCAGTTAAGCCCGAGGTGGCCGCCGCCGTGTCGATGGTATTTCCGGCTGCTGAGTGGGGTCATCGCAACTTTCGCGAGCTGTTTCCTTCCGAGAAGTCCAAGCAACCCGACGGCAGCTACAGGGAAACTTCGTCCTCATGGGAGATGCGACCTCCCCGGACCGTGTCACCCAAGAATATGGACCCGCTCCAAGTCATCAGCGTTGAAAAAACATCCGTTTGGATACCTATGATGATAACGGCGGAAGATTGGGCGCGTAAAACTGTTACCGCTCTTGAGCGGAAGGCGCGTACAAGCGAGTGACGGGCTCTGATGTAATCAGCTGAGGGCCTGAGCGCGGTCACATCTGGAATTCAGCTTTAACGCCATAGCAAGTCCCTCTGACCCGGGGTACGCTTTCAGCCAAGCCCGGTTGTAAGGCTGATTTTCCAGATCCGAGGTCCAACGATCCCCCTCCGGTATGCCGCCACTCGACTAAGATTGCAGCGATTCAACACCGCCAGTCGAGGAGATCCATGCTCACAGGAGAGATCCGCAATCAGATCGATGCGATCTGGAACGCTTTCTGGTCGGGCGGCATCTCGAATCCGCTGGAGGTCATCGAGCAGATCACCTATCTGCTCTTCATCCGGCGCCTCGACGATCTGCAGACCGTCGAAGAGCTGAAGGCCTCACGCCTCGGCACTCCGGTGGAGCGCCGCGTCTTTCCTGGCGGGAAGGACACGAAGAAACGGCCGTACGACGACTATCGTTGGTCGCGTTTCAAGAACCGTGAGGCGAAGGAGATGTACGAGATCGTCTCCGAGCATGTCTTCCCGTTTCTGCGGACGATGGGTGGCGAGGGATCGACGTACGCGCAGCATATGAAGGATGCGCGCTTTACGGTTCCGACGCCTGCGCTGCTGGCGAAGGTCGTCGACATGCTCGACAAGGTGCCGATGGAGGAGCGCGACACGAAGGGCGATCTCTACGAGTACATGCTCGGCAAGATCGCCTCGGCAGGGCAGAACGGGCAGTTCCGCACGCCGCGTCACATCATCCAGCTCATGGTCGAGCTGGTCGCGCCACGGCCGGACGACGTCGTGTGCGATCCGGCCTGCGGCACAGCTGGGTTCCTCGTCGCGATCGGCGAGCATCTGAGGGTGCGGCATCCAGAGATCTTTCGCGACGAGAAGAAGCGCCGCCACTTTCACCACGGCCTCTTTCACGGCTACGACTTCGACAACACAATGCTCCGCATCGGCAGCATGAACATGCTGCTGCACGGCGTGGAGAACCCCGACATCACGTATCGCGATTCGCTCGCGCAGGACCATGCGGGGGAGGAGGAGAAGTACACGCTGGTCCTCGCGAATCCGCCGTTCGCGGGCTCGCTCGATTACGAAAACACGGCGAAGGATCTGCAAGCAATCGTGAAGACGAAGAAGACCGAGCTGCTCTTCCTCGCGCTCTTCCTGCGCCTCCTCAAGCCGGGAGGCCGCGCGGCGGTCATCGTGCCCGAGGGAGTGCTCTTCGGCAGCTCGAACGCGCACAAGATGCTTCGGAAGATTCTGGTTGAGGAGCAAAAGCTCGATGGCGTGATCTCGATGCCGAGCGGCGTGTTCAAGCCTTATGCCGGCGTCTCGACGGCGATCCTTCTCTTCACGAAGACGAACTCCGGCGGAACGGACAGCGTCTGGTTCTACAAGATGGAGTCGGACGGACGCTCGCTCGACGACAAGCGCACGGAGCTGCTACCGGAGGAGAAACTCGGCGCGCTAGCGAAACTGAATGAGGTCGAGCACGCAAAGAACAACCTCCCCGACATTGTCACGCGCTGGCAGAACCGCAACGGCGAAGCCAAGCGCCTTCGCACCGAGCAAAGTTTCCTCGTGACGAAGAGCGAGATTGCTGCGAATGGCTACGACCTGAGCGTCAACCGCTATCGCGAGGTCGAGTACGAAGAGGTGCAGACCGAATCGCCGAAGGAGATTCTGGCGAAGCTGAAGACATTGGAAGACGACATTCAGAAGGGCATCGAGGAGTTGGAGGCGATGCTCGCATGAGCGATTGGCCCACCGTGCGCTTGTCAGACTGCTGTCGAATCGTCTCCGGTGCGACTCCTAAAACGGGAGTTGGAGAGTATTGGGACGGTGAGATCGAGTGGGCCACCCCTAAGGACTTGAGTGCATTGTCGTCGACCTATATTGGCGCGACAGAACGACGTATCTCTGCCCGGGGTCTAGCGAGTTGCTCCGCTGAGGTTTTGCCGCCACGGTCGGTTCTCTTGAGCTCACGCGCACCGATTGGTCACGTGGCCATCAACACCCGACCGATGGCTACGAACCAAGGATTCAAGAGTTTTGTCCCAGATATTCGCAGAGTGCATCCTGAGTTTCTGTATTACTGGCTCACTTTTAAACGGCCGTATCTTGAGAGTCTCGGAAGCGGTGCGACGTTCAAGGAAGTCTCGAGAGCTGTTGTCGCGCGAATCGAGATCCCGCTGCCGCCCCTCGAAGAGCAGAAGCGAATCGCGGCGATTCTCGATGCGGCGGAGGCGTTGCGCGAAAAGCGGCGGCAGTCGGCCAAGGTTCTAGATCATCTTGTTTGGTCTATGTTCGAGAAGGTTGTCGGTGATCCTGTAAAGAACCCTCATGGCTTGCCGATGGTTGCCGTTGGCGACATCGTGGAGGCATTTGAGACTGGAAAGAATATCGCCGCGAGCGAGGATGATTCCGACGTCCACCTGCGTGTTTTGAAAGTGAGTGCGGTTACCAAGCTCGAGTTCAATCCATCCGAAAGCAAACCCTTGCCGACCAGCTACTCACCTCCCGCTAAACACTTTGTGAGACCTGGCGACCTCCTTTTCAGCCGGGCTAACACTACTGAACTGATCGGCGCCACCGCTTTTGTTTGGGCGACGCCTGAAAACATTGTTCTGCCTGACAAGATCTGGCGCTTTGTTTGGAAATCGAGTGTTTCCGCGGAACCGCTTTTCATGTGGTACCTCTTTCGGCATCCGTCCGTCCGCGCCGAAATTGGAAAACGTGCGACTGGTACTAGCGGATCGATGCGCAACATTTCCCAAGGGAAGGTGCTCAGCATCAGAGTTCCTTGGCCACCTCCATCTGTTCAGTTGAACTTCGCGAGTGCCGTCAAGCAAGCGCAGCGGATGAGGGTGAGTCAACAACGGTCACGGGAGTTTCTCAACTCGTTGGTGGCGGTTGCACAGCAACGCGCCTTCTGCGGAGAACTCTGAGATGACGCCACTCGCGCCGCGCTTCACAATCTCGAACGCCATCACGGCGGGGCTGGCGGTGATCGAGCAGGCGCCTGGTTTTCTGAAGGCGGCGACACTGTTGCCAATGTGCTGATCCCGGCACGCGAAAGAGAATGCCTTAACCCTGCAACAAAATCGCGACGTCCGATGTGGCGGTGATCCTGGCGACGAAGGCCTTGCGGTGCTTCGCTAACAACGATCGCATCTTCGGAAGCGCTTTGACGATCGCGTCAGCCATCTCGACGCCTGACATGTTGCCACTAGTGAAACCGAACGCCCGGACTCCGGCAGCGATCAATGCTTCCTTTTCCAATGCATGGTAGCGAAGCCTAAGGTCCTTTGTGAGGACGATCCATCCATGCTCGCCGACCACGGGTAACCAGTCCTGATCAAGAGTCCCCTGCGAAAACTCGTCGTCGTGGAGAACGACACGAACGCCCTCGGCTACCAGTCGCCGACCGAGGGCCCGCCCCATCGAGGCGTCGATGAAGAAGACTTCTTCTTCATCACGCCGCTTCGTAGCGGACCGCTTCTTCGATTTCTTCGACTGAGCGATCGTAATCCTCCGCAAGGACCACGATCGAGTCGCCCGCCTTCCACCGGTCGTGAAGCGCCGCCGTTGGGATGGAGGTACCCCCAATCACCGGACGCCCGAAAGAAATCCGCGGATCAATGGACACCAGACGGGGTGACTTTTCCAACTGCGTCCTCGTGAACGGATAAAGACGCGTCGCTCCGGTGGGGTCCTTATCGACCCGGTTCATGTAAAGCTCGAGCACGCGGCGCATCCCAAGCTGTCCCCCTCGCGAGGCATCGACGAGCAGACCATCACGATCCGAGTAGAGATCGCGATTCAGGACCGCGAGATCGAGTTGGGCGAGAGGATGCGACGACGTCGGATAGAGCCGCCTCAGTTCCTCAACGGCTCGACGGATGTTCTGCATCGACAGCCTGTGTTCTTCTCGCAGTCCCTTGAGGACAAAAGCCTCCACGAGATTGAAGAACGACAACTGTTCGGCATCGCGATCCGCCGCAAGAATGGGATTGCCTCCGCGAAACCACGAGCCGAGTGTCGTCGGCCGCAACGCCAGATAGCGTGCCGCCTCGACCATAGGGTACGCAGGCAGAGTCCGTGGATCATTGCCGCCGTAAATGTTCTTCACCGCATTCATGTCTTTGAAGAGGTTTTCTCCCAGAGGAGCGAATAGTCACATCAGCTCAGAGGACGATAACATCAGATCACCGCTGCCGGCTTCCGGGCAGGCCGCCTCCACTCCGGTTGTAAAAAGGATGGCCTGCGCTATCCTACACGTGACACTGCACTTCACCCGAAATGGGGCGGACGACAAACTTCGATTTCGTTCGGGTCGAGTGGCCCGATCTGTCAGCTGCGGCCGAAAAGGCCGAGGGACTGGTGCACGCCGACCCTCGCAGCTCATGCTTCTACGCCCGGCGTGCGCTGGAGTTGGCTGTCGCCTGGATCTACAAGCACGATCCGGCGCTCAGGCTGCCGTACCAGGAGAACCTGAGCGCGCTGATTCACGATCCTGATTTCAAGAAAGCCGCTGGCCCGGCCCTCTTTGCGAAGGCCCGGCTCATCAAGGACCTCGGCAATCTGGCCGCGCACAGCCCGAAGCCGGTGCAGGAGAGCGACGCACTCCAGGCGACCACCGACCTTTTTCACTTCCTCTTCTGGCTGGCACGCACGTATTCGCGCGGGGAGCGGCCGGCGGACTCGCTCACATTCGATCCGGCTCTGCTGTCGCGCGACGCGGGCGCCGCACCGAAGACGGCCGCGCAGATTCAGAAGCTCGAAGCCGATCTATCCGCGCGTGACGAGAAACTCTTCGAGCTGATCGCCGACCGGCAGAACATCGACGCTGAGCTCAAGCGGCTCCGTGAGGAGATCGCTGCCGTCAAGGCTGCAAACAGCGCGAGGCCTGACACCCATGATTACTCCGAGGCGGAGACGCGCGACTACTTCATCGACCTCCTGCTCAAGGAGGCGGGCTGGCCGCTCGCCGATGCGCATGACGTCGAATACGAAGTCACCGGGATGCCTGCAGCAAGTGGCTCGAACGACGGTACGGGCTACGTCGACTACGTTCTGTGGGGCGATGACGGCAAGCCCCTCGGACTCGTGGAGGCGAAGCGGACCAGGAAAGACTCTCGCATCGGTCAGCGTCAGGCGGAACTTTACGCCAATTGTCTCGAGCAGAAGTTCGGGCAGCGGCCGGTCATCTTCTACTCGAACGGTTACGAGCACTGGCTGTGGGACGACCGCGTCTATCCGCCGCGCCAGGTGCAGGGGTTCTACAAGAAGGACGAGCTGGAGTTGATGGTCCAGCGGCGGACCACTCGCAGATCCCTGTCGGATGCGCCGATCGATGAGCGGATCGTGGAGCGTTACTACCAGACGCGCGCCATCCGGCGGATCGGCGAAGCGTTTGAGAAGGACCACGAGCGGAAGACACTTCTTGTGATGGCCACCGGAGCAGGGAAGACGCGGACAGTCATCGCGCTTTGCGACCTGCTGATGCGCTGCAACTGGGTAAAGCGCGTGCTCTTTCTCGCGGATCGCATCGCGCTCGTGAACCAGGCGGTCGGCGCGTTCAAGCGGCACCTGCCGAATGCGTCGCCGGTGAACCTGGTGACGGAGAAGAATGAAGAGGGCCGCGTCTTCGTCTCCACGTACCCGACCATAATGGGACTGATCGATGAGACGCGAGACGGCCAGCGGCGCTTCGGGCCGGGCCACTTCGACCTCGTCATCATCGACGAGGCGCACCGCTCGGTCTACAAAAAGTACGGCGCGATCTTCGAGTACTTCGACTCGCTCCTCGTCGGGCTCACTGCCACGCCGAAAGACGAGGTTGATCGAGATACCTACAAGCTGTTCGACCTCGAGCGTGGCGTGCCGACGGATGCCTACGATCTCGAAGACGCCGTCAAGGATGGCTTTCTCGTTCCCGCGAAGCCGGTCGCCGTTCCCCTCAAGTTCCACCAGCAGGGGATCACCTACAACGATCTGTCCGACGAAGAGAAGGAAGAGTGGGACGAGATCGAGTGGGACGATACCGGGCAAGCCCCGGCGCGCGTGGAGGCGGGCGCAATCAACAAGTGGCTCTTCAACGAGGACACGGTCGACAAGGTGCTCGCGCATCTGATGACCCGCGGGATCAAAGTGGCCGGCGGCGACCGACTCGGCAAGACGATCATCTTCGCGAAGAACCACGACCACGCCCTCTACATCGCCGAGCGGTTCGACGCGAACTACCCGAAATACAAGGGGAGCTTCGCCCGGGTGATCGACTTCCAGATCACGTATGTTCAAAGCCTCATCGACGAGTTCAGCAAGGTGAAGAAATCGCCGCACCTTGCGATCTCAATCGACATGCTCGACACCGGAATCGACATTCCGGAGGTAGTGAACCTCGTCTTTTTCAAAGTCGTGCGGTCGAAGACGAAGTTCTGGCAAATGGTGGGGCGAGGCACGCGACTCTCTCCGAATCTCTTTGGTCCGGGCCAGGACAAGGAGTTCTTCTACCTCTTCGACTATTGCGACAACCTGGCGTTCTTTGGACAGAGCGCCGAGGGGACGGAGGGATCGAGCGGGGAGTCGCTCGGAGTGCGTCTGTTCACGTACCGGCTCGATCTGATCGGCGAGCTCGATCAGCGATTCGCGTCGCATGGAGTAGCCGTCGTGGAGGGTCTGGCGGCGGACTTTGATGAGCCTTATACAGGCTTCGCGGGGGAGTACCTCCTGCGGCACGATGTTGCGGCGGCACTGCATGCGGAAGTTGCGGCGATGAATGTCGAGAACTTTGTCGTGCGTCCGAAGCGACGGCTCGTCGAGATCTACAGCCGGTCGGAATCGTGGACCAGGCTTTCGCCGGCTGCGCGGGCCGAGCTGGCGCACGAGATCGCGGGACTGCCGTCCGAGTTGCCGGCGGAGGAAGAAGAGGCGAAACGATTCGACCTGCTGATGTTGCGGCTGCAACTCGCGCGTCTTCGCGGCGACCATGGATTTGTCAGGCTCTCCGCGCAGCTTCGTGGAATCGCCGGACTGCTCGAGGAGAAGGTGAACATTCCAATGGTGCGGGAGCAACTTCCGCTGATCCTCGACATCCAGTCGGACGAGTGGTGGCAGGACGTGAGCTTGCCGATGTTCGAGAACGTGCGAAAGAAGCTGCGCTCGCTCGTCGCCCTGATCGAGAAGAAGGATCGCCGGATCGTCTACACCGACTTCGAGGACGATATGGGACCCGAAGTCGAGGTGGAGTTGCAGGCGTTCACGTCAGCGGGCGACTTCGAGCGGTTTCGCGCGAAGGCTCGCCAGTTTCTCCAGGCCCACGATGATCACATCACCGTGAAGAAGCTGCGAACGAACAAGCCGTTGACGCCGTCCGATCTCGCCGAGCTCGAGCGAATGCTCACGGACAACGGTCTGGGCACCGCCGAGGACGTGGAGCGAGCAAGGGCAACAAGCCAGAGTCTTGGCTTGTTTGTGCGGTCGCTCGTTGGCCTCGATCGCGCGGCGGCGAAGGGAGCATTCGCCGGCTTTCTTTCCGGAAAGACTCTGAACGCGAATCAGATCGAGTTCGTCAACCTGATCATCGATCACCTCACCGAAAAAGGCTCGATGGCGGTGAGCCTGCTCTATGAGTCGCCTTATACCGACTACAGTCCACGTGGCGTCGAGGGAGTGTTTGAGTCGCATGACGTCACGCAGATCTTCTCGATTCTCGAAGACATCAGGAAAAGTGCCGCCGCGTAGAGGGAACCGGTCTGCGCGCACTCGCGAGTAGCGCCGGAAACGAGCCCGGGTGGGACCCAGGAGGGCCCAATGGTGTCTTCTTTTCTGCCGCGCATTCTCCTAGGCTCTGTGACTTTTGAAGGCCCGACCCCAAAGACTTTCCCCTTCCTCCACACCGGTGACCGCCTGATACAGCGAGAGGTAAATCTCGAACGCTTTGTCGGCTGTGCGATTCGTGATCTTGGTCATGGCCTGACCGAACGGTTTGAAGTCGTTGGTCTTGGTCTGGTCGGCGAGGATGTTGCGGTCGAAGAGGAAGAGGATGCGTTTCTTCGCGCCGGACTTCCAGAGGCGCCAGATGATCTGGAAGGCTGTGTACGTTTTGCCCGTGCCGGTGGCCATGACGAGCAGGATGCGATTCTGTCCGCGCGCGATCGCCTCGACGGTGCGATTGATGGCGACCCGCTGGTAGTAACGCGGCACCTTTCCCGAGTCGTAGTAATCCTGCGTGGCGATGTCGTCCTGCCGGTCGGTGAGTCCCTTTGCCTGACGATAGCGCCGCCACAGCTCCTCCGGCGATGGAAAGTCGGCGAGGGAAAACTCTCGTTCCACCACTCCGCTGGTTGTCAGGCGATCGTGCTCGAGGAAGGCGTCGCCATTCGAGCTGTAGACAAAGGGGACGTCGAGAATCTCAGCGTATTCGAGCGCCTGCTGCATGCCGGCGCCGACGGTATGGTTGTTGTCTTTCGCCTCGACGATGGCGAGTGGGATGTTCGGCTTGTAGAAGAGGATGTAATCGGCCTTCTTCGCTTTCCCGCGAGTGGTCAATTTCCCGCACACGATCACGCGGCCCGCCGTGAAGAAGCGCTCTTCGAGGACCTGCGTCATCACGTCCCACTTGGCGAGGATCGCAGGCGTGATGAACTTCGTGCGTATGTCTGTCTCGGTGAGTGCCTTCTTGTCCATTGTTTCGGATTACCGGATGCTCGACAGTGTACCGGAGGCACGGTGGACGTGACCTCCCGTGCGCCGGGCAATGTGCTCGCCCCCACGGCATCCAGGAGATTTATGACACGCTCAATCAACGACGCTGCGGCCGCATGAGCACAACCAGGGATCGCTGCTGGACCAGCAACTCGTCACCTGAGTTGTGAATATCTCGATGTCGTTTATCGAGATGCGCCGCTGCAGTGTCCAGCACCCGGGCCCATCCGGTTCCGAACTTCTCCTGCGGCAGCCTGAACGTCAGCTTGTCGTGATGCGCGTTGAAGAGAATGTAAAAACTGTCATCGACTACGCGCTCCCCATAGGCATCGAGCGACATGATCGTCTCGCCATTCAGGAAGACCGCCAGCGAACGAGCGTATCCCTTCGCCCAGTCATTTCCTTCCATCTGATGACCGTCGGGCTTGAACCAGCCGATATCGACCAGAGATCCTTCAGAGTGCTCGCTGCCGTGAAACCACTGACGCATGCGAAAGATCGGGTGTTGATTTCGAAGAGCGAGGACCTCCCGGACAAACTCGACGAGAGCGTCATCGACGTTCTCCCAATCGAGCCAGGAGATCGCGTTGTCCTGGCAGTAGGCGTTGTTGTTCCCGTGCTGGGTCCGTCCCAGCTCGTCCCCTCCCAGAAGCATCGGAATCCCCTGGGAGAGCAGAAGTGTGGCAAGAAAGTTCCGCTTCTGACGATCCCTCAGCGCCACGATCGCCGGATCGTCCGTCGGACCCTCGGTCCCACAATTCCAGGAACGGTTCGACCTCTCCCCATCGGCGCCGCCTTCCAGGTTTGCTTCGTTATGTTTCTCGTTGTACGACACCAGGTCCGCGAGCGTGAAGCCGTCATGCGCAGTAATGAAGTTGATACTTGCGTAGGGACGACGTCCGGTCGTCGCGTATAGATCCGAACTTCCGGTGAGACGGTTGGCGAATTCTCCGAGAGTCTGATCGGTCCCACGCCAGTAATCGCGAACCGTGTCGCGGTATTTGCCGTTCCACTCGGACCAGAGGGGAGGAAAGTTTCCTACCTGATAGCCGCCCTCTCCCACATCCCATGGCTCCGCGATCAATTTGACCTGACTGATGATCGGGTCCTGCTGGATGATATCGAAGAAGGCGGAGAGCCTGTCCACGTCGTGCAACTCGCGAGCGAGGGTCGAGGCGAGATCGAACCGGAACCCGTCTACGTGCATCTCCGTGACCCAGTATCTGAGCGAGTCCATCACGAGCTGGAGGACATGAGGGTGCCGCATGTTCAGACTGTTCCCTGTCCCTGTGTAGTCCATGAAATAGCGTTTGTCCGTGGCGACAAGGCGGTAATACGCGGCGTTGTCGATCCCCTTGAGTGACAATATCGGCCCCAGGTGATTCCCCTCCGCAGTGTGGTTGTAGACGACGTCAAGAATGACTTCGATCCCCTCGCGATGGAGGTTCTTCACCATCTGCTTGAATTCCTGGACCTGCTGTCCAAGCTGACGCGACGAGCAGTACTCCTCATGAGGCGCCAGATAGGCGATGGAGTTGTATCCCCAGTAGTTCCGCAGACCTTTCTGGTCGAGAGTCGAGTCATGGATGAATTGATGGACGGGCAACAGCTCGACCGTCGTGATCCCCAGCGATTTGAGATGCTTGAGAGCGGCGGGGTGCGTGACGCCTGCGTAGGTACCGCGCAACTCCTCGGGGATCTCCGGGTGCGTTGCGGTGAATCCTTTGACGTGGATCTCGTAAATGACTGTGTCGTGGAACGGCACACAGGGCTGGAGATCACGTCCCCAGTCGAAGTAGGGATTGGTCACAACGCACTTCGGCACGAACGGAGCGCTGTCGTCATCATTGCGGGAGCTGTCGGGAGCGCCGAACGTGTAAGGAAAAACCGCTTCGTTCCACCGCACGCCGCCATGCACTGCTTTAGCGTATGGGTCGAGCAGGAGTTTGGACGGATTGCAACGCTGACCTGATACAGGATTCCACGGCCCATGAACCCTGAAGCCGTACCTCTGTCCCGGAGCCACACTGGGAAGGTAGCCGTGCCAGATATACCCATTCATCTCCGGCAGTTCGACCCTCACCTCACGATTCTGGTCATCGAACAAACAGACGTCCACGCGGGTAGCAACCTCTGAGAAGAGGGAAAAGTTCGTGCCCGTACCATCGTAGGTCGCGCCCAGGGGATAAGGTCGGCCTGGCCATACTTTCATCAATCTTGCACCTCAAAGGCTGAGCTGAGTCTGTCGCCCGCCAGCGCAGCCTTTCGCTCTTTTCAGCCCTTCAGGCTACTTTACCGCCGCCAGAAGGTAAACTTGCGCCACACAAGATCAAAGATCCACGAAGATGATTGCTGCCTATCACCAGAATCTCGTCCTTCCGGAACCACCGAAGGGCTACGAAAGAGTTGAAGAGCTCTACCGTCTCTACTTCAATCTCATGCTCTATCTTTCGTCGCAGCGCTTCAAGGTGCCCGAGAGCGATGCGGAAGGCCTCATCCACGAGGTCTTCCTGAGCTTTCTCGCCCATTCATCGGAAGTACGCGATCCGCGAGCCTGGCTGGTTGGTTCCATTTGTCACGCGAGCCGTCACTACTGGCGCGTCAACAAACGGACCGAGTCGATGACCGACGAAGTGCTCGAACAGGTCGATGCGTCCGCGCCCGGTCTGGCCGAGACCGTGGCCACCAGGATCTCGGTGCAGGAGACCTTGTCGCGCCTTCACGAGAAATGCCGTCACACACTCAGTCTCAAATATTTCGAGGGATGTTCTGCCATCGAAGTCGCCCGTGCGCTCGACACTACGCCGCGATACGCGGAGAAGCTCATTCACAAATGTCTCAAGCGCGCTCACAAAATTTACCTCGACCTCAAGGGGAACAAACGGTGAATGAGATCCACTACGACGACGAGACACTGATCGAGCTCTTCACGGCAGGCGACTCGGCGCTCCCCGAGGTTCAAAGCCATGTCGATGGCTGCAGACAGTGCGGCGCTTTCCGCTCCTCATTTGAAACATTCGCTTCCACCCTGTCCGACCCCGAGGTGTGGCAAACAGGTACCGAGTCGATACGATTCGCTCTTCCTGATGAAACCCGCATTCACGAGATCCGCGAGCTCGCTGCAAGCTTCGATTCCCAGGAATTCGATGCCGAAGTCGAGATCTCGGCAATCGTCCGCAGGCCTTCATCGGAGTGGAGCTTGCTTCTGGGAAGGTCATTTTCACTTCACTCCCCAGGCGGCATACGAAAACTGATCGAGGCAGCACATCAGCTGGTCAATCACGATCCGGCAGACGCGATGATCCTCGCCTCGACCGCATCAGCACACTGTTCGATGATCGAGGGAACGCGGTATCCGCGAACCGTCATTGCCGATCTGAGGGGTCGTGCTTTGAAGGAAGAGGCTACAGTCCTCCGCTACCTTGGTCGCTACGAAGAGGGACTCGATCTGCTCGAAAGGTCTGAAGGCTTCTTCAATCAAGGTTCCGCGGCCCTCTCGGATCTAACCAGCCTCGACTATCAACGTGCGTGTCTCCTTTTCTACGCAGAGCGAATTCCAGAGGCGATTCCGATCATTCGACGTGCCGCCTTGGCGTTCGGCCAGCTAGGAGATTCGAAACGCTATCAGCAGACTAGGTCACTTGAGGCTGCGGCAACCTTAAAGACCGGTGACACCAGAGGTGCGATCAGGCTCTGGTTGTCGCTGCTTGACGTTGTAGTCCTGGAAAATGACCTGGACACGCTCGCAACCATTCTGACAAATCTTGGTCAGGCGTATCTGCAGCTGCAGGCATTCGATGATGCGGGCAAATACTTTCACCAGGCACTCCAGCTCCAGAAGGAGCTGGGGTTGCAACCGTATCTGCTGCGAAGCCGCTGGGGGCTTGCACGCATTCTGGTCACCAAAGGACAGTGGGATGCAGGACTCGCCCGACTCCGTGAAATAGCCGAGGAGTTCGAGCAGGTCGGAATGATGTCGACTGCCGGGCTGGTCAAGCTTGAGATCGCTGAGTTGCTGCTCGCGATGGGAAAGAGTCGCGAAGTCTCGTCAATTTGCGGCGGTCTTGTCGAGGAGTTCTCAGCATCGGGAATGGCGACGAGCGCAATCACGGCGGTTGCATACCTCCAGGAGGCAGCATCCGCAGGCAATATCACCGTTGCAATGTTCAAGAGTGTGCGCGAGCAAATCGAGGATCTTCCTTCGCTCTCGGCCATGTCGCTACCGAGGTGAACTGAACACGAGGGCTCCCCCCGCTGGGGACGCACGGCCTGCAGAGACGTGAGCTCACAAGGATCCCGCATGAGGAACCCGAGGACTCGATGCGAAGAAGTCTCAGGCCGCCACGAGCCCTGTCTCGCCTGGACAACATCGGAACTGAGTAAGTTGCTCTGGTTCTGAACTGTGTGAGCACTGCTGCGTCTCTGCCGCCAAGTTAACCCGCATTTCTCACAGACCTTCGCCGCGAGACGACGGATAGCGGCCTGTCTGCTTCGTTGCACGGCAATTTCGCTCCTTGACATAGTGTCGACTATGCCTTCGTCGCAAAATTGCCGTGCGCCTCGCATCCAAGCCACTCTCCGCCGTCTCACGACGAAGGTCTGAGAGAAATGCGGGTTAGCCCGCATTTCTCACACTGTCATGTCGAAGTGCCGTAAACCTGTGGAAAATGTTCTCGATCGCATGATTGAGGAGGCAGTTGGCGAGTCGCGAGCGCGACATGCACATGAACGTGTGCATGTTGTGGTCGTCGCCTGAT
>DATLXH010000118.1:0-25297 GCA_035576005.1 Thermoanaerobaculia bacterium | reverse complement strand
GATAGCGGCCTGTCTGCTTCGTTGCACGGCAATTTCGCTCCTTGACATAGTGTCGACTATGCCTTCGTCGCAAAATCGCCGCGCGCCTGGCATCCAAGCCACTCTCCGCCGTCTCACGACAAAGGTCTGTGAGAAATGCGGCCTAGCGTTGCGGCTGCAGCTCACGGTCAGCCGTCCACGCGGCCCAGGTCCATATGGCGCCCGCCACGGCAATCGCAACCGGGACGATGAGGAACGCGGTCGCGAGCGTGGTCCTGTCGGATAACGCCCCCATCAAAGGAGGGGAGGGAACGTCGCCTAGTGTGTGAATCACGAAGATCGAGAGACCGACGGCTCGCGCGCGCTCGTGAGCGCCGACATGTCCCACGATCGCCGAGTTGACGGGACCGGTCGACATGAAAAGGAGGATCTCAATCACGACGAACGCGGAGAAGTAGATGATGGGTGAGCGTGCGGTGAACGCGATCACAGCGATGGGTGCCGCTGCCAGCGTCGAGAGGCCTGAGAGCCAGAGGTAGGCCTGCTTGTGACGAATGAGCAGGCGGTCTCCAAGCCAGCCGCCGAGAAATGTGCCGATGAAGCCGGTGATGACCACGATCGCCCCGAATCCTGCGGTAGCTTGTTGCTTGGGCAGTCCTCGCATTCGCTCGAGGAATGCCGGCGTCCAGAAGGCGAGTCCTCCGAGAGCGAACGTGTACGCCGCGTAACCGAGCACGGTCAGTCGATAAGGGCGATTGCGAAGGAGCATCAGATACGTTCGCCAGGAGTTGCGGCTCGTGGCCGGGTCTGAGGCGTGAGCATCGGTAGCACCGCGGGGCGGATCGACCAGGGTGAGCGCAAGGATGGCCAGAATGAGTCCGGGAGCCCCCGCAATGAAGAACGCTGCACGCCAGCCGAATCTCTGATCGACGAGGCCACCGAGAACGTAACCGGCAGCCGAGCCGATTGGAATGGCGGCGAAGAATACCGAGAAGACGCGGCCTCTGATGGCGAGGGGGAAGTAATCAGCGATGAGCGCGGGGCCGATGGTCCCATAGGCAGCCTCTCCAATTCCCACTGCCGCGCGTGCTGCCAGCAGGGCGAGGAACCCTCCTGCGAAGCCGCTCAGTGCGGTCGCGATACTCCAGATGGCGACTGCAATCGCGATGACTCTCGGTCTCGGCGCCCGGTCGCCCAGACCGCCGAGAAGGGGAGCCGTCAGGGTGAACGAGATGAGAAACGCTGTCATCACTGCGCCGAGCTGTGCGTCACTCAGGTGAAGACTGAGGCGAAGGCTCTCGGCGAGAGCCGACACAATGTAGCGGTCGAGATAGTTGAACAGATTGATCAGCGTGAGGATGATCAGGCCTCGTCGCGCGAAGCTCGCAACGGCGGGCGCAGGAGAGTGGGTGCTCATTGCGCACATGGTACGGGATGGCGGTCTCGCCTTATGCTGCATCAGCGATCATGCCAGTTAACCCGCATTTCTCACAGACCTTCGCCGTTAGACGACGGATAGCGGCCTGTCTGCTTCGTTGCACGTCAATTTCGCTCCTTGACATAGTGTCGACTATGCCTTCGTCGCAAAATCGCCGTGCGCCTCGCATCCAAGCCACTCTCCGCCGTCTCACGACAAAGGTCTGTGAGAAATGCGGGTTAAGGGAGCCCTTATGAAATGTCAGGCGATTTTGTTCCTTGTTTTGCTCACCGCGTGCTCCACGAATCACGCGATTTCCTCGAGGTCGGAAGAGACAGCGGTGGCCACCGTCCTGAACGACTGGCATGAGTCGGCGAAGGTTGCAGACGAGGCGCGGTACTTCAGCCACTTTGCTCCCGATGGTGTGTTCATGGGAACCGACGCGACCGAGCGTTGGACGACGGCCTCATTCAGGACGTGGGCTCACCCATACTTCGCCCGGGGTAAAGCGTGGACCTTCGAGCCGACCAAACGTCACGTTCGTCTCTCCTCGTCAGGGAGTGTGGCGTGGTTCGATGAGGAGCTGGCCAGCGCTTCGTACGGAGCCTGCAGGGGCACTGGTGTGCTCGAGAGGATCGGGGGCGTCTGGAAGATCCAGCACTACAACCTCACGATCCCGATTCCGAATGCACTCGCCGACGAGTTCGTCGCGAAGATCAGGGCAACAGTCGCGCGGTAAAAGTCACCGCTCGTGGCACGTTAGCCCGCATATTCGCGATCTTCCTGTGACCTTCTTCGAAATGCTCGGGACGACGACTCGTTTCTTTGGCTCACGCCATGGCACTTTGGTCGAACATCCGCCGAACATGCCTGGCCGAAAGATCAGTGATCCTGCATCCTGAGCATGTCGGTGACTGTCGCCGCCGAGTGGGGCTTGCCGAAGAAGAAGCCCTGCATGTCCGCGCAGCGTCGATCGCGAAGGAAGGAGAGCTGATCGAGAGTCTCCACACCTTCGGCCACGACACGCAGGTTCAGTCCCCGCGCCAGAGCAATGATCGCCGAGACGATGGCTGCGTCATCGGAGCGACGAGTGATCCCCTGAATGAAGCTCCGGTCGATTTTAACGCTGTCGAGCGGCATCACCTTGAGGTCGCTCAGCGACGAGCGTCCACTCCCGAAGTTGTCGAGCGCCAGCGTGACGCCGACATCCTTGAGGGCCCGCATGGCCATGATCGAGCGGGGAAGGTCCTGCATGGACGACTCATTGATCTCGAGCTGAAGGTTGTCGGCCTCGAGACCGGTATCGTGGAGGATTGCCTCGATTTTGCTTGCAAGCGTCTGCTCGTATAGCTGGCTGGTCGACAGGTTCACGGAAACGCGTGTGGCCGGCAATCCTGCCCGCTGCCAGAGTCTGGCCTGCTTGCATGCTTCGCGCAGCACCCAGTCGCCGATCGGGGCAAGGAGGCTGGCGTCTTCGGCAGCCGCGATGAAATGTGCCGGCTCAACGAGGCCCAGCTCGGGATGGTTCCAGCGCAGCAGTGCCTCGATGCAGCTGATCCGTCCGGTCTGGACGTTCACCTCGGGTTGGAAATGCAGCAGGAATTCGTTTTTGTCAATCGCACGACGAAGACTCGTGATCAGAGCAAGCCGCTCGAATGCGCGCGCGTTCATCGCAGGCGTGTAGAGCTGATAGGTGTTCTTCCCCTTGTCTTTCGCACGGTACATGGCAACGTCCGCACTCTTCATGAGAGTGTCAGCGTCGGTACCATCTTCGGGGTAAAGAGCAATTCCGATACTCGTGTTGACGTACATCTCGTTGCCATCGAGAAGGATCGGTTGCGAGACTGTGTCGAGCACCTGTTGCGCGAGCATCGCGGCCGATTCGGCGCCGCCTCCAGCGGGAAATAGCAGAGTGAACTCATCGCTCCCATGTCTCGAGAGCGTTTCATCGTGTCCAAACGATTCCGCGAGGCGGTCTGCCACACCCTTTAGAAGCCTGTCGCCGATTCCCTGACCGAACGTTCTATTGATCAGCGTGAAGTTGTCCATGTCGAGAAACATGACCCCGACCGGTTCCGCTCCCTCCCGTCGTGACCGTGCGAGTGCAACAGTCAGCCGGTCCTTGAAGAGCGTCTGATTCGGCAGACCTGTCAGCGCGTCGTGATAGACCTGATGCTGCATCCGCTCGGTTGCCAGTCGCTGTTCGGTAATCTCGAGCAGGACTCCCTCGATGAGGGGAAGCTGTCCGCTCTGCTCGGGTACGAGAGTGATGTTCTGGAACACCCAGACCAGGCTGTCATCCTTCTTCTTGAGGCAGACCTCGAGATTCGACAGGGAGTGAAGGTCGCCCAGCGCGGCCAGGATCGTTTCGCGATCGGAGGAGTTGCAATAGTCGATTCGACCGTCGGCAATCAGTTCCTGCTTCGAGCTGTATCCCAGCGTCGCGGCAAGCGCCTCGTTACAGTCGACAATGCGCCCGGTGAGGTCGCAGCGATAGACGCCTGCAAGGTTGCGTTCGAAAAAGGATTGATAGTCGAGCTGTGAGTTGGCCATGAGCGGGTCCCCGATTTGTTCAGTTATCACGTTAAAGCCTGGAGAACGGCTCCGCTATGTATCCGTAGCACTAACCGGGTTATATCGAAAGATATAGACGAGGGGGGTGAAAGGCTTTCTCACGCGACGCCCGTGAAAAGGGATTTCAAGCTCGACGCTTCTGATGACACCGGTTCACTTTCTGACGTCGTTGAGCCGCGAAGCGGCGTAATCCCTCTCCCCGGCGGGGAGAGGGAAGCGAGCGGAGCGAAGCGAAGCAGGGAGAGGGGCGTGAAAGTCTCGCCAGTCCGTCGAAAAGGGCGAGGTCTTCGTATCTCTCGCGGCCCCTCTCCCGGTCGCTTGCGCGACCACCCTCTCCCCGCCGGGGAGAGGATTCGCCCCCCTTCGGGCCGCGAGTCCCGCCGCGTGTCATCACTTCTTCAACAGCGTTCCCGCTGTTAAATGGCTTCTGATGAACTCAACAGTGTGGAACCTGAGAAGCTGGAGTTTGAAACCAGGAGGGCTGCAGGCCCGGAATCGTCGTAGCCCAGCCGTAAAAGGCTGGGAAGTTGATCGCCAAGAGCAGTGAGCCCCGCGCGCTCCTCAGGATGACGGGTATGTCATTACCGCCTTACCGTTGCGGAGCAACGTTCTCCCGCCGGGGACGACATAGCCGTAAACCGCATGAATGCTGGAGGTTTCTCAGGAGCATCGTCGCCCTCGTCAACGCCTGCAGTAACTCACACGAGTCCTTTGTCCTTCGCGTAGAGAGTCAGCTCGACCCGCCCACTCACGTGGAGCTTCTCGTACACGGTGTGGAGATGAATCTTCACCGTCCCCTCGGTGATTGTGAGCCGCTCGGCGATTTCTTTGTTCCGCAGGCCGCTTGCGACCATTCGTACCACTTCTGTTTCGCGCGGTGTCAGAATCCTGGCGACTTCATTGGAGCTTTCCTGGCGCTGCATCATCTTTTCCAGCGCCCGTGTGACGAGCGTACTCTCGAGCCACTGTTCTCCCGCGTGTACGGTGCGTACGCATTGAACGAGAAGTTTCGAGGCCATCTCCTTGAGCACGAGGCCCGATACACGGTCGCGGATCGCCTGCATGACTTCATCCTCGGTGAGGGCCGCAGTCAGCAGGACCACTCTGGTCGGGCAATCGGTGGCAGAGAGCTCCTTGAGCACGGTCAATCCATCCTTGACCGGCATGCGGACGTCCAGCACCGCGACGTCAGGCCGGTAGAAGAGCGTCGACTTAAGTGCCGCAGCGCCGTCTGCGCAGCGATCCAGAATCTGAAAGTCGCGCTCGCGATCAAAGAGTTGTTCGAGACCATCGAGCACGATCGGATGGTCATCCGCGAGCACCAGGGTGATCTTCATAGGCTCCCGGGCCATGTGAGAGGGATCCGCATGTCGAGCCGCGCGCCAAGGTCCGTCGAGTCGATCGCGAGGTCGCCTCCCAGCGACAGAATGCGCTCACTCAGACTCACAGGTCCGATCTGCTGTTCGCGGAGCTGCGCGAAGGCGTACGTACCCTGAAAAGGAAATCCGGTCCCGTCATCGTGGACCGTGATGAGCAGCTCTCCTGCATCCGTGGATACGCGCACGAACACATTTCTCGCCTGGCCGTGCTTTGCTGCATTCGCAACGGCTTCCGCGATGAGCCGGTTGACCTCCTGGCCCAGTGAGTGGGATACGTGGGTGCCCGCGGTCTCAACCTCGAAGTCGACGTCGATCTCCCACTGGCGATGGTAGCGCTCCCGCAGTTCCGTGAGCGACGCGAGCAGCTCGAACGGGACCTCGGAACGGAGCGAGCGGGGCCGCAGCTGTTGCAGATAGGAACGGAGCTCCCGCTGGTCCGACATGATGACGCCCTGAAGCTCTGTGATTCGTTTCCTCGCCGTCTCTGGTTGGTCCTCGAGTATCTGATGGACTGTCTCGAGTTGCAGCACGACTCCCGTGAACGATTGAAGGAGACTGTCGTGCAGGTCGCGCGCAACGCGCAATCGCTCTTCTGTGATGGCGTCCTCCCGGGCCTTCTGGATGGCGACGAACTGATCCATGCGGTTGGCTATGAGGCCGGCAACAACTTCGCCGCACGGAAGCAGATCGCTCCACTCTGCTACATCGAGAAACAGCAGGTGACCGGCTGCTGAGTTGCAGGTCAGCGGAATGCACGCAGCCGACGAAATGCCGAAGCGTTCGATGAGTCCGGGGTCGAGCGGGCTCACGTAGAGAGCGACTGCGCCATCTGCGGTCATCACCTCGAATCGATTGTCAGCGTTGTCGTTCCGACGGATGAAGACAGTCGACGCGCGAATCGGCTCCGCCACAGGTTCATATTTACCCGGGGGTTCCTGAACCCAGAGCATCTCCCCCTTGCCGCAGAGAGACGCCAGATGGAGCCACGGCTCATCGGGCTCTTCCCAAGCCATGAGGATTCTGTCAGCGCAGAGGATTCTGGCCGCGTGCTGCATCGAATCCTTGAGTAAGGTGGCAAGGTCGGCCGGAAGGTCACGCGGCCACGAGCTGAGCTGTGACAGCGCGCCCGAAACATTCTGTGCTCTCAACGATTGAACTCGCAAAACGCTATTGCGTATCGAACGTGCGGATCAGGGTTCGTCTCCGATGGTAGCGCATTCCGGGTTTGCGCGAGGCGTTGCAGGCCCGGTGGCGGTCCATGAACCCGCGGCGAACCCGCGACCAAACGCACCGGCCGCTGAGCCGCGGGGCGTATACTTTCCTGACAACTCTATGACCGTCGAATCGGGTGCTCGACTTGGGCGCTATGAGGTACTTTCTCTGCTTGGAGCGGGAGGGATGGGAGAGGTCTATCGCGCTCGCGACACGCAGCTCGGCCGCGATGTCGCGATCAAACTGTTGCGAGGAGATCTCGACGTCAGCCGCGAGCGCCTGTCACGCTTCGCACAGGAAGCCAGAGCGGCGTCGGCACTCAATCATCCCAATATCATTACGGTTCACGAGATCGGTTACCAGGATGAATCTCCTTACATCGTGATGGAGCTCGTCGACGGTACGAGCCTTCGCGACCTGATTGTGAACGGACCCCTGCCGCTGCGCCGGGCGATCGAGATTTCCTGTCAAATTGCCGACGGCCTGGCAGCAGCTCATGAGAAAGGGATCGTTCATCGCGACCTCAAGCCTGACAACGTGATGGTGTCGCGAGATGGCTTTGCCAAGATTCTGGACTTCGGACTCGCCAAGCTGAGCGTGTCGCCGGTCGAAGACGAAGCGTCGACTCTCCAGTTCGAGGCGCCGAGGACGAGGGCGGGAGTTGTGTTTGGAACGGCCGCGTACATGTCGCCCGAACAGGCGTCCGGGATCGCGCCGGACTTCCGTTCCGACCAGTTTTCTCTCGGTGTCATTTTTTACGAGATGGTCACCTCGCGCCGTCCATTCATCGGCCCTACTACTGTCGACACGCTGGCGGCGATTCTTCACTCCGAGCCCGAGCCGATCGAAAAACTCAACCCGGGCGTACCGGCACCTTTCCGATGGATCATCGAGCGTTGCCTGGAGAAGGAAGCGGACGAGCGTTACGCCTCAACCCGCGATCTTGCGCGTGAGCTGCGCACGATCAGAGACCGGGTATTCGAGACGGGATCGGGTGATCTGCCGAGGCCATCGGCTGGCACTGATCGCAGGAGCTTGGTGCAGGGTGCCGGGATCATAGCGGCCGTGGTCGTCGTCGCGTCACTCCTGTCACACCGGGCTCCTACCCGGAGTGCGGCGCCGCCGGTTAGTGCCGCTGCCTCGCTGCCGCAGAAAAAGTGCCTTGCGGTCCTTGCGTTCAAGGACCTCAGTGGGGATCCGGGTGGGCAACTCCTCGTCGACGGGCTCTCCGAAACGTTGAGCGTGCGGCTGGCTCGTCTTCCGGACCTGCAGGTGATGCCGCCATCAAGCTCGTCGTCGCTGGACCAGAGCCGGCTGGACCGGGTGGGACAGATGCTGGGAGCGAATCTGATTCTCAGAGGGGCAGTTCAGCGGGCGGGAACGCGCTTGCGGGTGAGCTATTCGCTTGTCAGACCTGAGCAGGGAATTCTCCTGGCGGGCGATACGATCGATGCCTCTTCTTCGGATTTGTTCTCGACCCAGGATCTTCTGACTGAGAGCGTGGCCAGAGCGCTCCAGCTCTCCGCGCCGGTGCGGCCCATCCTGCCTGCGAGCTCG
Organism: Thermoanaerobaculia bacterium; assembly: GCA_035576005.1. Classification (GTDB taxonomy): domain Bacteria; phylum Acidobacteriota; class Thermoanaerobaculia; order Gp7-AA8; family Gp7-AA8; genus DATLXH01. The sequence continues at coordinate 17,179 of DATLXH010000118.1, read as the reverse complement.
CTCGTGCATTCAGGGGGGCAGGATCGATATCTTCAGGCGCTCGGATACCTCCAGCGTTATGAAAGCGAGGCGTCGGTGGACGGAGCGGTCAAGCTCCTCGAGCAACTCGCTGCGGAGCGTGAATCGGCGCAGGTGTCGGCGGCACTCGGCAGGGCTTACCTCAGCAAGTACCGCCTGACTCACGACAAGAGCTGGATGGATAAAGCTGCGCGCTCGTGCGAGCTCGCCGTTGCGGAGGATTCGAAGCTCCCTGATGTCCATGTGACGCTCGGCGAGCTGCGGATCGAGGGTGGCCGGTGGGAGGAAGCGGCGGCCGAGTTCCAGCAGACGATCGACCAGCAGCCGGGCAACGTCGAAGCGATTCTTGGTCTTGCGCAAGCCTACAGGCTGTCTGGAAAGGCCGAGGATGCTGAACGCACGTTTCGCCGCGCAATCGCGTTGCGGCCGAACTACTGGGCTCCCTACAACAAGCTCGGTGCTCTGTACTTGTCGAGAGGACGTTATGACGATGCCGCCGGAATGTTCCTTCGTGTGACAGAGCTGACGCCGGATAACGTCCTCGGATACAACAATCTCGGGGCGGTCTACCAGCAGACCGGGCGGTATGACGAAGCGATCCGAGTTTTCACTCAGTCGATCGATCGCAAGCCGACAGGCCAGGCGTATTCCAATCTCGGGACTTGTCAGTACTTCATCGGAGATTTTCCACTGGCCGCGCGTTCATTCGAGCGCGCCACCGCGCTTACTCCTCAGAACGATCTCTATTGGGCGAATCTCGGTGACGCCTATCGATGGAGTCCGGGGCAGGAAGCGAAAGCAGCAGCGGCATTCGACCGGGCGATCGGGCTCGCTCGCAGCAAGCTGCAGCTCAATGACAGGGATTTACCGGCGCGAGCGCGACTGTCGCTGAGTCTGGCCAAGCGCGGGAGAATCGCCGAGGGCCGGAACGAGATTGCCAAAGCGATGAAGTCCGATCCGGACGATCCGAACCTTCTGTACAAAGCCGCAGTCATGGAGATACTCGCAGGGAGTGAAACTCAAGCAATCAGCTGGCTCGAACGGGCCGTGAAGAAGGGATATCCGACCTCGTTGCTGCAGAGAGATCCGGAGTTGAAACGGCTCGAGCGAAACAACGGATTCGCGTCGTTACTGAAGATGAGAAAGTCGTAAAGGAGAAAGGCGTATGAATGGTTTCATCGTTCCTGCCGGGATGGTCCCGAAACTTGCGCGTGTCACGATGCTCGTGGCGTCGGCATTCTGTCTGAGCTGCGTCAGCAGCCCGCCGTACCAGGAAGATTTTATGAGCAAACCGACCCCAAAGGCGGTCTCAATCGAGATCGGGGCCGACGGAATGCCTTTGGTAGTCCCGGATAAAGTCCAGGTGAAAGCCGGGAAGAACTGGGTCCATTGGGTAGGTGTCGATCAGTTCCGAATCGTACCGAAGGATCCGGCCGTCAATCTCCGTGTCGAGTACAAGTGGCACAACGGGGTCCTGACCGGCAAGTCACGCCTCTTCAGGGACGATGAAGTCGGGATCATCAAGTACAACGTGATCATCACAACCCGGGACGGCAGGGAGCGCTTGCGCGATCCTGATATCGAAGTGATTCCCTGAGGATCGCCACAAGAGAAGCGTGGCCGGACATTTCACTGTCCGGCCACGTCGTTCAATCTCTCACTCAGGCTACCTTTTCGGTCTTCGTGCACTGGTGCGCGAATTCAATCAGCAGGCTCAACTCGAACGGCTTCGGGAGAATCCTACAGATCCGATCGAGGAACTCTGAAGCGATTACGTGGGGCGACGCTGTGGTCATGATGACCCGGCAAAGATTCGCCGGCTTATGCTCGTCGAGGTAGCGGAGCACCGCGATCCCGTTGACTTTCGGCATCACGAGGTCAAGTACGATGAGGTTGTAATCTTTTTCACCCATCCGGCTGATCGCCTCGGCACCATTGCGAGCCACCTCGACTTCAAACGACTCGCGCTGGAGAACTGTGGTGATCAGCTTCGCGGTCGCCTCGTCGTCATCGACAACCAGAGCCCTGGCTGTCTGCGCGTTCGCGGTCTTTTCATCCATATTGCGATTTTAGCAAAGATTCTGCCGATTCGATCAAGTCCACTCCCGGTCTACCGTCCTACTTGGATATACTCGCTCCTGAATGCTGGCCGAAGTCCCCGAGCTTGAACCGCGAATCAAGGAGATCCTCTACCGCTGTCTGGAGCGGTTACGCACGACCAAGGCGGCGTTTTATCTGTTCGACCCCTCGAATGGTTACGAACTGGTGACGCACTACGGCTTTGGCGATCTGAGCCGCAAACTGCTGGGCCAGAATGACGTCATTATCGACCGGTTGATGATGCGTCGGGCCGCGTTCTTCGTGAACGGCGTCGGGACTGAGCCGAGATTCTCCGATCTACTGTTCCAGAACGGGACCGATCGTCTGCTCGTCCTCCCCCTCTATTCGAGGGGCAAACTGATCGGCCTTTTCGATGCAAGGGACAAGGCTGGCAAGCTGCCCTTCGATCAAAGCGATCTCGAGCACGGCAAGAAGATCGCGGATGAAATGATCGAGTTGCTCACCGAGAAGAACCTTTACGGACTTCTCCCGCCAGCTCTCGCCAACGACGATGCTGCCGACAGCGAGACAGTCGTTCAGAACGCGGTAGCCAGGACGGTCATCGCCGCCCAGAGCATCGTCTCGCGTGAGGTCCTTCGCGCAAGATTCGCTTCGAATGCGTTGAGCCAGACCGAGATGAGCGCGGTCTCGATGGTGCTCCCATCGCTTCTCTCAATCCGATCCGTCGTCATGGTCGCGTTCTCTGCCTCTGGGCCGCTGGGGAACTCTCAGACGGTTGTCGCGCGGGCTCTGGTAACCGACGAGACGCAGGTGCAGTTTCAGGCAAAGATCGCTGCCTGGTTGAAGAAACGAGGAGACGAGGAGCAGGAGTTCCAGGTTCAGACGATCTATCCGTTCGGTACAGGCGCGGCCCCCATTCAGGTCTCGCAGCTCGTTTCGATTCTGAGTGCGCCGGTCAACGTTTCAGATCTCACGGGTCTGGTTCTGACCATTGCCTTTGAAGCCGCGCCGGATGCGGAGGCGCGCAAGCAGCTCGAGGCCTTTCTCGGTCAGATCCAGCACACCATCGAGCATGCGATCTCCCACAAAGGTCTCAAAGCGACATTGCACAAGGTTGCGCAGAAGCTCGTCGAGCCTGATTTTCAAAAGCTTCCGGAGCTCGTGGCGCACTCGAGAAGGGTTTCTGCCCTTACCGATCAGTTTGCCCATCACCTCGGGTTGAGTGACGCAGAGTGCGAGAGGATTCGCCTCGCAGGCTACGTGCACGACGTCGGGATGCGGCTCATCGATTACAGCCGGCTCTACCGAAAGTCGCCGATCCTTCCAGCTGAGATGAAGCTCTTCAAAGATCACTGCGTGATCGGGGCGGGCTTGGTCGAGCCGTTACTCGGACCTGAGATCGCGCATGCGGTGCTCTGCCATCACGAGCGAATGGACGGCCAGGGATATCCGAGTCAGCTTCCGGGTGCTCAGATTCCGCTCGCGTCGAGAATCATCGCGATCTGCGATGCGTTCGATTCGATGACCGCGCCGGATTCGTACCAGGCTCCCATCTCACAGGATGCCGCCCGGGAGAAAATCACGAGTGTTGCCGGTGCGCAATTCGATCTCGAGCTTGTCCGGAAGTTTACGACCATGATGGCGTGACGCTCCGGACCTCCACCCCTCCACCCAGCTAATTGATGAGTGCTCACGAGGCGAACCTGTCGTCTGCTCGCAATGCCGCTCCTTCGTTCCTCAATGGCAATGGAGAGGCCGACGTGCGGGCACCGTTTGGTCTAGTCCTGCTGGCCCTGGCTGGACTCGTAGCGATGTCCATCACGCTTGGCGTTCATCCTCTGTTCGATCCGGACGAGGGACGAAACGCCGAAGTCTCACGCGGGATGGCAGCGCGAAATGACTACGTGTTGCCGAAGCTCAATGCACTGCCATACCTTGATAAGCCGGTTCTGTACTTTGCCGCGGCCGCCGGATTCATGGAGATCCTCGGACCGACTGCCACGGCCGCGCGGCTTCCGGCCCTTCTCTTCGCGCTCGCCACGAGCGGAGTGCTCCTCTGGTTTGGTTCGAAACTCTTCGGGGTTGAGGGGGGGTGGATTGCAGCAATCGTGAGCGCGGCCAATCCGTTGATGATTGCGTTCTCGCGCATCGTGATCTTCGACTCCGCACTCACGTTCTTTGTGACAGTGGCTGTGGTCTTTTTCTATGTTTCGATGGAAGAAGGCGACGCGCGTCGACGCTGGAGCGTGGTGGCGTGGGGAGCTATGGCGCTGGGGATTCTAACGAAAGGTCCAGTGGCGATTCTGCTGCCGGCCATCATCGTCGTGCCGTTCGCCATCTGGCGAGGGTCGCTGCGCCGGTTGATGAACATCTGGTCGGTTATTCTGTTCGCCGCGATTGTGGTCCCATGGCTCGTCGCGACTTCGTTGCGCGTCCCCGATTTCCTCGAGTATTCGCTGGTGACCGAGACCGTCAACCGCGTGACGACCAACCAGCTCCAGCGGACGGGGCCATTCTGGTACTTCGTTCCCTATCTCCTGGTCGGACTCTTCCCATGGTCGATCCTCGCACCTGCGGGACTCAAGCGAAAAACGTTGCTCCGCGTCGATGGAAGAAGAGACGAACGGACCATTTTTCTTCTACTCTGGCTCCTGCTTCCCTTTCTCTTTTTCTCGATCTCACAGTCCAAGCGGCCGCAGTACATTCTTCCTCTGGTTCCGGCGGTAGCGCTGCTCGTCGCGCGAATCTGGATGGATCGAACGCGCGCCTGGTTGCCCGCTCGGCGTGTCACCGGCATCGTGATGACCGCCTGCGGGCTCGCATTCACAATCCTCGGCACACTCGACAGAGTCATCACTCTCGTCCGTCCTGGTCTGATAGCACCGATTCGGTTTGGAGTGATCTCACTCGGTGTCCTTCTGATTCTCGGAGGAGTGGTCGCGTCAGTAGCGCCAGCCTCCCGGTGGGTCGTCGTACTGGCGGCGATCGCGATCCCGATATTCGCGCTTCCTCTCGTACTCCAGCGTCTCCTGTCGGAGATCGGGGAGACTCGATCTTCGAGCACGATCGCAATACGCGTGGCCCCATCCATCGGGCCGGGCGGCCAGCTGATCGGGCTCAACGCGTACAGTCCATCGCTCTCGTTCTACCTCAACCGCGAGACACAGCTCTCGAGCTCACGCGCGGAAGAGCTGACGAGCAATTACCTGATGTCGCAGTACGCTCGCTACGCCGGCACCCCCGGCTCGACTCTTCATCCGGTCGAATGGGGCGGGGAGCAGGTGTTTCATTGCAGGAAGGGGAACGTGTTTCTGGCCACGGTGAAGGATAGCGATACGACCAGGGTTCTGGCCGATCGGTTTCCACTGATAACCGATGATGGCGAATATGCCGTCTACGGTCCATGCCGTGGTGACTCACCGGGCACGTTCACTGCTGCAGGAGAACGTTAGTGTGCGGCATCTATGGGATGATCTCCCTTACCGGCGAGCCGCTCCGCCATCCGGACGTAATCGAGCAGATGGGAGGCTCGCTCCGTCACAGAGGTCCCGACGGGCATGAAGTGCTCAGGTCGACGGACGCGCTGATCGGTACCGAGCGACTTCGAATCATCGATCTCAATCCTCGGGCAGATCAGCCTTTTTCCACTCCGGACGATTCGGTCTGGCTCGCCTGCAACGGAGAGATCTACAACTCCATCTTCCTCAGAGAGGCGGCCAGTGACTATCCATTTCGCTCGCATTCCGATGTCGAGCCGCTCCTGCCTCTCTATCTCAGGAAAGGAAAGGATCTGGTCTCCGATCTGGACGGAATGTTCGGTCTGGCCCTGTGGGATCGTCGTACGAGAACTCTGCTGCTCGCACGTGACAGGGCCGGCGAGAAGCCACTCTTCTACCTCGAGATCGGGAACGAGATCTGGTTCGCTTCGGAGATTCAGGCCCTGCTGACGCATCCCGACAGCTCGCGGGCTTTGGATCCTGAATCGGTCGACGAGTTCCTCGCCCTTGGATTGATCAGCGAGCCTCGCACGATCTTCCGCGCGATCAAACGTGTGGACGCCGGCACGCTTGCAACGTTCCGAGGCGCGGACCGGTCGATTCACCGGTACTGGGACCCCTCGCAGTTTCAACCGACGATTGTCGAGCCGAAAACGGCGAGAGTCGAGATGGTCCGGCTCGTTGAGAACGCCGTTGCGAAACAGATTGCTGCGGACGTGCCGATTGGAGTTTTCGTCAGTGGCGGGATCGATTCCTCGATTCTGGCAAGTCTGGCCGCTCGACAGCTGGGGCCATCACGGGTCCACACCATCTCTGTCGAGTTCACCGAGGCCTCTTACGACGAGAGCGGTGACGCGGCCGAGTTCGCGAAGGGTCTCGGATCGCATCACGTCGATGTGCGGGCCGATGAGGCGTCTCTGCGGGAAGCGTTCGATCAGGTCAACGATCGGATCGCCGAACCGATCGCCGATCCCGCGGTCCTTCCCGCCTTTCTGCTCGCACGGAAAGCTCGTGAGCATGTGACGGTCGTTCTCAGCGGGGAAGGAGCCGACGAGTTGTTTGGCGGTTATCCCACTTACCTGGGACATGCCCTTGCTCCGCGATTCAACGGACTACCTCGACTGGTCAGACAGGGACTGATCGGCGCAGCGGGGCTTCTCCCATCGTCGACGAAGAAAGTGCCTCTCGAGTTCCTGCTCAAACGTTTCACGGATGAGGCGGGCAGGCCGTGGATGGAGCGGCATCTCCGGTGGATCGGAACGCGGCTGGCGCCGGAGAGCTGGGCAGTTACGGGAGGCGCGTCGCAGAAGTTCCGGGCCGAGATTCCGGCGGCGCTCGATGCGGTCACAGGTGCCATGCTGCTCGATTACAAAACGTATCTGCGCGACAACCTGCTCGTCAAAGTCGACCGCGCATGCATGCTGAGCTCGATTGAAGCGCGCGCTCCGTACCTCGACCGCGAGCTGACGGCGTTCGGCCTGTCTCTCGCTCCTTCGCTCCGTGTTCGTGGACTCACGAGCAAATGGCTTCTGAAGAGTGCAGCCGAGGAGTGGATTTCACCGGCGATCATCAGAAGGCGAAAGCGCGGCCTGTCGGTACCCATCGCGGGCTGGATCAATCACGGGCTGCGGGCGGAAGTGGATCGTTTACTCGATTCATCGAGCATCGAAACAAGTGGATTCATCGATCCTGGCGTTGTGAGTCGGCTCCTCGGCGAACATCGGGCAGGTACTGCGAATCATGCGCGCTCGCTGTGGCCCATCATCGTTCTTCAGCGCTGGACTGAGCGCTGGACAAAGACTTCCGCGCGAGCCTCGTAATCGCCGGCGCCGACAGAGACCCTAACCCGGCGCTAAGCGCGCCACCCTTGTATCGACGGGAAGGTTCGGAGCGCCGGCTTCCAGCCGGCCGTACCGCCGGCATCGTGCCGGCCTTTATTTCACGGGCTTGCAGCCGGCTGGAAGCCGGCGGTACGGCCGCCTGGAAGGCGGCGCTCCTGAAACAATTCTCGTCAACGGTTTCCAAACTGACCCGGACTGTGTCTAACAGTTTAGAGCAGTGCAGAGGAGGAAGCCATGTTCGAGAATGCGGTAATCGAAACTCGTGCGAATGCATCCGGCAATCGGTTCATCACCCTTCCCGTCTCAATCACGGTCCATACCGTGTTCATCGGGGCTGCGCTATTTGCCGCGGTGTGGAGCATCGATTTCCCGAAGGTTCCGCCGCATCTCATGGAGCTGCTTCGCCCCGTCCAGTCACCACCCGCCATGCTCGCTCCTCCCATCATCTCGAAAGGTATTCAGCAGCCAGCCGTGGCGAATCCCAAGGCCGACGCGACCACTCCGAGAGTGACTGCTCTGCCGGCGGAGGTTACTCCCTCCGTCCCGGCTACGTTTCAACCCTCCTCTCAAGTGGCTGAGCGAGGGGAGAGCTCGGGTGTCGCGCTGTCGGGCGACGGGCATCCGGAGGGCGCGGGGAACGGCAGTCCGCTTGGAGACATCAATGGCCGTCCAGACGGCACGAATGTTGGTGGGGACCCGATTCCCCTGGACTCTAACGGGCCTCTGCAGGTTGGAGGGCTGGTAAAGGCTCCGGTCGCCATCGAGCGGGTCTCCCCGGTCTATCCCGACCTCGCTCGACGGATCAGGAAGGAGGGAAATGCAGTGGTCGAGTGCATCATCGACCGGACAGGAGGCATTCGCGACGTACGGCTCATCTCGAGTGATTTCCCGTCGTTTGGCGATGCGGCCCTGTCGAGCGTTCGAAGATGGAAGTTCCGCCCTGGGACGCTGAACGGCAATGCGGTCGACACGGTCTTTCAGCTCACGATCCGGTTCACTCTCAACTAACCCGCTAGCGGGTTAGCTCGGTAGTAGCAGCGTCGCGTGACAGACAAGAGTGTCTGTCCTAATTCGCGTGTATGACAGACATGGCAGACACTCCTGTCTGTCACGCGAACTCCTGCTGTCCTGGACTACGCCCGTCTCGACGATTGGAGCAGGGAAAATCGAATCCGGCTTCCTCCGAAGTTGCCTCGGCCGCCAGCTCTGAGCTAAAAGTGACGAGCCGTCTGCAAAGGACTTGCGAAGGTCCCGCGGCGGGTGAGGGGACTATTGCTCAATCGTTGGGATCCAGCCACCACATTCGATTTACCTCTCGACGAGCTGGTCTATCAATCGAGACTCGTAGGCGCGGAGGAAGGACTCGTCCTCTGGGGCGGCGGCAACAACAGCCTCGAGCTCACAGCACTGGACCTTGTCGGCGCAGCTCTCGAGATCCTGCACATCAAGGGGAGCGGAAGCGATATGAAGTCAATCGTGCCGCGGCAGTTCCCCGCGGTCCGGCTTGATTACGTCAGGCCTCTGATCCAGCGGAGCGAAATGAGCGATGAGGAGATGGTCGACATCCTCGCGCGATGTCTGATCGACCCGTCGAGTCCGCGTCCCTCGATCGAAACGCTTCTGCACGCGTTCATTCCCCGGCGAGCCGTGCTGCACACCCATGCTGACGCAATCCTCGCGGTGACAAACAGCAGAGGTCGTGAGGCTACGGTGCAGGCGTGTTTCGGTGATGACCTGATCGTCGTCCCGTATCGACGTCCTGGATTCGCGTTGAGCCGGCTGGTCGGGCTCGCGTACGAAGAGCAGCCTGGTGCAGTCGGACTGATCCTGATGAATCACGGCTTGATCACCTGGGGAGACTCGCCTCGCGAAGCCTACGACTCCCACATCGAGCTGGTCTCGAGAGCCGAGGAGTTCATCTGGCGGTCTCGCAAAGTCGTCGCCCCGTCGTCGAGTCGGATAGAGGTGAGCGAGAACGCAGACCAGCTCGGCGTGAAAGTGCTGGCGCCCGTCCTGCGCGGCCTGCTCTCGCAGGAGCGTCCGATGGTTCTCGAATTCGACGACTCTCCCGAAACGCTCGCTTTCATCGGTCGAAACGATGCGAGCAGCGTGACTCAGATCGGTCCGGCAACCCCGGATCATCTGCTCTACACCAAACGGTTTCCACTTCTCGTCGGTCCACTCGGAAACGATCCTGCAAGCTCGCTCTCGGCTGCGCTGGAGCGCTATCGCGGAAGTTACAGCGGCTATTTCGAGCGAAACAAGGGGAAAGAGGAGATGCTCGATCCGTTGCCGCGAGTGATCCTCGCCACTGGCGTTGGAATGTGGACTGCCGGCAGGGATGCTCGCGGCGCGAGAATCGTCCGGGATATCTATCGACATACGATGCGGATCATCGGCGACGCCGCGGAGCTCGGCGGGTTCGCGACTCTAACCGAGCGCGAGGCATATGACGCAGAGTATTGGCCCCTCGAGCTGTACAAGCTCACGCTGCTTCCCAGGGACAAGGACCTCGCCGGCCGAATCGTCCTCGTCACCGGAGCAGCGAGCGGAATCGGACGAGTCATCGCGCGGCGCTTCGCCGCCGAGGGCGCACACGTCATGGTCTGCGACATCGACGAGAAAGGTGCCGAGGATGTCGCGTCTTCAATCGTCGATGCATACGGTTTGCGTCGAGCCACGGCGGTCTCGATGGATGTAACGATTCCCGCGAGCGTCGAGGCAGCGTTTCTCACTACGCTCAGGGAGCTCGGCGGTCTGGATGTCGTCGTCAGCAATGCGGGGATCGCCTCGGTGGGCTCTATCGATACCCTACCCCTGAAAGAATGGGAAAGGAGTCTGGCAGTCAACACGACCGGGCACTTCCTCGTTGCGCGGGAAGCCATGCGAATTTTTCGCGCGCAGAGGATCGGCGGAAACATGGTGTTCATGGCCACCAAGAACGTCACGGCTCCCGGCAAGGACTTCGGCGCCTACAGCGTTTCGAAAGCGGCCGAGGCTCAGCTCTGTCGGATTGTGGCGTTGGAAGGGGGGGAGATCGGAGTTCGCGCCAATATGGTGAATCCCGACGCGGTCCTCGGTGGGTCGGGACTATGGAGCGACGACGTGCGCAAGAGCCGCGCGGCGGCGTATGGATTCGCGGTAGAGGAGCTTCCCGCGTATTACAAGGAGCGGAACCTGCTGAAAGTCGAGGTCACGGCGGAGGACGTTGCGGAAGCGGCGCTATTTCTCGCCACGTCGCGATCGGCAAAAACCACAGGCGCCATGATTCCGGTCGACGGCGGACTACGCGAGGCCTTCCCTCGCTAGCGGTCCTAGCACCCTGGCTGGACTCAATTCACCGCGGAGTCAGGCCGCCTGCGAAACTGGGGGCGACGCCATCCGCTCCCCAGAGCAGCCGAGTGACCAACATGCGGTAGACTCCTAGAGTCATGGACACCGCAAAGGCCCAGGTGCAGAAAATCCTCGAAACTCTTCCGGAAGACGCTTCCTTTGAAGACATCCAGTACCACATCTACGTTCGCCAGAAGATTCAGCTCGGGATTGACGACGTTGGAGCCGGCCGAACCGTCAGCCACTCAGAGGTTCAGCAGCGGCTGGCTAAGTGCCTTACCGAGTAGAGTGGGCTGAATCCGCGATTGCGGATCTGATTGCCGCCGTAGACTATATCGCGCGGGATTCTCCAAGCTACGCCGCGAGCCTCGCTGTTCAGGCGGACCAGGCCGCATTGAGTCTGGCAGACTTCCCCAATCGGGGGAGGCGTGTTCGCGAGTACCCCAAGCCTGCATCGAGGGAGCTGATCCTGGGCGGCAGCTATCGCCTGATCTACCAGGTTTCCGGTACCACGGTGAGTGTCATTGCCATCCTTCATTCTTCCAGGAATCTTCCCGGGGCCAACGAAGATGACGGTCCGTAGATAACCGGCAGTCTAACTCGACGTTGCACCAGACTCCGGCCCGCAGTTGCTGTCCGCAGGCTATACCATGGCTCACCGCAGGCCTGAGGTTTGCGTAGGCGGATTTCATGACGATTGATCAGGGGGATATTCTCCAGCCACAGACCCAGGCAGAGCGGAGACGAAGACGGCTCTCGATTGTCCTGTTCATCCTCATCGCTCTCGTCGTCCTGTACGGCGTTTCCCGCGTGCTCCTTCCGTTCATTACTCCGATCATTCTCGGGGCCCTGGTTGTCACACTCACTTTCGGCCTCTATGAACGTGTCTGTCGGAAGCTGAAAGACAGACCGAACGCTTCTGCGCTCGTCATGCTTCTCGGGATCACGCTTGTCCTCGTGATTCCGGCACTGCTGATGATCCTTCTTCTCGTTCAGGAGGCGAACTCTCTGGTCGATCAGATGAAGGATGCGGATGTCTCAGCCCGTCTCAGTTCCATCAATCCCGAGCGTTACCTCGGATGGGTCAAACGCTTTGTTCCCTCATTCGACCCGTCCGCGCTCAACATCCGGGGGATGATTATCGGGATCGTCCGCGGGATTCCCGGATTCGTTGCACAGTACGGCGGGAAACTTCTCGGAGGTCTCGTCGGGCTGGTAGTCGGATTCGTTCTGATGCTGCTGGCGAGCTTCCTCTTCTACACGGATGGAAAACGTTTCGTGCAGGTCCTGGTGTCTCTGTCGCCCTTTCCGGATGAGTTCGATCGCGAGATCCTCAAGAAGTTCGATGACGTGATCAATGCGACGTTCCGCGGGCAGGTGCTCACTGCGCTGGCTCAGGGAGTCGTTACGGGAATCGGGCTTGCGATTGCAGGGATCCCCGGTTCGATCTTCTGGGGCGCCGTCGCCGCAGTGTTCTCGCTGCTGCCGATGGTTGGGGCCGCGGCGGTCTGGATCCCCTCGGCGACCTATCTCTTTGTCGCGGCAGGTGCCAAAGGGGAAGGTTACGGGATGGCGATTTTCCTCGTGGTATGGGGTGTGGCCGTCGTTTCGACGGTCGACAACTTCATCCGTCCCTGGGCGATGAAGGGGCGAACCGACATGTCGGCGATCATGATCCTTTTCTCGATCCTGGGCGGCATCAGCGCCTTCGGTTTCATCGGACTCGTGCTCGGCCCGTTGCTCTTCGCCCTGGTCTCGACCGTAATCCGGATCTATCAGTACCTTTACCGCGATGCGCTCAAGAGCAAGCACGAGCACGAGCAGTCGGTCGAAGTGCAGACAGTCGAGGTCTGACGATCCTGCATTTCCCGCGAGGGTCTACTGTTCGGCGGGCTCATCGAAGGCCGAAGGCACAGGTTTCGACGTGAGGATAATGACCATGATTACGCCTCCGATGGTCAACAGGCTTCCTGCCATGCCCATCACGGTCGGCAGCTCGCTCAGCCAGAGTGCGCCAAGGAACATCGAGATGATCACGGCTAGTTGCGAGATGGCCCCTGCGGTTACCGCGTCGACCCAGCGGAGGGCCGATGTCATGAGCAGTTGAGCGCCGATGGAGGTGATTCCGACTGCCAGGAGCAGTCCCCACTCAGTGAGTGTCGGATGCTTCCACTGGGCAATGGCGAATGGCACCGTAGCCAGCCATCCGAACAACGTGAAGCTCGCGTAGATCGACCAGGAGCTTTCGGTCCGTCGCGCGACGCGGATCGCAGTCACGGCGGCGCCTGAGAGGATGGCGGAAAAGAGTCCGAGCAGCTCCCATCTGCCAAATCCGAGAGCTTCGCCCGGCAGGGCGTTGGCGCGTACGACGAGAAAGATCCCGGCAAACGCCAGGAGGAGGGGAAGCACAGCGCGCGCACGGACCGATTCGCCTATGAAGATCGCTGCAAACATTCCGCTGAAAATCGGCGCGGTGTAATTGAGTAACGTGGCGAGTCCCAGCGGTATGTGGGAGATGGCGACGAAATAGAAAAGCACCGCCACGCCGCCGAAAAAGCCGCGGTAGAAGAGGAGGTCCGTGCGTTGGAAGGCCCACGCCTCGCGCCGGTAACGCGCGACGGCCAGGAACGGGATCGCACCAACGGAGAAGCGAACCATCGCGATCTGTGCTCCCGAGAGCCTTGCGGACGCAAGCTTCGCCGAAAATGCCATCAGTCCGAACAACGTCGCGGATGCGACGAGCATCCAGACGGCCCGGTGGCGAGGGGAGGGACGTCCGGACACTTCAGGAGCCAGGTACTGCGACGCTGCTACGGACGCATCCACTCGAAGACCTGGTAGTGCTCGCCATCCATGCCGAGATTTCGATACGTGTCCTGAGCAGCACGATTGCGTCGGTCTACGTAGAGGCGGATGCCCCGAACCTTTTCGTCAGCAACAGCAAGCCGCTTCACGTATTGATAGAGGCCCGAGTACACACCCGATCGTCTCGATTCGGGTGCGACATAAACGCTCTGAATCCACCAGACGACACCGTTTCGCCAGTCGCTCCATTCGTACGTGATGAGCAGGGAAGCAATCACCTGGCCGTTGGACTCGACAATGAAGTATCGGCCAAGCGAGCGGTCCTCGAAAACAGCTTCGACTCCGCGCGCACAGACGTAGCGATCGAGCTCGACGTCTTCGGTTTCAGAAGCCATCGCGAGCTGAAATGAAATGATCGCCGGGATGTCATGACGCGTGGCGTCGCGAAACTTCGGTGGGACTCGGTCGGTCATGAGAGTCAGTTTACCAAGCAATGAGCCGTTGTCTCGCTACCCGGATCACCGGGACGATACAATGTCCCCAATGTCCTGGATCGGAATGATTCGGTTTGCGGCGGAGTCGCTCTTCGCGCCGCCGCTCCCGCTCACGGCGGGAGATCAGGCGCCCGACTTCCGAGCCACGGATCAAAACGGCAAGACGGTCGAGCTGAATGACTATCGCGGAAGCCGCGTGGTTCTCTGGTTCTTTCCAAGGGTGAACAGCCCTGGCTGAAAGAAGGAAGGTTCCGAGTTTCGGAACTATCACCACGAATTTGAGAGCCGAAAGGTCGTCGTAATCGGTTGCAGTTTCGATTCGGTAACCGAGAGCCGTGACTTTGCGCAGAAGCTCGCTCTTCCTTTCAGTCTGATCTCCGACGTCGATCGTTCGATCGGATTGGCGTACGGGGCATGTCAGCGAAAAAACGCCGAGTACGCGCGGCGGATTGCTTACGTGATCGGTGACCAGGGTGGCATAGTCGAAGTGCATCCGAACGTGAAGCCCGCGACGTTCGTCAAAGAGCTGGTTACGAGGCTCTAGCGTGCATTTCTCACAGACGGAGAGTGGCCTGGATGCGAAGCGCACGGCGATTTTGCGACGATTCGCTCCTATGTTGGTGGAAGACCGCTTATCCGAGGTGGTCGCGAGGACGAGTGGCCATGGTTCACCGAAGATTGGCACGCAGACAGCGTCTGATCTCAATGTCACGTGCGAGAGGAGAAGGCTATGAAGCATGACGTTCCACTGAGACGTTCGAGCGATCGGGTGGCTGGGGATCTGTCCGAAACGGGTAAGAGGCAGCTCGCGGAACACGAGCTGCGGGAGAGCGAGGAACGGTACAGAATGCTCGTCGAGCGCGTCCAGGATTACGCGATCTTCATGCTCGATCCCGTCGGACGGGTAATCAGCTGGAACGCTGGCGCGGAGTTGATTCATGGCTATGCAGCAGCGGAGATCATCGGCGAGGATTTCTCGGGCTTTTATTCACCGGAAGACCTCGCTGCCGGGACACCGGAGAAAGTCCTTCGAAGCGCGTCATCTACCGGGAGGCATGAGGTGGAGGGGTGGCGGATTCGCAAGGATGGCTCACGCTTCCGGGCAAATGTCGTTCTTACTGCTCTGCGCGATCCCGCTGGGGCTCTGTACGGATTCTCCGAGGTCAGCCGCGATGTGAGCGAACGGTATGCAATCGAGGCGAAGTATCGGGGCCTGCTCGAAGCCGCCCCGGATGCAATGGTCGTCGTGAATCAGGCAGGCGAGATCGTACTTTTGAACCTACAGGCTGAGAAAGTATTCGGATATCGGCGCGACGAGCTCCTCGGCCAGAAGGTCGTCAACATCATCCCGGAAGGTTTCGCCGAGCGTCTCATCGCAGGTGGAGACGGGTCCGTTGACGACCCCGTCATTCAGCAGATGGGAACAGGCCTCGAGCTTCATGGGCGTCGCAAGAATGGACGGGACTTTCCAATCGAGATCATGCTTAGTCCCCTGGAGAGTGCTGAGGGCATTCTGGTCACCGCAGCGATTCGCGACATCACGAGGCGGAAAACGGCCGAAGAGCATCTCGTTCAGATGGAGGCCAGGAATCGTGAGCTGTTGGAGGCCGCTCCCTACGGCATGGTCATCGTGAACCAGTCGGGAGAAATCGAGCTGCTGAATCTTCAGACCGAGAAGGTATTTGGATATCGACGCGACGAGCTTCTGGGACAGAAGGTCACCAACATCATTCCGGAGGGATTTCCCGAGAGGATAACGGAGGAAGATTCCTCACCGAACCCTGCTCAGGAGACTGTCGTTGAGCTGGAAGGTTGCCGAAGCGACGGGAGCAAATTCCCCCTCGAGGTTCGCCTGAGCCCTTTGGATAGCCAGGAAGGGAGTCTTCTCATCGCAGCGCTTTGCGATATCACCAAACGCAAAGCCGCTGAGCAGCATCTGGTCCAGATGGAGGCGAGATACCGGGGCCTTCTCGAAGCTGCTCCTGACGCAATGGTCATCGTCGATCAGACGGGCGAGATCGTGCTTCTGAACCTTCAAGCCGAGAAGGTGTTCGGCTACCGACGTGACGAGTTGGTCGGACAGCGGGTAAAAAGCATCATACCGGAGGGCTTCGCCGAGAGGCTCGTCGCAGGAGAGAAAGGTTCTTCAAAGGATTCGACGATCCAGCAGATGGGTGCAGGTCTCGAGCTGTGCGGTTTACGGAAGGATGGGCATTCGTTTCCGATCGAGATCATGCTCAGTCCTCTGGAAAGTGACGATGGAACGCTCGTGACGGCGGCGATTCGCGACGTGACGGCCCGGAAGGCTGCCGAGAGACATCTCATGGAGCTCGAAGCCGAGACGCGTCGCGCCGCAGAAGTGTTCGCGAAAGAGCTGGCTGAACAGAGCAGCCAGTTCGAGCGTGAGTTCATCGAGATGCGGAAAAAGAAAGACGCTGCCGAGAGTCGGGTGAAGGAACTCGAGCAGATCGTCAAACGGTGAATCGGCGAGTGATGAATGGGTGACGAAAACTATTTCAACGAGCTCGCTCACGGCAAGCTTGCCCTGATTTTTGGTCAGGAGAAAGCTGCGCGACTTGTGCGCGAGGCCGTGGCTGAGGGCGGTCTGGTCGAGATCTCGAGTGCGCAGGATCTGCTGATTTTTTCGGGGGTTCTGAAAATGCGTGGCGGTTTCGAAGCCACGGTCGGCGCAATGCTCGGCCTTCAGGCTGTACTTCGCGGCGCCGTGGCCACCTGAGGTTCGTCTCGTGGGATTGATCGCTGCTGAAGAACTGAACTGCGCTCCGGGAGATGGAACAGGAAGGGCCGAAAAGGCGCGGAGTCGTTGTAGCCCCGGCCGTAGGCCGAGGACGTGGGGAGCAGGAGGTTGTTAGCCCCGCAAGGGGCGGCATCGATGTCGCCACTTCGGCGGCTTCGAGGCACTCAAGCTCATCACACCTTCACCAGGGTTCCCCGCTGTTCTCCCCTTCTGAAGTCACCGGTTCACTGACTGACGTCGTTGAGCCGCGAAGCGGCGTATCCCTCTCCCCGGCGGGGAGAGGGAAGCGAGCGGAGCGAAGCAGGGAGAGGGGCGTGAAAGTCTCGCCAGTCCGTCGAAAAGGGCGAGGTCTTCGTATCTCTCGCGGCCCCT
>DATLXH010000117.1:0-9477 GCA_035576005.1 Thermoanaerobaculia bacterium | reverse complement strand
AGCGGCCTGTCTGCTTCGTTGCACGGCAATTTCGCTCCTTGACATAGTGTCGACTATGCCTTCGTCGCAAAATCGCCGTGCGCCTCGCATCCAGGCCACTCTCCGCCGTCTCACGACAAAGGTCTGTGAGAAATGCGGGCTAGCTCAGGCCGCGTCGACTTAAATCGTAAACGGCTTCTGCCTCTCGAAGACCGGATTCACCACCCCGGCCCGGAAATAGTTCGGCGACTGCAGCGGTCCGCGGATCTCGGCGACCCGCTTCGAGATTTGTTTCCAGAATGGCCGCAGCCCTCCGCGAAATTTGCCGTCGTTCCAGACATCGAGCAGAGCAGCGGTGAAGGTTCCATGCTCGGCTCCATCTCCAGCTTCCTGATGATCCATGCAGCCTGAGATCAGGATGATGCTCGCTGCAACGGCCGTTCGCTCCCCCGATAAATTGCCTTCCTGCACCTCGTCGTAGCACTTCCTGTTTTCCACGTAGACCCGGCGTGCCAGAGCCAGCGGCAGTCCTCGAGGTGTCAGCATATCCACGGCAAGCTCCTGCTGATCATTCCCTTCATCGTCACGAGTAACGATTCTGCTTGCCCGGACCACAGAGCCGCTGTGGCAGCTGTCCGAGAGGACGAGGATTCTCACACCGGGCGTGAACTTCCCGTACATCGTGTACAGTTCGTCGTCGACGAGTTGCCTGTCGAACATGCACCACGTTTCGTCCTGCCCGTCGCCTGCTGTTCCATTTCCGCCTTCGTCGCCGTTCGTGTCAGGCACCTGACTGCCGTGACCCGCGTAGGTCACCAGCAGGAGGTCACCGGCGTCGAGACGACGCGCGGCTTCAGCCATTGAGTCTCGAAAGTTGGGGACGGTTGCGTCCGCGGTTTTCAGCAGAACGGTCTGGAACTTCTGCTCGTCTGCGATGGCTTCCATCGACACCGCATCCGCGACCGCGGACCGGAGAGGTCCTGACCATCCGCCGTAATGTTTCGGATCGAGCGCATTGAGTCCGACATGAATCGACATTCCAATCGGCATCGAGTGACTCCGGTGTGATTTTAATCTAAGCCGCGCAGCGGCGTTCCCTCTCCCCGGCGGGGAGAGGGAAGCGAGCGAAGCGAAGCAGGGAGAGGGGCGCGACAGTCTCGCGATTCCGTAAAACCGGCGCGGTCTCGTATCTTTCACGAACCCTCTCCCGCACGCTGACGCGACCACCCTCTCCCCGCCGGGGCCCCCGCCGGGGCGAGGGATTTGGCCCCCTCGGGGCCATCGTTCCCGCCCTACGTCAACGACGCGAACGCCTGCAAAGCCGATCGGACGGGTCGCGGGCGTAGAGGACAGGGACGGCCCAATCGATCGATGTTCCGTTGATCTGATAGTTCACGGCGATCCTCGCTTCGCGCGCTGCATCTCCGAGTGTCGAGCCCGATGCCAGCTCCTGGTAGAACGATCTCGCGAATGCCGTCGCTGACGAATCGAGGACCGTGTATTGATTTGCGACTACCGCGGGGATCCCCGCCGCGACGAGTGCCGGTGCGGCGCCGCCATTGAACTCGGTTCTTCCTCCTCGTCCCGTTTCACATGCATTGAGGAAGACCAGACGGACCCCTCGATTGCAGAAAAGCTCCCTCAACGCGCGCGAGTGGACCTTCTGCACTTTTCCATTCTCATTCTCGAACAGCAGTGAGCCCGAGCTCTCACGTAGGTCGTACTCACCGTGCCCTATGAAATGCACCACGTCCCACTGGCTGGCACTGAGCTCTCTGTGCAGGATTGCCGGCGTCACGGCGCGGAGGACCGAGACTCGTGCCAGCCCCGCATCGATGAGAGGTTGAAATGAACCTCGAATTACTGCTTCCTCTTCTTCTGAAGAAAGAAAGGCGGTACCCGAAGGCTGCGCGATCGCAACGAGAATGGATAACGGTGGGTTGACAGGATTGATGATCTCACCCGGCACGGCTGTGAAGACGTTGCGCGTAAAGTTCGCATCCTCGGTCGCCAGGAATGTCTTTCGCGCAGGATCGAATGCGAACTCCCACGGCTTGTCAGCGATCCAGCTCAGGTTGGATGTGAAGATCAGGTTCAGCTTCCCCCGCGTCTGACTGGCCCTCGCTGAGTCATAAAGCCGACGAATCTCCGGGGGAAAAAGCGTTGAGAACAGAAGAGATCCGAAAGTCAGCAGCTCATCGCGGCGGGGGAGCGACAACGTGCTCGCGGAACCGGCCGAGGGCGTGCCATCGAGGTAGCGCTTGATGCGCTCGTGCATGGCGATGATCCGATGCATCCTTTTGCCCGCCTCGCCTCCGGCAGTCTGAAAGCGCTCACTGACGGAGGCATTGCGGAATCGCGCCACCAGCAGGTGATCGGTGTCGGTCGCAGAAAGAAGCATCAGCTGAAACACATCGTCACTGGCCTGGGCAGCTACGGTTCGCTTCGCACCACGCCCCGTTGTCCGAGCACGATTGCTGACGTCACCACTCCCGGCCTGATCGGACGGAAACGCGCTCTCGCGCTGCGCTCCGGCTGAACGAAACGGAAGAAAGTTTCGAGGATCGACTGTGACGTCCAAATGCAACTCACCTCGAAGTGCAGCAAGGAGGAAACCGATGACCTCGGGATGATCGAAGAACGTGACGTGATTGACCGCTCCATTCCCCGCCGCTGCGAAGTTTCCCTTTCGTCCGAAGCAGCCGATCCGATCCTTCGCGATCCAGCTTCCTGCTTCGTTGCTGGTGCGCCAGCCTCCTTCTGTTGGAACGACCAGATCGTTGGCCGAGCCGAAGAGCTGATCGACTCCGACATCGATCATCCGCAGCCACATCGAGCGATCGGGTTCGTAGTTACTCACCAGTGCCGAGTAGCGGTCGCTCTTCCCCTCGGATGTCTGGAGCTCGGCAATGGCGGAGCTCGAAGGTGCGAGTGCGGCAACACCGGGGAGCGCTCCCGGGACATTCTCCGCGAGCCATGCCAGCCCCTCGGCCACGAACTCCAGACCAAAGGTAAGAGGATTATCGGGAAAGAGCTCGAGGATATTGGCGGTCCAGCTCAAAAGGGTGATCAATCGCGCAGGTGACGCCAATGGTGAACCCTGATTGGGCGATGCCACGAGCACGGCGTGACGTAACGCGAATCGCGAGCCCTCCTTGCCGAGGTTCTCGCTCCGCTCTGAAAGATGACGGAGAACGATGCCGCCGCGGGAATGCGTCACGACATCGAACGTCGTGACTCTGCGCGGGAGTGCCGACAGGAGTTCGCGGGCGTTCTGTTCCGGGTTTGTGCTGACGGTGAAATGGTTGAACGCGAAGACAGCTTCGTAGTCGTTGTAGACCTCGTCGAGGAAGCTGGAAGAGCCGGGGCGGGGCGAATGGGCGAGAGAACGGAATGCGGTTTGTGCGTCCGACAGAATCCCGTGAATCAGTAGAAGGTTCCTGCCTGTTTTGGAGAGCGATCGTGCAAGTTGCCTCTCCGTAAGAGCTTCGAGCGCGAGCTGGCCTCCCACACTCGTTACTTTCATCCATCCTGTTTGTCTTTTGCGCGTTACCCACCGGCGCCGTTCCCACTCTCGGGAGAGTGCTGGAAGATGCTTACTGGTCTGGCGAGCCACGATTCTGAGGAGAAAGAATTTCACAGCGGCGCCGGCAGGACCGCGAGTTGAAAGATTCGAAGCTGCGATAGAGAAGTGGAGAAGCCTCGTCCCGTGGATGCCGCGAGATGAAGTCTCTGCCGCCTGTGGCAGATGAAATGTCATCGCCCCTGACGGATGGCGGACAGCGAAAACGTAGGAGTGGCCCGGGCCGGCCTTCACGGCGGCCTGGACTTCGGAACCGGCCTTCTTTCCTCGCAGCGGGTTCGGGGTGCCTGCGTAAGCGCGCTCGAGCTCGAGCTTGCCAGCTGAATGCTCTTCGAGCTGGGCGATCAAAGGGTCGTGCGTAGCTCCGGCTCGAGAACCTGTGCGTGTGCCGCTGACCGGAAGGATCTCCCAGTCTGGACTACCCCAGCGCACTTTGTCTCGATCATTCACTTGCATCGTTCATTCTGTTCGCGCGATGTCATCCCGCGTCGCCGTGTAGCGCAGGCGTCCCGCCTGCCTTTGAAGTTGGGAAGAGTAGCCCGGATGGGCGCACAAAAGGCAGGCCAGACGCCTGCGCTACACGAGAGTTTCAGCCGGGTATCACGTTGGGACCTTTCGCCCAGGATCATAAGTCTCTCTTCACGCTTCCTTGACACTCCATCCGCAGGCGGAGCAGACTTCCGGATCCTTTACGACCGATCCCACCCACTCAGCGACAGAAGGAATCCATTTATGACGAAGCTTTCGAGCCGTCTCGTTTTAGCTTTCATTGTTCTCCTGTTCCCGGCACTTCTCCATGCGCAGCAGGCGGTTGTCAGCGGGAGAGTCACAATCCAGGCTGACGGATCGCCACTCCCCGGAGCAACCGTTTCGATCAATGAGCTGAACCTGATCACCACCACCGATTCCGAGGGACGGTACTCTTTTGACCTTCCGTCGTCGGCGAACAACACAGTCACCGTCACAGTTGAGTTTCAAGGGTTCCAGAAAAGGAGCTCTGAAGTCCGCTTGAGCGGCGGAGCTGCGAGTCAGGACTTTGCTCTTCGCGTGTCATTCGGACAGGAGATCACGGTCGGATCACGCGCGATCGGGACGGCGAACGAGAAGGCAGTCCCTGTGGATGTCATCACCGAAGAGCAGATTGAAAGCGTTGGCGCGAGCGAGACCAGCCAGGTGATTCAGGCCCTGGCGCCCTCCTTCAACTTTCCGCGGCCGACCATCACCGACGGCACCGACTCGGTCCGTCCGGCCACTCTCCGCGGCCTCGGGCCCGATCAGATGCTCGTGTTGATCAATGGAAAGCGACGGCACAACAGTGCTCTCGTCAACGTCAACAACTCTGTGGGTCGCGGCTCTACCGGCGTTGACATGAACGCGATACCGGCCTCCGCTCTTGCCAACATCGAGGTCCTTCGTGATGGTGCATCCGCTCAGTACGGGTCCGACGCCATTGCTGGAGTCATCAACCTGGTGCTCAAGTCGGGTTCCACACCCTGGACATTTAATTTGAAAGCCGGCGCGACGACCCACGGCGACGGCGAGCTGATCGACGCCAGTCTCAGTAAAGGATTTGCAGTCGGCAACGGATCAATTTTTGGCACGATCGAGTTTCGAGACCGAGCTGAGACCAATCGCGCAGGTAACGATCCGCGCGAGCAGGTGAGGAAGGGAGACGGGGGCAACAATGCCGTACCGCAGCCAAACCATCACTGGGGCGACTCCGAGGCCAAGGACATCATCGGGCTTGTGCACGGTCAGTTGCCGCTCAACGATCAGGGATCAAATGTTCTCTATGGCTTCGGTTTGTGGGGTCAGCGTAAAGGTTCCCACGGCGGCTTCTACCGACGGGCAATCGATCCTCGCAATCGACCTGAGATTTACCCGCTCGGTTTTCTGCCTTTGATCGAACCTGAAGTGGAGGATCGCTCTTTTACTGTCGGTAATCGAGGTCAGCTCAGGGGCTGGTTTTACGACTTGAGCGGCCAGTACGGCGACAACAGTTTTGATTTCAATCTTACCAATACCCTCAACACATCCCTGGGCCCGAGCCTCTCGTCGAACCAGACGGAGTTTTACGCCGGTTCGCTGAAGTTCGGGCAGTTCGTTGGAAACTTCGATATCAGCCGGCCTTACAACTTCGGTCTGGCCGGGCCGGTCAACGTTGCCGCCGGTATCGAGTTCCGTCGCGAGAATTTTGAGCAGATCGCTGGCGAGCGGAACTCCTACATCGATGGAGGGGTTCCTAATCAATTTGGAGGGCGTTCCGAGATTGGCTCGCAGGTGTTTCCCGGATATCGCCCTTCCAATGCGGTGGATGTCTCGCGTAACAGCAAAGCGTTGTATGTGGATTTGGAAGGAGATGTCCTTCAGCGCCTTCGCATGGGACTCGCGGCCCGGTATGAGGACTTCGACGATTTCGGCAGCACCAGCGATGGAAAGCTCACCGTCCGATTCGAGCCGGTCAAAAGGATCGTTCTTCGCGGTGCCGCAAGCACCGGTTTCCGCGCGCCTTCGCTCGCGCAGTCACACTTTTCGAGCACCAGTACCACGTTCCTGAACCTCGGTGGAGTACTCACGCCCTTCGAGGTGGCAACCTTCACGGTGCGGAGCGCCCAGGCACAAGCGCTCGGAGCGAAGCCCCTTCGTCCCGAAGAGTCGAAGCAGCTTAGCGTCGGCGCGGTTTGGGATCCGGTTCCGACGTTCGAACTGGCCGTCGATTTTTACAAGATCGACATCAACGACCGTGTCGTTCTCTCCGGAAACTTCACCGGACCAAGAATCGAGGCCCTCCTTCGTCCACTCGGTGCCAACGGCGGACGGTTTTTCACCAACGCCATCGATACGGAGACTAATGGCTTCGACATTGTGTCCACCTGGAAGATCGATACTGGCAGCGTTGGGAATTTCATCTTTTCGGGTAGCTACAACCGAAATGAAACCGACGTTGTCTCGGTAGCCGATACCCCACCGCAGCTGGCGGGATTCGAAGCGGTTCTGTTCGATCGGGTAGTCAGAAGACTAACGGAATGTGCCCAACCCGCAGACAATCTGCGACTCTCCGCTGAATGGCAGCGAAGCAGGTTTGGCGGCAATATACGCAACAGCCGATACGGTGAATATTGCAGCTTCACCAACCCTGCCGCGAGCGACCAGACATTCAGCCAGGAATGGCTTACGGATTTCGAGCTCTCGTACAAGTGGGATCGATATACATTGGCGCTGGGTGCTCAAAACGTTTTCGACCAGTACCCTGATCTGAATATCGGACCCGACTCGAATCTGGGGATATTCACCTACCCCAGAAACTCTCCATTCGGGATGAACGGGCGGTTCATCTACTCTCGAATTTCGCTGACATTCTGATCGCGTTCAGGCGTCCCCTCTTCCTGCTATCCGGGAAGAGGGGATGTCGCGTGCTGGTGCTCGGGCTCCTTGCAGCGCCATCGCGCAATTACTCGCGCGGAACGCCTGGCGGGATCGCTGAGACATCGATCCCTTGCCCGGGATTGTTTCACTTGATGCGAGGCGTTCCAGGTCGGAACGTATCGGATCGGTCGCACCATCGCGAACGCTCTTGGCGCACCGGAGCTCAAACCAGAGGATTCGAAAAACCTGAGCGCCGGAATTGTCTGGCAGCCTCTGTCGAACTTCGAGGTTACTGCGGACTACTTCAACATCGCGATCGACGACAGGATTGTCTACACCGGTAATTTTAACAATACGGCAATCCGGGCGATCATTCGACCGCTCGGTGCCGACGGGGCGCGCTTCCTGACGAATGCGATCAACACCGAGACGGATGGCTACGACCTGGTTGCCAATTATCAACGGCCTCTGTTCACCGGTCGCATGGACCTTTCCGCCGCCTATAGCAACAACAAGACGCAGATCGTTGGAAATGTCACCACGCCCGGTCGCCTGGCAGGACTTGGTGAAGTCCTGTTCGATCGTCTGGAGCGTCGCCGTGTCGAGTGTGCACAGCCGGAAGACAACCTTCGATTGATGCAGAGTTTCACCACCGGTGGCCTGAATGTGACGACCCGTGAGAGCCGCTATGGCAAGTATTGCAGCCTCACGCTTGCCCCCATTGACGATCAGACTTACTCCTCGGAATGGGTCGCTGACGCGGAGATTTCCTATCGCTGGAACAAGTACAAAGTCGCAATCGGCGCTGAGAACCTGTTCGATAATTTCCCCGATCAGACTCGCCTTTTCCGCACGGGAACCAACGCCCAGACGGTTCCCCTTACCTTTGCGCAGCAGTCAGGCGTTGGTGGCACCAACACGTATCCCAGCAATTCGCCGTTCGGGATGAATGGCTCATTCATCTATACGAGCTTCGGCTACACGTTCTAAAGCCGGATCGCTCCAGTTGTTCATCCGCGTTAGGCCTGGAGCTACTGGCGAGGAACCTGAGGAAGGATCACCGAGAACGTCGATCCTTTCCCCTGCGAGCTCTTAACCCGGATCTCGCCGCGATGACGCCGGACGATGGCGTAGGAAGTCGACAGACCGAGGCCCGTTCCCGCAAGTCCCTTCGTACTGAATAAAGGCCGGAACAGTTTCTTCTGAGTTTCCTCGCTCATCCCGGTCCCTGTGTCGGTCACATCGACGCGCACCTGGTCGTCCACTGTCCGCGTGGTGACGGAAACGCTCCCATCGTTCTCCGTCGCGTCGATGGCGTTTCCAAGGAGGTTCACAAGCACCTCGCGGAGCTCGCTCCCGTAGCCGCGTACGCACGGATTCGTCTCGTCGAGAAAGCCCTGCGGCGTGATTTTCCGCTGGCACTCTTCGATTCTCCCAGTGACCTGATCGAGTGCTTCCTGCACAACGCTATTGATCTCGATGCAGTCGTCTGTTGTTCCAGCTGTCGGTGTCTGGCGTGTGGTATCGGCGATTCGCCGTACCATCGAAGTGGCGTCATCCACGGCCTTGATAATCTGATCGATCCCACGTTGAGCAGGAGCTTCCGGCCCTAGCTGCCTCCGAACGAGTTTTGCCCACATTCCGATGGCCATGAGGATATTGTTGAAGTTGTGCGCCACACCCGAAGCCACTTCCCCCACCTCGCGGAATCGCTCCGCTGTGAGGATACGATCGCGGACATCCTCCTCCTCGGTGACGTCACGCACGGAGACGAGACAGAGAAGTTGTTCGTAGTAGCGGAACCCGGTCAGCGCGATCTCGACGTCACGCGGCCTGTCGGGGAAGGGAAAGGTGAACTTGAACTCTGCAGTCGTTCCCTCAGAGGCCATCGTGTCGCGGAACTGTCCGTAGAACGTCGCCACCTTCGTGCACGGTGCGACTTCGGTGAAAAAGTTCCTGCCGAGGACGTCCTCTCGCCGGCGCGTCGTGATCTGTTCCTCACGGGCGTTGTAGTACAGGATGGTGCCGTCGCCATCGAGGACGATGATTCCGTAGGGAAGGAGCTCGAGGGTGGCGAAGTCGATCGTGGCGACGTCTGCAGGAACCTGGCTGCTCATCGGTAGAGGACCATCGAAGCACGGGTTGGGCCACTTTGCCGAAGGGATTCAAAGAAAGTTCTGAGCAGGCGGGACGCGCGCGCCTCCGCTCTCGAATGTTTCGCGTGGTGCTCTAGCCCGCATTTCTCACAGACCTTCGCCGCGAGACGACGGATAGCGGCCTGTCTGCTTCGTTGCACGCCGATTTGGCTCCTTGACATAGTGTCGACCATGCCTTCGTCGCAAAATCGCCGCGCGCCTCGCATCCAAGCCACTCTCCGTCGTCTCACGACAAAGGTCTGTGAGAAATGCGGGCTAGGAGTCTGCGCGGCAGAAACTGGCACAAAATTTTCTGCTTGCGACGATGCCCTACAATCGACGATCGGCGATGAAGGCAGGGTTGAAGTACCCGTAAAAATGAGCAAAATCGGACGAATCCCGTTCTGTCGCGCA
>DATLXH010000116.1:0-2984 GCA_035576005.1 Thermoanaerobaculia bacterium | reverse complement strand
GCTTCCGTCGCATCAAAGGCTACCTGCTGATGCCGAAGCTCCTCAAAGCCCTCGACGCAGCTGTCGCTGAGGAAAAGAAAATCGCATAATGACTCGAGGGTTCCGTCATCCCAATTTCAACTGAGTTCGGGACATCGTCCGCAGCATCGTGTGCAATCTCTGCGGATGCAGGGACGGGCCAGATCAAGAGACATCGCCAGGCTGTGCCAAATTCATATATCGTGGTTCTCAAACCCACCACCAGAGCGGCAATCGAACTGATCGCAGAGGATATCGAACGCTTCGTAGGTGGAAAACTCGTCACCAACCTGGGAAAACGAGCGATCTTCAAGAACGCCTTGCAGGGATTCGGTGTCGAGATGAGTGATGAGATGGCTCGGGCCGTCGCTGCGGACCCGCGTGTCGACTTTGTGGAAGAGAATGCATACGTCGAGCTCTCAGGTGCGCAGAGCTTTACAGATGCAGATCCTCATTACAATTTGGATCGCATTGATCAAAGGTGGACCGTGGCGAGTGGCTTCCGGTCCTATCAATGGCAAAGTACCGGAGCGAACGTTCATGCCTATGTTCTCGACACAGGCGTTGTCCGCAACCACATCGAATTTGATGATGACAACGATCCCAACACCCCACAGTATCAGCCGCGAGTCCGGGACGGGGTCAACTTCTCTGACGACAACCTTCCCGCATCGAATCCTTGTGGCGGTTTTTCCAACGACTATTTTGCAGGCACCCACGGAACGGCCGTGGCGTCGGTTCTGGGTGGCAAGACTGTCGGGGTCGCTAAAGACGTTGCAATCGTTCCCATTAAGGTCGCCAACTGCTCTGGCGCGATTGGACAGCTGGTATGGATGTGCTGGGGCATGGATTGGATCGTGGGGCCGGATAATCCGAACCCAATCCCGACTGCTACGCCAAGTCGCCCATTTCGAGCGCTTGGTCCTGCCGTTGCCAACATAAGTTTGTTTATCAGAACCGACGTAGCGTCCTCTGATCCTACGCCAATCGGATCCTTTGAGCACACAGTGAATAATGTCCTAGGCGCAGGCATTCAGGTCTTTGTCTCCGCCAACAATCAAGCCAGGTCAGATTGCGAGACCTCTCCTGCTCGAATGGCCTACGGTAACTCCGCCGGATTCGGTAGCCCATATCGAACCGTCTCAGTCGGCGGTACCGATGAGACAGATGCACTCTGGCGCTGTAACGTAAACATCCCCGGGGAGTGCAATGTCCAGTTCCCCGGTGGTCCAATTAGTGATCCTGGATCTAACACGGGACCATGTGTCGACCTTTATGCGCCAGTACACAACCTGAAGGTTGCTTGGATTAACGGGTACAGTTCGTATCGCGTTGCACCGGGTCAGCGGTCCGGGACATCCTTCGCCGCCCCGGCTGCGGCAGGAGTTGGCGCTCGGATTCTACAGAACAACAGCTCTCTGTCGCCCTCGCAGTTATGGGATCAAATCAAACTGAACGCAACCGCATTACCGTCTAATTTTGACGGGGACTCAGTCAACGACAATGACAGATTGCTATACCTGTCGCCCGGGCAATGAGTTTCCAGATCTACGAGGGCCGCGTTTTGGGGAGAGCGCGGCCCTCGTCGCGGCTCGGCATACAGCACGAATATACTGAGCACATCACACCCCGCCAGAGGCGTCCGCAGCTCCCAATTATCCCGCCTGCGTCTCCACTTGAAGCGGGAACCAACCACGGTTCGGGTATAGGCCATCGTAGTTCGCGAAAGTGATCTTTCTCCTCCACCGCCCATCTCTTAGGAGTGCGGAGAGACCCAGCCTTTCGGCACAATCTTAAATGGATTCGCGTGAGAACGCGGTGGTGAGCGCGCGATTCTACTCCGGTCGGTTTGGTTTCGTGGCAGAGCTATCGGAAGTCAGACTAGATCCCGGGCCCCCCGGTCAAATTCAACTCAATCGCATTGTTGAGCAGCTCAACTTGTTGACGACAGACCCAACTGATTCAACTTTGCGAATCGAAGTCGCTTCGAAGACTCTGGGATTGCGTTATGGGCTTTCATGACTCTGGTCAACGAGGCTACCCAAGTGGTCACAATCGTTAGTCCGCAGTGGCCGGTTCGTGGCGTTAACACAGCTGTCTGACGAGTTGCACGGCGTGACGCCAGGCGACTGCGAAGAGGGCTGGTTCTGTGAACCCACAATCAGACATTGACAATGGACGCTATGCGTGCTTCGCTTCGATGTGAGTCACTGCCGGCGTTCGTTCGTTTCGTGTCGACGTGACCGTGATCGGCCGCGTGGCGAAACAGACACGCGTCTACGCCAAAACGCGCGTCCGCCTCCGCGATCCATTCTTGAGTGCCCGGACGGATACAAGTTCAGCACCTATCGCGAATACTTCGGGCCAACCAAGAGTGTGACTTCCTGAACCAGCGCAAGGGGTATGCCGTCGCTGTTGATGGTTAGATCAACGGAGTTGGCCGTGGCGGGATACATCAATCAATTGGTGTCAGTTTGCTACGACATCTTCGAAGTGTCTGGCCAAGGGACATTGATCGCATCCAGAGCATAGGCAGGCGTGATCCGGCGCAGGCTCCCTCCGCTTCCGGCTGCCGATCCACGTGGTGCAGTCGTTGGTAGGGCATTCCGGCATTTCGACCCCGCGCTCTACACAACCGTTTGGGACGAGGACAAGCGGGCGGCGGTGCAGCGGCGGACGATGTCCCGAACTCAGTTGAAATTGGGATGACGGAACCCTCGAGTCATTATGCGATTTTCTTTTCCTCAGCGACAGCTGCGTCGAGCGCTTTGAGGAGCTTCGGCATCAGCAGGTAGCCTTTGATGCGACGGAAGCGTTTTTCTGCCTCGAGTAATCCTGTTGCACACCAGCGATGCTTCATCATGCCTCCGCGCCAGCGTTTCACACGATTCGTAAGACGTCGGACGCTGGAGAACGCGGACTCGATCGGATTGGTCGTGACCAGGTGAGTCGCCAATGCAGGATCG
>DATLXH010000115.1:0-6596 GCA_035576005.1 Thermoanaerobaculia bacterium | reverse complement strand
CGATCCTGCATTGGCGACTCACCTGGTCACGACCAATCCGATCGAGTCCGCGTTCTCCAGCGTCCGACGTCTTACGAATCGTGTGAAACGCTG
The DNA here is from genome assembly GCA_035576005.1 of Thermoanaerobaculia bacterium. GTDB lineage: Bacteria > Acidobacteriota > Thermoanaerobaculia > Gp7-AA8 > Gp7-AA8 > DATLXH01. The sequence continues at coordinate 6,503 of DATLXH010000115.1, read as the reverse complement.
GCGCGGAGGCATGATGAAGCATCGCTGGTGTGCAACAGGATTACTCGAAGCAGAGAAACGCTTCCGTCGCATCAAAGGCTACCTGCTGATGCCGAAGCTCCTCAAAGCCCTCGACGCAGCTGTCGCTGAGGAAAAGAAAATCGCATAATGACTCGAGGGTTCCGTCATCCCAATTTCAACTGAGTTCGGGACATCGTCCTAAGGATTATGAGGGCGCGGTTGGGCACTGGGCGGAGCATTTCGATGAGTGGGTATTGGTTCACAACAGCATAGCCGGCGTGCCCGCCCCGCTGCTCGACCACCTGCTAACCCTGCAGCAGAAGCACCTGAAGGATTGCACGATCTGGGGCTTCGAGCCAATCAAACGACTCGTCTTCCAGCTTGACGCGGATGACCTCCCGGATCTCTTTGGATGCGAAGCGCCCACCATGGCAGCCTACATCGGCGTTTCCTTTGCTGAGATCGGGGCAATCGTCGCCGCGATCGCAAGTACGCCCCTCAGGGCGGAAGCAATCCACCCAGTACCTGCGGAGAAGGAATCGAAGTTTGAGTTCTCAGACGACTCGAAACTGTTCCTGAACCTCGGTCGACAAAGGTCTGATCGCGTGGCAGCTTATTTTGCTGAACACGTTGACCCTGAGAAAGGTGATCGTATCGCTGCGGCGTTCAAGCAGAGATACCGCGAGCTCGCTGCGGTCGAGCCCAATCCTAACTTCGTCCTACAGGACCTCCATGACTTCGCTGCGGGCATCGGGAACAAGTCGACGAGCCACGATGCAGCGGCGTGGGCTGTGTTGTCTTACCTGTTCGAGCGGTGCGAGATATTCACAGTAGAGGAATCCATCGCGTGATTCTTCCTTCCAAACACCTGCCCCCGGAGCGGGCCCTACTCTTCGTCGGAGCTCGCATCTTGCAGCGTGTAGATCGACCCAAAACCGTCTCGCAACTCTGGACCGAGCTCTCGAAGAAGAGCCCGGCGGGTGACCGCCCTCCTCATTTCGACTGGTTCGTCCTCGCTCTGGACCTTCTTTACGTCACCGGCGCCATCGAAATCCAGAAGGGTGTCGTTTTGAGAACACGAGCCGACCGATGATTCGGTCTGTAAGCAGCACGCTGCCAACCTTTAAAAGGATCGCTTTCACTCCAGGGCTGAACGTTGTCGTCGCTGACCGGCGCACTGACTCAACCCGGAAAGAGACGAGGAATCGAAGAGGGAAGTCGAGCCTGGTGGCTCTCATCGATTACCTGTTGGGCTCGGAGGACTTTCTTGCAGCGCCTGCAGTCGAAGAAGCCTTGTTCGACATTGAGTTCGATGCCGGCGACCGCACACTTCACGTCGGCCGAGGAGCACAGCTGGGGCAACAGGTCGCTCTGTACGTTAATCCGCCGGTAGAACTCAACGTTCACGACGATGAGAAGTCTGGCCTCGTTCTCTCCTCGGTGACGAATTGGCGTTACTACCTGGGACAACGATTCTTCGGGTTACCGATCGTCCGGGAAGGTGAATGGAAAAAGGACGCGCCAACGTACCGAAACCTGGTGGCGTATTTCCTCCGGCGGGAGCCGGGCGGCTTCAAGTACCCGGATCTGAATACAGAGAAGCAGCAGGAAGCGTCGAAACAGCTCGCCATCTCGTTCTTCCTCGACTTTGACTGGCGTATTGCGAAGAAGTTCGAGAGCGTGCGCGACCGCGAGACGATCGTCAAACAACTAAAGCTCGAGTATAAAGATACGAACACAGCCGAAATCCGCACCGACCTCGCTGTCCTTGAAAGAAAGCTTCAGGATCAGCGGAAGCTGATGGCCGACTTCCGTGTCGTCCCTCAGTTTAGAGACCTCGAACTGGAGTCAGCGCGAATCGCTCGTAAGATCCGCGATTTGAGCGATGAGAACACGACCGATCGGGAACTTGTGGAGGAACTCAATCGCGCACTCACAACCGAGGCGCCTCCTTCCACTGATCGCGTCGAGGAACTCTACGCCGAAGCGTCTGTCATCCTTGGTGAGCAAGTTCGACGGCATCTCTCCGAGGTTCGCGAATTTCACACTTCCGTGATCCGTAATCGGATCAATTACCTCCGGCGGGAGATGGGGGCCGCAGAGTTCCGAATCGCTGGTCGCGAAGAGAAGAAGCGGAGCTACGAACAGCGTCGCGCGGAGATCATGCGCGTCTTGAGGTCCGGAGGCGCTCTCGAACAGCATACCAAGCTCCAGGAGGAACTCTCCAGAGTCGAACAGGAGGTAGCACGCCTTCGTTCGATCGCCGGAAAGGCCTCGGACTACGCGAAGAGAGAGGCCGGCCTCAAGATCGAGCGGGAGAAGTTGAGGCTTGATTTGCGGGCGGAGCTCGACGAGCGCGCTCCGAAGATTGATGAGGCGATCGTCGCCTACGAATCGGTCTCAAGTTCCCTATACGGCCAAGCCGGCAAACTGACGGTCGACGATACCATCAATGGCCCGCGATTGGCGTTTCCGATCCAAGGGGAAAAGAGCAAAGGGATCAACAGCATGCGGATCTTCTGCTTCGACATGATGCTGGTCAGACTGCTCGCTTCGCGTGGGCTCGGGCCAGGCTTCCTGATCCACGACAGTCATCTTTTCGACGGCGTTGATGAACGCCAAAGAGCCACAGCGCTCGCGGTTGGAGCAGGCATCGCTGAAGATGTGGGCTGGCAGTACATCGTCACACTGAACAGCGACGAGATGCCTGCGAAACATTTGTTCCCTGAGGACTTCGACCTGGAGGAGTACATCAACCCGGTTCGGCTGACCGACGAGCAGGGCGGCGGTCTATTCGGAGTCGAGTTCTAGCGCGTACATCGACACGCGGTGGCCACGGTTTGTCAGAAAACGTCCGCAGCTCGTGTCGGCTCTACCGAAGGCCGGAGGCCGACAACTCTCGCAACTACCGCGACTTACCGGCAGATGACTATCTCGCGGCCCCGTCCGGCGGTTTATGCGAAGATCATTACTAGGCGATGGACAAAGAAGTTCCTCCTCGACGTTAGCGACCTCTCTACGACGACTGCCCGTGTCCGCCGCAGGCATTCGCGTAGGCGGCACGCCTCCCCAGCTTTTGTTAAGACTGCTGAGCCCCGTCTTCCGGAGCCAGGATGTGTGTTCGTGTCACAGCCTGAGGCTCGGGTGTGCCCGCTGAAAACCGTGAACTCGTTACGCTTCGCGAGCGGGTATCCTGGCCAGAAACACTCGACCGACTTCAATGCGCAGGGATCGCCACCGTCATCATCCAAACGGTCGAGGAAAAATCGTTGCCTCGCCCGAAAGCTCGTGACGTCGGCGCTGCGCGGGGACCCACGTGTTCCTCGGACTCCGGCTACGAGGACACGTTCGACGACGGCACGTTCGATCTTGCAATCGCGGTCGAGCGGGATCTTGCGGTCCTCAGGCAGATCAAACAACATGGAAGTTGGAGGAGAAGGCCCAGATCGGCGGCTGGTATGACGCCGAGATTCACAACCTAAGGTCTCTCGCGCGAGAACCCCTCAAAGCCGCCGCCCAACTGCGGAGGAGCGACTAGCGGGAAGTTGGGGTTGCGGAAATTGGGGTCGCGGGAAGTTGGCGTCGCCGGGAAGTTGGGGTCGGCCGTTGGCCACCCAACGAATGTAACCAAGCGTATGCAGCGCGTTGGAAGAATCACCTTGAGATTGCGGCATGCGATACGCTGAATGAAACTGACCCATGCTGCGGCGGGCTATTGCAAACTTAACCACAAGTTAGGCCTCGTATCGGGAGAGTTCTATGCAGGACGCTTATTCCAAACGTCGGGTAGACGAGATCCTATCCGCCGTAAGCCTCGCAGGTCTCATCGCCGGATTCCGGAACTATATCGATACCTACAGGAATGTCATCCGACATCGTGGCCGTTACGCGGCTATTTGCCTTTGTCCTGACCCATCTGCCAAGCTCGGCTCCTCTATCGCAATATACCTCTATGGCGTGATCCTTTCATTCATGGTTTTCTTTCCACTTGCACAGCTGCATGGCATATCCATTACTAGAGTCCATTTTGTTCTGCAGTACCTTTACTGGCAGGTCCAAGTTGTTCTCTTAGTTCACCTGTGTGCGAAGGCACTTCACGGGATAGGTACCTTCCGGGATACCATTGCCGTCTGTTGCATCTTCTATGGCGTCCATCTACCCATCGCGGCGCTTTTGTTGTCTCCGATTGCCCTTTATATGCCAATTGGACCAGATTTCTTTGCGACAGTTTCGACTCCTCCAAGCCCTTCGGAACAGACACTTTTATGGCTTGGCATTTGGTTCTGCCTCGCCATGATCACCGGGTTCGTTGTTTGGGTTGCGCTCGGGCTACGTTGGGTTTCAACGGTGCACGCTATCAAACTGCGATGGCTACTTCTGGTACTCATTGGTATAGGAGTCCCCGTGCAGGGTCTTCACAACTACTTCGTGGCGCCACTTGTAGGCAAAGGCCTCAGATTCGCCAGTGAGCTAATTGACAGTTTGCTTTGATCCAACTGTGTCTATGAGGCCTGCCCCCACGTTCCAGGGGAAGCGCCAAAAGGCGGCGCGCCCCCTGAACTTTCGCGTTAGGCGGCAACTGCTGGGATCTCAAGCGCCCCTACGCAGCGGGTGCGCGCACACACCGGCACGGATGTAATACGCAGAGCCAGGCATGACACGACAAAGAGTTGGGGGTATAGACCACATCGAGTGCGTACATCACACCGCTTCCAACGATAACTGCCGGGATATTTAAGAGCGCAAATGCCAGAAGTGAGTATCTGAACGCCTCGGGACTGCCAACATAGCCACCATCTTTCGCAAAGTACAGTGCGAAGTTGGTCGACCAGGCTGGCGAAAAGGCATAAGCGCAGCAGATCGAAAGCAGTACAACGCTGGCTCCGAACCCTGCCGCGAATGTCGTTCTGTTCATTTCTTGCCGCCTCATTTTTGCAGTCTGTCGAGAGTGTCGCGGAATGTGTCTTCGAACCATCGACCGAGGCCCAAGCCGTTATCGACGCTCCACTCCTGAACATCAAGACGAGTGTCTGCTAGGGTGTTCGCGAGACCAAACGGATCTTTTCGCGGTCACATTGCCCACTGCGTGAGCTATCTCATCGTTGAACGTTCGGTTGTCGGAAGCATTCCCGATCATAGACGGCCCCCCTTACTCCCGGTGTCTTGCCGGTCACACCTGACAGGTCACCGCTGACGAGAACAGTCAGAGTTCCGGCATCGCGGGGAGGCTCTACTTCATGGATGAACGCCTGCGCGAGTTTCGCCGCGTGGATGATCCTTTTGACCGCATCCACTTCGCGGCAATGCCGTCATACGAGCCGGTGGATGCGTGACGAGAGGAGACACGATCGACGGGAGGTTGCGCCCCGTCAATCGTGTCGTAGGCTCATCTGGCGGCGGCGATGCTGCGGAAGGTCATGGAGGTACCGCTCCGTTCCGACGGGCGCGATGCGGTGGAGCCACTCGGATCGAGCGGGCCCGAGGGCGCGTTCGCCCAGCCATCTCGTGCCGCGATAGCATCTTCCAGTCTCACGTTCAGCGGGTATCGTCCTCCTCCTGCTCAAAGGAGGAAGGTATGAACTTGGATGAAGCCACAGATAAATTCCTTTCGCACTGCGAATCGGTTCGCAAGCTCTCACATCACACGGTCCGCGCTTACCGACTGGATCTTAACCGTTTTGCAAGCTTCGCTGGCACTGACCAACCGGTGCATACTCTTGAAAAGACGCACGTGCAGGACTACGTCAAATTCCTGTTTGACGTTCGAGGCTTAGGCGAGGCTTCCGCGCATCGCCACATCGCCACGCTGCGGTCGTTCTTCGGGTGGGCAACCGAACAGACCAACGGAGCGGGCAATTGCGTTACCGATGCGAAAATCCGAATCCGTATACCCACCCGGCTTCCGAGGTTGATTCCGAGGGGAGTGATTCGAACTCTCCTCTCGGAGAGCGCAGTGCTTCTGGGGCGGAGTCATGCCGAGATCACAGCTAGCGTTGCCGCCGAATTACTGTTCGCCACGGGGATGCGGGTGAGCGAGCTCGCGACGCTCAAGGATGAAAACGTTGACATCGACGAAGGCATCCTCCGCATCATGGGGAAGGGAAGCCGGGAGCGGCGTGTGTTCGTGCCCGAGGATCTGAAGGACATACTCAGGTGGTACCGCGGGGCGAGATGCTCATCCAGCCCGCCCGCAGATACCTTCCTCGTGAACTCTCGGGGCGAATCCGCCTCTTCGCAGTTCATCCGCCGATTAATCCGCGAACTCGGAGAGCATGTCGGAGCAACAAAACGAATTACGCCTCACATGTTTCGTCACTCCATCGCGACCTACTTAATCGAAGAAGGCGTGGACATCCGATACGTTCAGCGACTCCTCGGTCATCGCAACATCAGCACGACGGAGATCTACGCGCACGTAGCCGACGCGTCGTTGCAGATGCGGATCAATGAGTGCCATCCACGGCGGTCGATACTCCAGCCAAACGGATAATAGGAGATTATCG
>DATLXH010000114.1:0-21320 GCA_035576005.1 Thermoanaerobaculia bacterium | reverse complement strand
TAGGGACGCAGGGCCTGCGTCCGGCACCCAGACATTCGCATCAGGAATTCTGCATCCCGGCATGAACCCTCGTCCAAAGCGATGGCCGAGGACAATCTTCTCGGTCAGGGACAGGGTACCGGACGCACGCCGTGCGTCCCTGCGCTCGCATTCTGTTAGAAATGCGGGCGAGACAGACCGCAGAGAATTATCTGCCGGGTTTGTGCGGGGGAAATGCCGGTCTAAAGCCGGCCCGGGATACGACCCAGTCATCTAACCAGCGTCATTCCGTGCTGTTCCTGCAACGTGGTGAGCGGCCCGCCGCCCGACTGACTCTCGCGGATACCGTCCACGCAGGCAGTTGCTGCTGAGAGTGTCGTGACACAGGGGATGTGGTACTGGAGGGCGTACTTGCGAATGTATGCGTCATCGTAAAAAGCCGAGCGACCCAATGGCGTGTTGATGATCAGCGCGATCTCGCCATTGATCATCCGATCGACGATGTTCGGGCGGCCTTCATGGATCTTCAGCACCGCTCCTGACGAGATCCCGTAGCCGGCAAGAAAGCTCCGCGTTCCCTTCGTTGCCAGCAGGTCGAACCCGAGTCCGATCAAGGCGCGGGCAATCCGCAGAGTGTGATCCCTTTTGTCCATTTCATTGATCGAGATGAATGCTGTTCCTGTCATCGGAAGCTTGATTCCCGCTCCCAGGAGTGCTTTGACGTAGGCCTCGCCGAATGTCATCGAGCTGCCCATGACCTCTCCGGTCGATTTCATTTCGGGACCGAGAACCGTGTCTTCGAGAGGAAACTTGGAGAATGGAAAGACAGGTGCCTTGACGTAATAGCGCTCGACCTTTGGTTCAGTCGTGATTCCCTGCTCGGCGAGGGAAACTCCGGCCATGATGCGCGCGGCAACCTTGGCGAAAGGAATCCCCGTTGCTTTCGACACATACGGGACGGTTCTGGAGGCTCGCGGGTTGACCTCGAGCACGTAGATTTCATCATCAGCGATCGCGAACTGGATGTTCATGAGTCCGACCACCTGTAAGGCTTTGGCGAGTTGCACAGTCTTGCGACGGATTCGGTCCTGGTCGCGTTGTGTCAGCAGGTAAGGGGGAATGACGCTCGTCGAATCGCCCGAGTGGATTCCTGCCTCTTCGATGTGCTGCATGATTCCCGCGATGACCACGGTCGCTCCGTCCGACACCGCGTCAACGTCAATCTCCAGCGCATTTTCCAGAAAGCGATCGATCAGGACCGGATGTCCCGGTCCCGCTTCGAGCGCGTCTGTAATGAAGTCGCCGAGAGTCTCGGAGTCGTAGACGATCCCCATTGCCCGACCGCCCAGGACGTACGAGGGCCTCACGACAATCGGGTAGCCGATGCGTTCGGCGATCTCTCTCGCTTCATCCTCTGTGTTGGCATTCCCATGCTCTGGCGCTCGTATACCGATGTCGCCGAGAAGCCGGCCGAACCGTTCTCGATCTTCCGCAAGATCGATCGAATCGGTTGAAGTGCCCCAGAGCGGAACGCCAGCTCTGGCCAGATCTCTTGCGAGCTTGAGCGGAGTCTGTCCGCCGAACTGAAGGATGACGCCAGTCGGCTTTTCCAGATCGATGATCTCGAGAACATCCTCGAGGGTGAGTGGCTCGAAGTAGAGCCGGTCGGATGTGTCGTAATCGGTCGATACCGTTTCCGGATTGCAGTTGACCATGATGGTCTCGAAGCCCAGCTCTCGCAGAGCAAAAGCTGCATGGACGCAACACGTGTCGAACTCGACTCCCTGGCCGATGCGGTTCGGCCCGGAGCCGAGGATGATCACCTTTTTGCCATTGGTGGGATCGGCTTCGTTTTCGGTGTCGTAAGTCGAGTAGAGGTAAGGGGTGGACGCTGAGAACTCGGCAGCGCAGGTGTCGACTCGCTTGAAGACTGGCCGGATCGCCGCGTCGTGTCGAGCCTTGCGGATTTCATCCTCGCTCTTGCCTGTCAGCTGAGCGATTGTTCGATCGGAGAGTCCTTTTTCTTTCAGTCTTCGAAGGTTTTCGGGACGGACCGCCACGGATGCATCCGTTTCCGCAAGTCTCCGTTCGATTGCGATGAGCTCGTGAATGTGATGGAGAAACCAGGTGTCTATGGACGAGACTTCATAGACCTCTTCGACACTCATTCCGCTGCGGAAAGCGTCGCCGACAGCAAAGATGCGTGATGGCGAACCGCTCCGCAGCAGTTCTCGCAGCTTCGACGGATCACGCACGCCGCGATCATCGAGTCCACTCACGCCGATCTCCAGCGAGCGAAGTCCTTTCTGCAGCGCTTCGTTAAAGGTGCGGCCGATGGCCATCACCTCACCGACCGACTGCATCGCAAAGCCGAGAAGCTGCGGCGATTTTCGAAATTTCTCGAACGAGAAGCGGGGGATCTTGACGACCACATAGTCGAGCGTCGGCTCGAACGATGCGGGGGTCTTTTTTGTGATGTCATTGGGGATCTCGTCGAGCGTGTAGCCGGCCGCCAGCTTTGCGGCGAACTTCGCAATCGGGAACCCGGTCGCCTTCGAGGAGAGGGCAGAGGATCGCGACACCCGCGGATTCATTTCGATCGCCAGTCGACGACCTGTTGCAGGATCGACCGCAAACTGGATGTTCGAGCCGCCGGTTTCGACGCCGATCTCACGGATGATCTTTTTGGCGTCATCGCGCATTGCCTGATAGGCCGCATTCGAAAGAGTCTGCTGAGGGGCGACGGTGATCGAGTCGCCTGTATGAACTCCCATCGGATCGAAGTTCTCGATCGAGCAGACCACGATCACGTTGTCGGCGATGTCGCGCATGAGCTCGAGCTCGAACTCCTTCCACCCGATGAGCGACTCCTCGATGAGAACCTTTCCGACCGGGGAGAGATCGAGTCCGCGGGCAACGATCGCCCGCAGCTCTTCGACGTTGAAAGCGATTCCTCCACCCGTCCCTCCAAGAGTGAAGGACGGTCGGACTGCGATCGGATAGCCGATGGAGGTGGCCATCTCCAGAGCCTCGTCGAGCGATCCTGCGTACCCCGATCGCGCGACCTCGACTCCGATACGATTCATTGCTTCCTTGAAGAGCTGGCGGTCTTCCGCCTTTCTGATGGCCTCGTAGTTGGCGCCGATCAGCTTGACTCCATAACGCTCGAGAGTGCCTGACTCGTAGAGTGCCATCGCCAGGTTGATCGCAGTCTGTCCGCCGACGGTTGGAAGGATTGCATCGGGGCGGTCGCGCTCAATGATTCGCTCGAGCGTGGCGTGCGTGAGAGGTTCGATATAGGTCCGGTGGGCGAAGTCCGGGTCGGTCATGATCGTCGCCGGATTCGAATTCACCAGGATGATCTCGAATCCTTCTTCTTTCAGCGCTTTGCAGGCCTGAGTTCCCGAATAGTCGAACTCGCCGGCCTGACCGATGATGATCGGTCCCGACCCGATGACCAGGATCGAGTGAATGTCAGTCCGTTTCGGCATTTGCGTGGTGAGGATAATGCAGAAGAGCAAATGCAGAATGGAGAATGCAGAGCGAATGCAGAATGCCGACAAGTCGCCCCTCCCACACGCCCGCCCAGGCTTCGGGACGACAACCGGATGGAGAATGCAGAATGCAGAACGATAAAGTCCACGACCTCGGCCGGTGCCAGAGCTGCCGAGGTGACACCGAAAGCGGCAGCTGCGGCTGCCGCACTCCAAAGGCTTCGCCCAGTCGACGATGACGACGCTCGCTCCTCGATGAATCCTCTCGTCGAATGGGATTCCCTCGAGCTTCGGTTGCTCGGAACCAGAATTTCGGAGATCGCAGCCGACGTGGTCCGGCAGAAGAATCTTCCTGTGCGCGACCTCCAGCTCCGATTCCTTGATGGAAGAATCGAGATTCGGGCGAAAGCGGTGGTCTCCATCGCCATCCCATTCAGCGTCAACGTCAGGGCCGCCGGCGCCGAAGGACGAGTTGTCAGGATGCGTCTCGATCTGCCGTCTGCTTACGGCTTCATTCCTGTGCCCAAAGCCTTCTTCAAGCTCATAGAGAAATTGCTCTCCGTCCCGGGATTTCGCTTCTCTTCAGCAGACATGGAGCTGACGTTTCTGTTGGACCAGTTTTTGCCACCATTCCTCGAGATAGAAGTGACAGACATTCAGTTGATTGAAGGTGGGGTCGCCGTCCTGCTCGGCAGAGGAGCGGCAGACCTTCCACCGCAATCCGGAGGAAGCGATGGAGAGCAGCACTGATTCAGGGACAGGCGGCACAACTGGCACAACTACATCCGGTACCACGGCTCTGAGGACGACGACGTCGGCAGGCTCGGACTCGCCGCGAATGGGCCGTTTTTACGACAAGATCCGCAAGAACATCGAGGCCACCATCAGTGGCGATCCGGATAAGCCGGGCAGGGGGAGCGAGCTCCTTCTTCTGGTCCCGGACATCTTCGCCCTTCTCTGGCGCCTCATGAACGATCCGAGGGTCAGCGGAAAGAACAAAGTGCTCGTCGGGAGCGGAATTGCATACTTCATTCTTCCGATCGATCTGTTACCTGAATCGCTTGTTGGTGGCATCGGCTATCTCGACGACCTGATTTTCTCGATCTACATCCTGAATCGCCTTCTGTCTGACACGGACGAGGAGATCATCCAGGAGCACTGGAGCGGCAGCGGCGACATCCTCGAGACGATCAAGCGAGTGCTCCACTCAACCGACGGAATCGCCAAGAGCGATGTGATCGACAAAGTAAAAAACATGATGAAGTAGGCTCCACAGGCGCCCCTTTCCGGAGGGGGCGCCGGATTTCCTCCCCCAGCGAGCCCTGTCCTCGGGCGTCGGCACCACCTCTCGCAGCTCAGCCCCTCGCAGCTAGCCCCCGAAGCCGAGGCGAAGCCTTTGGAGTGCGGCAGCCGCAGCTGCCGCTTTTGTGTCGAGCTCGCGACACTGAGGTAAGTCCACGACCTCGGCCGGTGCCAGAGCTGCCGAGGTGACACCGAAAGCGGCAGCTGCGGCTGCCGCACTCCAAAGGCTTCGCCCAGTGACGAACAACGTCTGTCACATCGTGCTCTCAGGGTGGAAATTTGTGGACAGAAGTGGCGGATAGTGGTACGTTCACCTCATTCAAGAGCCAGAAAGCGAGTGAACGGAGCCTCTACTACCTGTGGAACTCAACGTTTTTATGGGGCACGCCCCTGCGAAAGTCGACGAAAAAGGTCGAATCAAGGTGCCAAACACCTTTCGCAAGGTCATCGAGCAGCGTTACGGCTCGGATTGCTTCATCACCTCATTCGAGGGAGAAAAGGCTCTGATCTATCCAATGGCCGTCTGGCTCGATTTTCAGGGCCGCCTCTCCAAGGTCCCTTCGACGTCACGGGCAAAATCCAAGCTCCTCGAGCGCGCCAACTACTTCGGGCAACTGGTCGAAATGGATACGCAGGGAAGGTTGCTGGTCCCTTCGATTCTCCGATCGGTCGCGGGCATTTCCGACGATGTCGTAGTCATCGGCAACCAGGATCACCTCATCGTCTGGAACGAAGCCACGATTCAAAAGCGGTTGACGGAGGAGCCGGTCACCGATGACGACTTCAAGGAGCTCGAGCTTCACGGAGTCTGATCGCGGCAGAGGCGAGCGACCGCGCGGTCGCTGACCCTTGCTGAGAGCAACGATGCAACACGTTCCTGTTCTTTTAAACGAAGTACTCCAATGTTTCTCGACACTCGATCCTGATGGGACGTTCGTAGACGTCACGCTCGGGCTCGGGGGGCACTCGGAGGCTTTACTGAGCCGGCATCCTCGGATACGGCTGATCGGAATCGACCGCGATCCTCGCGCGCTGCATCTGGCAGGTGAGAGGCTCGGAAAGTTCGGCGAGCGCGTCAAGCTCATCGAAGGTCGATACGAGGCGCTCATTGAAATTCTGGACAAAGAGAAAGTCGATCGGGTCGATGGCCTGCTCGCCGACCTCGGCGTCTCATCCATGCAGCTCGACGATCCTTCGCGGGGGTTCTCGTTTCGAAGCGACGGACCGCTCGATATGCGGATGAGCGCCCACGGTACGTCGGCCGCCGATCTCGTCAATGACCTGGCGGAGGCGGATCTGGTGGATCTGATTCGGAGGTGGGGTGAAGAGCCGATGGCAAAGCGCATCGCGAAGGCGATCATCGCTGAGCGCGAAACTGCTCGAATCGAGACAACGACCCGGCTCACGGAAGTGATCAGGACGGTCAAGAAGCCGCAGTTCGGAAAGATTGACCCCGCAACGCTGACGTTTCAGGCGCTCCGGATCGCGACGAACGAAGAGATCAGCGGACTCGAGCGCTTCGTCGAGGATGCGGTCGAGACGCTGGCACCCGAGGGTCGGATCGCCGTGATCTCGTTTCACTCTCTCGAGGATCGCATCGTGAAAAAAACGTTTCGGCGACTCGAAGGAGAGTGCCGCTGCCCGCCCGGGATGCCGGTCTGCGGCTGTGGCGCAGTGAAGTCGATCGAAGTTCTCACGTCCAGACCAGTAGCAGCGGATGAGGAAGAGGAACGACTCAATCCACGGTCGCGCAGCGCGAAGATGCGAATCGCGGAGAAGGTTTCGGTGAGAGATTCAGGTGACACAGGTTCGGCAACGCAACGATGACGGAAGGAGACGCGGAGACAAGCAGCAAGGGTGAAGGTCGGGGAAGGGCGGGCGTGTGTGCGGTGCGGGCGGATTGGGAGGGGTGGCGCGTGAAGGGTGGGTGTGTGGGGTTCGTTCGAGTCGTGCTTGTAGGCAGATCTTCACCCTTGTTTTTTGACTTCGCGAGCGGGAAATCATGTACGCCCAGAAGAAGAACATTGCAAACAGTCACATCATCCGGGAGCGCGATCGCGAACGCTTCCGTGAGCTCCTCGCTGTTCTCTCGATCGGAGTGCCGGTAGGGCTTTTTCTCCTGCTGTTCACCTGGCAGAATCTTGAGGTGATTCGGCTGGGGCGCGACATCACGCGCCTCCAGAAATCACGGAAGACCTTTCAGGATAACAACAAGGCGCTGCAGCTGCAGATCGAGCGTCTCACGGCGCTCAACGCAGTGGAAACGAAGGCCGCCTCGCTTGGTCTTCGTCCCGCGGAGTCCAATCAGATCGTGCTGGTTTCCCTCCCGCGCAATGAGCGTGCAGCCCTTCAGCCGAGGACGCGCTGATGCCCCTGTCGCGAGCAAGGTTGTTTCAGCTGGTCGGCTTCCTGTCGGTGTGGGGTCTGATCGTCGTGCTCAGGCTCGGCCAGATTCAGCTTGCGAATCACGATGAATATGTCGCCAGGGCCGTTCGTCAGCAGGAGCGCACGCTTTCTCTCACACCGGTGCGAGGCTCTATCTACGACACGAAAGGGCGCATTCTCGCCGAGAGTGTCGCTGCTGAATCGATCTACGCCGATCCACAGGCGGTGACCGATCCCGTCCTTGCGGCGCGTCGCCTCGCGGCGATCTCCGGTCTCGAGCTCACCCAGGCCGAGCTGCGCAAGAAGCTCACGGGTCGGAGCGAGTTTGCCTGGATCGCCCGCCAGGTGGAAGCCGACGTGGCGCGGGATGTCAGAAAGCTCTCGATCCCCGGAATCTACACGCTCGAGGAGCATAGGAGAGCCTACCCGCGCGGTGCTCTCGCTGCGAACGTGCTTGGCTATGTCGGTCTGGACGGCGAGGGTCTCGCGGGAATCGAACATTCCTTCGATCGTTTCGTTCGAGGAAAGCCCGGGAAGGTTACGCTCCTGCGTGACGCACGCAGAGCGATGTACGTGGTCGGAGCCGAGGGTGCGAACGCCCCGGTTGACGGGCTCAGCGTTTATCTAACCATTGACGAAGTGATTCAGTTCATCGCGGAGCGTGCTCTCGCGAACGCGATTCAGCAGTACAAGGCTGCCGCCGGGTCTGTCCTGGTGATGGATCCTCGCTCGGGCGACATTCTCGCGATGGCGTCGGCACCGAGGTTCGACCCGAATCATTATCGCGACTCACCACCGGCGAGCTGGCGCAATCGTCCCGTGCAGGATCTTTACGAGCCAGGGTCCACCTTCAAGATTGTCACTGCTGCTGCTGGTCTCGAAGAGGGCCTGGTCACACCCTCGCAGATCCTCGATTGCGGAATGGGAAAGATCAGCATTGGCAACGTGCACATCAAGGAGCACGGCAACCATCGGTACGGTTACATGAGCTTCGAGGACGTGATGAGTCAGTCGTCCAATGTGGGCACGATCCGCGTGGGGCTCTCGCTGGGACAATCACGGTTATATCGCTACATCCGGGCTTTCGGCTTCGGACAGCGAAGCGGAGTCGAACTGCCTGGTGAGGGCTCAGGAATCCTGAGGAAACCCGAGCAGTGGTCGGCGTTGTCGAATGCGATCCTGTCGATCGGACAGGAGATCGCAGTGACGCCTCTGCAGATTGCAGCGGCTACGGCGACCATCGCGAATGGCGGGTTGCTCGTTACGCCGCGGATCGTAAGCAAGGTCGTCAACGCTGAGGGTAAAGAAGTGCGCCGTCCGGCACCGCCCGAGCCGAGGCGCGTGGTCTCCGAGCGGACGGCTGCAGTCCTTAACGAGATTCTCAAGACCGTCGTGAGCCGTGGGACCGGTGTGAACGCGTCGCTTCCCGAGTTCGTGGTTGCGGGGAAAACAGGAACCGCGCAGAAAGCCTCGCGCGGTGGATACTCCGCCGACAGGTTTGTCGCATCATTCGTCGGCTACGTTCCTGCTGACCGGCCGCGACTGGTGATTCTGGTGGTCATCGACGAGCCTCGCACCGCCCAGTACGGAGGAACCGTTGCCGCGCCTCTGTTCCGTGAGATTGCGCGCACGTCACTTCGGTACCTTGGAGTCTCCCCGTCGATCCCGAACCGTCAGGTAATAGCGCGTGCCGTCACGCTCGCTCCACTGAATCGTTCCCTGCAGACAACTCAGGTCAGCGGCACCGTCCCCGACTTTCGAGGACTCGACGCGAGAACCGCAATCGCACGCGCAACGACTGCGGGATTCAGGGTCAGGACCAGCGGTCTCGGCATCGTCGACTCTCAGAGGCCTGCGCCCGGCGAGCAGCTGCAGAACAATCGCGACATGACGTTGTCAATGACTGCAGGCGAGCGTGAGGCGTTGCGATGAAACTCTCGGAGCTCTCCAGAGGCGTTGATCGTCGCAGCGCGGCGGGGAACGAGGAGGTCGAGATTGCCTCGGTCACCGCTGACTCGAGGATGGTCATGCCAGGCTCGCTCTTCGTTGCCGTGCCCGGGCTCATTCGCGACGGTATGTCTTATGTCGACGCCGCCAGGAAGCGGGGCGCTGTTGCGATCGTTGCGGAGCAGCCGCTCGACGCTGGTGGCGGCGCATTCATCGAAGTTCCTGACGCTCGCGCAGCGCTCTCCGAGCTGGCTTCTGCTTTCTACTCGCACCCGTCGAGGAAGCTCTCGATCGTGGGAGTGACAGGGACGTCGGGGAAAACAACGACCACACTGATGCTCGAGTCGCTGTTCGATGCGACTGGGGAGCCGGTTGGGCTCATCGGGACGATCGAGTACAGAGCCGGGAGCGTCCGGGAGGTTGCCGATCGAACGACTCCTGACGCCGTGGTGTTGCAGTCATGGTTCGCGAGGATGGTCGACGCAGGCGTGAATCATGTGGCCATGGAAGTCTCATCGCACGCATTGGCTCTCAAACGCACGTTCGGCATCCGGTTTTCTGCTGCGGTCTTCACGAATCTTTCCCGCGACCACTTCGATTTTCACCGCGATTTCGACGACTATTTTTCCGCCAAAGCGATTCTCTTCGATCAGATCGATCGAACCCGCAGGTCCGCTGTCATTAATGAAGACGACGAGTGGGGAGCGAAGCTCGTCGCGCGTGTGGGCAGGGACTCGGTCCTCACCTACGGACGCTCCGAGAGAGCTGACGTCAGACCGGCCGCCGGGTTTCGCGTGTCGGCCGCCGGGCTTCATGGCTCTGTCATCACACCGCTGGGGGAGCTGAAGATGGACTCTCCACTCCTCGGAGTTCCGAACCTCTACAACTGGCTGGCAGCGATCGGCGGAGCGATCACGGTAGGGATCCCGCTCGAAACGATCGAGCGCGGAATTGCGAAGCTCGGGTCCGTGCGTGGGCGTTTCGAGAGGATTGCTCATGAGGGTGGACCTCTGGTGATTGTCGATTACGCGCACAAGCCCGACGCCCTCGAGAAGCTTCTTCATGCTGTGCGCGAGCTTTCTCCCGGCCAGAAGATCGTGCTCGTTTTCGGATGCGGAGGGGAGAGGGACGAGGGAAAACGTCCTCTGATGGGTGAGATTGCCGGACGGCTCGCCGACTTCACCGTCATTACGAGTGACAACCCTCGGGGAGAGGAGCCATCAGGAATCATCGGGCAGATTGAAGCGGGGGTGAGAAAGATCGGCGACGCGAAGTACTCCGTCGTTCCCGATCGGCGTGAGGCGATCGAGCAGGCCATTCTTTCGGCCGGCGAGGGCGATGTCGTGTTGATCGCGGGTAAGGGTCATGAGAACTACCAGGTGATTGCGGACAGGATTCTTCACTTCGATGACCGGGAAGAGGCCGAGGCTGTATTAAAGAATCGAAAAGCATCGGGAAAAGGTTTATGATTTTTATGATTGAAAAGACATTGAAAATATTGACGACAATGCCGTATTCTTGCGGCAACGCATCAAGGTGTTCTGTTTCGGCTCCGTCGTACAAACGCGCGGATGGGAGAAGTCAGTCAGTCGCTGGTCAGTTCCCGGGGAAGGAAGCGGCTGAACGGTCTTGGGGGTGGGCGGAGTCTGAAGAGAACATCTGCGTCTCGAGATTTCCTCTGAGATCCCTCGTCTCAAAAAGCTCCCATCGGGCTCTCGCCGCTGGCCCATCCGTTTTATCGTGGCGCGCCCGGATGGCGCGTCGTTCGCCCGCTCTTCGGGCAGCATTGCTGCAACCGACATGGAGCGCCGACGCTTTCGTTCCTCGCGTGTCTCATCCCGCCGGAAACTCCTACGTGAAGCGCGCCATGAGGGAGGTCTAGCTTGCTCTACTACCTGTTTTTTTCACTCCGCGAAACGGTCTCTGGATTCAACGTCTTTCGATACATCACGTTTCGCACCGCCTACGCCGCTCTGACGGCACTGCTCATCTCGTTCATTCTTGGACCGTGGCTCGTCCGGCGGATGGGTGAGATCAAGCTCGGACAGTTCATCCGGGAAGAGGGGCCGCAATCCCATCAGAAGAAAGCGGGCACTCCGACGATGGGCGGAATTCTCATCAATCTGGCGATCCTGATTCCGACTCTCCTCTGGGCGGACATCATGAACCCGTACATATGGATCGTCCTGTTCGTTACGTTCGCATACGGCACGATCGGGTTCATCGATGACTTCCAGAAGCTCGCCAAGAAACAGAACCTCGGGCTGACTTCGAAGCAGAAGTTCGGTCTTCAGTTCATCGTCGCTCTGGTTGCAGGCGTCGCAATCGCCTACCTCCCCCAGATTCACAACGCGTACTCGACGACTCTGACATTCCCTCTGCTCAAGCGCTTCACACTCGACCTGGGATTCCTCTACATACCGTTCATCATGATTGTCATCGTGGGAGCGTCCAACGCCGTCAACCTGACCGACGGTCTGGACGGTCTGGCGATCGGATCGACGCTCATCGCGGCGGTCACGTACACGATCCTCACTTACGCGGCGGGCAATTTCAAGGTCGCGGATTATCTCAACATCGCATGGGTCCCCGGAGCTGGCGAGTTGGCGGTTTTCTGTGGGGCGATGGTTGGTGCGTCACTTGGATTTCTCTGGTTTAACGCGCATCCGGCGGAGATCTTCATGGGGGACGTCGGATCGCTGGCTCTCGGGGGAGCGATCGGCTGTCTCGCGGTGATCATCAAGCAGGAAATCCTCCTCGTGCTGGTGGGCGGGCTGTTCGTGCTCGAGGCGGGCTCAGTAATCCTCCAGGTCATCTCGTTCAAGACGACAGGCCGGCGAATTTTCAAGATGTCGCCGTTGCATCACCACTTCGAGCTTTCCGGATGGCGTGAGACGAAAGTCGTCGTCCGTTTCTGGATCATCGCAACGATGTTCGCGCTCCTGGCGCTATCGACTCTCAAACTACGATGATCGCTGGCTCACAGGTTCAGGACCGCCGGCTTCCAGCCGGCCGGACCGCCGGCATCCTGCCGGCGGCGAAGTCGTGCCCTCACGCGGTCGTTCGGGTGGGCAATCGATGAACAGCGTGCTCGTCATTGGTGCCGCACGCTCGGGAGTCGCCGCTGCGAACTTCCTGGCGAAGCATGCAATCGATGTGGTGATCAGCGACTCGAAGCCGGAGTCGGAGCTTGAGCTGTCGGACCAGCTCGACAGCAAGGTCCGCAAGGCACTCGGTACTCACTCGACCAATCTGCTGGATGGCGTCGACACGGTCGTTCTCAGCCCGGGAGTCCCGGCCTCGATCGATCTCGTCCGAGAAGCTGCAAGCCGTTCGATCCCGGTGATCTCCGAGGTCGAGCTGGCGTTTCGGAACCTGAGCGGAAAGGTCATAGCGATTACCGGGACGAACGGGAAGTCAACGACGACGGCGCTCATCGGCGAGATCCTCCGGGCGGCCGGGCGCGACCCGATCGTTGCAGGAAATATCGGCGATCCACTGATCTCAGTACTCGACAGTAAGCCGGGAGAGTACGTAATCGAGTTGTCGTCCTTTCAGCTCGAGACTGTCGAGACTTTCAAAGCCGACATCGCGCTGCTCCTCAACATCACTCCCGACCATCTGGATCGGTACAGCGGCATCGACGCGTACGCCGCTGCGAAGGAACGGATCTTCCAGAATCAGGGACCAAATGACGTGGCAGTCGTGAATGCCGATGACGCGCGGACGCGGTCCCCTCAAACAAAAGCGAGGGTGCTGAGGTTCTCATCGACAGAAGCTCTCCCCGAGGGAGGTCTCATCGACGGAAACGATCTCGTAGTCCGGCTCGATGGAAAAGAGAGTCGCATTCGTCGCGACGCATTGAGGATTCCCGGGATGGCGAACGTCGAGAACGCTCTTGCCGCATGGCTCGCGGCACGTGCTGCCGGAGTTGCCGACGAGCAGGTCGAGCAGGCGTTTCGTTCCTTCAAAGGGCTCCGTCACAGGATGGAGCTCATCAGGGAGATCAACGGAGTGCGCTACCTGAACGATTCGAAAGGTACGAACGTCGATGCAACTCTCAAATCTCTCGAAGGGATGGAGGACCAGAAGGTCCTGTTGATCCTGGGCGGGAAAGACAAGGCAGGGGAGTTCGCCAGGCTGGCGCCGCTCGTAGCAGCAAAGGCGAAGCTCGTGATGACGATCGGAGCGGCGGCCGATACGATTGCCAGCGCTCTGGCCGGCATCGCGGAGATCGTATCGTGCGACGTCATGAGTCGCGCGGTCGCGCTTGGACATGAGCGCGCCACGAAGGGCGATACGGTGCTTCTTTCCCCAGCTTGCGCGAGCTTCGATCAATACAGGAACTTCGAAGAGCGCGGGAGCGACTTCGAGCGGCTGGTCAAGGAGATCCGATGAGCCGGAAGCTCTCCTACGACCGCTACATCTTCGGCGCCGCCATCCTGATCCTCGTTGTCGGCCTCGTGATGATCTACAGCGCTTCGGCACTCATTGCCGCGCAGAAGATCCATCGCGACGATCCCTATTACTTCGTCGTGAGGCAGTGCATCTGGCTCCTTGCCGGCAGCGGCTTGATGTTCTTTCTCATGAACGTCGACACGAACCGCTTCAAGAATGTGAAGCTGATCTACGGCCTCCTGCTCGCGATCTGCGTAGCCCTGGTAGTGGTCCTGTTTCAGGCACCGATCAACGGCACCCATCGATGGATCGTTCTGCCTGCTTTCCAGGTGCAGCCCTCCGAGTTTGCCAAGCCCGTCATGGTCCTGTTCCTCGCGTCTTATCTCTCCCGGAAGGAAGACCGTATCGATGATCTCACAGGGACGCTGCTTCCCCTCGGGACTGTCATGGCGATTGTGGCGGGACTGATTCTGCTCGAGCCTGACTTCGGTACGGCAGCAACGATTGTCGTCGTCGCGTCGTCACTGCTTTTCGTGGCGGGGATCTCATGGAAGAGAATCGCGCTGTTTTCACTGGCGCTCGTACCAGCTGCGATCGCTCTGATCATGGGGGCCGAGTACCGGAGAGACCGGCTTCTGACATTTCTGAATCCGGAAGCGGACCCTCTCGGTAAAGGCTTCCAGGCGATGCAGTCTCTGATTGCAATCGGTACCGGCGGTCTAACAGGTCTCGGCATCGGCAACGGACGACAGAAACTGTTTTTTCTCCCTGAGCCTCACACAGACTTTATTTTCTCGATCATTGGCGAGGAAGTTGGTTTCATCGGCGCGTTTGCCTTGCTGGCTGTGTTCACTCTCCTCGTCTGGCGGGGGTTTCGTCTGGCGCTCCAGAGCGCGAACGACCGCTTCGCTTACTACGCAATCCTCGGCTTTACTTTGATGATCGGATTTCAGGTCCTGCTGAACGTCAGCGTGACTCTCTGTCTACTGCCGACGAAAGGCCTTCCGCTCCCGCTTGTGAGTTATGGCGGGTCGTCGCTGATCACCAGTCTGTGTGCGGTGGGGATGTTGCTGAATTTTTCTCAACGGTCGACCTGAACGGGTCGGGGTGGGTGGGTGTGAAAGTCGAGATCGAGACAGAAACGTCTGAAGCCGCGAAGCGGCGTTCCCTCTCCCCGGCGGGGAGAGGGAAGCGAGCGAAGCGAAGCAGGGAGAGAAGCGTGAAAGTCTCGCGACCCTGCTGTGCCTGGAGATGGCGTTTGCGCTCTCGAGGGGCGGGACAGTCTTCGTATCTCTCTCAGCCCCTCTCCCGGTCGCTGGCGCGACCACCCTCTCCCCGCCGGGGAGAGGGGCTCCGCGTCGCGGGGCCGCATCGTCTCCTGGGAGGAAACCAATGAGCAGAGTTGCTGGAAAGGCGTCGGTTCTGATGATTGCGGGAGGGGGAACGGGGGGACACATCTACCCCGCGATCGCGATTGCGCAGGAGTTCATGGCGCGAGACGCGTCACGTAAGGTCATCTTCGTCGGTACGGCGTATGGACTCGAGTCGAAGATCGTTCCGAAAGCGGGCTTTCCTCTGGAGTTCGTATCAGTGGGAGGATTGAAGGGAAAGTCGCTCGGTCAGACGGTCATGAATCTGTTACGGCTCCCGCTCGGGTTCATCCAGGCCTGGCGGGTCGTGGGCAGGCACAAACCGGGTGTTGTTCTCGGCGTCGGCGGCTATTCGTCGGGCCCGGTCCTGATGGCAGCCGCGCTGCGCCGCGTCCCTACTGTCATCCATGAGGCCAATGCCTTTCCCGGGCTGACTAACCGGCTCCTCGCCCGTTTCGTCGCCGAGGTGCTGGTCGCATTCCCGGAGGCGCTGCCGAGGTTCGGTCGAGCTGGCAAAGTGACAGGAAATCCCGTCAGAAAAGAGTTTTTCGAGCTTTCCACTCGCACGCAGCCAGGCGAGAAGAAACGGTTGCTGGTCTTCGGTGGAAGCCAGGGATCGCGAATCCTCAATGATGCGACCACCGGCGCGCTTCTTTTCCTCGCGCACATGCGGGATCGAATCAGCATCGTCCATCAGACGGGTCCCGGGGAGCACGAGAAGGTGGCGAAGTCTTACACCACGTCGATCTTCTCCGAGGCTCGCGTTGTCCCGTACCTCGATCCGATTTCAGCCGAGATTGCGGCGGCGGACCTCGTGGTCTGTCGCGCCGGGGCGATGACGATCGGAGAGCTTGCCGCCATCGGGCGTGCGGCCATCCTGATTCCCTTCGCTCTGGCGACTA
Organism: Thermoanaerobaculia bacterium; assembly: GCA_035576005.1. GTDB lineage: Bacteria > Acidobacteriota > Thermoanaerobaculia > Gp7-AA8 > Gp7-AA8 > DATLXH01. The sequence goes on along the minus strand of DATLXH010000114.1, from coordinate 5,543 downwards.
ACAATCACCAGGAGATCAATGCCAGGGCTGTGGAGAGTGCTGGTGGCGCCGTGGTGATCACGGAGAAGGAGCTCACCCCGGAGAAACTCGCCGGCGCGATCGGCCAGATTCTCGGCGATGGGGGGAGAACAATCGCAATGGGCGAGGCCGCCAGAACGCTCGCAAGGCCCGATGCAACAAAAACGATTGTCGATATCATCGAATCGCTGGAGAGAAAATAATTGCATTGCGAGTCACGCACTTTTAGAATTCAACAAATGCGCCTAACTAAAGCACAATGAATTTCGGACATATTAAGAACATCCATTTTGTCGGCATCGGCGGAATCGGGATGAGCGGAATCGCAGAGATCCTCACGAATTACGATCTCTCGATCTCCGGATGTGACATGCGTGCTTCAGAAACGACTGACAAGCTGAGCAAAGAGGGGATCGAGATTCTCATAGGGCACGACGCTTCGCACGCCGAACAGGCTGATCTCATGGTGATCTCGTCGGCAGTCAAGGCGGACACGCCTGAGCTCATTCGCGCTCGCGCGCTTCACGTCCCTGTCATCAGGCGCGCCGAGATGCTGGGCGAGATCATGCGTCTCAAGCGCGGGATCGCCGTTGCCGGGACCCACGGGAAGACGACGACGTCAGCCATGATTGCCATGGTTCTGTCTGAGGGGGGACTCGATCCGACCCTCATCATCGGCGGGGTGCTTCGCGACCTGGCAACGAATGCGCGGCTCGGCAAGAGCGACTATCTCGTGGTCGAAGCGGATGAATACGATCGCTCATTCCTGACGCTGCATCCGACCTGTGCCGTGGTCACCAACATAGAGGCCGATCACCTCGACTGTTACAAAGATCTTGCGGACATCCGCAACACCTTCGCAGCGTTCGCCAGAAAGGTCCCGTTCTATGGCTGCCTCATCGGCTGTGCTGATGATCCGCTGGTTCTCTCGCTGCTCGATTCGGCAGCCAAGCGGTCAGTCCGTTACGGATTTTCTGAAGAGGCGGAGTTGCGAGCGACGAATATTTCGTTCGAGAACGGCAGATCTGCCTACGACGTCTCCCTCGATGGCCAGCGACTTGGACGCGTGTCGCTCGCAGTGCCGGGCAATCACAATATCCGGAACTCGCTGGCGGCGATCGCAGTCGCGCTGGAGCTCGATGTGCCATTCGAGAGTGCTGCTCTCGCGCTCTCGAAGTTTGGCGGGGTGGAGAGGCGCTTCCAGATTGTCGGCCAGTTTCGCGGCGCGATCATCGTTGATGATTACGCCCATCATCCAACCGAGATTCGCGCAACGCTCCAGGCCGCTCGAAGCGGCTACCCGGACCGCCGCATCGTCGCCCTCTTTCAGCCGCATCTCTATTCCCGAACGCGCGACTTTGTTAACGACTTTGCCGATTCCCTGCGCGGAGCCGATGTGGCTCTCGTGTCGAAGATCTACGGTGCTCGCGAAGAACCGATCGAAGGGGTCAATTCGTCGATGATCACGAGTGCGGCGAACGAGCAGGGTGCTCGCAATGTTTCGCTGATCGAAGGGAACAACGCCGAGATCGAAATTGCAATCAGATCGATGCTGTCGCCAGACGACTTGTTTGTGACGATGGGTGCGGGCGATATAAACGGCATCGGACGCGCGCTTGCCGGAGCGACCTCGTGAGCGGCATGGACACGACGCAGCGATTCCTCCGGCCAATCGACCTGGATCGAACCCGCCGCAATCATCGCAGGGTTCAGGGACAGAAGGCAGCATTGATCGCTGCAAATTGCCTCCTTGTGGCGTTACTGATTGGGGGGATCGCATGGGTCTTCCGCCGAACCCAGCAGGACGCCCGTTTCGCCGTCAAGCAGGTTCGCATTCTCGGTGCAAGCCACACGTCGCCATCAGCGTTGCGGGCCATCGGTGATGCCTACGTTGGACAGAATCTGTTCAGAATCGACCTCGAGCATTTGCGGAATCAGATCAGGTCGCTGCCATGGATCGAGAAGGTCGAGATCGAAAAGAGGCTCCCTGACGGCCTCGTTGTTCAGGTCGTCGAGCGCGTGCCGGTCGCTCTTGCGGAATCGAAAGGAAGCCTTCACTACGTCGACAGGACCGGACGCATTTTCTCCGAGCTGTCGCCGGCCGTTGGTAACCCGGAGCTGCCGCTGATAACCGGTAGCTCTCCGGAGGATGTCAGGAATTGCGTCGCACTCCTCATGGAGCTTCGGAGCAGCAATCAGGAGCTCTACGCGAGCATCTCCGAATTGCGAGCCGTTCCACCGAATCACTTCGCCATCTTCGACCGCCGTCTCGGCACTGTCGTTTACGCGGAAAGGGCCAGCCTGGAGCGCCGGTGGATGGCGCTTTATCAAATCGTTTCTTCAGAGCATCTCGGCGATTCGGCGCTCGAGTATGCGGATCTCAGATTCAACGACAGAATCGTGGTGAAGCCGCGAAGGCCGAAAGCCTTCGAAGCCATCCATAACTCGTCGTCGCTGCCGAACGCGATCACCAATTGAGCAGGGAAGCGAGGAGGAGGGGTATGCCCAAGGCGGAAGATCGATACATCGTGGCTCTCGACATCGGAACGTCGAAAGCATGTGTTCTGGTCGGCGAAGTCAATGACCGTGGCCAGCTGGAAATTATCGGAAAGGGTACAGCGCCGATGAAGGGGACCAGGCGAGGGAACATCATCAACCTCGACCAGGCAACCGACGCGATCAAGAAAGCAGTCGACGAGGCCGAGGTGATGGCGGGGCTGCAGATCAACTCGGTCATCGTCGGTGTGGCTGGCGACCATATCCGTTCGATCAATTCACGCGGAGTCGTTTCGGTAAACGGGAAAGGGAAGGAAATATCCCGTGAGGATATCGACCGCGTGATCGAAGCGTCGAAGTCGATCAGTATTCCGGGCGAGCTCGAGCTGCTCCATGTGATTCCGCGCGAGTTCATCGTCGACGGACAGGATGGCATTCACGATCCTCTCGGGATGACCGGTTCGCGCCTCGAGGCCAACGTCCACATCGTGTCCGGAGCGCGCACGCACGATCAGAATGTTCAAACCTGCGTCAACAAGGCTGGCATCGAGGTGTCTGAGCTTGTGCTCGAGCAACTCGCAGGCGCCGAGGCGGTCCTGACACAGGATGAGCGCGAGATGGGTGTACTGCTCATGGACATCGGGGCCGGCACAACCGACTACGCGGTGTTCATCGAGGGCAATGTTACCCACACCAATGTTCTGCCGGTCGGTGCAGGTCACTTCACGTCAGACATCTCCGTAGTTCTGCGGACGCCGATGGAAGATGCCGAACGGATCAAGAAGCGCCACGGCTGTGCACTCGGCTCTCTGGTCGTCGACGACGATCCGATCGAGGTTCCGACGGTGGGCGGCCGAGCTCCGAAGATTCTCTCTCGTCATGAGCTGACGAACATCCTCGAGCCGCGGGCAGCGGAGTTGGCAAAGCTCGTCTACCGCGACCTCGAAAAGCTGGGCCTCGAGAAAGAAATCAAATCTGGCGTGGTCCTGGTCGGAGGTGGCGCCGAGATGGATGGCCTCGTCGAGATGGTCGAACAGATCTTCGATCAGCAGACGCGCAAAGGCATCCCTCGGGGTTTCGGAGGACTCGCTGACACGGTGAACGGGCCGGAATGGGCCGCAGCCGCGGGGCTTCTGCTCTGGGGCTTCAGGAATCGAGCGAAGGTGCGGAAACGACCGCGCACGGGACTCGCCAGGGTGGCGGACTCCTTCAAACAGTGGTTCGCCCAGGGGTAGTGAGACGTTCTGTGTGGCCGGACATTCAATGTCCGGCAGGCCCCCCGGGGAAAAAACGGAGGCAGCATGATTACATTCGATGATTCGAATAACGACGGAAAGCTGAAGATCTCGATGGACGAGGAACAGCTTCCGGCCAAGATCAAGGTGATTGGAGTGGGCGGGGGCGGCGGCAACGCTGTCAACCGGATGATTCAGACCGGAATCGGTGGGATCGAGTTCATGGTCGCCAACACCGACCTTCAGGCGATGCGCAACTCGCTTGCGCCCATCAAGCTTCAGATCGGCAGCAAGTTGACCAAAGGTCTCGGCGCGGGTGCGAACCCTGACGTCGGCAAGCAGGCGGCGCTCGAAGATACCGACCGCATCCTCGAGGCTTTGTCCGGCGCTGACATGATCTTCATCACCACCGGTATGGGTGGAGGAACCGGCACCGGCGCAGCGCCGATCATTGCTTCCCTCGCTGCCGAGCTGGGAGCCCTTACCGTCGCCGTCGTGACCAAGCCCTTCGGCTTCGAAGGAAAGCGCCGACGCATCCAGGCCGAGCACGGTATCCGCGCCTTGCGCGACTCCGTCGACACTCTCATCACCATTCCTAACGAGAGACTGCTCAATTTCGTCGAGCGGGGAACGTCACTCTCCGAGGCATTCAAGATTGCTGATGACATCCTTCGCCAGGCTGTGCAGGGAATCTCGGATCTCATCACCGTACCCGGCGAGATCAACCTCGACTTCGCCGATGTGAGAACCATCATGCATGGGATGGGAATGGCGCTCATGGGCACCGGTGTCTCGTCAGGGGAGCACCGCGCTGTCGAGGCAGCGCAGCGCGCGATCTCGTCACCCCTGCTCGAGGAAGCATCGATCGAGGGGGCAAAGGGCGTCCTGATCAACGTTACCGGCGGAAAGGACCTGACACTCTTCGAAGTCCACGAAGCGGCCTCGATCATCCAGGAAGCCGCCGACGAGGAAGCCAACATCATTTTCGGAACCGTCATCGATCCCCGCATGGGGGATGAGGTCAAGGTCACCGTCATCGCGACCGGCTTCGATAGCGCGACGAAGGGTTTGCTCAATACGCGAGGCGAGGCTTTGTCGGGTCGGCCCAGTCTGGATCAGCAGCCCTCCGGAAGGAGTCGTCACGAGCCAGCGAACAGTTCGCGGGTTCCGATCATTGATCTGCGTTCAGCGGACGGACGGAACGCTCCTCCTCTGGTGGAAGATACGTCGCCTCCACCGCAGATCGGAGCTGAGGGAGAGATTTACGATCCGCCATTCTTTAGAAAAGGGTCGAGTCGTGCAGATGGCAACTCCGGCTTCGGTCCAATGGCCTCGAGTGAGTTTGGGACCGATCTAGACATCCCCACGGTGATAAGGAATCTGAGTGACTAGTCACTTCTGACAAAGGGCTAACCTTCTGATGCACGAACGAACAGCAGAGGCGATCGGTTGAGTTTTCTCTCTTACGTCAGGATCATCGTTACGGGCGGGCCTCGGGGATGTGCACGGACTCGACGGGGTCACCGCGCCTGCACGGCGTACTTCGGCCGCGAGGCACGCCGTCGCAGATTCAGACGCTAGGCGGGCGCTGTCATCCCTCACCGTCCCGCCCAGCTTCCAGGCAACTTTTACAGTTGATGCGCCTTTGAGCTTGTCATCCCGAGCCCCGGACCGCTGGTGCAGCGACTGAGAGAAAGAAACTAGAATGCGCGAGGCGTGGTCTTGTCATGACCGTACTTGCTTTGGTGCCATAGAGCCCGATCCCGAGCTTGGTCCCGGAAGACAGCGACCCTG
>DATLXH010000113.1:0-33247 GCA_035576005.1 Thermoanaerobaculia bacterium | reverse complement strand
CGAGCGATCGACCTGATCGAAGCAATCATTCGCGAACCGTTCACCGGTATTGGTAAACCTGAGCCGCTCAAGTATCTGGCTGACGGCGCATGGTCCCGCAGGCTCACTCAGGAGCACCGCGTTGTCTACCTCGTCAAGAGTCTCGGGGTTGCCGGGATCGCGGCGGCGGATCCTGTTGGGGTCGGTGAACATGGTCATGACCAGCTGGCGGATGTGGGAGCGGATAGTCCGTAGGAACAGAACCTGCGGACATCCTGGTATCAGACCCTGCCACGCCACCGGAGTCGTCCCGAACTTGCGCCTGATCAGTTTCCTCAAAGACGTCCCATCCTGGTAGCCGACGCTGGCGGCGACTCCCTCGATGGACAACGATGTCGTTTCAATCAGATGGGAGGCGTGCAGAAGACGTCTTCGCTGAATGAACTTGATGGGCGATACTCCCGTTGCGGCCGTGATCCGACGCGCAAGTGTTCTTGGCGATACGGCGAGCTCTGCGGCAAGGCCGGCAATGCTGATCGGGTCCGACAGATTGGCGTCGATCCACTGCTCCGCCGCCATGACCGTCGGATCGACATGCCGCATGTGGGTGTGAACCATGTACCGCGCCTGAGACGGTCGCTGATGAGCAGATAGCGCGTACAGAGATGGGCGATGGCGGGCCCCATGGTATCGGTTACCACGGCGAGCATCAGGTCGAGTTGCGAATAGGCAGCTCCCGCAGTGAGATAAGGCGACGCAGGACGCAGGTCTACTGGACAACGCCGGGCTCGACACCCTCGCCGCTGCCTGTGCGCGCGAGGGTGGGTGATTTTTTCTATTCACCTTGGCCCCACTGCGGACCGAGGGACTGACCGGGTCACCGGTGAATCCAATCGCCATTCTTTGAGTGTCCGGTTGATGCGCCTACAAACGCACCTCTTCTCGCCGCACGGTCAGCGATTCGATCCGCTCTTCGCTCACCGAGTAGCCGATGCCGGGCGACGAAGGAGCGTTGATCATTCCGTTTTTCGATACCGTCACCGGAGGGTCGATGATGTCCTCGGTCCAATAACGCGCTGACGCGGAGATGTCCCCCGGCAGCGTGAAACCCGCCAATGTGGACATGGCGATGTTGTGCGCACGGCCAATGCCCGACTCGAGCATGCCTCCGCACCACACCGGGATGCCGTTTGCTCGCGCAAACGTCTCGATCGCCCGCGCCTCAGCATGCCCGCCTACCCGCCCGAGCTTGATGTTGATGATGCGGCACGCTCCCAGCTCCTGCGCATGTCGGGCATTGGCCTGACACATCACCGATTCGTCGAGGCAGATGGGCGTGCGTAACTCGCGCTGGAGTTTTGCGTGATCCACGAGATCGCCCGGAGCAAGAGGCTGTTCGATCATCAGCAGCTCGTAACGGTCCAGCTCCCTCAGCGTGTCCAGATCGGTCCCCAGCGAATACGCAGAATTCGCGTCCACCGATAAGACCATGGAGGGAAATCGGGCCCTCACTGATTCCACCAGTTGAACATCCCTGCCGGGCTTGATCTTGATCTTGATCCTCTGGTAACCACTCTCCAACTCACACGAGACTTTCTCGAGAAGCTGCTCGGTGCTCTCCTGGATGCCGATCGAGACACCGCACGGAATCTCTCGCTGGGTGCCACCGAGATGTTGCCAGAGAGGGATGCCCGCCCGTTTCGCCTCCAGGTCCCAGATCGCCGCCTCCACGCCCCCCTTGGCCAGCCGGTTCTCGCGGATAGGCGCGAGTACGCTGTTGACGACGGAAGCACCGCTCGGGCGCGCCTGCGAAAGCAGAGGGGCGATGTATTTGACGGTCATCAGCCAGGCCGTGTCGATCGTTTCGTGATTGAAGAACGGCCCCTCTGGCGCTGTGCATTCGCCGTAGCCGATGCCCCCGTCTTTGTCGAAGATGCGAAGGATGAGAATCCGGCGCAGCGTAGTCCGGCCGAAGCTCGTCTCGAAGGGTGCCTTGAGCGGCATTTGAATCTCGCGAAGCTCGAGTCGCGCCAGCTGCAAGCTCAAGCGAGATCCTCGATTCTCCGGTTGCGGGTCAAAAGGTAGACCCCTCCGGACTGTTTGTTCCACGACTGACGAAAGAAATCTGCGACGAGAAACCCGGCAGCGAGTGCCTCGCTGAAGGCGCGACGCGTAATCTCACGCCACTCGATGGCATGGCGCGGATGTTCGCGCTGCAAGGCATTGATGTCCGCAGGAATCTGGATCAGAACCGACTGGCCGGACAATTCCCGGTGCAAGGAAGGCAAACCGTCGGCATCGACCTGAACCAGTGGCAGGCTTGCCGCCTCAACCTCGGGAATCTTCACTCTCCCTTCCAATCGGCGCCGGACGCGATTGCTTTCGAGCATCCACGTCAGCCAGAGACGATCGGTTCCGATGCGATGGAGAAAGCTGGACGTTTCCTCCCCATAAAAATTGACTCGATACGAGTCACTGACGACGCCCAGTTTGCCGAAATTGAAGAAGGCATTGACGCTCTGAAGGGGATCGAACGTCCAGGTGATCCGCGTGAGACCCTGAGCAAGGACGCGTTCTCGTTGGGCGACCTTCAAGCGGTAGCCGACATCGAGATTCCGGTAAGCAGGTTTGACCGCCAGCATCTGAGAGTGGTGCGTAGTCTGCCCCTGTTCGATGCCCACGAATCCGTACACGAATCCGACGAGAGTCTCATGGTCGAACGCGCCGATCAATTGACCGCCGGTGACCTGGGCGGCTACGAGATGCGTCAGCGGTGTGACATCGAGATCCTGGAGACCCCACACCTCCTTTTGCAGTTCTTCCACAGCTCGGACCTCGTCGAGCCCATCGAGATCTCGAATGAGGAGGCTCGATGGCATGGTCAAAGCCTGGTCAACAAAAGAGTCAGCAGGGCAGCGCGTCGCGGCAGATCAGCGATTACGATGTGCTCGTGCTCGGCATGCGCGCCGTCACCTTCGACGCCGAGGCCGTCCAGGGTGGGGACCCCGAGCGCTGCAGTGAAGTTTCCGTCGCTGGCGCCGCCACTCGCTCCCTCGCCGAGCTCGAAGCCGAGATCCGCGGCAAGGGAGCGTGCCTGCGCAAAGAGCGACATGACGGCAGGAGTGCGTTCCAGCGGCGGGCGATTGAGTCCGCCTCGAATCTCGAGATGCGCTCCTTCCAGGACGGGCCGGAGCGACTCGATCCGGTGCGAGATTTCTTCGCCTTGTGCCATCGTGCGAAAGCGTACGTCCACTCGAGCGCGCGCCTCCGCGGCAACGACATTGGACAACGTTCCGCCGGCGATGACGCCCACATTGACGCTGATCCCGCGGGGCAGGTCGTTGAGCCGGGCCAGGGCGAGGATCTGGTGAGCAAGCTCGGATGTGGCGCTCACACCCTTTTCCGGATTCAGCCCGGCGTGCGCGGAAACGCCCCGCGCGATCAGCTCGTAGTTCGCGATTCCCTTTCGCTCGGTCTTGACCCGTCCACCCGGGAGAGAGGGCTCCAGGACGAAGACGGCCGCGCAATCGTTCGCCTCTGCTTCGATCAGAGCGCGAGAGGTCAAGCTCCCGCTCTCCTCGTCGCAGGAGAGAAGAATCTTGACTGGATGTTGCGGCTCGATGCCGAGGTCGTTGATGGCCTCCAGGGCGCCGAGCATGACCGCCAGGCCGCTCTTCATGTCGAAGATTCCAGGGCCATACGCGCGTCCGTTCTCGACACGAAAGGGTTGCCGGCCGAGGGTCCCCCAGGGCCATACGGTATCGACGTGACCGAGCAGAAGAACGGGGGGGATGGCCGCAGAGCGACCGAATGTCGCCCGCGCCACCAGGTGCGCTCCGCTTTCGGTCGAATGCAGTGCGGCGGTAGCTCCGAGCGATTCGAGACGTCCCTTCAACTCGGTGGTCAGGCGTGTCGTGGCCCGTGCATCGAGGGTCGGGGATTCCTGCTCGACCAGGGCTCGCGTACGTGCCACGAGCGTCTCCCGTCGGCTCTCGAAGTAGCTCAGCAGCTCAGCAGCCATCGTTGCACATCACTGATCATGTTATCTCACCGCCAGGACAGGGCCGGACGTTTACAACATTTGTTGCAATCTGTCAAGCGAGTGTCAACACCTGTTGACTCAGCAGCGGGGAGTTGCGATAGAGTGCCAACCATGAAGCGCATGCTCGTCCTGTTGACTGCTTTCAATCTGGCCTGTACGACCACATCTCCCGCGACCAGGTATGACCTCATCATCCGCAACGGAATGCTTTATGACGGCAGCGGTTCGGCGCCCCTTCCCGGCGATCTGGCTGTCCGCGGCGACACAATCGCCGCGGTGGGTCGGATAGGCGATGCGCGCGGAGCCGTCGAGATCGACGCGCGCGGCCAGGCCGTTGCGCCGGGGTTCATCAACATGTTGAGCTGGGCCACCGAGTCGCTCATCGCGGACGGCCGCTCCCAGGCCGACATCAGACAGGGCGTCACTCTCGAAGTCTTCGGCGAAGGCTCGTCCATGGGACCGCTGAGCGAGGCCATGAAGAAGGAAGCCCGCGAGCGGCAGGACGACATCAAGTACGAGATCGAATGGACCACGCTGGGCCAGTATCTCGATTTTCTGGTGCACCGCGGGATCTCGCCCAACGTCGCTTCGTTCATCGGAGCGGCCACGGTGCGAATTCACGAGATCGGATATGAGGACCGCCCGCCCACTGCGGTGGAGCTCGCGCGGATGAAAGATCTAGTGCGCCAGGCCATGCGCGATGGCGCCCTCGGCGTCGGTTCGTCGTTGATTTATGCCCCTGCCTTCTACGCCAGGACCGCCGAGCTGATCGAGCTCAACAAAGCCGCCGCCGAATTCGGCGGAATGTACATCTCGCACATGCGCAGCGAGGCGAACCAACTCCTCGAAGCGGTCGAGGAGCTGATTACCATCGCCCGACAAGCGGGTGTTCCGGCCGAGATCTATCACCTCAAGGCGGCCGGCCGGCCCAACTGGCCGAAGATGGATGCCGTCCTCGCTCGCGTGAACGCCGCCCGCGCGGACGGCCTGAAGATCACCGCCGACCTCTACCCCTACCCGGCCGGCGCGACCGGCCTCGATGCCATGATGCCGCCCTGGGTGCAAGAGGGGGGTTTCAAGAAGTGGAAAGAACGGCTCCAGGATCCGGCGATACGCCAGCGCGTACTCACCGACATGCGCACCCCTACCAACGAGTGGGAGAACCTCCGTCTTCTGGCCGGCTCACCGGATCAGATCATCCTGATCGCCTTTCGCACCGACGCTTTGAAGCCGCTGACTGGGAAGACCCTCGCCGAAGTGGCCACCATGCGCGGCAAATCTCCCGAAGAAACGGCGATCGATCTCGTGATCGAAGACGACAGCCGCGTCGGCACGGTCTACTTTCTGATGTCCGAAGAGAATATTCGCAGGCAGATTCGAGAGCCGTGGGTGTCCTTCGGATCGGATGCTGCGTCGGGGGCGCCGGAGGGAGTCTTTCTCAAGTCCAATCCACACCCGCGTGAATATGGCACTTTCGCGCGAGTGCTGGGCAAATACGTACGCGACGAGAAGGTCATCACGCTCGAAGAAGCTATCCGGCGATTCACCTCGCTTCCGGCCACGAACCTTAAAATCGATCGACGCGGATTTCTCCGGCCTGGTTACTTTGCGGATGTGGTCATCTTCGATCCGCAGACGATCCGCGATCACGCCACTTTCGAGAAGCCACATCAGTACTCCACTGGCATGACTCACGTCTTCGTCAATGGAGTCCAGGTCTTGCGCGACGGCGAACATACCGGAGCCAAACCCGGACGTGTGGTGCGCGGTTCAGGCTACCGGCGTTAGCCCGCATTTCTCACCGACCTTTGTCGTGGGACGGCGGAGAGTGGCTTGGATGCGAGGCGCACGGCGATTTTGCGACGAAGGCATAGTCGACACTATGTCAAGGAGCGAAATTGGCGTGCAACGAAGCAGACAGGCCGCTCTCCGTCGTCTCACGGCGAAGGTCTGTGAGAAATGCGGGTTAGGGTCATGGCTCAGCTCTCGAGCGCGGCATCGGCGAGCAATTGTTTCTCCTCGCGTGTCAGAAGAGCATCAACGTCCAGCAGCATCGCAACCTCGTCTCCATAAGGAACGATCCCTATGAGCACGGAGCCTCGTTCGGATTGCCTGATCAACTCAGGCGCAGGGAGAAGCGAGTCGACCTCTACGCTCAACACGCGGAGAATTTCATCCACTTTCAACGCCAGGGGCCGTCCCTCCGTTTCCGTGATCACCAGCAGTGAGCGCTCGGCAGGAGGGAGATCCGGATAAAGGCGCCTTCTCAAGTCGATCAGCGGTACGACCTCGCTTCGCAGGAGGATGATTCCTTCCACAAATGCCGGTGCAGTTGCAACGGTCGTAGATCCCGTGTAACCAGCGACCTGTCGTACGGACATCAGATCGAGCGCGTACAGCTCCGTCCCCACCCGGAAACCAATCAGACGTGCCTGAGTCGGCGTGGCCATTGGAAGCAAGTGCGATTCAGCCGCTCTTGAAGCGACGAACCTCGTCTCCAAGAATGCGTAGCGAGTCACTCATCGATGCGATCGACTCCGCCATCTCAGCAGCTGAGTGGCCACCGGTCTCTGCGATCGTACGAATCTGTTCAATCGTCTTCACAATCTTCTCGCTCTCGGCCGCCTGTCCCTTCGCCACTTCAAAAATCTCGCGCACTTTCTCGATGATCCTGTCAGCCGCGTCGGAGATCATTACTGAACCTGATTTCTGCTCGACCGTGGCCTGCCGGACATAGCGCGTCACGTCTCGCATCGATTCCACAGCTTTTAGAATATGGTTCGAGCCGGCGGCCTGCTGGGTCGTCGCAGAGTTGATCTGTCTGACCATCTCCTGTAACCGCGAGATTGCAGCTGTCACCGCTTCACTTCCCTTCGCCTGCTCTCTGGTGGCACTGGCAATCTCCCGTCCCATGCTCGAAGCCTTGTCGGCTGAGTCCAGAATCCTGTCGAGCGCCCTGCCCGCATCCTGCGAGAGGGCGACCCCAGTCTCTGCGGTTCTGGAACCTCGGGCCATCGCAACCGTGGCGTTCCCCACCTCTTCCTGAACGGAGCTGATGATCTCGGCGATCTCTCTGGTCGACCTGGCTGTGCGCTCGGAGAGGTCGCGGATCTGGCTGGCCACGACGGCGAATCCACGCCCCTGCTCCCCAGCCTGAGCAGCGAGGATAGCCGCATTGAGCGCCAGCAGATTGGTCTGCTCGGCTACATCCTCGATCACTCCGAGAATCTTCCCAACCTGCGACGACTTCTCACCGAGTCGCGACATCACCCCGTTGGACTCGACGACAGCCTCACGGATCTGCTCCATCCCTTTGACAGTTTCGCGCACCGCACCCATTCCCGCCTCAGCCGCCTGCGCCACTGCGCGCGCCAGGTCGTAGGATTTGGCCGCGTTCGTCTCCACCTGGCTGATCGAGGCGTTCATTTCCGACATCGATGATGATGTCTCGACGACGAAGCTCTGCAGGAAGTCGACATTCTGATCGACTTCGCTGATCGAGCTCACCATCTGATGAGTCGCCGAAGCCGTATCCTCCACCGACGTCAGGAGGGTATCCGTGTGCCGGGACACTTCCTCCATCGACGCCGCCATCTCCAGCATGGAGGATGACGTTTCCTCGGAGGAGGTCGATAGATCGTCGACGTTGTCGGTAATCTTTCGAATGCCGGCGTTGAGTTGCTCGATTGACCCGTACGCTTCGTCGAGCATCAGGCGCTGCTCTTCAACCCCTGCAATCACCGCCGCGGATCTCGATCCGACATTCTGAACCACGGCCACTAATTTTCTCTGGACCTGGCCTACCTTCCCTACACTCTGGTCGAAACTCGTTGCCATCGAGCTCAACGCCGAGTCAAGTATCCCTATCTCGTCTGCTGATCCGACCGTTTCACGCCGCTGCAGATTGCCTTGAGCGAACTCGCGCGCCGACGTCGTCATAGCCCTGATCGGCCTCACGATGCTGCGGTGACTGAGGAAAGTCAGGTATGCCGCCGTTCCAAGTGCGAGTAGAACGCCGAGCGGCGTGAGGTACTTCGATCGACCGTCCTCATCTCGTGCACCCCGCTCATTCACGACGAGCCTCAGGTAGCCCGCCGGAGCCTCACGACTCGATGCGCTCGTGTCCAGCAGCGGACGAATCGAGATATGGAGATTCTTCTCCCGGCCACGCACCTGGTGATCGACGGCACCCACGGGACGGCCCATCGCAAGCAGAGACGCCGGAACGCCGCGGCTCCCGCTGCTTGCGAGAACACGGCCGTCGGGACGCACGAAGTCGGCGTATTCGATCAAAGGATTCTGCTGGAGCTTATTGACAATTCCCTGCAGATCGCTCACCGATCCCTTTGCGGCCAGGCTTCCTGCCGCCGCGCTGAGTGACTCAGCAAGCGAGGTTCCTAGCTGACTGGTTTGAGCGCTGACAGTTCGACTGCGCTGCAGATGCTCTGTCAGGAGAATGAGGGCGATGGATAGAATTGCAGGGATCGCGATCGCAACAAGCAGTTTTGCTCCCAGTCCAAAGCGCACCTGGGAGCGATCCTCATCTCTTGTGGGCACGTTGCCGAGTGTAAAGCAGTTCCGATTGGACCGCGCAGGGGACAAGGGCGACTCCCGGACGCTACTAACCCGCATTTCTCACAGACCTTTGTCGTGAGATGGCGGAGTGTGGATTGGATGCGAGGCGCACGGTGATTTTGCGACGAAGGCCTAGTCGACACTATGTCAAGGAGCGAAATTGGCGTGCAACGAAGCATACAGGCCGCTATCCGTCGTCTCACGGCGAAGGTCTGTGAGAAATGCGGGTTAACGGTATGATTCGTCCGTGCCGCTGATCCGCTGCTCGAATTGCGCGCAAACGTTCGACATTCCACCCTCGGTACTCGTGAAACTCACGAGCGCTTCGGCGCTGTGTGACTGCGGAGAGCTCGTCGTCGGAGACTCCACTGCATCGGACCTCTTGTCCGGTCGTAACCAGAGCACCATCGATCTGACCCCGTACAAGAGCAAGCAACCTTCTCCAATATCGGCCACGCGGAGCGAAGAAGAAAGCAAGTCCGTCGATGGGCCGCCTCGGAGTGTACGAGTCGTCGCACGAGGAGCCGCTGGCTCAATGGACCGCATCTTCACCATTAGTCGCCATCCTCTGATCTTCGGACGGACCGGCGCGCACGTCGAGATCGAGGATGCCGAGCTCTCGCTCCGACACTGCTCGATCTTTCTCCGGGGAGACGAGCTCGTCGTTCGCGATGACGGCTCGCACAGTGGGACCTTTCTTGACGGGACCGAGATCAACGAGCAAAGTCTGGGTGAGGGTGTCCATCTGCTCCGGATTGGAACCGCTCTGGTCTCCATTGAACCTACGAACGATCAAGGGGAATCGGTGGAGCCGGTCCGCGCCGGAACCATCGATCTGCAGCAGCCGCCGGCTCACCTCATCCGTAAGCTCCAGCAGGCCGGTGCTGTCCGCCCTTCCCGTCTCGTCGTCGTATGCGTCGAAGGTCCTGCCGACGGCCAACAGTTTCCGATCCCGGAAGAAGGGCTGGTCATCGGACGTGAAGGAAGTGTGCGCGTCGACGACGAGTTCCTCTCGAGGCGCCACTTCGAGATCAAGGCCGACGCACAAGGCACACTCAGGATTCAGGACCTCGGCAGCAGAAACGGTACATTTCTGAATACCCTCCCTGCGCGAAATACCAAGGTGTCGGCCGGCGACGAGATTCGCGCGGGGAACAGCTGCTTCAAAGTTCAGGCGATCTCAATTCCCTGACGTTCCACCTCCGCTGGTACCGTTGTTGCGTGCGTAGCGGAGCCTGGCCAGGCGAGGGACCTGGCTGTGCTCCAACACGCCGCTCCAGGGGCGGTCCAGGGCCAGTTGCGGTCCTGAGCCGAATGGCTATACTGCCCGCTTCCGCCACACCACTCGAGGGTTTTTCCATGCGTCGACTCACAGCCCCTTTCTCCCGAAGTCTGCTCGCGCTATCAACTGTTCTGAATCGGGAGCTGAAGGTGTCCGAAGGCCTCGCGGAGGCGGAACATGTAGTGTCGTTCGGGGCTCAACACGGTTCCCTGGCCATCGAGACCAGGAGCGGCGGCGCGCTTGATCCGAAAGAGCGGACGCTGCTGCGCTCGTTCCTGGAGCTGCTGGGGCGGGATTTCCATTCGATTGATGATCAGCGGGCGCTCCGCCAGAAGCTCCAGCAACTGGAAGAGGACAATGCCCGACTCGTTGCGAAGAACGTTGCTCTCGCGGAGTCCTCGTCGCGCGATTCACTGACTGGTCTCTACAACCGGTTCTACCTGCTAGACAAGATCGAGAGCGAGCTCAATCGGGCGACCAGACATGGCTGCCCCACGTCCCTGCTCATGATTGACATCGATCACTTCAAGCAGGTGAATGATTCGTGGGGTCATCCCATGGGAGACCACGTTCTGCAGACCGTCGGGCAGGTTCTTCGAGACAGCTGCCGGGTGTACGACATTCCTGGTCGCCTTGGCGGCGAAGAGTTCTGCGTGCTTCTGCCAGAAACGCGAGTCGACAACACCAGCGTCGTTGCAGAAAGGATTCGGCAGCGTCTGGAGCTGACTTCCCTGCAGGTTGACGCGAACGCCTCGATTCGTGTGACTGCATCAATCGGGGTGGCCGGGATGGGAGATCAGACGGATGAGTCTCTCTGGAGTGCAACGTCGCTCATCGACAGGGCCGACAAAGCGCTCTACGCGGCGAAACGGGGAGGACGGAATCGGGTCGAGTTGTGGGATCCGGCGACGCCATCGAATTCCTCGCGGCCGCACATTTCTCACTAACCCTCATTTCCTTCACACTTCCTCGCCACGCGGGGACAGCAGCCAGGAGTGTCGTGGGACAGACAAGAGTGTCTGTCCCACATGCGCGTGTGGGACAGACACTCCTGTCTGTCACGCGGCACTGTCGATTCGACGTTTCGTTGCACGACGGCTCTCGGGCCCACCGACATCGTGTCGACCATGCCTTCATCGTAAACCGTTGTGCGTCCCGGATCCAAGCCACTCTCCTCCGCCTTACGACGAAGGTCTGTTAGAAATGCAGGTTGGCCGCGGATTAGTCACGAAGCGGCGGAAAACCGCTTTCTCGAGCTGCGCAGTCACCATCATCGCGACAGTCGACGAGACCCTCATCACCCGCCGATCGCCGCGGCACCCTCTCCCGCGGTGTAGAGGGTTGCTGAGGCCAGGATCTGTAGAGAGGCGGGCTAACCCCGAGCGACCGCTTCGGCATGAACTCCGGTCGCCCGCGAGTACGAATCGAGTCTGGTCGTTTAGTTGCGCGATGTCAGCATCTGCCAGTCACTCTGCTCTCTGACAAACGATGGACGCTTGTCGCGGAGCGTATGGACCTCGGACGCGGTTTCGAGCATCAATTGAAACTTTCCAATCAGGGTCTGCTGGATCGGACGAGGTAGCGAGCGGAGCTCGTCGATCAGCCGGAATGCCTCTGCGTCGCCCTCTGACGATTC
Source organism: Thermoanaerobaculia bacterium (assembly GCA_035576005.1). Lineage (GTDB taxonomy): Bacteria > Acidobacteriota > Thermoanaerobaculia > Gp7-AA8 > Gp7-AA8 > DATLXH01. The sequence goes on along the minus strand of DATLXH010000113.1, from coordinate 21,733 downwards.
CCACGGAGCGAGTTTCTGGTCGATCGCTCCGCTGAAGAACTCTCGCTCGGAGATCCCGTAGGCGTTGAGAATGTTCTCCAGCTGCGAGAGTTTTAGAGATCCAATCCGCTGGCCCGTTTCGAATGAGCTGATGGTTTTCTCGCCAACACCGGAGCGCTTCGCCACATCTTTCTGACTCATGCCCCGCATCCTTCGAAGTTCCCGTAATTTCAGTACCAGATCCATGTAGTTCCTCCCGAACCGACTAAAAACGCCTCATAAGTCCGACCACAACACCCTGCACGCTGACTGAATCTCTTGCGACGATGAGTGGCGCCATGGTGCTGTTCGCAGGCTGCAGGCGCACTCGCTTCCCTTCGTTGTAGAACCGCTTGAGGGTCACTTCACCCGAAATCATGGCGACGACCATCTGACCGTTTTCCGCGACCTCTCGCTTCGCAATGATGACGAGATCACCATCATGAATTCCGTCATCAATCATGGAGTCCCCGCGGACCTTGAGAACGAAATTCTCTCCCCGTGATGTCAGCTGCTGCGGGACCGGAATCGTCTCGTCGGAAGGAACCACATCGAGAGGCCGGCCCGCGGCGATGTATCCCAGCATCGGAAGCTCGCGAATCTGCGACTCGGCCGGCTCCTCCCTCTGCTCAGAGGGAGCGTCTACCACCACGACTCCCCTTTTCTGGTTCCAATCCTTCTGGATCAGCCCTTTCTGCTGGAGCAGCGATAGATGTTTGTAGACGGTTCCGAATGAAGAGAATCCGAAGTGATCGCAAATCTCACGATGTGTCGGCGCGACGCCTTCCTCACTCTGGTACTGCCGAATGAAATTCAGTATGTCGCGCTGTCTCTCGGTCACGTATTTCATCTTACGCCTCGTTTACGCCTCTGATCTTAGCGGTAACTGGGCGTAAGTCAAGCGGTATTTCGTCCCCTTAAAGATTGCGGGCGCGCCGAGCCCCTCTGAGGGTCGGAGGGCCTCAAGGGGAGTTTTTTCCTTGTCCGGGTCGCTGCAGCGGGGGATTCGATTGCCAGCCGTGCGGCTCAGCCTACCCTCAGACCGATTCACGAGCGCGGAATACCCGCTCGATGATCGGAATCAGCCTTTCAGGATGTTCGCGAGGGCGTCGCTCAGCCTCTCGTAACGCAACTTGAATCCTTCAGCGACCGCACGCGACGGGAGAACTTTCTGCCCCGATAGAAGGAGCGCATCCGCCATTTCACCGAGAGCGATCCGAAGAGCGAAGCCTGGAGTCGGGATCAGCGCCGGCCTGCTGAGTGCGCGTCCGAGCTCGCTTGCGAAATCCTTGTTCGTCACCGGTTGAGGCGCCGTGACGTTGTACACGCCTCGGCACTCCGGACGATCAATCGTCCACTCGATCATTCTCACAACGTCATCGCGATGCACCCACGACATCCACTGCTTTCCCGAGCCCATCGGCCCGCCAGCGAACATTTTGAAGGGAAGGATCATCTTACCAAGGGCACCTCCGTCCTGAGCCAGGACGATTCCGAAGCGAAGGAGAACGACTCGCGCGGTTGCCTCGGCCTTACGAGCTTCAGCCTCCCAATCGGCTGTAAGACGGGCGAGAAAATCGTTGCCCGCAGGTGCGGTCTCATCGAGCGACTCATCGCCGCGGGGTCCGTAGTAGCCGATCGCCGAGGCGCTGATGAAGAGCCTTCCCTCAATCGTGCTCTCTCCGAGGGCGCTGACCAGCGCCCGCGTTGCTCCGATCCGACTGTCGGTCAGCTGCCGTTTTCTCTCGTCGGTCCAACGCCCTTCGCCGATGTTCTCGCCGGCAAGGTTAATGATCACGCTGGCATCGCGAACCTCTTTCTGCCACGGACCTTCTACTGACGGATTCCAGAGGACCCCTCTTCCCTGTTTGACGCGCTCAGGATGGCGGGAAAGAACGAGGACTTCGCCTCTTGGTAAAAGAGCTTTAACGACCTCGCGCCCAATGAATCCAGTCCCGCCAGCAACGACGATCTTCATGATTGAAGTCTCCGCCTCCATCCTCTGCACGCGTTGAGCCGGAGAGGAGCAGTGGACTGAAGTTCGGCGCATCTTGGCCGTTCCTCTATCTGCACGCTGACGTAGCAAGGTCTCCTGGCGGATGCGCCGCGCGGCCTAACCGGCATTTCTCACAGAATGCGAGCGTAGGGACGCACGGCGTGGTCCGGTACCCTGTCCCTGACCGAGAAGATTGTCGTCGGCCCTCGCTTTGGACGAGGGTTCATGCCGGGATGCAGAATTCCTGATGCGAATGTCTGGGTGCCGGACGCAGGCCCTAACGTCCCTACACCCGCCCCGGTTGCTCTGGACACAGTGGCAACTATGCTCTCGTCGCGAAACCGTCGTGCGCCTCGCATCCAGCCGCTCTCGGGCACCTCGCGGCGAAGGTCTGTGAGAAATGCGGGTTAACACCTGGGCCGTCAATGATCAGAAAAAAAAAGACCTCGTCGACGCGGCGAGGTCGTAATGCAGGAGGAGATAGATGAAGCTGTATTTTCAGACGCGCTAGCTCCCCGAAGGTTTTGCGACACGGTCGTCCCGGTGCCGCCGTATCGTTTTATCCGGGGAGGCCCACCGCCATGCGGGATCGGGCGGTAAGACGCCGCGGGTCCGTCACCATCGAAGCGTTCTGGAGCGCGGCGAAGGCAATCATGGCGCCGTTGTCGGTGCAGAACTCCCTGTCGGGAAGCCTCACGATCAGATCCCGCTCCTGGCCGAAGGTCGTCACGCGATTCCTGAGCGCCGTATTCGCTGCCACCCCTCCTGCAAGAACCACCTCGGCTGGACGATCCGCTTCGTGCTTCATCGAGTCCCAGATCCGGTCCAGTCGATCGACGAGCTGATCACAGATCGCTGACTGGAACGAGGCGCAAAAGTCTGCGAGCCGCAGGTCACGGGAGTCCCCCGACTTGTCCAGCTCCTGACTCCGTGCCGCGCGGATCGCGTTGGCTTTCAGTCCCGAAAACGAGAAATCGGGCGAATCGTCTTTGAAACGGGGAATCGCGAAATCATAGCGGGAGTCGACTGAGCCGCCACGTGCACATTTTTCAACCTCGGGCCCGCCTGGATACTGCAGTCCGACAAACTTCGCTACCTTATCGAACACCTCCCCGGCCGCATCGTCGCGCGTTCGATTCTTCATCACGATTTGAGGCTGTCCCGAGCCACATCGCACGTCGTAAATCGAAGAATGCCCCCCCGAGACAACAAGGGAGAGGAAACGCGATGGAACCGGGATCGCCGGACCCGCCTTTCTCAGATAAGGCGAAAAAATATGACCTTCCAGATGGTTGATCCCGGCGAGTCCGATTCCCCTGCCATAAGCGATTCCCTGCGCGGCAGCAACTCCGACCAGCAGAGACCCGATCAACCCCGGCCCTGCCGTGACGGCAATCATCGAGATCTGATCGAGCCCGACACCCGCCTTGCTCAAAGCCGCCGCCGTGAGCGGCAGCATCTGCTCCAGATGCTCTCTCGATGCGATCTCAGGCACGACACCACCGTAGGGACGGTGACGCTCGATCTGCGAGGAGATCAGATTCGCACGCACGGAGCCATCGCCGTCGAGGATAGCGACGGACGTTTCATCGCAGGAAGTTTCGATTCCGAGAATGAGCATCTTGAAGTTCGCACCTGGTCGAAACGGTCTGCTGCTTTCTCCTTCGGCACCAGCTCCAACAATCGCTGATCACTCCGGCCGCCAAACAGACTCTATAATGCGCCGACCATTCCGCCCGGCCGACCAATGAAAGCAGACGAGCTCGACAAGCGATACGACCCCGCAGCAATCGAGCAGCGATGGTACAAAGAGTGGGAATCGAGAGGTTATTTCTCTCCGGTCGAGGATCGTGAGCGTCCCCGCTTCGCCATAGTCATCCCCCCTCCCAATGTCACGGGGCGCCTGCATATAGGTCACGCGCTGGTCAATACGCTCATCGACATCGTGAGCAGATGGAAACGAATGAGCGGGTTCAACACGCTCTGGCTCCCTGGCACCGACCACGCCGGCATCGCGACCCAGATGGTGGTGGAGCGGGAGCTTGCCCGGGAAGGACTCTCACGAATCGAGATGGGTCGTGAGGCATTCCTCGAACGGGTCTGGAACTGGAAGGAAGAACACAAGGACGTCATCAAGAATCAGCTCATGCGACTTGGCGCGTCGTGCGACTGGAGCCGTGAGCGCTTCACGCTCGACGCTGGCCTCACCAGAGCGGTCCGGGAGGTCTTCGTCCGGCTGTATCACGAAGGTCTGATCTACCGCGACCTGGCAATGATCAACTGGTGCCCTCGGTGCCGAACCGCCATCTCCGACATCGAAGTCGAGCATCGCGATCAGACCGGCAGGCTTTACCTCATCGACTACCAGCTCGAGGATGGATCGCGAGCGATTCAGATTGCGACCACACGCCCGGAAACGATGCTGGGCGACACCGCCGTCGCGGTTCATCCTGACGACGACCGCTATGAAGGTCTCACCGGAAAGATGGTGGTGCTGCCAATCAGCGGCAGACGCGTCCCGATCATCGCCGATTCGATTCTCGTCGACCCGGAGTTTGGTACCGGTGCCGTCAAGATCACACCGGCTCACGACAAGAACGATTACCTGGCAGGTCTTCGCCACTCTCTGCCTCAGATGCAGGTGATCGATGAGGGCGGACGAATGAGCTCGGCCGCGGGCGATGGTTTCGAAGGTCTCGACCGTTTTGAGGCGCGCACCCTCATCGTCGAGATGCTGCAATCATCGGGAGCCCTCAGAGAAACCAGGCAACACGCCTATGCTGTGGCAACCTGCGCGAAGTGCGACACGGTCATCGAGCCGATGGTTTCGCGGCAGTGGTTCGTGAAGATCGCGCCACTCGCGGAACCCGCTATCGCTGCTGTTCGATCCAGAGAGGTGACCCTCATTCCCGAAACCTGGGAATCGACCTACTTCAACTGGATGGAGAACATCCACGACTGGTGCATCTCCCGGCAGCTCTGGTGGGGCCACAGAATCCCCGCGTATTACTGCGACGGTTGCGGAGAGCTCCTCGTTACGCTCGAAGCTCCCGAGAGCTGTCCGGCCTGCGGCGGAATCAAGCTGCGGCAGGATCCCGACGTGCTCGACACCTGGTTCTCCTCCGCCCTGTGGCCTTTTTCTACGATGGGATGGCCCGACAAGAGCGAAGACGTAGAAACGTTTTATCCGACTGACACGCTCATCACCGGCTTCGACATCCTCTTTTTCTGGGTAGCCAGGATGATCATGATGGGGATTCACTTCACCGGGAAGCCGCCCTTCTCGCACGTGCTGCTTCACGGACTCGTCCGTGACGAGCATGGAAGGAAAATGTCGAAGTCGGTGGGAAACGTCATCGACCCGCTCGAAGTCATCGACGAGCTCGGCGCCGATGCGCTGCGGTTCACTCTGGCGATTTTTTCGAGCGGTCGCGATATCCCCCTGGCCCGGAGCCGCACTCTCGGCTACGCCGCGTTTGCCAACAAAATCTGGAACGCCTCGAGATTCGCGTTGATGCACATCGACGAAGAGCTCAAGGACGCTGATTCGATCATGCGAGAGGATCTCGCGCCGGTGGAGCGATGGATTCTGTCTCGCATTAACACAACGACTCGCGAGGTCAACCGCGCTCTCTCGGTTTATCGCTTCGACGAAGCGTCGAATCTCATCTATCAATTCTTCTGGCATGAGTTCTGTGACTGGTACATCGAAATGGCGAAGCCGGTCCTGCTTGGGCGCCATGGCGAGCCCGCGCAACGCGACAGCGCGAAGCGTGTGCTGCTCGAAGTCCTGGACCGCTCACTCAGGCTCCTCCACCCCTTCATGCCGTTCATCACCGAGGAGATCTGGCAGAAGCTGGGAGGGGTTGAGCCATCGATCATGGTGGCCCCTTACCCGATTCCGGAAGAATCGCTGGAAGATCGAGAAGCCGAAACCCTCATTGGCGTGATTCAGCAGATGATCACGGCGATCAGGAACCTCCGAAGCGACAAAGGCTTCACTTCGAAAGACCGCTTTCGACTTTTCCTCGCTTGCAAGGACCCTCGGGAGACGAGTTTCTTCCTTCAAAATGGCTATCTTCTGATCGAGCTTGCCCGCCTGTCGGAAGTGCTGGTCAATCAGATTCCTCCCTCCGGCGCCCATCGCGATCTCATTGGAGGAGTCGAGATAGCAGTCGAGTTTCCGCAAAAAGTTGTTTCTCCCGATCAGTTGATGCGGATCGCGAAAGAGATCGAACAGCTCGAGATCGAGCTCGCAACAGGCGATGCAAAGCTGGCCAACGAGTTCTTCATCGCGCGAGCTCCGGCGCGTGTGGTCGAGCAGACGCGGGAACGACGGGTCGAGATTGTTGCGAGACTTGAGTCTTTGAGGAAAAACAAGTGAAGATGACGGAATGCCGCGCGCTCGACTTCCACACGCGTGCTGACAAACGAAGTTTTCGATGGAGAGCGATCGCATGATAGACGTTCGCGCAATCGTATCGAGAATGAAACTGTTCGAATCGCTCGCGTGGATCCCGCGCGTCGTTTCGACGAATGATATTGCTCGAAGAGTTGCAGCCGAGTGTATCGAGAACGACATCTCGTTGCCGCTGGCAATGATTTTCGCTGGCGAGCAGCTGCATGGACGCGGCCGAGGCGAACGTACGTGGTCCTCCCCGGCAGGGCGCGGGATTTATGCAACGACGATGTACACGAGAAAGGCCTCTGAGTTCGCGCTCATCCCTCTCGAGATCGCGAATCTCATCGCCGACTTTCTGATTGAAGTGTGTGGTGTGGACGCCGCCGTCAAGTGGCCAAATGACGTTCTGGTCAAGGGCAAAAAAATCGCCGGCATTCTCATCGACGCCCGGATGCGCGAATCCGAAGTGTTCCTTCTGATCGGAACCGGAATCAATGTCCGCTCGGTTGACTCAGCCGCCTTGATTCACGCCACCTCGATCGAAGAAACCACGTCGCTCGAGAGCGTCGACCTGGTGCAGATCACCACTGCCTTTATCGAGTTCGTTGATTCAAGGTTAGCCCTGCCATTCGACCCGGCCGGCACACTGGATCGATGGCGCAAGCTCACGGTTCATAAAAGCGGAGAGAGTGTCACCTGCCAGATCGGGGAGCGGAATGTCAGCGGAATCTGGGAAGGCATTGACGACACAGGTCGAGCGCTGATCCGCGAGACATCCGGTCTTGTCAAAGTGTCCGCTGGCGATCTCGTGGTGTTGTAGGACAGACCCCCCGGCTTCAGTCGGGTGAAGAGCGGCCAGGCCAGACGGCCCCGCGTGAGCGGGCGGCAGAACCGCGCCAGAGGGCATCCCCGCATCCGCCACTCTGTCGCCCGCTACCGCGGGCTGTTCGATTTTCTCCCCTGGCTTCACCCGGCTGAAGCCGGGTGCTACGGGATCTTTCGCCGCCTTCGGCGGCTTGTCTGTCCGGTTTTCAGGAACAAGCCCAAAAGCCACTTCTACACCACCCGACAGATGTAGGACAGACACTCTTGTCTGTCCTATTTTCCAGAATCCAGCCCAAAAGTCAGGGTCTGCACACGCCCGACAGACAGGAGTGTCTGTCCTACACCTGATAAGCTCTCACGAATGGCCGCCTCATCAACACTGCTCGTCGTAGACGTTGGAAACACAAACGTCGTCCTGGGGATTTTCCGTGGCGAAAGCCTCGTCACATCCTGGCGTCTTTCCACCACACGCGACCGCACGGCAGACGAGTACGGAATCCTGGTCAAGCAGCTGGTGAGTGGGGTCACCTCCGAGCGCGTCGACGGTGCGATCGTCTCGTCAGTCGTGCCGCCTCTGAACAGCACGATGTCGCAGATGGTCTCGAAGTATTTCAACATCGACCCACTGTTCGTCGAGCCCGGTATCAAGACAGGTCTGGCGATTCAAGTGGAAAACCCTCTCGAAGTAGGCGCAGATCGCATCGTAAACGCAGTTGCCACCTTCGAGATCTACGGCGGGCCGTCGATCGTTGTGGACTTTGGAACCGCTACAACCTTCGACCTCGTCTCAGCGAACGCGGAGTATCAGGGCGGCGTGATTGCTCCCGGCCTCACGATCTCGTCCGAAGCGCTCTTTGCCAGGGCTGCACGCCTGCCAAGGGTTGACGTCAGGAGGCCGCCACAACTGATCGGGACCAATACGGTTGCTGGCATGCAGTCAGGGATCTATTTCGGATACCTGGGACTGGTCGACGGGATCCTGGCACGCATGAAACAGGAAGTCCCCGACCTCAAGACCGTCGTTGCCACGGGTGGTCTCGCGGAGTTGCTCGCTGAAGACAGTGAGCACATTGAACACCTCGACCCCGAGCTTACACTCAAAGGGTTGAAGATCATCTACGAGCGCAACAGAAAACCGAAACGGGCGCGCAGGTGATTCACTCGACCCTAACATCACCCAGCACCGTTTTTCACGGCCTGATGGCGCCACCCACTGGCCATGGACGGCATCCACTCCTCCTGCTCGTTTCACTCTTCTTCTGGGCGCTCATTCCCGTTCCCGCAAGTGCCGGATCGGTGGCACTGGTTAAAAACGCTGCCCTGTCGACGATCTCCCCATACGCCACACAGATCGGACTCAGTGTGCTGCAGCGTGAAGGAAGCGCAATGGACGCGGCTGTGGCCGTTTCCTTTGCCCTTGCGGTTGCCCACCCCCAGGCCGGCAACCTTGGTGGTGGAGGGTATCTCGTCTACTACGAGGCGTCTTCGGGAGGGGTCTGGACTCTCGACTTCGCGTCAACCGCGCCGCTTGCGTCCAGGGCTGAGATGTTCCGGGCGCCGCCCAGTGTATCGGCCGCCGCTCTCCGTGCAGGAACTCCAGGGACCGTCGCTGGCCTCGCTGAAGCGCACCGGCGCTTCGGACATTTGAAATGGGCCGACCTTTTGACACCATCCGTGCGACTGGCTCGCGAGGGCGTGCGGGTCAGCACTGAGCTGGCTGCGGATTTGTTGGAGGCTAAAGAGAGCCGCCAGATTGACGCGTTTCCATCCACTGCCGCAATTTACTTCCCCGGGGGGGTTGCCTCTGCGGCCGCGAGTCTGCTGGTGCAAACCGATCTCGCCGACTCACTGGAAAGAATCGGGAGGATCGGACCTGCGGAATTCTACAAGGGCGCCGTGGGTCGCAAGCTCATCGCGACCATGCGAAAGTCTGGCGGCATCGTCACGGAGCGCGATCTTCGAGAGTATCGGCCGATATGGCGCGCACCATTCCGTGTTGAATTCGGAAAGTACTCCATTCTTACTCTGGTACCTCCAAGTGCAGGAGGAATGCTGATTGGTCAGACCCTCGCCATCCTCAGCGGATTCGATCTCTTACAATCAGGCTTCCAGACCGCTCAATCAATTCACCTGATCGCCGAGGCTGAGCGACGAGCACACATCGACAGTCAGCGCTACATGGGGGATCCCGCATATACGCGCATTCCTTACAGAGAGCTTCTCTCCAGTGACAGGGCCGAGCAGTGGAGACGCTCGATCCTCCCCGATCGAGCCACCCCGACTGGCGCGCTGGGCATCCCCGGACGAGGAGAATCTCCCAACACCACACACGTTTCGATTGTCGATTCAAAGGGCAATATCGCTGCGCTCACGACCTCCCTCAACGCAAACTTCGGAAATGGACAGATCGTCGACGGTGCCGGCTTCTTTCTGAATAACGCGATGGATGAATTCCTGACAGATCCCGCACTCGCAGGTGGGGCGTCCGGAAAGGGCGTTCAACCTGGCGGAAGGTCAGTCTCTTCACTCGCGCCAGCGATCGTGTTCCGATCGGGCAAGCCGTTCCTTGCGATAGGGAGTCCAGGTGGCGCAATGATTCCAACGACGATCCTCCAGATTCTGCTCAATCTCACCGTTTATGAGATGACACTCCCTCAATCGGTCGCCGCGGCGCGATTCCATCACCAGGCCGTTCCCGACCAGATCTATTACGAGAGGGATCGTGCACCCAAAGAGTTGCTGACCCGACTCAACGAGATGGGTCACGGAGTCGTCGAGCTCCGCTCGATCGGAGATGTGCACGCCGTGCAGATCGATGAGACCGGCCTGACGGCAGTCGCGGACCCTCGACACGGAGGCTCAGCCGGTGGCTATTGATCTGAAATCCCGCAAGATCGAAGCGGCGAGAGTTGCTCTAGGGGAGATCCGAAGCGGAATGACACTGGGTCTTGGTACCGGGAGCACAGCAACGGAACTGGTTGCCCTGCTCGGTGCCGCGTACCGCGAAGGAAGGATCGAGCACATTCGCGCTACCTGCACCTCGGTGAGGACCGAAGAGCTCGCTCGCTCCTTCGCCATACCCCTTCATCCACTCGAGGATCTTGCTCCGCTGGATCTGGCCATAGACGGGGCTGACGAGATTGACCGCGACCTTCGTCTCATCAAGGGACTTGGTGGCGCACTTCTGCGGGAGAAGATCGTCGAGCAGGCGGCAAAGCGCTTCGTCGTCATTGCGGACGAGAGCAAGCTGGTTGACCGGCTCGGGCGCGGAGTCCTTCCGGTTGAAGTGGTCCTGTTTGCCTGCAGGAATCTCGAGCGATCGTTCAACGCCCTGGGATTACAGCCGAAACTCCGGCGCGAGAATGGCGGCGAGTACGTGACCGATGAGGGTCACCGGATCCTGGATATCGTCGTGCCCGCCGAAATCGACATCGCAGACCTCGTTCTCCATATCAGCGACATGGCAGGCGTCGTGGAGACCGGCTTTTTTCCGCGCGAAGCGACTGATGCAATCATCGCGTCGTCGCAAGGTGTTAGCCGGATGACACGGACACGCTCAAAGCCATAGCCTTCGCGACCCGGTCATGAGGGGTGGCGAAGGGCTTCCCGGCCTGCCGATTCCTTTACTGCGCTTCCGCCTTTTTGACAGTGATGTTGAATCTCCAGCCCTGGTCTTTCCAGTAGAAGGAGACAGCTGACACGAATGGTTTGTTCAGCGGCTTGTTGATCCGGGTCTCGAACAATTCGTAGAGCGGTGTGGGGTTTTCGTAGTGCCAGACGATTTCGGCGTGACCGACCGTCGGATAGGAAGGGTGGCGGATGAAGTTCCGTAATCCATCCACCTTCTTGCTGCAGATCCGCCCGCGGTAGACCTGTCCCCGGGCACTCGGCATCGTACCGAGGATTGGAAAGCCTTCATCGGTTACAGTTGCCATGAAGGTCTGGGTGGAGTCGGGCTCGCTGCTTTGCTTGATGGTAATCAGTCCCGCCTTTTGCAGGTTCCTCAAAGTGTTCACTGCTTTCTCGTCGTAAGCATCCTTGGGAGAGCGAGGGCCATAGGTCACTTTTCGAGGGACTTCGGCGTAGATCGGCTCAGCTTTGTACATCCTCCCCTTGATCAGGTTAGCGGCGACCGTCTCCGTCAGGGCGTCCGGCTCCCTGCACGAAAGCGTGGTTCCCAGAATGAGAGCTAGAGGGACAAGTGCGAGCCGTAGCTGAATTGCCTGACGTGTCATTCGTTTCCTGCTCTCCCGATCCGCCCGCATTCGCCGGCAGACGCCTTACTACTGACTTGGTACTGCATGGTATTCCCCGAGGCGTGATCTTCGACGCGCAAAGTCCCACGGTTCTCGGCTTGCTCCTGCCAGCGAGTCCCTTGCTCATACGTTCATTCTCCGTTCCAGTTGACGAGAGCCTGCGTCTCGCGGGGCGAGAGCTCGAGGCTGGATAAGTCTCACAAGCGCAATTCCTGATTTCGATCACGCCGATGCGTCCGTTTCGGGATAGGATTCAGCGACCTTGCCGCTGTCACACCACCACCATCAGAATTCATCGAACCCTGGGATGACCGGGACGCGACTTCCGGTGGCGCGGGAGCCCGAGAGGACCCCAGGAACCTTCCATCAGCATCTATCCCCCATTCCCATACGTAAACCAGGAGTCATCCTGAACTTATGAAACGAGCACAGCGCTTTTTCCTCCTCAAATTTTTCGCAATCCTGATCGGTGGCTTTCTCATCATTTCGTTCGGTCCGATCGAGCGAGCCGTCGTCGTCCCCTTTACTTCGGTCCTCGCAGCGCTCTCAGGAAGCATCCTTCGAGCGATTGGAGAGCCGGTCGTCATCAGCGGGACCCGAATCGCGTCGCCTCAATTTGCAGTCGAGATTCTGAATGGATGCAACGGCGTCGAGGCAATGCTGATCCTTGTGGCCTCTATCTTTTCCTTTCCCGCTTCCCTCGCAGCGCGCGTTGGAGGGGTGCTGGCCGGCAGCGTAGCGATCCAACTGCTCAACCTCGTCCGAATCGTCTCGCTGTTCCTGCTCGGCGCCTATCACCGGAACATTTTCGATCTCTTTCACTCGGCTGTCTGGCAAGTCATTATCATTCTTGCAAGCCTTGGAATCTTTCTGTTCTGGAGCCTGAAATTTGCGAAGAGATCCGATCTGGCCACGAGCGCTTAAAGGATTGGCAGGCTTCGCCATCGGATTCGCTCTCTGGTGGGGAGCGACCCCGCAGTACAACGAGCTAGTGAGGCGCGGGGCCGAACCGATCGTTCGCCTCTTCGAGGTCACTCCCGCCACAACACTACGGCTCAAGGGACGCGAAGTCCTCATCGTGAAAGCCGACCTGCCTCGCGGAACGAAGAGGCCGGGCATACCTCTATACGATCTCACCTTCAACGTTGTGCTGCTCATGGTGCTGTTCGCAGCAGACAGGGCCACATTCAGTAACCGCAATGTGGTCGTCTTTCCTCTCGCCCTGCTGCTTCTTTACTGTGGCCACGTCTTCGGCCTCATTGCCTGGATCAACCATATTTTAGCCACCGACGTAGCTCAGGGGCGGGTGGCGGAGTTCTCGGCCTTCAGTCGCGCGTTCTGGTACAAGGCGATCTACTTTTACCGAACCGTCGGCGGCCTCGCGCTGGCCGTCGGTATCTGGTGGCTCCTCCGGCCTCAGCCTCTCCTCGGAGGAACCGAAGAGGTCAGCACGCCTCAGCCACGGCCCAGACGCACCAAGCGTTAGCCCGCATTTCTCACAGACCTTCCGCTATTCACTACCGCAGGCAGTGTCATCCCAAGCGGGTTAACAGCGGGACGCTGATGAAGAGGTAATGACACCCGGCGGGACTCGCGCCTCGAAGGGGGCGAATCCCTCTCCCCCGGCGGGGAGAGGGTGGTCGCGTAAGCGACCGGGAGAGGGGCCGCGAATGATACGAAGACCTCCCCCTTTCCGACGGACTGGCGAGACTTTCACGCCCCTCTCCCTGCTTCGCTCCGCTCGCTTCCCTCTCCCCGCCGGGGAGAGGGATAACGCCGCTTCGCGGCTCAACGACGTCAGGCATTAACCGATGTCATCAGAAGCGGGTTAACAGCGGGACGCTGATGAGGTAATGACAGCCGGCGGGACTCGCGCCCCGAAGGGGGCGAATCCCTCTCCCCGGCGGGGAGAGGGTGGTCGCGTAAGCGACCGGGAGAGGGGCCGCGAGAGATACGAAGACCTCGCCCTTTCGACGGATTGGCGAGACTTCACGCCCCTCTCCCTGCTTCGCTCCGCTCGCTTCCCTCTCCCCGCCGGGGAGAAGGATACGCCGCTTCGCGGCTCAACTACGGCGGTCCCATTTCACAAACAAAAAACCCCGCCCTTTCGGGCGGGGTGTCAAGTTATAGGACTGCTTACGTACTTACGACATTGACCGGGTGATGAAGTAGCCTGCGAGGGCCAGGAAGGAGGCCATCAGCAGCAATCCCCATGTCTCCACTGTCGGGATTCCGGGGATCACCGCCGCGACGGTAACGAGTTCCGTAAATACTCCGCCACCAAGACCTGCGGGCAATGTTGCGGTGATGGTCGCCGAACCGATCTGACCTACGTTGATCGGTACGGTGATGCTGAGCGCTCCCGCCGGGATTGTGACGGTGAGCGGAACGCCGGCGACACCTGAGTTGGTCGAGTTAAGGTTGATTACGGTCGGAGTTCCCTGAGCAGCGCTGATCGTAATCGTAATCGAGGTTGGCGTGTTCGAGGAGAAGGTTGGATTGACCGGGTTGAATGTCAGGACAGGGTTGCCAGTTGCCGTTACTGTCGCGGTTGCAGTAGCAGTGTTGTTACCCGTGACTGTCTCCCCCGTTGTAGTGGTCGTGACGGTTGCTGTGTTCGTGAAGTTGCCCCCCGTTGTGGTCTGTGCCACTACGGTGATCGTGGCGGCTGCGCCTGCTGCAAGAGACCCGACCGAGCACGAGATCGTCGAAGTCCCGGTGCAGGTACCGGCCGAAGAGCTTGCCGACACGAACGTAAGTCCGGCTGGAAGGGTATCGGTGACTGTCACACCAGTGGCAGTGGCGCCGCTGTTGTTCGTCACTCGGATCGTGAACGTTACGTTGGTACCGGCCGCCGTTGGCGTCGGTGAGACCGAATTGGTGATTGTCACGATATCGCCGGCCAGCGCAAGAGTAGTCAGAGATCCGGCAACGAGATGATCGCTGTGTGTATATCCCTGGCTCGGTGTGGCCATGTATGGGAACGATGCCAGACAGGGAAGATCGTTTGCGTTCACGCCGTCGCCAAGAGCGTTGTTCGGTGAACGGTTGAATGCAGGAGTGAAGGGTGTTGCACCGGCAACAGCACGAAGTTCGATGTCGACAACATCGTCCTCGAGGCGGCGGCCATTTGGAAAGCCTGCGTTGTCGCCAGCGAGGACACCCAGCGGGTTACCCTGGCAGACGCCTGCAGTCGGAGCGATCGCGAGGTTGAGCCGGAGCTGCTCGGACGGAGTGGCAACGGAGTTGAGCTGCTGATTGAGTCCGGCGATTCCCGTGAGGAAGATTGCCACGAGGTCGTTACGAGGAGCAGGTGGAACGGTGATACCGGGGTACAAGATCGGGATAAGGCGTCCCAGTTCCGGGTCGGTGACTCGGTCCTGGACCGCGGCGTCGCCGGTTGGGTTGAGTGAATTGAACGCGTCCTTTCGTGCGAGGTCAACGATCAACTCGTTAACCAGCGGATTACCGAGACGTGAGACCTGAATGAAATTGCCGCTGGCGGTTTCCACTCCCGTCGCAGCCATGTCGGTGAACTCTCTGCGCTCTGCCGTAGACCAAACACCGACCACGCAGTTCCTGTTGGTCGGATCGGTCGGAATGCCGGCCGCATTGACCGGACATGCAGGTGCAAGCAATGCGATCGGAACCTGAAAGGCCGTCGTGTGAATGTTGAAACCGCTGATATCCTGCACTCCGGGAGCATTGGCCAGCGGAATCACATGAGCGCTATTGAAGGGACGGAGACCGAGGAGGTCGAAGATGGACCCGAGGTCGATGAAGAAAGGATCGTCACGCTGACCGACAAAGGTCTTTTCCCCACGCCCGAGGTCGTAGATACCGGCCGCTGCCAGCGGAGGATAGGAAGGGGTGGAGCGCGGTCCGATGTGATCCGGCGGCATGAGAAGGTTCGTGCCGAGCACAGTGCGGACTCCGACACCATCAATGACGGCGATCGTATACGTCTGACGGTAGTTGTAGTCGGGATCGTTGAGTGTCGTGATCGGTCCGGTGTTGTAAAGAAACGTAGCGGTGTTCTGGATGGCGTCCTGGAAGGTCCACTCGTACGTCACATCGGCCACGCCATTGCCATCACGATCGACTTTGATCAGATAGCGAGCCTTGGTATCGAAGTGGTAGAAGTTGGGTCCGCCCGCGGGCTCCTCGAACGGAATCCAGTTGGCGATGAGGGTGACCTTCGAAGGGTCATCCGGGCTGCGGAACGCGTAGACATCGGTATTGTCAATGGTGGGATCAATCGCCGTGAGAGGCGCTTCGCGATGGCTCGAAGCCAGGAGGTCCGACGGTGAGATCGTAAGAAAGCTCGCAATCCCCATTATCAGGGCCAGCGAGAAGGAACTGAGTTTTCGTTTCATTGTTGTGATTCTCCTTTCGCTGACTATTAGGGGGTTGTGGTGCTGCCCACTGGATGATGTGTGTGGGTGTAGCCCTGATGCGGAGTTCCCTGGTATGGAAACGCCGTCAGACAGGGGCGATCATTTACGTTGACGCCATCACCCAGTCGATTATTCGGAAAGACGTTGAAACCAGCGGGCGCCAAGGCATACCCTCCGGCAACAACCCGGAGCGCAATGTCTGTCGCGTCATCTTCGAGCCGACGGCCATTCGGAAACCCGGCGTTGTCACCGCCGATGAATCCGAGCCGGTTGCCGGCACAGATTGCAGCGGTCGGTGCGATCCCCATGTTGAGTCGGAGTTGCTCGGAAGGCGAATTTGCGGAAACAAGCTGTCGGTTAACGTTGGGAATTCCTGTGAGGAAGACGGTGACCAGGTCGTTGCGAGGCGGCGGCGGCACGGCGATGGCCGGATAAAGAGTGTCGATCAAACGTGCCAGCTCGGGGTCCAATATCAGCGGCAGAAAAGCACCGTCACCAGTCGGCTGGGAGGCACTGAAAGCATCCTTCCTGGCCAGGTCGACAAGCAGTTCATTCACCAGGGGATTTCCAAGCCTCGAGACCTGTACGAACGCTCCCGACCCTGTAATAAACGGAGCTGCCAGGGTACGGGTCAGGCGAGAAGGCAGCTCGGCTGTAGCCCAGACTCCAATGACGCAGTTCTGGTTCGTTGCGACTGCTGGCACCGGACAGGCTGGCGCAAGCTCGGTCATCGGAACCCGGATCGATGTCGTGTGGATGTTGAAGCCGCCCGGCGTATCGATTCCCGGCTCAACGGCAAGCGGAATCAGGTGCGCATTGTTGAACGGCCTGAGGCCAAGCAAATCGAAAATGGAACCGAGGTCGATGTAGAACGGATCATCTCGCTGTCCTGCGAAAACCAAACGGCCGGCACCGGCTGGGTAGACCCCTGCAGCGGCGAGCGCTTCGTAGTTCGGAGTCGAGCGGGGACCGATGTTATCCGGCGGCATCGTCAAACCGGTCGCGAGAACCGTGCGGACGCCTGCGCCGTCGATCGAAGCCACCGTATACGTCTGACGATAGTTGTAGTCCGGATCGGTGAGCGAGTCGATGCGACCGGTGTTGTAGAGGAACGTGGCCGTATTCTGAATGGCGTTCTGGAATCTCCATTCATAGGTGATATCCGGCACGCCGTTGCCGTCGCGGTCAACCTTGATGAGGTAGCGTGCG
This sequence comes from Thermoanaerobaculia bacterium, assembly GCA_035576005.1. Lineage (GTDB taxonomy): Bacteria > Acidobacteriota > Thermoanaerobaculia > Gp7-AA8 > Gp7-AA8 > DATLXH01. The sequence goes on along the minus strand of DATLXH010000113.1, from coordinate 4,630 downwards.
AGCGGATCGAAGTGATAGAAGTTCGGGCCGCCGGCAGGCTCCTCGAAAGGAATCCAGTTCGCAATCAGCGTCACGGTGGTCGCCGCGCCCGGGCTCACGAACGCGTAGACGTCTGTGGAGTCGATTGCGGGTTTCTTGGAGGTGAGTGGCGCCTCGCGATGCGAGGACGCAGCGAGCGGCGCTGCCAGCGCCGTAGTGAGGACCAAAGCGCTGACGAGCGCTCCGCGTCCGGCAACAAACTTTTTCAAGCTGCAGGATCGATTCATATGGTGTATCTCCTCGAGACAAGTGGAAGGAACGAGAGCGGGCACGACGCTGTCATGAGGAATCGACATCGATCGAGCGTGAGACGAAGACAGGTGCAGTCATAGTGATTGGTGCGGGAGCGGACCCCCGCGAAGAGTGGTTATCATGCAACTCCATACATCAGCGCGACAAGTAGGAGTTTTCTTACGGCCCATTAAAGCAACCGGGCTCGGAATTTGATACCTCCGCCCGCCCGCAACTTGTCCATTATACTGGAAAGCTCAAGGAGACGCCACCTATGAATACGCTCCCCCTCGGAATCCCCCGGTTCGTCTCGCAGAGGATTACTGGTCGCTCGTTTGCGATGAACGCAGTGGTCATCCTCGGAGCCAGTCTGCTGATTGCACTCTCCGCTCAGTTCGCCGTGCCCGTCCCCTTCTCCCCCGTTCCGATGACGCTCCAGCCCCTCGCGCTGATTCTCGTCGGAGCTGCACTCGGATCCGCGCGTGGTGCTGCGGCGGCAACGCTCTACCTTCTGGAGGGGCTCAGTGGTCTGCCTGTGTTCTCCCAGGGACGTAGTGGCCTGGTGATGCTGATGGGCCCTACGGCCGGGTACCTCTTTGCGTACCCGGCTGCGACATGGATCGCGGGCTTCGTCGCTGAGCGAGGCTGGAATCGATCGATGTTCATTACGGGCGCGGGGATGATCGCCTCAATTGGCGTTCTATACCTCGGAGGCTGGTCATGGCTTGCCGGACCTCTCGGCCTTGGAGCGAAGAACGCGTTCCTGACGGGCATCGCACCGTTCGTCGTTGCGGACCTCGTGAAAGTGGCGATCGCGACCATTATTCTGCCGGTTGTTCAAATCACGATCGATCGCACCGCTTCGCCGGGATAGTCAGGGCGTTTCTTAAAGTCGTCGATTCATTGGTGCGAGCCTTAGCAGCCTTAGGGAACTCTCGCCACTCCGCAGCAACAATGTCGGCTGGGCTGACACGCCCGATCAATCAAGACGCGAGGGTGCGACGTGAGGAGGCGGCTGATCCGACGGACGACTATCCGGGCTGAGCCACGGGTTCCACGGGCGCGGAGGCAGGTTCAGGCTCGGCCAGCTGCTTGGCGTCTCGACCCGATCGCTCGACGGTCTTCTGCTCCGAGGCGTTGGGAGGGAGCAGTGCGATGCGCAACACGTCTTCCACATGCTCGACGAAGTAAAACTGCATGTCGCGCTTGATCGGCTCAGGCACTTCGACGAGATCTCGCTCGTTAAGCTTCGGAAGGATGACGGTGTTGATCTTTGCCGCGCGAGCAGCAAGCACCTTCTCTTTGACGCCGCCGATGGGCAGCACTTCGCCACGCAGCGTGACTTCGCCAGTCATGGCGATGTTCCGTCGGACAGGCTTACCCGTCAGGACAGAGATGATCGCCGCGGTGATGGTGATTCCTGCCGAAGGTCCGTCTTTCGGAATGGCGCCCGCAGGGACATGAATGTGAATGTCGTGGGTCTCGAAGTAATCCGGTGAGATCCCCTGCTCATCAGCATGAGCGCGCGCGTACGTCAGCGCGGCTTGCGCCGACTCCTTCATCACCTCACCAAGCTGTCCCGTCAACGAGAGCTTTCCCTTTCCACGAACAGCCGTCGCTTCGATGAAAAGAATGTCGCCGCCCACCGACGTCCACGCCAGTCCCGTTGCCACACCAACCTGGTCGCGCTCGAGCAGCTCTTCGGCGAAATGCCTCATCGGTCCCAGATACCTCTCCGCGGTCGACTCCGTGATGCGGTAGCTCTTCTCGTTCTTCCCTTCCGCCACCTGGACCGCGATCTTCCTGCAGACGGTGCCGATCTCACGCTCGAGATTCCGAAGACCTGCCTCTTTGGTGTAGCCGGTGATGATCCTCATGATCCCTGAATCGGTCCACGACACGTCGGTTTCCTTGATGCCGTTCTCTTCCATCTGCTTGGGAATGAGATGCTGCTTGGCGATCATCACCTTCTCTTCGTCCGTGTAGCCGGAAAGACGGATCACTTCCATCCGGTCGAGGAAAGCCGGCTGAATCGTGTCGAGCACATTCGCTGTGACGATGAACATGACATTCGAAAGGTCGTAGGCGACGCCGAGGTAGTGATCACGGAACGAGTTGTTCTGCTCGGGGTCGAGAACTTCGAGGAGCGCCGATGAGGGGTCGCCGCGATAGTCCGCGCCGATCTTGTCGACTTCGTCGAGCATGAAGACTGGATTGCCGGTCTGCGCCTGGTTGATACCCTGAATGATCCTGCCGGGAAGCGCACCGACATACGTTCGGCGATGGCCTCGAATTTCCGCCTCGTCGCGTACTCCGCCGAGTGAGATCCGGACGAACTTCCTGTCCAACGCCCGGGCCACGGAACGCCCGAGCGAAGTCTTTCCGACTCCGGGAGGTCCCACGAAGCATAGGATCGGACCCTTCATCTTTGTGCCTCGCAACTTGCGAACAGCGAGGTACTCCAGGATTCGCTCCTTGATCTTTTCCAGATCGTAGTGGTCTTCGTCGAGGATCTCGCGTGCTCTCGCGAGATCGTGATTGTCTGCAGACATGACTCCCCACGGCAGTCCCGTCATCCAGTCGAGGTATGTACGGATGATGGACGTTTCTGCCGAATCAGGGTGGGATCGCTCGAGCCTCTTGATCTGCTTTTCGACTTCGTCTTTCGCTTCGGCTGCGATCGATTTTTCTTCGATCTTCTTCCGGTAGTTCTCAACCTCTTCGGCCAGCTCTTCGCCTTCTCCCAGCTCGGACTGAATCGCCTTCAGTTGCTGGCGGAGAAAGTACTCACGCTGATTCTTGTTCATCTCGCCCTGAGCGGCGGTCGAGATCTCCTGCTGCATGGTCAGAAGGTTGATCTCGCGGGTCAGTAACTCGTTGACTTTCTTGAGCCGCTCGATGGGGTCGATGGTCTCGAGGATGTTCTGTGCTTCCTCGAGTTTGAGATCGAGGTTGGACGCTGACAAGTCGGTGAGTCGCGCAGGATCATCGAGGTTCGCCGCAATCACCATCACCTCGGGGGAAATGTTCTTTCCAAGGGTCACTGAGCGATCAAGGTTTTGCTTGACCGAACGAATCAGCGCCTCGATCTCGAGCGGACGGTCCTTGGTGACCGGCTCCTCGATCCTTGTGATCTTCGCCTTGAAAAAAGGCGCGGTCTGGATGAAGTAATCGATTCTCGCCCGTGAGAGACCCTGAACGAGAATCCGTATGCGGCCGTCCGGGAGCTTGAGCATCCGCATGATGATGGCCACGGTGCCTACGCGATACAGATCCTCTTCGCCCGGATCCTCGTTCTGAAAGTCCTTCTGAGCCGTGAGCATGATCACCCTGTTCTCGGCCAGCGCCTGATCGACCGCGTTGATCGACTTCTCACGCGAGACCGACAGCGGGACGATGATGAAGGGAAAGATCACCAGGTCCTTGAGTGGAAGCACCGGAAGGACATCCGGGATCTTGATCGGCTCTTCTTTGGCGGCTTCGTTCTGCTCAGTCATGCTTTCAAGCGCCTCGTAGTCTTCGTTGCGGGCTCCGGGTTCCCGACGTGTGCCTTCACTCGAGCGATGCTGCCGTTTTTGTCGGCAGCGTCCTGGCTGACACTCCGCGGAGGATGGAGATCAGGTCGGTGCAATGGCTGTTCCCAAGGTTCCCCTCTCATCTCGAGCCATCCTTGAGTTGCTGAAGCTCGCGAACGAACGCTTCGACGTCTTCGAACCGATGATAGACCGATGCGAAACGAACGTAGGCAACCTCGTCCAGTTCCTTGAGCCGTTCCATCACCATGAAGCCGAGCGCCTGACTCGAGACTTCGCGTTCTGCGGACTCCTGCATCGAGACTTCAATCTCGTCGACAACCCGCTCGAGTTTATCCGACGAAATGGGCCGCTTGCGGCACGCGACCTGAAGTCCTTCCATGAGCTTGGCCCTGTCGTACAGTTCGCGTCTCTCATCGCGTTTGACTACCTGGAGGGGGAGCAGCTCGATCTTCTCATAGCTGGTGAATCGCCTCTCGCAGAGGGCGCATTCTCTTCTTCGCCGAATGACATTTCCCTCCTTGCTCTCCCTGGAGTCGACAACACGGTCTTCCGGATTACTGCAGAACGGACAGCGCATCGTCAGCTTGCCAGCCAGCCAGCAGCCCGACTACCGACACCTCGAAGATCCTGACGTTGCATGCCTTGCTCTCGATCGCTGTCACTAAGCGTTCCGGTGAGAGATCCTAGTGGAGTGTATTCGATGAATTGGTACCACCTGGCTTGGTCTCGCCGTCGTGGGCTTCGTTGCGACTCCTCAGCATAGTCACCACTATTCCTGCGTCGCCGCGCCTCGCCCACGTCGCCGATCCCGTCGCCATCTGGTA